>NZ_JBHSBB010000066.1:0-747 GCF_042650325.1 Streptomyces polygonati | reverse complement strand
CCGAGGCTGTCCTGAGGTCTGCCGCCCCGCTCCGGATGGCGGACCTCGGGACAGATCGGGGGTCAGACAGCCGGGGTAAAGCGGTCCCAGGCGCGGTGGCGGGCCAGCAATTCGCTGATGGCCGCCAACGCCGTTTCGCCGCTGTCGGCGGCCACCACGCCGGGAGCGTCGGCGGCGACGCCTGCCGCCTCCAGTGCGTCGGCCCCGCCGGCCCAGGCTCCCAGGGCCTTACCATGCCGGTATGCCTCGCTGATCATCAACAGCACCCGCGGGTCGATGCCCGCCCCCACTGCCGTGTCGTCGTCGACCTTGGCGTCGCGGGCACCGTAGGAGTCAGCGCCCGGGGCCGGTGCCCCGGCCAGCAGGATCGCGTCGAACTCGATGGAGCGGGCGGTGGCGAAGGTGCGCTGCACAGCGATCGGCTCACCGTCCTGGTCGAGCTTTCCGCCGGTCGGGGCGATCACCAGCGGGACCATGCCCGCGTCCAGCACCGCCTGACGTACGGACCGGACCCCGGTCGGATCCTGGTCGCCGGCGGTGACGATGCCGACGATCCGGCCGTCCAGCGGCCAGGTACCGCCGAGCTGCGACAGCGCCGGGCTCGGCTCGGGCTCAGCGAGGGAAACCGTCGGCGACGGAGCGGGCAGGCCCAGTCCAGCGGCGACCTGCGCGCACAGCGCGGGGTCGATGTTGGCCAGGACGAGCAGGGCCCGTTCCTTGATCGGCTCTTCCCAGCACTTGCCGAGT
>NZ_JBHSBB010000065.1:0-1296 GCF_042650325.1 Streptomyces polygonati | reverse complement strand
CCAGGAGTGGCTGCCCGGTTCTCCGGGGTGCCCTGGCTGCTGATTGAGATGTGCGCGCTGTGTGCGGTCGCTGATTACGGAGACGACAGCGGGGTGTTCCTCGGGCCGACGGCATGCTGTTCGGAACAAGGAGGGGCAAAGTGAGTGAGCGACGGGCCCGGGTATGGGTCGGCATCGACGCGGGCAAGGTGCATCACTGGGCAGCGGCGGTCGATGAGGCCGGCGCGACGCTGTGGTCGAAGAAGATCGACAACGACGAGACGGCGATCCTGACCGCGCTGGGCGAGATCCTGGACCTGGCCGATGAAGTGTCCTGGGCGGTGGACATCTCCGGCACGGCCTCCGCGCTGCTGCTGGCCCTGCTCGCCTCCCACGGCCAGCAGGCCGTCTACGTGCCCGGCCGCACGGTCAACCGCATGTCCGGCGCATACCGGGGCGAGGCCAAGACGGACGCCCGCGACGCCTACGTCATCGCCGAGACCGCCCGCCACCGCCGCGACTTCGCCGTCATCGACGTGCCCGCGCAGCTCGCCGCCGACCTCGCCCTGCTGACCGCACACCGCTCCGACCTGACGGCCGACCGGGTACGGATGATCAACCGGCTCCGCGACGTGCTGACCGGCGTCTTCCCTGCCCTGGAGCGGGCTTTCGACTACTCGTCCCACAAAGGCGCACTGGTATTGCTGACCGGGTACCAGACCCCGGCCGCCATCCGGCGCCGCGGCCGGGCCCGCCTGACGGCCTGGCTCGCCAACCGCAGTGTGCGCGGCGCCGACGCGGTGGCCGCGACCGCACTGGAGGCGGCCCGGGCCCAGCAGACCGCGCTGCCCGGACAGGACGTCGCCGCGCAGATCGTCGCCGACCTGGCCGCGCAGATCCTGGCCCTGGACGACCGGCTGAAGCGGATCGACCAGCAGATCCGTGAGACGTTCCGCGCCCATCCGCAGGCGGAGATCATCGAGTCCCTGCCGGGCATGGGCCCCATACTCGGCGCCGAGTTCGTGGTCGCCGCCGGCGACCTGACGGCCTACGCCGATGCCGGCCATCTCGCCTCGGCGGCCGGGCTGGTGCCGGTCCCGCGCGACTCCGGGCGCCGTACCGGCAACCTTCACCGGCCCAAGCGCTACAGCCGTCGCCTGCGCCGGGTGTTCTACATGTCCGCGCAGACCAGCATCATCCGCGAAGGGCCCAACCGGGACTTCTACCTCAAGAAACGCGGCGAGGGCTGCAAACACGTCCAGGCCGTCATCGCTCTGGCCCGCCGGCGAGCCAGCGTCCTGTGGGCCCTCCTGCGCG
>NZ_JBHSBB010000064.1:0-630 GCF_042650325.1 Streptomyces polygonati | reverse complement strand
TATCAACCCAGTCGTCTACTGGGAGCCTTACCCCATCAAGTGGGTGGGAGTCCTCATCTCGAAGCAGGCTTCCCGCTTAGATGCTTTCAGCGGTTATCCCTCCCGAACGTAGCCAACCAGCCATGCCCTTGGCAGAACAACTGGCACACCAGAGGTCCGTCCGTCCCGGTCCTCTCGTACTAGGGACAGCCCTTCTCAAGACTCCAACGCGCGCAGCGGATAGGGACCGAACTGTCTCACGACGTTCTAAACCCAGCTCGCGTACCGCTTTAATGGGCGAACAGCCCAACCCTTGGGACCGACTCCAGCCCCAGGATGCGACGAGCCGACATCGAGGTGCCAAACCATCCCGTCGATATGGACTCTTGGGGAAGATCAGCCTGTTATCCCCGGGGTACCTTTTATCCGTTGAGCGACGGCGCTTCCACAAGCCACCGCCGGATCACTAGTCCCTACTTTCGTACCTGCTCGACCCGTCAGTCTCACAGTCAAGCTCCCTTGTGCACTTACACTCAACACCTGATTGCCAACCAGGCTGAGGGAACCTTTGGGCGCCTCCGTTACTCTTTAGGAGGCAACCGCCCCAGTTAAACTACCCACCAGACACTGTCCCTGATCCGGATCACGGAC
>NZ_JBHSBB010000063.1:0-507 GCF_042650325.1 Streptomyces polygonati | reverse complement strand
TGTTCTCCGGAATCCGCGGCGCCCAACTCGCCGCCAGAGCCACCCTCATCCACGCCGGACCCCTCCCCGCCCGCCACGGCCAAGCCCACCCCTTCCGCGACCTGGTCACCGGCCTGGAAAACGCCCTCGACCTACACGCCCACCGGCCCGGCACCCTCCCCCGCATGACCAGCCACCTCCACCAACGCACCGCAGGCCGCATCGGCGCCCTCACCCGGCTCATCCGCCAAGCAGCCATCATCGCCATCCACGACGGCACCGAAAAAATCACCCGCGTCACCCTCGACGCGATCACCCTCGACCACCACACCGAACAACAACGACGCCCCACCCGCTAACCCACCCCCACCACCCACCCTCAACCCACTGACCAGGCAAAACGCCTTCCAGCAGCAAAAAACGCCCGGGCCATCAGACCCAGACGCTCCGTACAACACCCACCGAACCACTCACAAAAACTGGAACAACCCCAGACCACACCCCCCAAACCCACCCCAACACCCGTTC
>NZ_JBHSBB010000062.1:0-656 GCF_042650325.1 Streptomyces polygonati | reverse complement strand
CTGCCGTACTGGACCTGCCCCATGCTCTGGTCGAGTGGGTCACGATGCTCGTCGTCACCCGGGAGGGCGACCGGCGGTGCAAACTGCCGCCGCACCGCCGTGCGCTGGTTGCACTCGTGTACACGCGTCGCCACGACACCCTTGCCCGTATCGCGGCGGCCTTCGGGATATCGGTCGGCACCGCACACGCCTACGTCACCGCGGTCACCGGTCTGCTCGCCAAGCAGGCGCCGGGCCTGCTGAAGACACTGCGCGAGCACGACCCGGACTTCGTCCTTCTGGACGGCACACTCGCCGAATGCGACCGCGTCGGCGATGGCAAGGCCGACTACTCCGCGAAGCACAAGCGGCACGGGGTGAACGTACAGGTCGTCACCGACCCGGCCGGCGAGATCCTGTGGCTGTCGCCGGCCCTGCTGGACCGAACCCACGACCTGACGGCCGCCCGCACCCACAAGATCCTCCGGATCTGCGCGCCAGGGCGTCCCGATCCTCGCCGACATGGCCTACATCGGCGTGGGCGACTGGGTCACCACCGCCAAGCGCCGCCCGCCAGGCGGTGAACTCACCCTCACCGAACGGACCACGAACCGGGCCCTGTCCGCAGCCCGGGCACCCGTCGAGCGAGGCATTGGCACGGCTGAAGTCCTGGCAGA
>NZ_JBHSBB010000061.1:0-2048 GCF_042650325.1 Streptomyces polygonati | reverse complement strand
TCGGGGCGCTGGCATCATGTAGTTGTGCCTGCGCCTCGTGACCCTGCTCCTGCCCGGTACGTATGCATCGGCGTCGAGCGGGACTTGGATCACTTCCTCGGAGAGTACGGGCTGACCGTGTCGGCCTTGCAGGACAAGATCGCAACTCGCGTGCCCGTCGGCGTCGGTGGCCTGCCCGGGCCCGTGGAGTATCTCGTCCACGAATCGGTTCTTCGGTCGGACGAGGAGTTCCCGTGCGCCGGGGACGCCGAGGCGTTGCAGTTCTGTCGTGCTGTCGCCGACCAGTTGTCGACGGAATTCGGTATCACCCCAGGTGAGGCGGCCGCGCGCATCGTTCGTCACTGGTGTGAGCCCGGGGACGACGGGCGGACCCCGCGGACGTGGATCGTGGGCTCGGACATTGCCTATCACGAGGACCCCGGCTTCTGGGCGAAGCACATTTACTACGGCACTCACTGGTGGCCGCCCGGCGACACACCCGCGCCACTTCCATCGCCGTGAGGTTGTGCAAACAGCTTCTGACCCTAAAAGACAAGTTCAGCTTGACGTTAACCCTCGGCGGGCTTGGTGTTCCTTGATCGACTCGGCGCGTTTGACGGTCTTGCCGACGTCGTGGTGCTTGGCGCGGTGCTTGTTCTTCGAGCCGGGAGGCCGTCCGGGTCCTGGCCGGGACGGTTTTGGTGCGGCCGCTGGACGAGCTGCCGTCGCGCGGACGTTGCGAAACCCCCGCCGCACCCGGGCGGGGGTGAGCCGGCGAGGCTCGGCGGCCCGTTCCCAGGGGCGACGCAGGTCCTCGGTAAGCGGACGGGCCAGGCGGAGCTGGGTGTGGGCAGCGATGATCAGCCACGTCCACAGGTCGGCGGTGTCCGCGTGCCGGATCTTTGGGGCGGTCCAGCCGAGGGTCTGTTTCATCAGCCGGAAGGTGTGTTCGAGATCGAACCTGCGGAGGAATGCCTGCCACCAGCGGTCCACGTCCGCCGGTGCGGTGACGGTCGAGGAGATCCAGAGCCAGACCGGTTTGGGGTCGCGGTGACCTGGCAGGCGTTCGACTTTCAGCCGCATCAAGGTGCCGTGCAGGATGGGTAGTTCCTCCTTTGCCAGGTCCAGCCAGGGACCGCGGTGGGTGAGCCGGGGGTGTATCCGGTCCCAGGCCATCGCTTCGGCCTTGCCGTAGCGGGTGGTGTCGGTGACGGTGGTGACGTCGGGTTCGTGCCAGCTGTCGGGTCGTGCCAGGGACAGGACGCCGCCGTGCTTGCGGGGCCGGCCGCCCTTCGGACCGCAGGGGGCGGGCCCGGCGTCGCGGAGCATCACGCGGTCCGAGCGCAGGCGTCCGACCAGGACGACGGGCAGGTCCGCGAGCGCATGGGAGAGGAAGGCGACGTCGTAGCCGGAGTCCATGACGACCCAGATCTCCGGGTCGCCCTCGCGCCACTGCCCGGTGTGCATCAGCCGGGCGACGACATCGCGGAGCTGGATTGCGGTGACCGCCGTCGCGTCGTCAGCCTGCCCCAGGCGGAGAGCGTCCAGCAGCGCGGTCCAGGAGGTCCGGCCGGTCTCCAGGGCCGCGACGAAGGAGTACGGCCAGCCGGGCACGAACTGGTCCTTGCTCCGGTTCCCACGCCCGTAGACATGGCAGAACAACCGGTCGTCGCTGGTGGGGGCGTCAGGCCGCAGCCAGTTGCTGACGTCGACGGCCAGCACGATCCGTCCGTCGGCCGCCCGCGGCAGCGGCAGGCCGGCCAGGGCGCGGCGCAGGCGGGCAGGCTCGCACCAGCCCCGGTCCAACGCGGCGTACAGGGCACCGTGCCCACGCCGATGCTCGGCAGCCAGGCACAGCTCGACCAGCGTCTTCACCGGCCCGTCCGTACATAGCACCGCGTCCGCGAGCTCGAAGAGCGCATCCGCGCGGGCGTACAAGGACTCGTAGAACTCGACCCGAAAGCGGGACAGGACACCCAACGCATCACCGGCGGACCCGGCGACAGGCAGACTCATACACAGCGGCCGTTCTCTCGTGCTTCGTTACTCGACATCTCGAAGCGTGGAGA
>NZ_JBHSBB010000060.1:0-982 GCF_042650325.1 Streptomyces polygonati | reverse complement strand
GAGGTGGAGTCCGGCCTCGTAGCTTTCGGGTGCCTTGTCGTAGCGGGTGGCCAGGCCGCGCCAGGTCTTGATCTTCTGGAAGCAGCGTTCGACGGTGTTGCGCTGTTTGTAGCGTTCCGGGTCGTAGGTGACCGGCCGCCCGCCGGCTGAGCCCTTCTTCTTCCGGTTGGCCTGCTGGTCGGTCTTCTCCGGGATCACTGCGGTGATCTGGCGGCGGCGTAAGTAGGCCCGGTTGGCTCTGGAGGAATAGGCCCTGTCCGCGGCCACGGCGCCGGGTCGGGTGCGGGGGCGGCCGACGGGCCCGGGGATGCGGATCTTGTCCAGCACGGTCTGGAACTGCGGGCAGTCCGCGGCCTGTCCGGGAGTGAGCACGAACGACAGGGGCAGTCCCGTGGCGTCGACCGCGGCGTGGATCTTGCTGCTCAGTCCGCCTCGGGACCGGCCGAGTCCGGCGGTATCCGCCCTGGTCCTGCGGCGCCCCCGCGTGGTGGCACGATCCTCCTGCGGCGTCGTACCTGCCCTGCCCGTGCCGGCAGCGGCCGTCGCCCCATCACCCGCAGCACCGGAGGCTGCCCGGGAAGCGGAGCCCCCTTTTCCTCGGTCAGTGCCTGCTCCAGGGCATCCAGGGTCTCTCCCGCCACCGCGAGCCCCGCTGACTCCTGGTGAGCCCGCACGATCGTGGAGTCCACACTGACCAGCTCCAGGCCGACCTGCCCCCGGGCTGCGGCTTCGGCGATCAACGCGTCCATGAGGCCCTGGAAAACCCCTGTCCTGACCCAGCTGTTGAACCGGGAGTAGACCGTTGACCAGGGCCCGTACCGCTCGGGAACATCACGCCAGCCACTGCCGGTGCGAAACCGCCACAGCACCCCGTTGAACTGGTCCCGCACCCGCCGCGGCAACGGCCCGGTGGCCGCCACCGGCAAAAGCGGCTCGATCAGAGCCCACTCGGCATCCGTCACGTCAAAACGCGCCACGACCG
>NZ_JBHSBB010000059.1:0-895 GCF_042650325.1 Streptomyces polygonati | reverse complement strand
GTTGGGTTGGGCGGGTTGGCCGGTGAGGTTGGAGATGATGGGGATTTGGGGGGTGTGGTAGGTGAGGGTTTCGGTGAGTTGTTGGAATTCGTTGAGGATGGGGTCCATCAGGTGGGAGTGGAATGCGTGGCTGACGTGGAGGGGGCGGGTTTTGTGGCCTTGTTGGGTGAGGTGGGTGGTGAGGGTGTGGATGGCTTCCTGGTTGCCGCTGATGACGGTGGAGTTGGGTCCGTTGATGGCGGCGATGGAGATGTGGTGGGGGTTGGGTTGGTTGTTGATGGCGGTGCGGGTTTGTTCTTCGGTGGCTTGGACGGAGGTCATGGTGCCGCCGGGGGGGAGGTTTTGCATGAGGCGGCCTCGTGCGGTGACGAGGGTGGCGGCGTCGTGGAGGGTGAGGATTCCGGCGGTGTGGGCGGCGGTGATTTCGCCGATGGAGTGGCCGGTGAGGTAGTCGGGTTGGAGGCCGAGGTGTTGGGTGAGGCGGTAGAGGGCTGTTTCGTAGGCGAAGAGTGCGGGTTGGGTGTAGGCGGTTTGGTGGAGGAGTTCGGCTTGGGGGGTGCCGGGGGGTGCGAACATGATGTCGCGGAGGGGGTGTTGGAGGTGGGTGTCGAGTTCTGCGCAGGCGGCGTCGAGTGCTTGGGCGAAGACGGGGTGTGCTGCGTAGAGTTCTTGTCCCATTCCGGGTTGCTGGCTGCCTTGGCCGGTGAAGAGGACGGCGAGTTTTCCGCCGCGTTGTTCGGTGCCTTGGATGGTGGTGGGGGTGGGGTGGTTTTCGGCGAGTTGGGTGAGGTCGGTGTGGGCGTGGGTGGTGTTGTGGGCGAGGATGACGGCGCGGTGCTGGTGGGCGGTGCGGGTGGTGGCGAGTGCGTGGGCGATGTGGGGGAGCGGGGTTTCG
>NZ_JBHSBB010000058.1:0-775 GCF_042650325.1 Streptomyces polygonati | reverse complement strand
GGTGATGTGGGGGTGGGTGGTGAGGGTGGTTTCTATTTCGGTGGGTTCGATGCGGAAGCCGCGGATTTTGATCTGGGTGTCGGTGCGGCCGGTGTAGTGGAGGTGGCCTTGGGGGGTCCAGTGGGCTTGGTCGCCGGTGCGGTAGAGGCGGGTGCCGGGGGGTCCGTAGGGGTTGGGGATGAAGTGGGTGGCGGTGGTGGTGGGTTGGTTGAGGTAGCCGTGGGCGATGCCGTGTCCGGCGAGGTAGAGCTCGCCGGTGGTGCCGGGGGGTGTGGGGTTGAGGTGGTGGTCGAGGATGTAGGCGGTTTTGTTGGTGATGGGGGTGCCAATGGGGATGGTGGTGGGGGGTGTGGTGGTGGGTGTGAGGGTGTGGGTGGTGGTGAAGCCCATGGATTCCGCGGGGCCGTAGCCGTTGGTGATGGTGAGGTGGGGGTGGGTGGTGTGGAGTTGGTGGGTGTGGGTGGGGGAGGCGGGTTCGCCGCCGGTGAAGGCGGTGTGGGGGGTGGCGAAGGTGTGGGGGGCTTCGTCGGTGAGGTGGTTGAAGAGGCTGGAGGAGAGTTGGAGCATGGTGATGCGGTGGCGGGTGGTGAGTCGGGTGATGTGGGTGGGTTCGGGGCGTTGTCCGGGTTGCAGGACGGTGGTCGCTCCGTGGAGGAGGGCGCCCCAGAATTCGAGGCTGAAGGCGTCCCAGGAGACCGGTGAGCACTGCAGGAAGACCTCGTCGGGTCCGAAGCGTGCGTAGGTCTGGGCGGTGACGGTGGAGACCAGGTTGCGG
>NZ_JBHSBB010000056.1:0-2083 GCF_042650325.1 Streptomyces polygonati | reverse complement strand
CGTTGAGTCAGGCCGGGAGGAGTGGTGATCAGCGTGGAGGACTGGGCGGAGATCCGCCGGCTTCACCGGGCCGAGCAGATGCCGGTGAGGGCGATCGCGAGGAAGCTGGGGATTGCGAGGAACACTGTCCGCAGGGCGATCGCGGACGATGCGCCGCCGAAGTACCAGCGGGCGCCGAAGGGCTCGATCGTGGACGCGGTCGAGCCGCAGATCCGTGAACTGCTCGAGCAGTGGCCGGAGATGCCCTCGACGGTCATTGCCGAACGGATCGGCTGGGATCGCGGGTTGACGGTGCTCAAAGACCGGATCCGGGACCTGAGGCCGGCCTATCGGCCCGCGGATCCGGCCTCGCGCACGGTCTATGAGCCGGGTGAGATCGGCCAGTGCGACCTGTGGTTCCCGCCTGCCGACATCCCGCTCGGCTTCGGCCAGGTCGGAAGGCCGCCGGTGCTGGTCATGGTCGCCGGGTATTCGCGGTGGATCACTGCCCGGATGCTGCCGTCGAGGTCAGGGGCCGATCTGATCGCCGGGCACTGGCGGCTGCTGACCGAGCTTGGTGCCGTCCCCAGAGTGCTGGTCTGGGACAACGAGGGAGCCGTCGGCTCCTGGCGGCCGGGAGGGCCCCGGCTGACCGACGACTTCGCAGCGTTCGCCGGGCTGCTGGGCATCAAGTTCGTGCTCTGCAAGCCCCGCGACCCCGAAGCCAAGGGCCTGGTCGAGCGGGCCAACGGCTACCTGGAGACGTCGTTCCTGCCAGGGAGGGTGTTCAGCTCGCCGGCGGACTTCAACGCCCAGCTCGCCGACTGGCTGGGCAGAGCCAACCGGCGCATCCACCGGACCTTGCAGGCCCGCCCGGCCGACCGGCTGGAAGCCGACCGCTCGCGGATGCTGGCCTTGCCGCCGATCGCTCCGCCGGGCTGGTGGAAGGCGTCACTGCGGCTGCCCCGGGATCATTATGTCCGGTTGGACACGTGCGACTACTCGGTTCACCCGCTGGCCGTCGGACGCCGCATCGAGGTCGCCGCTGACCTGGTTCAGGTCCTGGTGACCTGCGACGGCGTCGAGGTCGCCCGCCATGCCCGCAGCTGGGCCCGGCATCAGACCATCACCGACCCCGACCATGCCGCCGCTGCTGCAGTCGCCCGCAAGGCGGCCGCGGCGAGGAAACCGGCGCCGGACGTGACGGAGGTCGAAGAACGGTCGCTGGACACCTATGACCGGATCTTCGGCGTGATCGACGGCGGCCTGAGCACCGGTGAAGGGGCCGCGTGATGGGCACGAAGAACGGCGGGAACCAAGCCGGGACAAGCCGTGATGTCACCTCCGAGCTGGTCTATCTGACGCGGGCGCTGAAGGCGCCGGCCCTGCGGGATGCGGCCGCCCGGCTGGCCGAGCGGGCCCGCGAGGAGAGCTGGAGCCACGAGGAGTATCTGGCGGCCTGCCTGCAGCGGGAGGTCGCTGCCCGCGATTCCCACGGCGCCGAGGGACGCATCCGCGCGGGCCGTTTTCCTTCCCGCAAGTCGCTGGAGGACTTCGACTTCGACCACCAGCGGTCGGTGAAGCGCGAGGTCATCGCCCATCTGGGGACGCTGGACTTTGTCGCCGGGAAGGAGAACGTGATCTTCCTCGGTCCGCCCGGCACCGGCAAGACCCACCTGGCCACCGGCCTAGGAATCCGGGCCTGCCAGGCGGGCCACCGCGTCGCGTTCGCCACTGCCGCCCAGTGGGTCACCCGCCTCGCCGAAGCCCACCAGGCAGGGCGTCTGAGCGACGAGCTCACCAGGCTGGGACGGATCCCGCTGATCGTGGTCGACGAGGTCGGCTACATCCCCTTCGAACCCGAGGCCGCGAACTTGTTCTTCCAGTTCATCTCCGGCCGCTACGAACGTGCCTCGGTGATCGTGACCAGTAATAAGCCCTTCGGCCGCTGGGGCGAGGTCTTCGGCGACGACACAGTTGCCGCCGCGATGATCGACCGCCTGGTCCACCACGCAGAAGTGATCTCCCTCAAGGGCGACAGCTACCGCATGCGCGGCCGCGACTTCGGACGGGTTCCCGCAGCCAACACCGGGGAATGAACAAC
>NZ_JBHSBB010000055.1:0-602 GCF_042650325.1 Streptomyces polygonati | reverse complement strand
GGGGTCTTTCCGTCCTGCTGCGCGAAACGAGCATCTTTACTCGTAATGCAATTTCACCGGGCCTATGGTTGAGACAGTCGAGAAGTCGTTACGCCATTCGTGCAGGTCGGAACTTACCCGACAAGGAATTTCGCTACCTTAGGATGGTTATAGTTACCACCGCCGTTTACTGGCGCTTAAGTTCTCAGCCTCGCCACACCGAAATGTGACTAACCGGTCCCCTTAACGTTCCAGCACCGGGCAGGCGTCAGTCCGTATACATCGCCTTACGGCTTCGCACGGACCTGTGTTTTTAGTAAACAGTCGCTTCTCGCTGGTCTCTGCGGCCACACCCAGCTCACGGAGAAAATCCGGTCACCAGACATGGCCCCCCTTCTCCCGAAGTTACGGGGGCATTTTGCCGAGTTCCTTAACCATAGTTCACCCGAACGCCTCGGTATTCTCTACCTGACCACCTGAGTCGGTTTAGGGTACGGGCCGCCATGAAACTCGCTAGAGGCTTTTCTCGACAGCATAGGATCATCCACTTCACCACAATCGGCTCGGCATCAGGTCTCAGACACATGTCATCCGGATTTACCTGGACAACGTCCTACACCCTT
>NZ_JBHSBB010000054.1:0-1755 GCF_042650325.1 Streptomyces polygonati | reverse complement strand
GGCGCGTAAGGCCGGGGCGGGCTGCCCGGCAGCGGCCAGGGCCCGGGCCGACATGGTGTGGAGACGGGCGGTCAAGGTGGGGACGGCCGGGCCGCCCTCGGCGAGGTCGAGTCCGGTTCGCGCCCAGTGCACGGCTGCGGTGGGGTTGCCGGTCTGCAGGGCCAGGTGGCTGGTGCTCGCGGCGATGCCGGCGGCGAGGGGTGTGTCGCCCGAGGTACGGGCCAGGGCCAGCGCACGGGTGAAGTGGCGCCCGGCCAAGGTGTCCTGGCCCGAGTCGTGGGCCATCCAGCCCGCCATCTCGGTGAGGACGGCGGCCACGGCGAAGACCTGAGGGGTGCCGTCCGCGTCTACGAGGCGTGGTCCGATGTTGTCGCGTAGGTGCCGGACCACGGCGTTGTA
Source organism: Streptomyces polygonati (assembly GCF_042650325.1). Lineage (NCBI taxonomy): Bacteria > Bacillati > Actinomycetota > Actinomycetes > Kitasatosporales > Streptomycetaceae > Streptomyces > Streptomyces polygonati. The sequence continues at coordinate 1,356 of NZ_JBHSBB010000054.1, read as the reverse complement.
GAGCCGTCCGCCGCCCGCTTGCCGGTCGGCGTTGCGGAAGGCGTCCATGGCGGCCATGTCGTCGCCGTCCGGGAGCGGTTCGCCGATGGCGGGAGTCTGCGCGGGTGCGGACGGCTCCCAGGGTCGTCGGGCGAGACCGAGGAGGTGGCCGGGGATGTGGAAGGCGTCGGCGATCTGCTCGAAGATGGCCAGCTTCTCGACCCGGCTCCTGCCGTTCATGTAGTCGTAGAGCCTGCCCTGGGTGATGTCGACGGCTGCGGCGATACGGCGGGTGCTGACGCCCCGGTGGTTGAGCAGCCGGAACAGCGTGCCCATGTCCCGTTCCGCGCAGGCCGCGAGTAGGCGTTGATCGGCGAGAAGTCCTGTGACGATCTCCCGCGGTTCCCGTTCGGCACCGCTCACGAGCACCCTCTCTCCGTACGGCCTGTAACGAGGCTACGGCCCACATCCGCTCCCTGACTCCACGTTGGGGTCACGCGCTGGAGTCTCTTGCGTGCGGCACGCAGTCGTCTACTGAGGGTGCTCCGTTGCTCCATGAGACGCAACGGCGCACCGCTCCCCGTCCCGGCTGATCCCCCGAGAGGTCAAGCGTCATGCGCCACAGCCCACTTCCGCCTCATCGCGGCCGACTCCATCTGAAGGGCTGCGGGTGATGACCACCAACGACCCCCTCACCAGCCCTTACGGCTTCCGCGTCGACGCGGAACTGGAAGCGGTGCCCGAAGCCCGGCGCAGGATCGTCGCGTTGGTGCGTGCCTGGGACGTAGACCTGTCGGAGGACGCTCTGGGCGACCTGGAGTTGCTGTCCACCGAGCTGATCACCAACGCCGTGCGGTACACGCAGGCCCCCTGCTCGGTGGTCGTGCGGTGGACCGGCCTGCGGGTCCGGGTCGAGGTCGCCGATGTCGACCCGGTACGCCCGCAGCCGCGCCACGGCTCGCTGGAGGCCGGAGGCGGACGCGGCCTGCTCCTGGTGGAATCCCTGGCCACCGCATGGGGAAGCGCCGCAGACCCGGCCGGGAAAGTCGTCTGGTGCGAAGTCGGGCCACCCGATGCCGCAGTCCCGGCGGAGAACGGGCGGCTGGCTGCCCGGGTCCGCGCCGCACTCCGCTTCAGCTCGTCGGGGCGCCGGCCCGCCCACCGGCGCCGACTTCTTTCGGTCCTCCCAATCCGGAGTAGCCACGCCGCCCGGACCTTGACCGACCACCCGATAAACATCCGCACCGCTCGATGAAGGAGACCGACATCCAACTTCAGCCGGACATCGTCGCCGAAGAGCCCCGGGAGCAGCCGTCACCGTGGAGTACGCCGGGCAGGTGGACGATCACCACCGAGAGCGGTTCTACGATGTCCGGC
>NZ_JBHSBB010000053.1:0-133601 GCF_042650325.1 Streptomyces polygonati | reverse complement strand
AAGAACGGAAGCTGCCATCGTGACCGTCACCGGCCCCTCCGGGCTTTCCCTTCGTCGTGTCTCCGACTCTATCAGACGCTTTCCAGCGTCTGACCCCCAGTCAGCGGGGCTGTCTTTCCGGCCCTTCGGCCGTTCCGACGAGTGAGACATTAGCGGACCTCCGGCGGCCGAACCAAATCGGCCGCTTTCCGTTCCCATTCCGAAAACGCACAACTGGACGACACGGCTAACCGTGGTCATCGTCCGAGTGATTGCTACGGAATGGCTGTCCGGGGACCGACCGGAGTCGGCGCTCACGTCAGACAGCCCGGAGAACATTACGCACGGCCCTGCGGGGTGTCAACTTGGGTACCGGGCGCGTACGCTGAGTCCATGACCACGCGTACGCGTTGCTCCCAGTGGCGGGCCGTCTAGAGGCGGCCCTGGAGTCATGTACGCATCCAACGGCCGCCGCTGAGGCGGCCGTTCTCGTTCTCCCGGCCGGGCCTTGGCGGCGGTTCCCGCATCGAGCCGAGGGACACAGCGAGCCATGACACGCATTCTGAGCGGCATCAAACCCACCGGGCATCTCACCCTGGGGAACTACCTCGGCGCGCTGCGGCGCTGGGTGGACGAGGACCAGCATCAGGCGGAGGCACTGTTCTGCGTGGTGGATCTGCACGCGCTCACCGTGGAGCACGATCCGGCCCGGGTGCGGCGGTTGAGCCGCCAGGCGGCCACGCTGATGCTGGCGGCCGGGCTCGATCCGGCGCGCTGCACGGTGTTCGTGCAGAGTCATGTGGACGAGCACGCGCGGCTGTCGTATCTGCTGGAGTGTGTGGCCGTGGACGGTGAGATGCGGCGGATGATCCAGTACAAGGAGAAGTCGGCGCGGGCCCGGTCGGCGGGCCAGGGCGTACGGCTGTCGCTGCTGACGTATCCGGTGCTGATGGCGGCGGACATCCTGGCCTACCGCGCGGACGAGGTGCCGGTCGGGGACGATCAGGCGCAGCACGTGGAGCTGACGCGGGATCTGGCGGAGCGGTTCAACCAGCGCTACGGGCGGACCTTCGTCGTACCGAAGGCGACGCATCCGGCGGTGGCCGCGCGGGTGATGGATCTGCAGAATCCGCTGGACAAGATGGGCAAGTCCCACGAGGCGACGGCCGGCATCATCTATCTGCTGGACGAACCGGACGCGATCGCCCGCAAGCTGCGGCGGGCGGTGACGGACAGCGAGCCGGGGGTCTCGTACGACCGGGAGGCGCGGCCGGGGGTGGCGAACCTGCTGGAGATCCTGTCGTCCTGCACGGGTGAGCTGCCGGAGAAGCTGGCCGAGGCGTACGACGGGGGCGGTGCGCTGAAGGCGGCCGTCGCGGAGGCGGTGGTGGAACTGCTGCGGCCGCTGCGGGCCAGGCATGCCGAGTTGAGTGCTGACCAGGGCTTCGTGGACGGGGTGCTGCGGGAGGGCGCGGCGCGGGCGCGGGCGGTCGCGCGGCCGACGGTGGATGCGGCGTACGCGGCGATCGGGCTGCTCCCGCCGGCCTGAACGGCGGGCGGCGCGTGGGCGGCGGAGGGTCCGGGTCACCCCGCTGGGGGGCGGCCCGGACCCTCGGCCCGGATTCCCGCCGGGATTCCCGACCGGATTCCTGGCAGGACCGGCTACTGCCCGGCCACTGACCGGCTACTGCCCCGACGCCAGTTCGCGGCTGCGGTCGCGGGCCGCTTCGAGGGCGGCGAGCAGGGCGGCGCGTACGCCGTGCTTCTCCAGTTCGCGGATCGCGTTGATGGTGGTGCCGGCCGGAGAGGTGACGGCTTCGCGGAGCTTGACCGGGTGCTCGCCGCTGTCCCGGAGCATCACGGCGGCGCCGATCGCCGACTGGACGATGAGGTCGTGGGCCTGGGCGCGCGGCAGGCCGAGCAGGATGCCGGCGTCGGTCATCGCCTCGACCAGGTAGTAGAAGTACGCCGGCCCGGACCCGGACAGCGCGGTGGCGGCGTCCTGGTGCTTCTCCGGTACGCGGAGGGTCTTGCCGACCGGCTGGAAGATGGCCTCGGTGCGGACGAGGTGCGTCTCGGTGGCGCGCCGGCCGGCCGAGATCACCGACATGCCTTCGTCCACCAGCACCGGAGTATTTGGCATGACCCGGACCACCGCGATGCCCTCGGCGAGGCGTTCTTCGAAGAAGCCGGTGCGGATGCCGGCCGCGGCGCTGATCACCAGCCGGTCGGCGGCCACATGCGGGCCCAGTTCGTCGAGCAGTGCGCCCATGTCCTGCGGCTTGACGGCAAGGATCAGTGTGTCGGCGGTCTTCGCCGCCTCGGCGTTCCCGACCGACTCGACGCCGTAGCGGCCGCGCAGTTCGGCGGCCCGTTCGGTACGGCGGGCGGTGACCACCAGATCGGCGGGCGCCCAGCCGGCCCGGATCATCCCGGAGAGCAGCGCCTCACCGATCTTCCCGGTGCCGAGGACGGCGACCTTCTGATTGATCGCCGGGGCCGGGGGCGTGGTCGCGGTCGGGTTTGCGGGCTGGGTCGTCATGGGCGGCTCACCTCAAACGGTCTTCGAACGGTACGAAGCTTCTCAGCGGCCATCCTTCCAGGGGCGGCCCCGGGGAAGGGGGACCTGTCCGCCCACCGGTACGCGGCCGGCGGCGGGATGCCCACGCCGCCGGGAGGCTTACCCGGATGCGGCTGCCGACCGCGCTTTGCCACACTGCGCGGATGAGCGCCGACCTCCTGCCGCCCTCGCCTTCGTCCCTGTCGTCCTCCCCGTCGTCGTTCTCCCCGTCGTCGTCCTCCTCCTCGTCCTCCTACGAACGAGCGCTCCGACACGTCGAGGCACTGGCCGGGGACTCCGGGGCGCCGCTCGACACCCGGCTGCGGGTGACGCTGAACTTCCACCCGGACCGTACGGCCGGCGACCGGCACATCCTGACCGCCCTGGCGGCGGACGGCGTCTACCGCTCGCAGTTCGTCACCGGGACGAGCAACGGCGGTCTGACGGCCCACCCCGGCGGGGACCGGTGGCGCTGGGAGAGCCGGATCTTCGGCGGTGCGTACGACGAGGCACCGGCCGACGAGCGGCCGGTGTACGGCGCGCTGAACTTCCGCGACGATCCGGTCGGGGCGGCTGCGCGTTTCGGGTCCGCCCACTTCCGGCTGACCGCCGGGACCCTGGCGCGGGCCACCTTCTGCTACCCGGACAGCTGTTTCGAGCCGTCGGCGTTCGGCGTCGCGTCCCGAATGGCGCTCGTCGAGCTGGCGGAGGCCGATGCCCGGGACCCCGGAGGAGCCGGCTACGAGCGCGACGCCCTGGACGGCTATGTCGAGGCCCAGGTGCACGCCCCGGTCCGGCTCGACCGCGATGTGGAGGCCTTGGTCCTGGACCCGAGCCATCGCGGGACCGCCGTCGAGGCGGCGGCCCGGCTGCTGCCTTGCCCGATCGAGTGGCACGGCGGATTCCGGCTCACCGTCGAGGAGTTGAGCCGCCATCCGGACTACCGCGGCGCGGAGTACGTGGAACTCGGCGCGGCGATCGCCGAGGACGGCCTGCTCGATCCGCGCGTCCTCGGAGTCGCCGCGGGCACTGGGCGTTACGACCAACAGGGCCTGAAGAAGGTCTGGCACTGCGTGGCGCGTTACGGCCGTAGGGAGCGGGACCGCGTGGCCGGCGGGGCGGGGGGACCGCAGGAGGCTTGAGGAGAGGCCGAGTTGGGTGACCTTCGCGGTGGTTGTCCCCGAGCGGGCCGTGAGGGGCGGCTCAGGGACATCCCCTATGGCGTTCGCGGGAAGGGCGATGGACCGTTGGCGGTATGAGGCGTTCATCCCGTGACATCGCAGTATCGGGCGCGGAGCGGCGGCACTTGGCCGTGGCCTCGGTGTCCCTCGGACCATGGCGGCCCGCGGCCGTCGTCGGCGCGCTCGGCGGAGGTGTCTCGCTGGCGCTGCACCTGGTGCACGGGCATTTCGGGCTCGGCATCCTCAGCGGCGCCGTCTCGGTGGCCGCGCTGCTCTTCTTCTGCGTCGGCGGGGCGGGGGCGGTGCTCGGCTACTCCGGGCGGGAGTCCGTCCGCGATCACCGCATACGGCGCTGGGCGCGCTCGCATCCGTGGCGGGTGGCGGTGGTGCCGGCGGTGGGCATGTTCTTCACCGACCTGGTGATCCGTCAGGCGCTCACCAGCCAGGGCGTGTTCGGCGCGATCTGGACCGGGTTGTGGCACGGCGCGGTGGTGGCGGCGGTCGTGGGCGTGGTCGGCTCGGTGTCGGCGTCGCGGCGATAGCACGCCGTAGGAGGCCGTAGGACGCACAGAACGCCGTAGAAACGCTGTCGAGAAGCGAACGGCCCTACTGGGCAACGGCCTTATGGACAAACCGCAGGGCCGCCGTCCGGTGTCCGGATGGCGGCCCTGCCCTGATGGCTTCCGCGATAGTCCGCGGGTTTTCCCGCGTCAGGCGCGGCGCCTGTTCCACAGCGGTGTGACGAAAGCGATCAGCACGGCGGCGACGCCGATCTGGAGAAGATGCCTGATCCAGTCGATACCGTTGGTGTCCGCGACGTTGAACGCGCTGGCCAGGCCGTTGCCGATGAGGCCGCCGACGATACCGATGAGGATCGTGGCCCACAGCGGAATCGGGTTGCGCCCCGGTACGACAAGTTTCGCCAGCAAACCGATGATCAGGCCCGCGATAATGGCCCACAGGATCGTCATGACGCCTCCATTTCTCCCCATGTCCCCGGTCGTCAGGAACCCTGACATCCGTATGCCCCCTCTTCATGCCTGCATGCACACGATCACTTCACGACCGCTTCGAGTTCCTCCGCGATCGATCCGCGGCGGATTCGCCGCCGATTCCCGGCGCCCTGACGGCAGTTGGCAGGGGTGGGACGGGGAGGGATCAGCGGTACCAGAGGAGTCAGAGGAACGTATGAGGGTCCGCGGCCGGATTTCCGGAACGGGCGCTGCGGCGGCGGGCGTGCTGCACGCGGGCTTCCTCGTACTCGGCGCGGTGGAGGCGTTCGCCGGGCGCTTCGGTGAGGGAGCGGAGGAAGTAGGCGAGCAGGGCGCCGACGAAGCCGATGGCGTACAGGCTCGAGGTGGACTTCTCGGCGTCGGGATCGGCGTCGGGGTCCCGGCGGGTGAAGCCCAGCCAGGTGCGGCGGAAGGCGAGCACGCCGGACACGGTGAAGCCGCCCAGGCCCACGAGCGTCAGGGACGTACTGATGCGGGCCAGCCCCTGGATGCCGTAGCGCAGCGCGAAGGTGCCGGCCACCGCGCCCAGCAGGGAGCCGAGGGAGGCGGCGATCCGGCGCCAGCGGTAGCCGCCGTCGTGCCGCACCCAGCTCGTACCGAAGAAGCGGATCGGCTGGGGCTGGGGGGTGCCGGTCGGGATCACCACGGCTGCTCGGCTCTGGCTCACATCGGCGATTATGTCCCGGATCAGGGTGATTGACAGCGTTTATCACCCATACGGGACCGTGTCGTACCCGCCGCCCTCTTCGGCGATGGTGAACGGTCGGACGAGTAGCCTGGCGGCATGAGGCACGTCGATCCGCATTCCGAGACCGTGGGCGCAGGCGTGCGGGTACGGCCGGAGCTCGCCCGGGCAGTCGCCGGCGCCGTGGCGGCGAGGGTCGTGGTCGGCCGATGACGACCACGCCGCGCGACCTCATGATCGTAGCCATGGACATGCCGTCGACCCGTCCGGTGGAGCGGGGTGATCTGTCGCTCGCCCTCGCGGGCGCCGAGCTGATCGATCTGCTGGGCAGCTCGACCGTCCGGCTGGACGGCGACCGCGTCGAACCGCGGTCCCCGGCGCCGGCTTCCGGTCCCACCGATTCCCTGCTGCGGCAGGCGGCGGCGTCGCTGGTCCGCGAGGACCCCTATGAGTCGGCGACCGACTGGCTGTGGCGCAGGGGGCGTGGCCTGGCCGCCGCCTATCTGGGCGCCTTCGAGGCGGAAGGGCAGCTCACCGGTCGGCGCAGCCGCCGCTGGGGTGTCTTCTGGACCACCGAGAGAGTGCTGGTCGACTCCGCCGACCGGCGCCGGGCGAGCAACCGCTGGGCCGCGGACGAACCGGTCCTCGCCGCTCTCGCCGCGGTCATCGGCATCACCGAGCGCCGGACCGGGGACTACGAGGACGTGAACGACGACGCGAAGAAGACCGTGCTCGCCGCGGTCACCGACGCGGTCGGGGAGCTCGCGGGGGAACGGGAGCGGCGGGACCAGAAGCGGAACGACGCGGCCGTCACGAATTACCGCCGCGGCTACTGACTGTCTGACCGCCCGACCGCCTGCGCGACGACGCCGGTCCGGCCTCAGGCCGCGGCCAGCTCCTCGTTCAGGCGCGAGGTGATCGTCGCGAGCACGCGGCCGGCCACCTGGAGATCCTCGGCCGGGACCGCGCTGTAGGCGCGGGCGACGATCCGGCCGGTGGCGCCGCGGATCTGGCCGAACAGCAGGCGTCCCGACTCGGTCACCGCGACCTCGCCGTCGATCTCCTTGCCGTCCAGCAGTTCGGTGGCGACCAAATCCGCGATGACGGCCCGCGCCCCGGCCTGGTCCACCTTCAGGGCGGCGGTGACCTGTCCGACCAGCTCGTCCACCGCCAGTGCGGAACCGGCGGCCATGGTCAGGCTGAGGGCCACCCAGTGGTCCTTGTTGAGTTCGGTGCCCGCCAGTGCGCGGTTCAGGATCGCGGTGTGGGCGTTTTCGGCCTGGCCGAGGATCCGCGGGTTCAAGGGGGCCGCCGCGGCGGCGGAACCGGGGGAACCGGCGGACTCGGTGGATGAAGGACTGGTCATGATCTGCTCCTCGGGCACCTGGCGAAGAGTCGCTCTCTTCAACTGTACATAATGGTACTCAGTATCGTTCGAGTCCAAGCCTTTAAAGTCACTCAGTTTCGTCCGTGCCCGGGGGTCGTCCCCTGGCTACACTGCGGTGCATGACCGAGCCCTCCTTCGCCGCCGACGACCGCTCGCTGCCGCTGCGCGAGCGCAAGCGGCTGCGCACCCGCCGGGCGCTGGCCGATACGGCGCTGCGGATGTTCACCGAGAAGGGCTTCGAGGCGACCACGCTGGAGGAGCTGGTGGAGGAGGCCGAGGTCTCCAAGAGCACCTTCTTCCGCGCCTTCCCGGCCAAGGAGGCCGCCGCGATCGAGGCGGAGGCCCAGGTGTGGACGGCCTGTCTGACCGCGCTGGAGGCACGCGAGCTGTCCGGCGTCGTCCTGGCCGAACTGCGCGAGACCCTGACCCGTACCGCCGCCGCCCTCGAACCCGACTGGGACCGGCGCTACGTCGCCACCCGCCGCCTGATCCTGACGGCGCCCGCCCTGCTGGCGTATGTCGACCACTACCGGACCGGCGTCGAACGCCAGGTGGTCGCCCAGCTGTCCGGAAAGCTCGGCCTGGACGCCGACGACCTGCGCCTCCAGGTGCTGGCCGAACTCACCACCACGGCCTGGAGCGTCGCCGCCCGCGACTGGGTCCGGCACGACGCGCGCGGCGGCCGTACCGCACTCGTCGAACGGCTGCACGGCGCCTTCGACGCGGTCCCGGCGGCCCTCGGCCTCTCCGTCGGCTAGCCAGGGCCGGACCGCCTGCCGTGCTGCCGACCGAGGCGGTCCCACCCCGGATCGCCTGCTACCTCCGGCGGGACGCCACCGCTCGGACCGCCTCGGCCTCCGGTCGGAGATAGGCCGACTCCAGTGCCTCCGCCAAGGCGCGGCGGCGGCGGGCGGACGCCTCGTGCCGGGCGGTTCGGCGGGCCAGGACGAGCGCGGTGTCCTGGAGGTCGAGGCTGTGCATGGCCAGCACCGCGTCAACGGTGAAGATCGGGGTCGTCCGGCGGGCCAGCAGATTCAGCAGAATGTCCGCCTCGGACCCGCAATCAAGATCCAGCAGGCCGCGCAGGACCGTCACGGCGGAGGGCGGGTCCCCGTCGAGGCCGACCCTGCTGAGCAGGCTTTTGATGCCGCGTGCGCCCATATCGGTCTCTCGCAGGGCCGCCACCAGCGCAGGCAGGTCGGCCGGCGGCCGGTCACCGGCCAGACGGAGCAGGTGCCAGGTGCCGAAGTCGGCCAACGGGCCGTCGCGCCCGGTGGGTGCGCCGAAGGCCCCGTCGCCGGTGCGGGCGGCGGTACGCAGCAGCGCCGCGCAGTGGGCCACACCCGACGGCTCCCGGCAGGAGACGTGCTCCAGAAGTACGGCGAGGTCATCGCTCCTGCCGCTGACGCCCAGCGCGACCGCCACCTCCGCTGCCTCGGGCACCGGCCGTAACGACACGTAGGCGAGCAGCGTACGGGCGTCCGCGGAGAGCCCGGTGAGCCGCAGACCGTCGAGCGCGCGGATGACCAGAGCAGGGGTACGCCGGCCGGCGTCGGCGAGCAGGCCGGCTATCTCGTTCTCCTGGCCGCCGACGAGCCGCAAGGTGCTGATGCTCTGCGCCAAATACCCCGCATGGACGCGGGCGAAGCCACCGGCCAGGGCCCCTATCGCAGCCGCCTGCTCCGCCGGGGCCGCCGCAGCTCCCGGCGGCGGGGCGGCGAGCACGGGTCCGGACCCGTCCGGGCCGTCGTCGTCACCCTCACCGCTGCAACTGTCGGCGCCGCCATCGTGCGTGCCGCCGCTCGGTTCGTGCGATGCCGGGGAGTCGTCGGCGCTGAGCGGCGGGTCCTCGGGGTGTTGCGCGCCCGGGACGGTATCCGGTGCGAGACCGACCGCAGGGTGTTGCACATGCGGCAACACCTCCTTGAGCCGCGCCAATTCATCCTCAACGGCAGCACGTTCGGCCTCGGCCAGGAGAAGCCGATAGGAGAAGCTGTTGCTGGCTGCGAGGACCGCCATGCGCAATGCGTAGAGTTCCTTCAGCGTCGGGGAGGCCGCCTCGTCGCCGCCCGCCGCGAGGGCCACCTTGTACAGCTGCTCTATCCAGTCCTCCGGCGGCAGGCGGCTGCCGCCCAGATAGCGGGAGACGACGCTGGGGTCGTAATTCATCCGGCCGGCGTACGGCCGCAGGTCCTCCCCCAAGGTGGCGAAGACGTCGCGAAGCGCCTGCGCCAGCGCGCGGCTCTGCGGCGAGAGCTCCTCACTGAGCGGCTTCAGAACTGCCATGACCACCATCCCCCGAAGTCCGTCAACGCGTTGACCAGCGATTGGCCACGGTGACGCCCCACGCAACACCCTCGCCGAGCCGCACCATCGGATCAGGCAGACCCGCCGTCCGAGCGCTGCCGAAGGGGGCACCGATGAGCCGGCGCACCGATCTGATCGTCTTCATTACCGTCCTGGGAGCGGGCATCACGCTGATCGCCCTGGGCGTATCGCCCAACGATTTGTCCACGATCGCCGTCGCGCTGAGCGGATTGTATGGCGGGTGGCACGGCCGCAACCGGCGAAGTGACACAAAAGAGCCCGACGACCGGAGTTGACGATTCCGCGGTCGCGGCGGTTTCCAGCCTCTACGGTTGAAGCGCACCCGTGGAGAACAGCGGTCCAGCGGGGGCAGGGGACGTGCCGGGCGCGGAGATACGCCGGTGCGAGGGGGAGGATGTCATGCCGCTCAATCAGTTGACCCCGCTGCCGAAGTTCCGTACGGACATGGTCACGCGAAGACTGTGCGCGACCGTGCACCTCGATCACGCCTTCGCCCGGCAGGTGCTGGCGCAATTGGCCGAGGACGGACTGCAGGCGGTGGGGCTTCCGTTCGGTATCAATGTGGTCGCGCTGGTACGGCATGCCCGGCTGGCGGCGCAGCGCCGGGGGCGGCGCGACAATGCGCTGGCGGGGCTGGTCGCGCTGCAAGTCCTGTGCGTGCTCATGGTGTTGTGGGCGCTGTCGGCGGGGAGCGCGCCGGTCGCGGTGGCGGCGGGCTTCATCGCGGTGGCGGCGCTCCCGGGTGGCTGGACGGTGGTGCTGCTGGCCGAACGGGAGGCCAGGCAGCTGGCGTTGGAGCTGGGCCGCGGCCACCAGCCCGCGTCCGACCTCGCGCCGCCCGTGGAGCCGGAGTTGGAGAAGTCGCTGGAGCAGCTCAAGCGCGCCAACTTCGTGCCGTACCACTCCTCGGAGGACCACGCGCGGCCCTTCGTCGGCAGCGGCTGGCTGATCCAGAAGGGGGTCTGGACGCCGATCGACGTCAGCAGGCCCGCGAAGGACGCGCACGGCAACACCCGGCGGATCATCCCCTTCGACGCCTCCGACCTGCACCACTATCTCGCCGTGCAGATGCCGGGGATCGTCGGGCTCGACGCGCTCAAGGCCCGCAACCGCCTCTACGCCCACGGGCTGATCGTGGCGCACCTCGGTCCCGATGTGCTGCCCGTCCCGACCCGGCGGCCGCTGGTGACCGTGCCCAAGCAGATGGTGCAGAGCGGCGCGGTGCGGTCCGGGGCGCGCACCGAGACCTATCTGTGCCTGCGGATGGCGGGCGAGGGCGGCTCCGTGGTGGTCACCATGCACATCAGGGCGCATCTGATGGGCTCGCGGCTCGACTGGGAGGTGGCCGCCTACATCCTGCCGCCGCTCGACGCGAGGTTCGACGTCGTCGACCATCTACCGGCGGGACCGGGCCAGTTGTGGTGGCAGACCGCCCGGCACACCACCGCGGGCTTCCGGCACACCTTCTTCGGCGCCCCCGGCCGGCTGCGCCGCGAGCGGAGCAGGCAGAACGCCTGGAACCGCCAACTGGCCAAGATCCGCAAGGAGATCACCAAGGGCCGGATCGTCTTCGACTACGGCGCGCACTCCTCGCTGCGCGAGGACGTCGGCGACTGGGACCGGATGGGATTCCACGAGGAACGCGACGCCGCCCAGTACTTCCAGCGGCTCCAGCAGGGCGTGCTGATCGCCACCGAGCGCTTCCTGGAGGCGCACAACGTGGACACCTCGGACTTCGAGAGCGCCCAGAACCAGATCATCAACACCCAGACGTACAACATCCAGGGCCCGGTGCTCGGCCCCAGTCAGTGGGGCAACAACAACCAGCAGCAGAACCAGAATCAGAACCAGTCGGGCAACCCCGGCAATCCCCCGAACAAACCGCTGCCCTGACGCCTCCGGGAGGCATCGCGATGAGCACCTTCAATGTGAACGGGCCGGTCAACGGCCCCAGCCAGTTCGGTGACGGCAACTTCCAGGTCAACTCCGGCGACTCCGGGTCGACCGCGACCGCGCTGCGGCTGGCCACCCAGCTCGTGGGGCAACTCGGCGCCGACGCACCGCCCGAGGCGGAGGAGGTACGCGGCGAGCTGGCCCGCGCCGCCGCCGAGGGCACCGCGCCCGACCACCGCAGGATCCGGGCCTGGCTCACCACGGTCGCGGCCGGCATCGGCACCGGCAGCGGCGCGCTCGCCCTGGTCGAGGGCATCCGTTCGGCCGTCGGCAGCTGACGCGGGCGGACCCGGCGACGGCCGGCGACGGGATGAGCCCCTCGCGGTCGTCGCCGGACCGCGGCGCGGGCCGTCCGGCGCGACGCGTCACGCGTCAGGCGCTACCGCACGAAGAACGCGGCGGCCAGCAGCGGCAGCAGCACGACGGCGATCGCCGAGCCGATGAACACCCCCGCCACCACACGCCGTTGTCTCGCCACATGACCGGGCAGCGGTGCCATGGCTTCCCTCCTCCGTTCCCGCGCGGCTTCCCGCGCCGCGCACTGGACTCTTCCGACGCCCGCACCGGGCGACCCGCTCGGACACCCGAGATCAGCCGAGATCAGCCGCCCGGCCGTATCCGCGACCGGCTCAGCAGCCACAGCAGCGGTGCCGCCGCCGCCCGTCGCTCGGTGTCCGCCGCGCCCGGGCCGGTGGCGTCATGGGCGCTCAGCGCCCAGTAGCGGCTGCGGCCGTACTCGTGGCCGAGCGCCTTGACCATGTTCCCCTGACCGATGTCGCTCAGCCACCGCGTCACCGGCTCGTCCACCACCGGCACCGACGTCAGCCGCCGCAGCAGGTCGCGTTTGGTCACCACCACCGCGACCGGCGTGCGGCCGCGGTGCCGGGCCATCATGCTGAACTCCCCGCTCAGCCGGGCGTAGGTGTCCATCGGCCCCTCGTTGGAGGGGGCGGCGCCGGCCGCCAGCGCCCGGTCGTCGGAGGACAGCCGGCCGCGCATCTCGGGAGCCGCGAGGGCGTCGACCACCAGCAGCACCGCGTCGGCGTGCGCGAGGTACTGCTGTTCGCGCACCGTCTCACCGGACTCCAGCGTCTCGCCCTTCGGGTCGTACAGGTACAGCAGCCGCTTGCGGAACCGGGTGCCGACGTACAGCACCATCGCGCGCGGCAGCTGGGTCTGCGTCTTGCGCGCCCAGCCGCCACCGGCCAGTTCCGCGCGGGCCCGGTCGAACTCGTCCTCGTCGTTGCCCAGGGTGAATTCCAGCCGCAGGTGCCCCTCGTCGGCGAGCGTCCGCAGGCCCGTCACCATCGCCAGCAGCAGCATCGTCTTGCCGGCGGAAGTGCCGCCGATCAGGGGGACGTTCACCAGGCGGGCGCGGCCGAGCCCGGCGGGCAGCGGGCGGTGGCAGGTGCCGCATTCGGCGGACAGCCGGTGGCGGCCGGTCAGGAACCCGGTCGGCAGGCTCGCCCCGCAGGAGCAGACCCGGTGCAGCACGCCGTAGCGGCCGGGCCGCAGGTTGCGGTGCGGGGTCTGGCAGACCGGGCAGTGGTAGACCGGCAGCGTGATGCGGTGGTAGCAGCCGGGGTGCGGGCAGCGCATGAAGATCCGCCGCGCCCACAGCCGGGCCCGCTCCAGCACGCGCAGCGCGGCGGCGGCGAACGCCAGCGCACCGACCACGACCGCGAGCAGCAGCCCGCCCAGCAGCAGGGCCAGTGCCGTCACCAGCCCGGCGATCAGGGCGCCGGCCAGCACGCCGGCCGCGAGGCCGACCCCGAAGATCCGGGCGAAGATCAGCCGGATGATGCCGCGGCGGTGGCGCACCGGGGCGGCGGGGGTCCAGACGTCGATCAGCAGTCCGTGGACGCGGTCGCGGAGCCACCGGTCCAGCAGCAGCCGCCAGCCGGCGCGCGCGCCCGCCGCCACCGCGAGTCCGCTGTCCCGCCACACCTGGCGGACCCAGTACGAGCGGTAGGCGGGCTCCCGGCCGCCGGCCGGCAGCAGCCGCCGATCGGCGCCGCCGGCCCGCGGCCGGCTCAGGGCGCCGACCACCGCGCGGGCGAAGGTCCAGTAGCCGGTCGTCGCGACGGCCACGCAGGCCCAGAGCACCACCGGTATCTCAAGGAGGAGCAGGAAGGCCAGCAGCGCGCCGAGCGAGCCGCCCCCCAGGAAGCCGTGAGAGGTCATCCGCGGAAGTCCGTTCCGTCCGAGGGCTCGGACGAGCCCCGCGCGAGATCCGACCAGGGGCCGCGGGCACCGCTGCCGGAGCCCGAGCCGGACCCCGACCCGGAGCCGGAGCCCGAGCCGGACCCCGAGCCCGGTCCGCGCAGCCGGCTCCAGCGCCGTACGACCGACGGGCGGCGCCACTGCCGCCAGGTGTCGGACCACCGCGGTCCGGCGAGCGCGAGATACTCCGCGACCTTGTCCAGCGAGGCGTCGGGCAGTTTGCGGACCACCGGGCGCAGCACTTCCTCCAGCAGCCGCTGCCGGCCCTCGTCCCAGCCGCGCCCGGCGCCGGGGTCGCTGTGCCAGGCGATGAAGCAGGACGCCAGATAGCGCGGGTCGTCCCGCAGCCGCGCCACCCGCAGCGGCTGCCCGGCCTCCCGCAGATACGCGCGCAGCAGTCCGCTGTCCCCGGAGCGCGCCAACTGGCCCTGCTCGTCGAGGAGTACGAGGTTGGACACCTCCGGCCGCCGTTCGTCGGGCAGGATTCCGCTGAGGATGCAGGTGGCCAGATCGCGGCCGAGCCGCTGCTCGATCTGCTCCTCCAGCGGCTGGGCCGCGGACAGCTGCGCGACCGTCCGCGCGGTGAAGCCGGGGGCGGCGTGGCCGGTGCGGATCTGCTCCGACCCGTGCAGCAGCCGCAGCGCCGCCCTTTGCCGCCGGTCGGCGGGGGCGCTGTCCTCGGGCAGCCAGCGCAGCAGGTCGCCGGCCAGCGCGGGCGCGTGCTCGTCGGCGGCCGGGGCGCCGAGGGCGGCGGCGACCATCTCGGCGGCCAGCCCGCTGGCGATCAGCAGATCGGGCGGTGACTCGCTGAGCAGCTGCCAGAGGTCGCCCGTCGCCGGGCGGCGGGCGGCGTACGTCAGCCGGTAGGCGGTCCGCAGCACGGTCGGATCGGTGACCGTGCTGGGGCCGGACTCCCGGGTCAGCCGGTGCAGCAGGGGAAGGCCGTCGGCGTCGCCGCGGCCGGTCGGCCGGGCCGCGGCGGCCATCCGCAGATGCGGGTAGTCGTCGAGTTCCGCAGGGTCCCAGGGCGGGAACAGCTCCCCCAGTGCGGCGGCGACCGGCCAGGGGTCGTCCTGGATCGCCACGTCGGCCAGCCGGTCGAGCAGCGCGGTGCGCAGCGGCGTACGGCTGGCGCCGGTCAGCGCGGAGACGACCTCCTCGGGCCGGGGCTGCGCCGAGCCGGTGTCCGGACGCCGGGCGAGCAGGTGCTGGGAGAGCCGCGCGGACAGTACGGGTACGGCGGCGTCGTATGCCACGCCCAGCCGCTCGCTGAGTCTCAGCAGCGCCAGTATCCGGCTCAACGGCGTCGCCTCGTCGGTCAGTTGGCCGACCAGCGGGTGCGCGGTCTCGCGCGCCAGCGACCGCCGCCCCGCCTCGGTCAGTTCGACGCGCTCGGGCCGGGGCACCGGACCGCCGTCGTGGACCGCCCGCCGGACGAGCGCGGCCACCAGCGGTTCGGTGACCTCCACCGGCTGGCGGGTGCCGAGTTCGGCGAGCAGGTCGAACAGCACCTGCTCGTCGTCGGCCGCGGCCGCTCCCGGCCGCCGCTCCCCCGGCGGCTCGGTCAGCAGCGCTTCCAGGAACGTCCGCCAGAACGCGGGGTCGCCCTGGCCGGCCCGGGGCACCGCCCAGCGGGCGGCGGCGGCGCGGCCGGCTCGGTCCAGCGGGATACCGGCGGACAGCGCGAGCGCGGCGAGCGGCGGCGCCGCGAAGGGGTCGGCGGGCGCGGGGCAGTCGGAGGCGGTGGGCCCGGCGGCGAGCCGTTCGGGGGTGGTGTGGAAGAGGTCCGGGCGGCCGGCCAGCCAGACACGGGCGGCGACCTCGGCCCATACGTCGTCCTCGCCGGGCGGGCTGGACGGCCCGCCCAGGCAGTGGTGGACGCGGTACTGGTGGGTGAGTTCGGCCCGGCTGAAGCCGAAGTCGACGTCCGGGAGCACCCCGATGATCTGCTGCTCGGCCAGATACGGCCGCCGGGTGTAGGTGGTGAAGGTCAGCGCGGCGGCCCGGTCGCGGGGAAGCGTGCCACAGGCCAGGGCGATCCAGTACGCGATCCGCTCCGCGTCCTCCTCCACCACCACCAGCGGCGGACCGGGCTCGGCGGCGAACAGCAGCCGCACGTCCGACAGTACGGCGGCCAGCCGGCCGGCCCGGCTGCGGGCGAAAGCGGTCAGGACGTCGTGGCCGAACCGCCCGCCGCGCCGTAACCGGGTCAGCGGCTCCGGCTCGGACTCCGCCGGGGTGGCCGACAGCCAGTCGGGGGACTCCCAGGCCTCGATCGGCAGCAGCCCGCCCGGCAGCTCCGCCCCGCCGGGCAGCAGCAGGGCGTGCGCGTGGAAGTTGCCGTACCGGCCGCTGTAGTCGGCGCCGGTGTAGACCGTACGGCTCAGCAGACCGCTGCCGTCCGGGAGGCGGCCGAAGCCGAACGACACCGGGAAATCGGCGAGTTCGGCGGCGGTGGGGCGGGCAGGGGAGCTGTTCGGCGGCTCGTAGCCGAGCAGCGGCTCCACTTGGCGCAGTGCGCCCGGGTCCGCGCCGGAACCGACCGCGGTGAAGCGGAAACCCGATCCTGTGCCGGCACTGTCGGCGGCGGCGGAGGTGTAGTGCAGTTGGGGCAGGCCCGGGGGCGGTGGCAACTCCCGCATGGTCAGCGCCCCTTCCTGGCGGACTGCGTTCTCTGTCCGGACTCCGCCTTCTTGGCGGACCGCACCGGGATCAGTCCGCGCAGGCCCAGCAGCCACAGCAGCGGGTCCTCCACCCGGCGCGGCTGGAGCCCGGCCTTGGGCGCGTCGGCGGGCGCGTCCGCGGTGGGGGCGGCGCCCAGCGCGCTCAGCCCGAAGAGCGAGAAGTGGGCGAAGTCCCGTTCCAGCCGCCGGTGCAGCAGCCCGCCGTCCCATTCCTCCAGCAGCGCCCTGACCTCCTGGTGGACGGCCGTCCGGTCGGCCTCGTCCAGCGCGCCGTCCGGATAGGGCGCCGAACGCAGCAGCGGCGAGGAGGGATCGAGCATGCTTTCCAGCACATCGGACTTGGTGAGGGCGACCGCGACCGGTGTGGTGACCTTGCCCTTCTCCTGGCCCCGCCCGTGGCGGCGCAGTTGGGCCGCGAGATCGGCCACGATCTGCTCCGGTGCCGTCTCGATCGACGGCAGCGAGGCGCTGCTGCCGGTCAACCGGTCCCGGACCGGCCGCAGTTGCAGTGGGTCGACCAGCACGATCACACCGTCGGCGGCGGCCAGATACGCGGTGAAGCGGTCCATCGCCTCGGCGCTGGCCAGGTCCTCGCCGGCCGCGTCGAAGAAGACCAGCGCGGTGTGCCTGCTGCCGCCGCGCATCCCGGCCAGACCGCGCCGGGGCAGGCTCAGCCGGAACAGCAGCGGGTCGTTGAAGCGCATCGCGGCCGGCTGGGTGGGGCCGGGCAGCAGCAACCGGTCGTAGAGGGAATCCTCCAACTGCCGGTAGCGGTTCTGGGTGGTGGTGCCCATGGCGGACAGCGAGGCGTCGATGGCCTGGCCGACGCGATGGCGCAACTCATGGGCGAGCACGGTGACATAGGTGCTCTTGCCGGCCGCCTTGGGACCGATCAGCGCGATGATCCGGCTGTCCTGGTCGCAGTAGTCGGTGGGCAGGTCAGTGTGGCAGTCGGGGCAGACCCGGACGGGCGTCTGCACGCCACAGTCGGGGCACGGCGCCCTGCCGCCGGCCCGGCCCGCGCCCTTGGGCGGGGCGAAGATCGGGCCGCGCAGCGCGCTACGGCCGCCCGCCGGGTTGCCGGAGAACAGCGCCCAGCGGTCGTCGGGCCGGGGTGCGCAGGGCGCGCTGCCGCGCACGCCGGTGCTCGACATCAGGCACCGGTACTCCAGGGCCGCGGCCCGGGTCGAGGTGAAACAGTAGGGACACAGAACCATGGGCATGTCAGCGCACCACCAGAGTGTCGGGCGTTGGGTGGTCGAGGCGGGCGTCGGCGGAGTGGGCGCCGAGCAGGAACCCGCGCAGCAGGTAGGGGCGGGCGCGGTCGCGCAGGTCGAGCTCGATGTGCACCGGTTCGCCGGAGGTCAGGCGGGCGCCGGGCAGCCGCAGTTCGGCGGTGCCCTGGCCGGGGTGCAGCGGCGGCACGGCCGGCCGGCCGACGAGCAGGAAGTCCGGGCAGCCGGGGGCGGCCGGCGGTTCACCGGCCGCGTCGGGTGCCGCCGGGCCGGTACTCCCGGGCAGGACTGCCCGCACGACCACGGTCCGCCGGGCGCCACCCCGCCAGCCCGGCTTCAACAGCCGGTAGTCGACGCGTACTTGCGGCGGCAGCTCGATCCGGGCCGCGCCACCGAGCACCAGGTCGGCGCCGGGGGTGCTCACCGCTCGTACGGTCACCGCGCAGGCCGAGCCGGTGGCGGGCAGCCGCAGCCCGGCGCGGAGGTAGGCACTGCGGGTCAGGGGCCGCTCGTCCGACCGGCCGTCCTGCTCCCGGCCGACCATCAGCGTCGCGGCCGACGGCGGCCAGTCGAGGACCACCCGGATCTCGTCGTCCGGCAGGCGTTCGGCCCGCAGCCCGCCGATCTCCGGCAGAGCCTCGACCAGCAGGCTCGGGCCGGCCACCGCGTGCCGGCCCAGCACCCCGACCGCGACGATCCGCAGGGCGGCGCCGGGCGCCACCGTGATGCTCTCGGCCGGGTCGGTGATCAACGGGCTTGGTAAGTGCGGTAGTTCGCCGGTGAGATCGGTGCCCGGCGCGGGCGGGTCGTCGTCCCACGGCACGATCCGTACCTCGCCGCGGGCCGGGGCGGGCCAGTCCAGCCGTACGGCGTCCCCGAGCGGTCCGGCGGCCAGCACGGTCAGCGTGGTCACCGGCTGCGGCCACTCCTCCATGACGGCGCCGGCCCACCGGCCCGGCGAGCTGACGATGGTGCCGTCCGGGGCGCGGTAGTCGCAGCCGATCAGGTAGGCGCGGGGACCGGGGGCGGTCGCCGGGTCCTCGAAGCCGTCGCGGCGGCAGGGCAGTTCGGTATCGGCGTCGGTTTCGGTTTCGGTGTCGGCTTCGGTGTCGGCGGGGCCACGGGGGCCGAGCCGGACCACGCGTACGGCCGCGGCGGTGTCCGGCGCCCGCCAGGTCCCGGTCACGCCGGAGCGACCCGAGGTGACCTCCAGGTCCGTCACCTCGGGGGCGACCAGCAGCGGCGTGCTCGTCCGGGGGAGGCCGGCGATCCGGCCGTCGCCGATGGGCAGGACGGAATAGCGCACCCGGGTGCCGGTCACCGCGCCGGTGTCGAGGATTCCCGCGCGGCCGTGGCCGGACCCGAGCCGGACCGACTCCTCGGGGTGGTCGGCGAGGTGGCGGACGACATGGAAGCCGAGATCGGTGTGGTCGACCGGAGCGGTGTCGTCGGTCCAGCCGGTCCAGTCGGTCCAGCGCACCCGTAACGCGTCGCCTTCCCACTCGGCGCGCACCTCGGGGGCGGGGGTGTCCGGGGTCGTCCGCAGCAGGCCGGCCAGCGCCCGCTCGTCGTCGGCCGCCAGCCGGGCGGCCCGCAGATAGGCGCGGGCGGCGGCCGCGTCGTCGCCGCCGTCCGCGCGGCGGGCCGCCTCCGCCAGCAGGGCGTCGGCCTCGCGGGCGGCCCCGGCGATCGCCGCCAGCAGCTCGGCCAGCAGGGGGTCGGCCGGAGCGGCCGGCAGCCTGGCGGCCAGGGCGGTGGCGCGCCGCAGCCGTCCGTGCTCCCAGGCGCTCTGGACGCCCTCGGCCGCCTCGCGGTCCAGCCCGCCCAGCGGCAGGGCCGCACCGAGGGCGGCGGCGAGGATGTCGGCCTCCCCGGCGGCGAGCCCGAGCGATATCGCGGTCCGGGCGCGTTCCGGGCCCGGCTTGTCCTGGAGCAGCACGGCGAGTTCGTAGAGGACCACGCGTCGCAGGCACATCGCGTCGGCGGCCAGCGCCGCGTCCAGGCGGTCGGCGAGCGCCTCGGCGGCGGCGGCGCGGCCCTGGCGCCAGCGCGCGACATACGCCCGGTCCACCCGCTGCCAGGCCAGCCCCCGGCCCCGGAACCACAGACCGTCCAGCACTTTGAACCCGGCGGCCGGCGCGCCGGCCGCGGCGGCGGGGAGCAGCGCCTGCGCGGTGTGCCGTACGCCGAGGTCGTCCAGCCGCGCGGCCCAGTGCGGATAGTCGGCGACCCCGGGGAAGAGCGGTATCCCGGGCAGCACCGCAGGCCGCCGCCGAGGATGCCCCGCACCCCCGTGGCCTGCCCCCCGTGCCCCCTCGTACACCAACCCCTCGGCCCCCCAGCTCGCTCCGCCCATTCCACCAGACCCCGCCTGGCGCCGGGTCACTTTCCGTCAACCCATCCCGGGGGCGGGGGTGGCGGGGCCGGCCGGGGCCCTGGCTACGGGGGTGTCGCCACGGTGGGGCTTCCGGCGGACCCCGGGCCTGATGCCATCGTCATCCATGCCGACGACAGCGACTCCGAGCGCCGGCAGCGGACCCCAGGGGCCGCTGCCGGTCAGGCCGGGCGCCGGCTAGGCCACGCCCAGCCATGTCTCCAGGCCGAAGCTGCCCTTGATCTCCGAGGCGATCGTCTCGTGGTTGACGAGGAAACCCAGCTCGTAGACGGTGGTCTTCTCGCGGCCCTGGACGCGGACGCGGACCGGGCTTTCGCCGGGGTGGGCGGCGAGGATGCGGCGGAGTTCGCTGATCGCGGGGGGATTGACCTTGTGGGCGCGCATGAAGAGCTGGACCGGGGGTTTGCCGCCGAACTCGGCTGAGGAGATGTCGAGTTCGAGGAGTTCCTGGCCGGCGATGTTGATGGAGCCGTCACGGTCGTTGATCCGCCCGGTGACCGCGACCACGCTGTCCTCGATCAGCGCGTGCTGGACGAGCTGGTAGGACGCGGGGAAGAAGCACACCTCGATCGAGGCGTCACGGTCGGAGAGGTAGACGATCGCCCAGGCGTTGCCCTGTTTGGTCATCCGGCGCTCGACGCCGGTGATCAACCCGGAGAGTTTCACCACGCCCTGGGTCTGGCCGGAGGCGATCAGGTCCGCGATGGAGGTGCTGCGGTTGCGCGCCAGGATGTGCTCGGCGCCGTCCAGCGGGTGCGCGGAGACATACAGGCCGAGCATCTCCCGCTCGATGGTGAGGAGTTGCTTGCGCGGCCACTCGGTCTCCCCGATGGCCACATCGAGGCCGAAGCTGGCCTCGGCGTCACCGCCGCCGTCGTCGAGCGAGCCGAACAGGTCGTCCTGGCCGTAGGCCTCCGCCTTCTTCACCGGGATCACCGCGTCGATCGCCACGTCGTGGGCGGCCGACAGGCCCATCCGGGTGTGGCCGAGGGAGTCGAACGCGCCGGCCTTGATGAGGGATTCCACCGCGCGCTTGTTGAGCGCGTTGATCTCGGACTTCTGCAGGAAGTCGGCGAACGAGGTGTACTTGCCCTTGGACTTGCGCGTCCCCACCAGCGAGTCGATGACGCCGGTGCCCACATTGCGCACCGACTTCAGCCCGAACCGCACGTCCTCGCCGACGGCGGTGAAGTCCGCCACCGACTCGTTCACATCCGGCGCCAGCACCCGGATGCCCATCTTGCGGGCGTCGGCCAGATAGACCGCCGCCTTGTCCTTGTCGTCGTCCACCGAGGTGAGCAGCGCGGACATGTACTCGGCCGGGTAGTTGGCCTTGAGATACGCGGTCCAGTAGGACACCAGTCCGTAGCCGGCGGTGTGCGACTTGTTGAACGCGTAGCCGGAGAACGGCAGCATGACGTCCCACAGCGCCTTGATGGACTCCTCGGAGTAGTCGTTCCCGAGCATTCCGTCGTGGAACTTCTGCCACTGCGCGGCCAGTTCGGCCGGCTTCTTCTTGCCCATCGCGCGGCGCAGCACATCGGCGCCGCCGAGGGTGTAACCGGCCAGCTGGCGGGCGATGGCCATGATCTGCTCTTGGTAGACCAGCAGATGGAAGGTGGTGCCGAGGATCGGCTCCAGCGGGTCCTTGAGTTCGGGGTGGATCGGCTCGATGGCCTGCCGGCCGTTCTTGCGGTGCGCGTAGTTGGTGTGCGCGTTGGCCGCCATCGGGCCGGGACGGTAGAGCGCCAGTACGGCGGCGATGTCCTCGAACCGGGTGGGCTCCATCAGCCTCAGCAGCTGCCGCATCGGGCCGCCGTCGAGCTGGAAGACGCCCAGGGTGTCGCCGCGGGCCAGCAGTTCATAGGTCTTGACGTCGTCCAACGGCATGCTCTCGGTGGACAGTTCGATGCCGCGGTTGTCCTTGATGACCTTGATCGCGTGATCGATGATGCCCAGGTTGCGCAGACCCAGGAAGTCCATCTTGATCATGCCCATGGATTCGCAACTGGGGTAGTCGAATCCGGTGATGATCACGCCGTCCTTGTCCCGCTTGTGCAGCGGGATCAAGTCGAGCAGGGGGGTCTTGGAGAGGATGACCGCGCAGGCGTGCACGCCGGTGGTGCGGACCAGGCCCTCGATGCCCTTGGCGGTGTCGATGACCTTCTTGACGTCCGGCTCGTTGTCGTACATCTGCCGGACCTCGCCCGCCTCGCCGTAGCGGGGGTGGCCGGGGTCGAAGATGCCGTCGAGCGGGATGCCCTTGCCCATCACGTCGGGCGGCAGCGCCTTGGTGATCCGGTCGCCCATCGAGAAGGGGTAGCCCAGGACCCGGGAGGAGTCCTTGATGGCGGCCTTGGCCTTGATGGTGCCGAAGGTGTTGACCTGGGCGGTGTACTCCTCGCCGTACTTCTCGGTGACATAGCGGACCATCCGGTCGCGCTGGCGGTCGTCGAAGTCGAGGTCGACATCGGGCGGGCTGATCCGCTCGGGGTTCAGGAACCGCTCGAACAGCAGCCCGTGCTCCAGCGGGTCCAGCTCGGTGATCCGGGTGGCGTACGCGACCAGCGATCCGGTCGCCGATCCGCGGCCGGGGCCGACCGGCACGCCGTTGTCCCGCGCGTACTTGCAGATGTCGGCGACGACGAGGAAGTACGAGGAGAAGCCCATCGGACCGATGACCTTCATCTCGATCTCGAAGCGCTCCATCACCTCGGCCGGGATCGGCGAGCCGTAGCGCCGCTCCAGCCCGCGCATGCACTCCTTGCGCAGCCACGACTCCTGGGTCTCGCCCTCGGGGACGTCGAACTGCGGCATCTGGTCGACTTCGCCGAAGACCTCGTCGTAGGACTGGATCCGCTCGGCGACCAGCAGGGTGTTGTCGCACGCCTCGGGCAGCTCGGCGAACAGCTCGCGCATCTCGGCGGCGGTCTTGATGTAGTAGCCGGTGCCGTTGAAGCGGAAGCGGTTCGGGTCGTCCTTGTTCTTGCCCACGCCGATGCACAGCAGGGTGTCGTGGGAGTCGGCTTCGCTCTCGTGCACGTAGTGCGAGTCGTTGGTGGCCAGCAGCGGGATGTTCAGCTGCTTGGCGATGCGCATCAGGCCCTCGCGGACGTTGCGCTCCAGGTCGAGGCCGTGGTCCATCAGCTCCAGGAAGTAGTTTTCCTTCCCGAAGATCTCCTGGTATTCGGCGGCCGCCTTCAGCGCCTCGTCCTCCTGGTTGAGACGCAGCCGGGTCTGGACCTCGCCGGAGGGGCAGCCGGTGGTGGCGATGATGCCGCCGGCGTGCTCGGAGATCAGCTCCTTGTCCATCCGGGGCTTGCTGTAGTAGCCCTCGAAGGAGGCGAGCGAGGACAGCCGGAAGAGGTTGCGCAGCCCGGTGGCGTTCTCGGCCCACATCGTCATGTGGGTGAACCGGCCGCCGCCGCTGACGTCCTTGCCCTCGCCGTCGTCGGAGACGGCCCGCTGACCGCCGGGGCCCCAGAAGACGGGCTTCTTGTAGCGGCGCGACTCGGGGGCCAGATAGGCCTCGATCCCGATGATCGGCTTGACCGGGGTCTTCTTCGCCACCTGGTAGAACTCGTACGCGCCGAACATGTTGCCGTGGTCGCTCATGGCGACCGCCGGCATGCCCTCCTCCTCGATCTTCTTGAAGAGGATGGGCAGTTTCTGGGCGCCGTCGAGGAGCGAGAACTGCGTGTGATTGTGCAGGTGGACGAAGCTGTCGGACACCGGACAGTCACCTCCGGGGCTGGTCTCGGGAAGGCTCCACCCTATCCCTCCGGGGCGGCCGGCGAGGAGCCCGGCGGGGTGTCGGCCGGCGGCCGTTCACCGCCGCCGGGGCCCCGGGCGCGGCGACGGCCCGCCCCCGCGCCGGAAGGGGCGGGGGCGGGCCGTCAACGGAAAGACCGACGGAAAGACTGAGGAAAAATCAGCCTTCGAGCTTGCTGACGTCGCGCACCGCGCCCTTGTCCGCGCTGGTGGCCATCGCCGCGTAGGCGCGCAGCGAGGCCGAGACCTTGCGCTCGCGGTTCTTCGGGGCGTAGACGCCGTTCAGCGCGGCGCGGCGGGT
This sequence comes from Streptomyces polygonati, assembly GCF_042650325.1. Taxonomy (NCBI): domain Bacteria; kingdom Bacillati; phylum Actinomycetota; class Actinomycetes; order Kitasatosporales; family Streptomycetaceae; genus Streptomyces; species Streptomyces polygonati. The sequence goes on along the minus strand of NZ_JBHSBB010000053.1, from coordinate 109,906 downwards.
GTCGAGGGTCTCCTGGGGAACGAGGAGTTCCATCGTGCGGTTGGGGATGTCGATCCGGATGCGGTCGCCGTCCTCGACCAGCGCGATGGTGCCGCCCGAGGCCGCCTCCGGAGAGGCGTGGCCGATGGACAGGCCCGAGGTGCCGCCGGAGAAGCGGCCGTCGGTGATCAGGGCGCAGGACTTGCCGAGGCCGCGGCCCTTCAGGAAGGACGTGGGGTAGAGCATCTCCTGCATACCGGGGCCGCCGCGCGGGCCCTCGTAGCGGATGACGACGACATCACCGGGGGTGACCTCCTTGCGGAGGATCTTGTCGACGGCCTCCTCCTGGGACTCGCACACCACGGCCGGGCCCTCGAAGGTCCAGATCGACTCGTCGACCCCCGCGGTCTTGACCACCGCGCCGTCCACCGCCAGATTGCCGCGCAGCACCGCGAGGCCGCCGTCGGCGGAGTAGGCGTGGGCGACGTCACGGATGCAGCCGCCGGCCGCGTCGGTGTCGAGGGTCTCCCAGCGCTCGGACTGCGAGAAGGCCAGCGCGGAGCGGACACACCCGGGCGCGGCGTGGAACAGCTCCACCGCCTCCGCGGAGGGTGAGCCGCCGCGGACGTCCCAGGTCTCCAGCCAGTCCTTGACCGAGGCCGAGTGGACGGTGTGCACGTCCTCGTTGAGCAGCCCGCCCCGGTAGAGCTCACCGAGGATCGCCGGGATGCCGCCGGCCCGGTGCACGTCCTCCATGTAGTACGTACCGCCGGGCGCGACATTCGGCGCCACCTTGGCCAGGCAGGGGACCCGCCGGGAGACCTCGTCCATCTGGGTGAGGCCGTAGTCCAGCTCGGCCTCCTGGGCGGCGGCCAGCAGGTGCAGGATCGTGTTGGTGGAGCCGCCCATCGAGATGTCCAGGGCCATGGCGTTCTCGAAGGCGGCCGTGGTGGCGATGGCGCGCGGCAGCACCGTCGCGTCGTCCTGCTCGTAGTAGCGCTTGGCCAGGTCCACCACGGTGGCGCCGGCCCGCTGGTAGAGGGCCTTGCGCGCGGTGTGGGTGGCGAGCACCGAGCCGTTGCCGGGCAGCGCCAGGCCGATCGCCTCGGTGAGGCAGTTCATCGAGTTGGCGGTGAACATGCCGGAACACGAACCGCAGGTGGGGCAGGCGTTCTCCTCGATACGGAGGATGTCCGCGTCGGACACGTTCTCGTTCACCGCGTCGGAGATCGCGTTGATCAGGTCCAGCTTGCGGACCGTGCCGTCGACCAGGGTCGCCTGGCCGGCCTCCATCGGGCCGCCGGAGACGAAGACGGTCGGGATGTTCAGCCGCAGGGCCGCCATCAGCATGCCGGGGGTGATCTTGTCGCAGTTGGAGATGCAGATCAGGGCGTCGGCGCAGTGCGCCTCGACCATGTACTCCACCGAGTCGGCGATCAGGTCCCGGGACGGCAGGGAGTAGAGCATGCCGCCGTGGCCCATGGCGATGCCGTCGTCCACCGCGATGGTGTTGAACTCGCGGGGCACCGCGCCCGCGGCCGAGATCGCCTCGGAGACGATCCGGCCGACCGGCTGGAGGTGGGTGTGCCCGGGTACGAACTCGGTGAAGCTGTTGGCGACCGCGACGATCGGCTTGCCGATGTCGGCGTCGGCGACGCCGGAGGCGCGCATCAGCGCGCGGGCGCCCGCCATGTTCCGGCCGTGGGTGACCGTACGTGACCTCAGCTCGGGCACGGTGTCCACTCCCTTGGGTTCACTCGCGAATCGGCTCGCCGCCGGGGCTGATCCTTGCTGATCGGTGCCGGGCGGTTCGTTCCACCGGCCGCCCCGCGGCGTGCTGACGAGGGTACGCCGGTCGCCCAGGATTCGGACATACGGTCCGCGATACGGGACGAGGGGGGACGTACGTGCTATGCGGTGCCGGAGGTGGGGACCGGTCCGGCGGGGCTCAGCGGCTGACCTTCGCGGCGGCGGCGGCCAGGTGCAGCCGGGTGAAGGCCAGCGCCTCGGCCAGGTCGGTCTCCCGCTCGGCCGCGGACATCGCCCGCCGGGTGTTGACCTCGACCACGATATGGCCGGTGAACCCGGAGCCGGCCAGGGACCCCAGCAGCTCGGCGCACGGCTGATTGCCGCGCCCCGGCACCAGGTGCTCGTCCTTCGCCGAGCCGACGCCGTCCGCGAGGTGCACATGGGCGAGCCGGTCACCCATCCGGCGCACCATGGCCAGCGCCTCCACCCGCGAGGTGGCGGTGTGGGACAGGTCCACGGTGAAGTGGCGGTAGTCGTCCTGGGAGACGTCCCAGTCGGGGGCGTAGGCGAGCATTTCGCGGTCGCGGTAGCGCCAGGGGTACATGTTCTCGACGGCGAACCGTACGTCGGTCTCGTCGGCCATCCGCCAGATGCCGGCCACGAAGTCCCGGGCGTAGCCGCGCTGCCAGCGGAACGGGGGGTGCACCACCACGGTGGAGGCGCCGAGCAGGTCGGCGGCCTTCTTGGCGCGCTGGAGCTTGACCCAGGGGTCGGTGGACCACACGCGCTGCGTGATCAGCAGGCAGGGGGCGTGCACGGCGAGGATCGGGATGCCGTGGTAGTCCGAGAGGCGCCGCAGCGCGTCGACGTCCTGGCTGACCGGGTCGGTCCACACCATCACCTCGACGCCGTCGTAGCCGAGCCGGGCGGCGATCTCGAAGGCGGTGGCGGTCGACTCCGGGTAGACCGAGGCGGTGGACAGGGCGACCTTGACGTCCGGCACGCAGGCGTCGCGGCCGGCGTCCGCCGTGCCGCCACGTCGCTGGGAATCCCGTCGTCGAGCCACGCCTCACAGCGTACGGTGCCCTACGGGCGGTCCCACCGGTCAGGCTCCGGGTGGCGCCCCGGGGCGCGCGATCCTTTTGCCACCGGGGACGCGGGGTGCGCCCGAACCCGCCCCACCGGCCGGTGGGTGGCTTCTCGCGCAGTTCCCCGCGCCCCTTCCACCCGGGGCGGTGGGCCGCGGTCGTACCCGCCCCACCGGCCGGTGGGTGGCTTGTCGCGCAGTTCCCCGCGCCCCTTCCACCTGGGGTGGTGGGTTGGGGTTGTTTCCGGACCTTCTGCCCGGTGGCGGGTTACTCGCGCAGTTCCCCGCGCCCCTGCGGGGCCGCGACCCCGCGGGGCCACCGACCCGACCGGCTGCCGCGCCCCGTCACCGGACCACCGGCCGGTGACCGGTTGCCCGCGCAGTTCCCCGCGCCCCCTTGGGGCGGGTCCGCCTCCGCAGAGACATCCGCCCCGTCAGGGGCGCGAGGAACTGCGCGACCAGCCCACCGCCGGACAGAAGATCCGGACACGACCGCAACCCACCGCCCCGAGCGGAAAAAGGGGCGCGGGGAACTGCGCGACAAGGCGCCCACCGGGCGGGAGGTCCGGACGCGGCCGGGACCCAGCACCCCGGGCGGGCCCCGTCACGGCGTGGGGCGGCGCCTGCCGTGGGCGACCGCCGTGACGGACGTGCCGCGTTCGGCCACCGTGTCCGGCTCGGCCACCGCCTTCGACGGCTCGGTGACCATGACGTCGAGCTTGCGGAGGATGACGCCCTCCCGCAGCGCCCACGGGCAGACCTCCAGCTCTTCGACGCCGAAGAGATCCATCGCCCCCTCGGCGACCAGCGCGCCCGCGAGAAGCTGGCGGGCGCGGCCCTCGGAGACGCCCGGGAGGGCCGCCCGGCGGGCCGCGGTCATGGCGGACAGCTTCGGCACCCATTCCTCCAGCGCGGAGCGCCGCAGCGTGCGCTGGACGTAGAGCCCCTCCGCGCTGCGGGCCGCGCCCGCGATCCTGGCCAGCTGGCGGAACGTCTTCGAGGTGCCGACCGTCAGGTCCGGGCGGCCCAGCCGGGCGAAGTCCGCGACCGTACGGGCGATTTCGGCCCGGACATGGCGGCGCAGGGCGCGCACGTCGTGGTGGGAGGGCGGATCGCCGGGCAGCCGGGCGACGGTCAGCCGGCCGGCGCCCAGCGGCAGCGACACCGCCGCGGCCGGGTACTCGTCCATGCCGAAGCCGACCTCCAGCGAGCCGCCGCCGATGTCCAGCACCAGCAGGCGGCCGGCCGACCAGCCGTACCAGCGGCGTACCGCCAGGAAGGTCAGCCGGGACTCGTCCTCGCCGGACAGCACGGTCAGCCGTACCCCGGTCTCCCGCTCGACCCGGGCCAGCACCTCCTCGCCGTTGGCCGCCTCCCGCACCGCCGAGGTGGCGAACGGCAGCACGTCCTCGACGCCCTTGTCCTCGGCGACCCGGACCGCGTCGGCCACCGTGGTCACCAGCCGGTCGACGCCCGCCTCGCTGATCGCGCCCCGCGCGTCGAGCAGCTCGCCCAGCCGCAGTTCCGCCTTGTGCGAGTAGGCGGGGAGCGGGCGCGCGCCCGGATGCGCGTCCATCACCAGCAGATGGACGGTGTTGGATCCCACATCGAGCACTCCGAGTCGCATGGGCTGACGCTAGCGCGAGCGGCCCCGCGTTCGCCGGGCGGACGACCGGCGTATACGAGTCCCGTTGTGGCATTCCGCGCATTCCGGTCGTACGGCATACGCTTGGGCGCGTGGCGAAGGCGAAGACCCGTAAGGGCGGCGGCAGAAGCAGGGGCAATGGCGGCGGTGACGGCGAGCGCGCGCCGGACGAGGCGGAGCTGGACTTCCCGCGGGCCTGGGTGGAGTTCATGGACCCGGCCGACGAGGAGCAGGTCTTCCGCTGCGACCTGACCTGGCTCACCTCGCGCTGGACGTGCATCTTCGGCAGCGGCTGCCAGGGCATCGTCGCCGGGCACGGCGCCGAGGGCTGCTGTTCGCTGGGCGCGCACTTCGCCGATGACGACGACGAGAAGCGGGTCGCCTCCCATGTGGCGCGGCTCACCCCGGAGACCTGGCAGTTCCACCCCTTCGGCGCCGGGGACGACGGCTACTGGGCCGAGGAGAACGAGGACGGCGAGCGGCAGACCCGGGTCGTCGACGGCGCCTGCGTCTTCGCCAACCGGGCCGGATTCCCCGGCGGCCAGGGCTGCGCGCTGCACGCGCTGGCCCTGCGCGAGGGGCGCGAGCCGCTGGAGACCAAGCCGGACGTCTGCTGGCAGCTGCCGATCCGCCGCACCTTCGACTGGGTGGACCGGCCGGACGACAGCCGCGTGCTGGTCGTCTCGATCGGGGAGTACGACCGGCGCGGCTGGGGGCCGGGCGGCCACGACCTGCACTGGTGGTGCACCTCGGCGACGTCCGCGCACGGCGCCGGCGAACCCGTCTATGTGTCCTACAAGCCGGAGCTGACCGAGCTGATGGGCCCGGCCGCGTACGAGCAGCTGGTCGGCCTGTGCGACGCGCGGGTGGCCGCACCGGGCCTGCCGCTGGTGGCTCCCCACCCGGCAGACCCGGTGGCCTGAACGGCCGGCGGCGCGGTCCCGGGGGTCAGGGCTGCGGGGTCCACAACGCCGCGTGGTAGGCGCCGTTCGCGGTGAAGATGTCCGGCGGCGTGGTGGCCGCCTGGCCGACGATCTCGCCCGCGTGGTCGGTCCCGACCGCCTGGGAGTTGAGGCCGCCCAGTGACGGGAGCTTGGTGAGGGTGCCGGTGTCGGCGCGGTAGGCGAAGCCGAAGGAGTTGGCTGCGTAGTAGTTGCCGACGACGAGATTCCCGCTGATCGCCTTGGGCTCGGTGACGCCGATCCCGCCGACCAGGGCCTGGGTGTTGGTCTTCAGGTCGTACGCCCAGCCGACCATGCTGTCCGACCCGACGACGGTGTGCCCGCCGACCAGCGGGTGCACGAACAGATTCGTGCCGAGGTCGGTCCACGCCCCGGTCCGCACGTTGTACGCGAAGCCGTGGGTGCCGCCGAAGTTGCCGCCGCCCAGCGGGTAGGTCCCGACGACGGTGTGGCCGGCCGCGTCGTTGACCGTGCTGCTCGCGGCGCCGTGCGTGCCGATGTCGGTGAAGGTGCGCGTCCGCAGGTCGTAGACATAGCCGTGCAGCACGGTCGAGGGCTGGCCGGTCACGGTGGAGTTGCCGACGACATAGCGGTCCTGGAGGATCTCGCCGGCGCCGCTGCCGCCGGTCGGTCCGGCGAGGGAGCCGATGTCCTTCATCCGGTGGGTTCTGACGTTGTAGACGAAGCCGTGGGTGAGGGTGTCGCCCGCCAGGCTCGAACTGCCCACGAGAATGTTCCCGCTCAGCTCGCCGACGGTGCTGGTGCTGCCGCCGAGGGTGCCGATGTCGGTCAGGGTGTGCTGGCGCAGGTCGTAGACGAAGCCGTGGCTCGCGCCGGTGGCGGTCGGGGAGTTCCCGATGACATAGCGGCCGTGCACCGCGACGGCCGTGCTGCTCGGGCCGCCGAGGGTGCCGAGGTCCTCGATCTGCTGGGTGCGGCGGTCGTAGGCGAAGGCGTGGGTGGTGGTGTTGCCGGTGAGCTGGGAGTTGCCGACCACCGTGTCGTGGTCGACCGCGACGGCGAGGCTGGAAGTGCCGCCGAGGGTGCCGAGATCCTGGATCGCGTAGGCGGGCGTGTCGGCCCGGGCCGGCCCGGCGGTCAGGCCGAGCAGTACGGACGCGGCGGCTAAGCCGGCCGCGCTGGCGGTGGAACGTGCCGAACCTGCTGAACGTCCTGCCCGTGCTGAACGAATCGTCCTCACGATGCCCCCTGAAGGCGTAGGCGGCCGGCGCCGCGGCCCTTGGGCGCCCGGCCGGTCCCTTTCCTACCCCTGCGGCTTCCCACGCGGCCAGTTCCGGTGGCGGATCTGCGCTCGCCGCATGAGCGGGGGCTGCGGCTTACGGCCCGCGTGTCCTGCTTTCGCCTGCGGATACGACCCGGGAGTGGTTACGGCGATCAGCCGGCGGTGGGCGCGGGGGTGGTGGGCGGCGGTGGCGAGGACGGTGGCGGCGACGGGGAGTCGCTCGGGGTGGGGGTAGGGCTCGCGGTGGGCGGCGGCGGTGCGGGCTTGGGTGTGGTGGGGACCGGGGCCGGGGTCGTCGGCGCGGGGGCCGGGGAGGCCGGGACCGGGGGCGGGACGGACCGGGTGGACGAACCGTGCAGGATGACCGTCGCGTGGCCCGGGGTGAAGCCGATCCGGGCGTCCCAGGAGCCCTCGGGTTCGAGGGAGCGGTCCGCGGTGATCGCCACGGTGACCGACTGTCCGGGCTGGAGACTGCCGCCCCGGTCCGACAGCCGCAGCCAGTAGGCCGAGGTGGACGCCTGCCACCGCACCGGCTCGTCGCCCACCGCGGTGAGGACGACCACGGTGCGCCCCGTCCCCGCGTGGGCGGCGACCGTCACATATCCGGAGCCGTCGGCGGGCGGCGGCGCGGGGGGCGAGGACACGGCGACCGTGGTGGCCGTGGGAAGGCTGAGGCCGGGCGCGCCCGACCCGCCCCCGAGGCCCGTCCCGCGCCGCGCCGCCCCCGAACCGCCCGCTCTCTCGTAGGACACGCCGTCGAGCCCGTCCGGCTCGCTGGTGGCGCGGTCCGAGGCCTGGCCCTCTCCGAGCGGCGCGGCGTGGTAGGCGGCCCACAGGGCGAGCACGGGCGCGGCGATCACCGCCGCCACCACGGTGCCGGTCACCGCCCGGTGCCGCAGCCGCGCCCGCCGGGCGGCCCGGTCCTTGAGGCCGAGCGGAAAACCGCGCCGGTCGAAGCGGGGCGTGGCGTCGCGGGTCCGGCCGAGGCCGGCGTCCATCGCGTACAGCTGCGCCGCGTACGCCGCCGAGCGGGGCGCCTCGACCAGGGCGAGCACCGCGGTCGCGTCGGCGGTGTCCGACGGGCCGGCCGCCCCCGGCCAGGGGCCGGCCGCCACCACCCGCTCGGCCGTGCGCCGACACGCCCCGCAGTCGTCCACGTGCCGCACCAACTCGTCGCGCAGCGCCGGGCCGAGCAGGACCCGGGCGTCTCCGGCGAGTCGGACGAGGGCCGGGCAGCGCCCGGTGTCCACCACCGCCAGCGCCGTACGGGTGCGCTCCACCGCGCAGGCGGCCTGGGCCAGCAGCGCGCGGGCCGCTTCCGGGTCGAGGCCGAGCACATGGGCGACCTCGCGGGCCGACAACTGGTGGCGCACCGCGAGTTCGAGCGCCTCGCGCTGCTCGGGGGTGGTGCCGGCCGCCTCGGGCCAGGCCAGCGCGGCCAGTTGGGCCCGGCGCTGCTCGGCCACCGCGTCCGAGGCGGGCGGTACGGCGGGCGGGCCGGCGGCGAGCCGCCGCAGGCAGGCCCAGCGGGCCAGCGCGTACAGCCAGGGGGGCCGCAGCGCCGGATCGCGCAGCTTGGCCCGCTGGCGCTCGGCCAGCGCCAGCACCTCGCCGAGGGCCGACGCGGCGGCGTCGTGCTCGCACAGGACGGACAGGCAGTACGTGAACAGGCCGTCGAGATACGGCTCGTAGTGGGCCGGCGGCTGCATGGGCAGCGTGCCCTGCGGGCGCCGGTCGCGGCTCCGGGCGCCCTGCTCCCTGCCGTGGCCGGCGTCCGGGAACGGGGCGCGCGCGGTGGCGGTCGCGGAGCCGGTGTCACCGGTGGTCCCGCGTCCGCTGTCCCGGCCGCTCCGCTCCCGTCCGGCCGGCGCGCGGTGCTTGCGGTGCGCGCCGGTGCTCTGCGTGGGGCTCTCCTGCCTGCTCATCACCGGGCGACGGTAGGCCAACGAGGGCCCGCGCCGCGGCGTTCCGGGCTGACATTAATCCTTATGGGTAGCGATCTGCCCCAAAAGGGGACAGGACGACCCCTCACACGGGTGATCGTACGATCGCGCGCCCGACTCTCTTTCCGCTCGGTTTCCGCCCGCCCCCGGCCCGGACCGACCCTCGCGCGGTCCGCGCTGTCGTACCCGACCGCTACGGTGAACCGCATGGCCACCCGTAAGCCCGCCCCGAAGGACCGTCCCTCCTACCGCTGCGCCGAATGCGGCTGGACCACGGTCAAGTGGCTCGGCCGGTGCGGCGAGTGCCAGGCCTGGGGCACCATCGAGGCGTTCGGCGGCGCGCCCGCGGTCCGTACGACGGCGGCCGGCCGGGTCACGACCGCGGCCCAGCGGATCGGCGATGTGGACGGCCGGCAGGCCACCGCCCGCTCCACCGGCGTGCCCGAGCTGGACCGGGTGCTCGGCGGCGGGCTGGTGCCCGGCGCCGTGGTGCTGGTGGCGGGCGAGCCGGGCGTCGGCAAGTCCACCCTGCTGCTGGACGTGGCGGCGAAGGCGTCCTCCGCCCAGTCGCCGACGCTCTACATCACCGCCGAGGAGTCCGCCTCGCAGGTGCGGCTGCGCGCCGACCGGATCGGCGCGCTGGCCGACCACCTGTTCCTGGCCGCCGAGACCGATCTGTCGGCGGTCCTGGGCCACTTGGACGATGTGAAGCCGGCCCTGCTGGTGCTGGACTCGGTGCAGACCGTCGCCTCCCCGGAGATCGACGGCGCGCCGGGCGGCATGGCCCAGATCCGCGAGGTCGCGGGGGCGCTGATCCGGGCGTCGAAGGAGCGCGGCATGTCCACGCTGCTCGTCGGCCATGTCACCAAGGACGGCGCGATCGCGGGTCCGCGGCTGCTGGAGCACCTGGTCGACGTGGTGCTGAGCTTCGAGGGCGACCGGCACGCCAGGCTGCGGCTGATCCGCGGCATCAAGAACCGCTACGGGGCCACCGACGAGGTGGGCTGCTTCGAGCTGCACGACGAGGGCATCGTGGGGCTGGCCGACCCGTCGGGGCTCTTCCTGACCCGGCGTGACGAGCCGGTGCCCGGCACGTGTCTGACGGTCACGCTGGAGGGCCGCCGCCCGCTGGTCGCCGAGGTGCAGGCGCTCACCGTGGACACCCAGATCCCCTCGCCGCGCCGCACCACCTCGGGTCTGGAGACCTCCCGGGTGTCGATGATGCTGGCGGTGCTGGAGCAGCGCGGCCGTATCAAGGCGATCGGCAAGCAGGACATCTACACGGCGACGGTCGGCGGGGTGAAGCTGTCCGAGCCGGCCGCCGACCTCGCGGTGGCGCTGGCGCTGGCCAGTGCGGCGATCGATACGCCGCTGCCGCAGAATCTGGTGGCGATCGGTGAGGTGGGGCTGGCGGGGGAGGTGCGGCGGGTCACCGGGGTCCAGCGGCGCCTGTCCGAGGCGCACCGGCTCGGCTTCACGCATGCGCTGGTGCCGCCGGATCCGGGGAAGATTCCGGCCGGCATGAAGGTGATTGAGGTCGCGGACATATCCGACGCGTTGCGGGCGCTTCCGCAGCGGGCGTCCCGCCCGTAGGCCGGCGGGGCGCCCCCGGGAGCGCCTTCTCCGCCTCGGGGCGGCGGGTCACGGTCCTATTTCCGCCCGAGGGGGCGAGTTGCGGTCGTACCCGGTCCTACGGCCAGTGGGTGGCTTGTCGCGCAGTTCCCCGCGCCCCTGTCTCCGCCCGAGGGGGCGAGTTGCGGTCGTACCCGGTCCTACGGCCAGTGGGTGGCTTGTCGCGCAGTTCCCCGCGCCCCTGACGGGGCGGATGTCTCCGCGGAGGCGGACCCGCCCCAAAGGGGCGCGGGGAACTGCGCGAGCAGCCGCTCACCGGACAGAAGGTCCGGGCACAACAGCCACCCACCACCCCCGGCGGAAAAAGGTGCCCACCGAGCGGAGGTCCGGGGCCGGCAACGGACAAAGCGGGACGCGTCGGTGCGCGCCGCGCCCGTGGTTGGGGTGGGGGGAAGTCGTGATCGGCGGCGGGGTCGGGGAGGCGGGCCCCCGGGCCCAGGGGGCGGCGTGGGCCGGTAGGGGGCGTGACGGAGGGCCGCCGGGAGGCGGGACCGCGGGGGGAGGGGGCGCCGGGGGCAACCCCCACCACCTCCGCCGGAGTCCTCTTCTCCGCGCCCCACAGCGCGGACGACGTAAACTTTGCCCTGGTCTCGCCTCTCGCCGAGCAGGCAATGGGCATCCGTAGCTACCGGAGGATTGCAGAGTGGCAGCCAACGACCGGGCCGGGGGCACCACCCCGGCCCGAAGGGCAGCGGGGGACTCTGCCGGCAGGTCCGGCGGCGCCCTCGGCGCCGACGGCGGGCTGATGCGCGCCTCACTGAGCGCCGTCGCGCCCGGCACCGGCCTGCGCGACGGCCTGGAACGGATCGTCCGGGGCAACACGGGCGGCCTCATCGTGCTGGGTATGGACAAGACGGTGGAGTCGCTGTGCACCGGCGGCTTCGTCCTCGACGTGGAGTTCTCCGCGACCCGGCTGCGCGAGCTGTGCAAGCTGGACGGCGCGCTGATCATCGACAAGGACATCACCAAGATCCTGCGGGCCGGGGTGCAGCTCGTGCCGGACCCGACGATCCCCACCGAGGAGACCGGCACCCGGCACCGCACCGCCGACCGGGTCAGCCGGCAGGTCAACTTCCCGGTCGTCTCGGTCAGCCAGTCGATGCGGCTGATCGCGCTCTATGTGGACGGCCAGCGGCGGGTCCTGGAGGACTCCGCGGCGATCCTGTCCCGGGCCAATCAGGCGCTGGCCACCCTGGAGCGCTACAAGCTGCGGCTCGACGAGGTGGCGGGCACGCTGTCCGCGCTGGAGATCGAGGACCTGGTGACGGTACGGGACGTCACCGCGGTCGCGCAGCGGCTGGAGATGGTGCGCCGGATCGCCACCGAGATCGCCGAGTACGTCATCGAGTTGGGCACCGACGGCCGACTGCTCTCACTCCAGCTGGACGAGCTGATCGCGGGCGTCGAGCCCGAACGCGACCTGGTGGCAAGGGACTACGTACCCGAGCCGACCGCCAAGCGGACCCGTACGGTGCCGGAGGCACTGGCCGAGCTGGACGCGCTGCCGCAGAACGAACTGATCGAACTCACCACCGTGGCAAGGGCGCTGGGTTACACCGGCTCGCCCGAGTCGCTGGACTCCGCGGTCTCGCCGCGCGGTTACCGGCTGCTGGCCAAGGTGCCGCGGCTGCCCAACACGGTGATCGAGCGGCTGGTGGACCACTTCGGCGGACTGCAGAAGCTGCTCGCGGCGAGCGTGGACGATCTGCAGGCGGTGGACGGCGTCGGGGAGGCACGGGCCCGCTCGGTCCGCGAGGGACTCTCCCGGCTGGCCGAGTCCTCGATCCTGGAGCGCTACGTTTGAAGCAGGTTCGTCTGAGCGCTTGACCGGTCGGCCACGCCGACCCGGGTCCGTACGGCTCCGGGTCAGTCGGTCGACAGCACGAAGGACACCTGCTTGGCGCCCCAGCCCGGCAGCGCCGCCTGCACCAGGTACGTGCCCGGCGTGGCCTGCTGCCCCTTGGGCTTGGCGCACTTCGGCGAGCTGGTCTTCTCGTTCCAGCGCAGGGTGTACGCGGTGGTGCTGTGGGCACTCACCTGGAGCAGGTAGGAGCCGCTGGCGGGACAGTCGTTCGACGCCCATACGTGGGTGTTGTCCGGGCCGCCGGTGATGGTGAACACCGCCTTGGCGGGCGCGAAGTCCATCTTGCAGGTGATATCACCGGAGTTGGTGGCCCGCAGCTGGAAGGACGGGACATCGCCGGGCGAGTACGCGTTGTGCGCGCTGGCCAGCGACAACTGCACCGAGCCCGGGGAGCAGTCGGGGAGCGACGAGCCGGCCGGCAGCCGCACGGGGGCGGCCGCGCCGCCACCGGACGAGCCCGCGGTGCCGCCGGAAGTCGCCTCGGCGCCGGCCGAAGTGCCCCCAGTCGAGCTGCCGGCGACCGAGCCGGACCCCGAACCCGCGTCCGTACCACCGCTGGTGGTCGTGTCGCCGGTCGCGCCGCTGGTGGCGCCCGCACCGGGCGTACCCGCTGTGGCGCCCGAACTCGCGCCGCTGGAGCCGCCGTTGGTCGAGCCGTCGTCGGCGGGCGAGGTGTCCCGGCCGCCGGGGCGCCCGCTGATGTGGGTGCCTGTGGGGGCTGGTCCCGCGGTGATCGTGCCCAGCGGGGTGTGCGAACTCGTGGGCACCGCCGAGCCCTTGCCGTCCCCGCCGCCACCGGAGTTGAGCCCCCAGAGGACGAGCGCGGCCACCAGTGCGAGCAGGCACACCGCGATGACCCGCCGCCTCCAGTAGATGGTGGAAGGCAGGGGTCCCACGGGATTGCGCATCGAGCCCACGCACGAACTCTAAGGGAGATCACCCGGCTGCCGCCGCATCACCCGCCGCTCGTCTTACGGTCTTTGCCGATCATCACGTTTACTCGTGCGGGTGATCGGTTCCGCGCGGCCGTACGGTCGCGGTCCGTGATCCTCCCTCGCCGAGTGTCGCCGACTGTCGCCGGCATGTCGCGGACGTCGCGGAACGTCGCCGATCGTCACGGTCCGTTCGGGTCCGGTCTCCCGCGTATGCGAGGATCGAACCGTCATGAGCACAGACTTCCGCGACACCGCCGCACCCTCGTCCTCCCCCCTTGGGCCCCTCGGGCCCACCGCGACCGCCCCCGCCCCGGCCTCCGCCGCGACGACCGAGCTGCACGGCCTGGTCATCGACTGGTTCGACGAGCACGCCCGGGACCTGCCGTGGCGCCGCCCGGACGCGGGCGCCTGGTCGGTGATGGTCAGCGAGTTCATGCTCCAGCAGACCCCGGTCAGCCGGGTGCTGCCGGTGCACGCCGAGTGGCTGGCCCGCTGGCCGCGCCCGGCCGACCTCGCCCGGGAGTCACCCGGCGAGGCGGTACGCGCCTGGGGCCGGCTGGGCTATCCCCGCCGCGCGCTGCGGCTGCACGCGGCGGCCACCGCCATAGCGCAGCAGCACGGCGGCGAAGTCCCGTACGACCACGCGGAGTTGCTGGCGCTGCCGGGTGTCGGCGAGTACACCGCGGCGGCGGTGGCCTCGTTCGCGTACGGGCGGCGGCACATCGTGCTGGACACCAATGTCCGCCGGGTGTTCGCCCGGCTGGTGACCGGCGTGGAGTATCCGCCGAACGCGACGACGGCCGCCGAACGCCGCACCGCGGGCTCGCTGTTGCCCCCGGACGAGGAGACGGCGGCCCGCTGGGCGGCGGCCACCATGGAGCTGGGCGCGCTGGTGTGCGGGGCCCGCTCCCCCGAGTGCGGGGCCTGTCCGGTGGCGGCACGCTGCGCCTGGCGGCTGGCGGGTTCCCCCGCGCACGAAGGGCCGCCGCGCAAGGGCCAGTCGTACGCCGGCACCGACCGCCAGGTACGCGGCCGGCTGCTCGCCGTCCTGCGGGCGTCGACCGGGGCTGTGCCGAAGGCGGCGCTGGACACGGTGTGGCACGAACCGGTGCAGCGGGCCCGCGCGTTGGACGGCCTGGTCGCCGACGGGCTGGTCGAGCCGCTGGACGGCGACCTGTTCCGACTGCCGGTCTAGCACCCGCCGGTCCACCCGCTCCGCCCCCTTTGTCCTCGCCGTTACACAACCGATGGGCCGCTGAGCGTCCGCCGAGCGCTCACGGTGAGGAAAGCCCAACATCCGCTCCGTAGCGTCGCATCGTCGGCCGGTGGGAGAGCATCCCCGCCGGCCGCGGCACGAGGCGACAGGCGATGGGGTGGAGGCACCGATGACGGCGAGCGGCGCGGTACTGGAGTTCGAGGAGTATGTGAGGACCCGGCAGGACGCCCTGCTGCGCAGCGCGCGCCGGCTGGTCCCCGATCCCACCGACGCCCAGGACCTCGTGCAGACCGCGCTGGTGCGCACCTTCCCCCGCTGGGACGGCATCAGCGACAAGGCCCTGGCCGACGCGTACATGCGGCGCGTGATGATCAACACCAGGACCGAGTGGTGGCGCGGTCGCAAGCTGGACGAGGTGCCCACCGGCGAACTGCCGGACGCCAGCGTGGACGACGGCGCCGAGCAGCGGGCCGACCGCGAGATGCTGCGCGACGTGCTCCAGGTGCTCGCGCCCAAGCAGCGGCAGGTCGTCGTGATGCGGCACTACGGCCAGCTGACCACCGAGGAGACCGCCCGGGCGCTCGGAATGTCCACGGGTACGGTGAAGAGCACCCTGCACCGGGCGCTGGCCCGGCTCCGCCATGAGCTGGAGCACGGCAGATACGGATATTCGCGCAAGGAGGACGTGTGCGCCGCATAGCCCCGATCGCCACGGCCTGCGCGCTGAGCTGCGCGTGTGTCGTGGCCGCGGGCTGCGGTACGACCGCCACCGGCGCCCGGCGGGAGGGTCCGGCCCCCAGCGTCACCATGAAGACCCCGCCCACCGCGGCGCCCGCGATCGCCTCCGACCCGGCGGCGCTGGCCGGGATGGTCCGCCGGGACACCAGCATCAGCGAGGACGTCCGCGAGGATCTCACCCCGTGCCGGGACGACACCTACCCGATGGACACCGACGCGGGGAATCTCACCGCCGGCGACGGCCCCGACCTGGTGGTCAACGTCACCACCTGCGGCGAGGGAATCGGGATCGCGGCCTATGTGTACCGGATGGTCGGCGGCAAGTACCAGTGCGTCTTCGCCGACGAACGCGGCCCGGTCTACGGCACCGTGGACGACGGCCGGCTGGAGGTGGTGCACGAGGTGTATCCGAGCGACGACCCGGTGGCCTTCCCGACCGGCGAGGACGCGGTGACCTACGTCTGGAGCGTCGACCGCTTCGTGCAGACCGCCCGCTCCTTCACCGACTTCGCCGCGGCCTCGCCGACCGCCTCGCCGGAGCCCACCTCGACCGAGCCGGCGGCGCCGCCGGACGCCGCGCCGCTGGACCCGGACCTGCCCGGGCCGGCCGCGACCCCGGCCGGGAAGGGGCACTGACCGCGTGACCGCCTTCCACACCCACCGTGCCACCCATGTGCTCTTCGTCGAGGACGACGACGTGATCCGCGAGGCGACCACCCTCGCCCTGGAACGCGACGGCTTCCAGGTCACCGCCGCCCCCGACGGCCTGACCGGCCTGACCGCCTTCCGCGCCGACCGGCCGGATCTGGCGCTGCTCGACGTGATGGTGCCGGGTCTGGACGGGGTGAGCCTGTGCCGCCGGATCAGGGACGAGTCGACGGTCCCGGTGATCATGCTGTCCGCGCGGGCCGACTCCATCGACATCGTGCTGGGCCTGGAGGCCGGGGCCGACGACTACGTCACCAAGCCGTTCGACACCGCCGTGCTGGTCGCCCGGATCAGAGCGGTGCTGCGCAGATTCCGCGCCAGTACGGCCCCTGAGGAGGACGGCGCCCCGATGTCCTTCGGCGACATCGCGATCGACGCCGAGGGGATGGAGGTCACCCGGGGCGGCGAACGCCTCGCGCTGACCCCGACCGAGATGCGGCTGCTGCTGGAGTTCGCCGCCTCGCCCGGCACCGTGCTGTCCCGCGAGCGGCTGCTGGAGCGGGTGTGGGACTACGAGTGGGGCGGCGACACCCGGGTGGTGGACGTCCATGTGCAGCGGCTGCGGGCGAAGATCGGCCAGGACCGGCTGGAGACGGTCCGCGGCTTCGGCTACAAGCTGAGGGCCTGATGTCCGGTTTCCCGCGCTTCCTCCGGCCCCGCCGCGGCTTCTTCCGCGGCGGGCTGCGCTGGAAGATCAGCGCGGCCATCGCCGTGGTCTCCGCGCTGGTGGCGCTGGCGCTGAGCCTGGTGGTGCACAACGCGGCCCGGGTCAGCATGATCAACAGCACCCGCGACGTCCAGGACGAACGGGTCCAGTCCGCGCTGCGGATCTACGAGGCCACCGGTCGGCTCGTCTTCTTCGCCGAACTCGACGACCGCGACCTGCCCAAGGAACTCAAGGCGTACGCGGCCAAGGGCCAGCGCGCCACCTACGTCCAGGACAACAACGCCGAGTCCCCGACCGTCTGGGCGGCCACCCCCGCCTCCGACGGGCACATATTGTCGCTGAAGAGCACCTTCAGCGACCGCTATTCGGTGCTGGACGACCTCGACCAGGCGCTGGTGGCCGGTTCGCTGGCGGTGGTGGTCGGCGGTACGGCGCTGGGGGTGCTGATCGGCGGCCGGATGTCGCGGCGGCTGCGGCTCGCGGCGACCGCCGCCCGCAAGGTGGCCGACGGCGACACCGAGGTCCGGGTCCGGGAGGCGATCGGCGGCCGGCGGGTGCGGGACGAGACGGACGAACTGGCCCGCGCGGTGGACGCGATGGCCGACGCCCTCCAACTGCGCCTGGAGGCCGAGCGCCGGGTCACCGCCGACATCGCCCATGAGCTGCGCACCCCGGTGACCGGGCTGGTCACCGCCGCCGAACTGCTGCCGCCCGGCCGCCCGGCCGAACTCGTCCGCGATCGGGTCCGCGCGCTGCGCACCCTGGTGGAGGACGTGCTGGAGGTGGCCCGGCTGGACGGCGCCGCCGAGCAGGCCGATCTGCAGGAGGTGGGTCTCGGCGACTTCGTGCGGCGCCGGGTGCGGACGCTGGCGCCGGAGGCGACGGTCGTGGTGGACGAGGACGCCGTCGTGCAGACCGATCCCCGGCGGCTGGAACGCATCCTCGGCAATCTGCTGGCCAACGCGGACCGCCACGGCCTCCCGGTGATCGAGGTGGTGGTGGACGGGCCCTTCGTCCGCGTCCGCGACCACGGCCCCGGCTTCCCGCCCGATCTGCTGCGCGAGGGGCCGAGCCGCTTCCGTACCGGCGTCCCCTCGCGGGCCGGCAGCGGCCACGGCCTGGGCCTGACCATCGCCACCGGCCAGGCCCGGGTGCTGGGCGCCCGCCTCACCTTCCGCAACGCGCCGCGCTCGGACGGCGGCGGCGCGGTCGCGCAGTTGCTGCTGCCCCGCGCGTGACGGTCCGGGGCCGATGGACCGGTGGACTACGCCGGCTCACCCGGGTTCGGTGCCCGGGTGCGGGCCAGCAGCAGCGCGATGTCGTCGTGGGTGGACTGCCCCTTCATCATGCCGGGCAGCACCACGCCCAGATTGCGCCGCGCCTGCGGCATCGCGCCCGGCGTCATCGTGGCGATCACCTCGGCGCACCGCCGGTCCAGCGAGCCGCAGGGGCGGGCGAGGGCCTCGCCCAGCCGGCGCATCCCGTCGTCCAGATCCGCGGTCCGGGTCTCGATCAGGCCGTCGGTGTACAGCGCGATGACGCTCCCCAGCGGCAGCCGCACCGTCACGGACTCGTAGGGCGTCTGGCCCAGGCCGATCGGCGGGCCGGTGGGCACCTCGGGGAAGGTGACCTGTCCGTCCGGCAGGACGATCGCGGGCGGCGGGTGGCCTGCGGACGCCATCGTGCAGCATCGGGTGGCGGGGTCGTACACCGCGTACAGGCAGGTGCCCGCCATCACCAGGGACGGCCGGCCGACCTCGCTGTCCTCCCCCCGGCCGCCCTGATTCCCCTCGATCAGGCGGACCACGAGCCGCTCCAACCGGGCGAGCAGGCCTTCGGGCGGCAGGTCCTGGTCGGCGAGCGTCTGGACGACCGTACGGAACTGGCCCATCATCGCCGCGGCGCTGATGCCGTGCCCGACGACGTCGCCGACCACCAGGCCGACCCGGTCGTCGTACAGCGGGATCACGTCGAACCAGTCGCCGCCGACGCCCTGGTGCGAGTCGGCCGGCAGATAGCGCCAGGCCACCTCGACCGCGCTGCCGCCCGACAGGTGCTGGGGCAGCAGATTCTGCTGGAGCGCGATGGACGCCGCCCGTTCACGGGTGAAGCGGCGCGCGTTGTCCAGGCTCAGCGCGGCCCGCCCGACCAGTTCCTCGATGAGGACGAGTTCGTCCCGGGAGAAGGCCATCGGATTGTCGGTGCGGACGAACACCGCTTCGCCCAGGACCTTCCCGCGTGCCTGGAGCGGGACGATGATCAGCGAGTGGACGCCGGTCGCCGCGATGACCCGGGCGCGGTCCGGGTCCTGTTCGAGCCAGGACCCCGGTGAGGTGTCCAGCACGGGTTCGTAGTGGCTCTCCCCCGAGAACAGCGGCCGGGTGAAGGGGGACTTGGGCGGTACGAAGACCACGTCGCCGATCTGCCACAGGGACTCCGGCGTGCCCTCGTGGATGGACGCCATGCCGGCCCGCCGGAAGACCGGGATCCGCGCGTCGGTGGACGGCAGCCGTTCCAGCGGTTCGCCGCCGAGCTGGACGGACTCCGCGAGGTCGACGGTGACGTAGTCGGCCATCAACGGCACCGCGACATCGGCGAGTTCCTGGGCGGTCCGCAGCACGTCCAGGGTGGTGCCGATCCGTTTGCTGGCATCGCTGAGCTGGAGGAAGTGCTGGCGGCCGCGCGATCGGGAGACATCGGTGGCCATGGTGCACACGCCCAGCGGCTCGCCGTCCGCGCCGTCGAGCCGGAAGTAGCTGGCCGAGAAGACCCGCTCCTGATCCTCGCCCGGCGGTGTCCAGCGGTACTCCCGCTCGATCACCGGCTCGCCGGTCTCGAAGACGCCGCGCTCGACGGCCTCGACCGCCCTGCCCTCGTGGCCGGGGTAGACCTCGGTGATCGTGTGTCCCAGCCGGTTCCGGCGCATCTCGGCGTCCCAGCGCCGGGACTCCGCGTTCATCCAGACGCAGCGCCCGTCGCGGTCGGTGATGGCCAGGGCGATCGGGGCGCGGTCCAGCAGCGCCGCCGATACAGGAGCCGGGCCCGGCGGCCGGCTGGCGGCCTCGGGCGGTACGTCCGCCGCCACGAACCAGTCGGTCCTGCCCTCGCCGCCGGACAGCGGGGTGACCTCGATCCCCAGGGCGACGCCCTTCCCGTCCCTGCCGCGCAATTCCGCCACCCCCGCCCACGCCTCCCCCATCCGGGTCCGCGCCGTCCACTCCGCCAGGTCCGCGCCCGCCCGGCCCGGCATCAGCAGGCAGGCGGCGGACCGGCCGACGACTTCCGCGGCGCGGTATCCCAGCAGGTCCCGGGCGCCCCGGGTCCAGCCCAGCACCGTGCCCCGGCTGTCGACGACCGCCGCCGCGACACCCGTACGGGAGGGCTCCGGTGTCCCCTCCCCGGGGTACCGGCCGGTGGGGTGGCCCATCAGAACCGTTTCCGGGCGGCGGCCTCCGCCGAGGTCAGCACCCGGGTACGGGCCAGCAGCAGCGCGATGTCGTCCTCGGAGGCCCCGCCCGTGCGCGGGTCGTCGGGGCTGCTGGCGGCCTCCTGCCAGGCGTGCGGTGTCATCGCGCCGACGACCTGCGAGCACAGCCCTTCCAGTGAGGTCCCGGCCCACGCCAGCGCGGCGCCCAGCCGGCCCATGCCGACGTCGAGGTCGGCGGTACGGGTCTCGATCAGGCCGTCGGTGTAGAGCGCGATCACGCTGTTCTCGGGCAGCTCCAGCGCGAAGGGCTCGTAGGACATCATGCCCAGGCCGATCGGGGGCCCGGCCGGCACCTCGGGGAAGTGGACCATGCCGTCCGGGTAGAGCACCGCGGGCGGCGGGTGGCCGGCCGAGGCCATGGTGCAGCGGCGGGTGACCGGGTCGTAGACCGCGTAGGCGCAGGTGCAGCTCATCACCGGGCCGGCGAAGCCCTCGGCATTGCCGTCCTGCTCGGTCATCAGGATGACCAGCCGATCCAGCCGGGCCAGCAGTTCCTCGGGCGGCAGGTCCTGGTCGGCGAGGGTGCGCATCACCGTGCGCAGCTGTCCCATCAGCGCCGCCGCGTTGATGCCGTGCCCGACGACGTCGCCGACCACCAGGCCGACCCGGGCGTCGGGCAGCGGGATCGCGTCGAACCAGTCACCGCCGACGCCCTCGTGCGTATCGGCCGGCAGATAGCGCGAGGCCAGCTCCACCGCCCCGCCGCCGGACAGGTTGTGCGGCAGCAGATTGCGCTGGAGCGCGATCGAGGCGGCCCGCTCGCGGGTGAAGCGGCGCGCGTTGTCCAGGCTCAGCGCGGCCCGGCCGACCAGTTCCTCGAGAAGCAGCAGATCGTCCGCGGAGAAGGGCGTCTTGTTCTCGGACCGGAGGAAGACGGCCTCCCCCAGCACCGTCCCGCGCGCCTGGAGCGGGACGACGATCAGCGAGTGCAGCCCGATGTCCTCGACGGTCGCGGCGCGGGCCCGGTCCTCTTCGAGCCAGCTGCCCGGCGACATGTCCAGCACCGGCTCGAAGTAGGTCTCGCCCGAGAACAGCACCCGGGCGAAGGGCGATGTCGGCGCGACGAAGACCGCTTCCCCGACCCGCCAGGGGGATTCCGGGATCCCCTCGTGGATGGAGGCCAGCCCGGCCCGGCGGAAGACGGGGACGCCGGACGCCGATGACGGCACCCTTTGCAGGGGTTCCTCGCCCAGCGGGACGGTCTCCCCCAGGTCGACCGAGACATAGTCGGCCATCAGCGGTACGGCGGCGTCGGCCAGCTCCTGAGCCGTCTTGATGACGTCCAGGGTGGTCCCGATCCGGTTGCCCGCCTGGCCGAGGATGAGCAGGTGCTGGCGGGCCCGGGACTTGTCGATGTCGGTGGCCATGTTGACCACGCCGATCGGCTCCCCGTCCGCGCCGTCCAGGCGGAAGTAGGACGCGGACAGCACCCGCTCCTCGTCCTCGCCGGGGATGTGCCAGGTGTACTCCCGCTCGATGATCGGCTCGCCGGTGTCCAGCACCTGCCGCATGGCGGACGAGATCGCCTTGCCCGGGTTGCCGGGCTGCACATCGGTCATCAGCCGTCCCAGCCGCTGCCTGCGCAGGACGCCGTCCTGGCGCTCGGCCGCGCTGTTCAGCCAGATGCAGCGCAGATTGGTGTCCCAGATGGACAGCCCGATCGGCGAGCGGGCCAGCAGCGCCGCCGACACGGAGGACCCGGCCGGCGACCAGGACGAAGCCTTGCCCGAGGGATCACTGCCAGTGACGAACCAGTCCGTTCGGCCGTCCCCGGTCAGCGGCGAGGCCTCCAGCATCATCCGTACGACCGATCCGTCCTTCACCCGGACCTCCACCACCCCCGACCACGGCTCCCGTGTCTGCTCCCGCCCGGCCCACGCCACCAGCTCGGCGGCCGTCCCGGAGCTCGCCAGCAGCCGCCCGGCCGACTGCCCGACCACCTCTTCCGCGCTGTACCCCGTGGCCCGCTCGGCGGCCCCGGTCCACCCCAGGACCACCCCTCGGGCGTCGACCACCGCGGTCGCGGCCCCGACCAGCCCGAGGGTGTCCTCGGCGGACCATGCGGTACCTCTGGTGGAATCGGCCATCACCTGCACCCCATCGATCGATGCGGTTACCTACGATTTACTCCTTTTTCGGCAGTCCTCACCAATTGTCCGTCACATCCGCCGGTGGCGCGGCCCGGGCGGCGCCGGACCCCGGCGGGCGGGGCGGGCCCGCCGAACCGGCTCCGACCGGCGCCGGCGGCTCAGGGGGTCAGGGGATCAGGACGATCCGCCGGCCGGGCTCGGCCGGGGTGTTCCACGCCTGCTCGACCCGGGCCAGCGGCATGGGCAGCGGGTCAACGGCCAAGGTGCCCGCGGCGATCTCGGCGGCGAGGGACGGGAGCTCGGCGACGATGCCGGCGGTGCTGACGGAGCCCTGACCGCTGCCCAGCACGGTGAGGTTCGCCGCGCGGAGCAGCGCGGCGGGCAGGGTGATGTCCTGGCCGGCCATGGAGCCGATCTGGATCCAGGCCAGGGCCCTGGAGCGGTCGGCGCGGGCGGTCAGCAGCGCGCGCATGGCCTGCTCGGTGGGCCGCCCCCACACGTAGTCGATGACGACGTCCACCTCGGCGGCCACCCGTCCGAGCCGCTCGGCGACATCCTTGTCGTCGCCGTCCAGAGCGACCACGTCGTCGGCTCCCAGACCCTTCAGCAGGTCGAGGCGCCGCGGATCGCGGCCGGCGCCGACCACGTGGCCGGCCCCGAGCTGCCGGGCGATCCGGACGGCCAGCCGCCCGGCGCCGCCGGTGGCCCCCAGGACCAGGACGGAGTCGCCGGGCCGGAAGGAGACCCGGCGGCGCAGGGCCACCCATGAGGACATGCCGGGGTTCATGGCGGCGGCCATCGGGACCGGGTCGGTGCCCGGCGGCAGCGTGACGGCCCGGCGGCGGTCGACGACGGCCCGCTCGGCCATGGTGCCCGGCCCGGTGTCCGGGGCGACGAAGTAGAGGAGCTCGCCCTGCGGGGTGCGGCCGACCGCGTCGATCCCGGGGACCAGCGGCAGCGCGCCGTCGGAGGTGTAGTGGCTGCCGTCGGCGGCCGAGCGCACCCGGGGGTGCAGGCCGGCCGCCAGGACGTCGACCAGGATCTCGTGCTCGCCGGAGGCGGTGGGGGCCGGGAAGCGCTCGAAGCGGGGCGGGGCGCCGAAGGAGCGGACGACTGCGGCGTACATGAGGGGTCTCCTGTCCGCCCCCGCCGTCGTGGCGGCCGGAAGCGC
The DNA here is from genome assembly GCF_042650325.1 of Streptomyces polygonati. Lineage (NCBI taxonomy): Bacteria > Bacillati > Actinomycetota > Actinomycetes > Kitasatosporales > Streptomycetaceae > Streptomyces > Streptomyces polygonati. The sequence continues at coordinate 86,790 of NZ_JBHSBB010000053.1, read as the reverse complement.
GAAGGGGTGACTGCCGCGACCATCTGGTACGCGGCACGAACTACTTCGAAGATAGTTCGCGCCGCGTACCAGGTCAACTAGAGTGACCCCATGACCACCGAAGCCACCCCGGCGGCGACTCCCGACGACCGCCCGCTGAACACGGTGGACGCCCTTGTGCAGCTGTCGTTCCTGACCCAGCGCGTCCTGTCGCTCACCGGCGCCGAGCACGACCTGTCGGTCGTCCAGATCAGGCTGCTGGGCATCCTGCGGGACCGGCAGGCCGGCATGCTCGAACTCGGCGGCCATCTCGGCCTGGACAAGTCCTCGATGACCGGCCTGGTGACCCGCGCCGAGAAGCGCGGCCTGGTCCGGCGCTCCCCCTCCCCGCACGACGGCCGCGCCGTCCTGGTCTCCCTGACCCCCCTCGGCCGTCGGCTCACCGCCGACTGCACCGCCGAGATCACCCGCCGCCTCACCGCGCTCACCGACCGGCTGACGGCCCCGCAGCGTGACCGGCTCACCGAACTGGCCACCGCCCTGCTGGACGCCCCGGCCGCCGGCTGATCCGGCCCGGAACGCACCCGGCCCCCGCCGTGACTGCCACGGCGGGGGCCGGAACACGGCCGGAGCGGCCGGGAGCGGGTGCTCAGATCGCGTCCGCCATCACCGGCGGCTCCTGCGACGACCCGGACTTGGGGGCCGCGCCGCGCAGCGGGGTCTCCACCAGGAACCAGGCGGCGACGAAGCCGATGACGCTGACCACCGCGCCCCACAGGAAGACGATGTGGGTGCCGGAGGCGACCGCGTGGAAGTAGGAACTCTTCAGCGCGGGCGAGAACTTGGCGATGGTGGCCGGGTCCAGCTGGGCGCCGTTCGAGGTGGCGGACGCGCCGGGGGCGCCGGCCATGCCGTCCTGGATCTTGTGGGTGAACAGCGCGCCGAACAGCGAGACGCCGAACGAGCCGCCGATCGTACGGAACAGGGTGGCGGAGGACGAGCCGACGCCGATGTCCTTCAACTCCACGCTGTTCTGGGCGATGAGCATGGTGATCTGCATGATGAAGCCCATGCCGGCGCCGAGCACGGCCATGAACACACCGGAGGTGAACCTGCTGGTGTGGACGTCCATGGTGGACAGCAGATAGAGGCCGACGGTCATCAGGCCGCCGCCGATGATCGGGAAGATCTTGTACTTGCCAGTGGCGGTGGTGACCCGGCCCGCGATCATCGAGACCGCCATCATCCCGAGCAGCATCGGCAGCAGCAGCAGACCGGAGTTGGTGGCCGAGGCGCCCTGGACCGTCTGCTGGTAGAGCGGCAGGAAGGTCATCGCGCCGAACATCGTGAAGCCGACCAGGAAGCCGATCAGCGAGATCAGCGAGAAGTTGCTGTTGCGGAAGATGTGCAGCGGCATCACCGGCTCGGCGGCGCGGGTCTGGCTGTAGATGAAGGCGGCGAGGCTGACCAGGCCGAGCACCAGCAGACCGAGGATCATCCCGGAGCCCCAGGCGTACTGCGTACCGCCCCAGGTGGTGAGCAGCACCAGCGAGGTGATGGCCACGGTCAGCAGCGCCGCGCCGAGGTAGTCGATCCGGCCCTGGCCGCGCTTCTTCGGCAGGTGGAGCACGATGGTGACCATGGCCAGCGCGACCGCGCCGATCGGCAGGTTGATGTAGAAGCTCCAGCGCCAGCCCCAGTTGTCGGTGATGGAGCCGCCGACCAGCGGACCGCCGATCATGGCTATCGCCATCACACCGGCGATCAGGCCCTGGTACTTGCCGCGTTCACGCGGCGGGATCAGTTCGCCGATGACCGCCATCACACCGACCATCAGACCGCCGGCGCCCAGGCCCTGGATGGCCCGGAAGGTGATCAGCTGGTCCATCGACTGCGAGGCGCCGGACAGCGCCGAGCCGACCAGGAACAGCACGATGGAGGTCAGGAAGATCCCCTTGCGGCCGTACATGTCGCCGAGCTTGCCCCAGATCGGGGTGGAGGCGGCGGTGGCCAGGGTGTAGGCGGTGACCACCCAGGACAGGTGGTTCAGGCCGCCGAGTTCGCCGACGATGGTCGGCATCGCGGTGCCGATGATCATGTTGTCGAGCATGGCGAGCAGCATGGCGATCATCAGGCCGACCATGACGACGCGGACACTGCGCTGGCGCGGCCCGGTCTCGGCCGCCGCCGCGAGCGGCACGCCTTCCGACGACTTCGAGTCTGTTTGGGACATGACCGGTTTGCCTCCCCCGGAGAGGGCGGTCGCTCCAGCCTCACGCGGCACGCGGCTCCGTGGCCGCGCGTCCACCCCGTGCTACTTACCTGCCGCCCGACTAGTTATCTGTACGGCATCAAGCTACGGACCTTACTAGCCGGGCGTCAAGTAAGTGCGTAGGGTCGGGGACAGGCCGTAACGTTGGCCGCTAGACATGTCACACCGTGACCGCGTTGTGACGCGCAGTACAGCAGGAGAGCGACGCCATGGCCACACCGCATCACCCGCGCCGGAGTGACACCCGGCGGCGTATCCAGGATGTCGCGCTGGAGCTGTTCTCCGAGCACGGTTACGAGAAGACCTCGCTGCGCGAGATCGCCGAACGGCTCGATGTCACCAAGGCGGCGCTCTACTACCACTTCAAGACCAAGGAAGACATCCTGGTCAGCCTGGCCGACGACCTGGCCGGGCCGGTGGACGAGCTGATCGCCTGGGCCGAGTCGCAGCCGCGCAATCTGGCCACCAAGCAGGAGATGCTCCGCCGCTACAGCGACGCGCTGTGGAACGCCGCCCCGCTCTTCCGCTTCATCCAGGAGAACCAGGCGACGGTCCGCGATCTGTCGATCGGCGAGTCGATCAAGAGCAGGGTCAACGCGCTGAACGAGATGCTCAAGGAGCCGCGCTCGTCGGTGTCGGCGCAGGTCCGCTGTATGACCGCGCTGTTCGCGATGCACGCGGGGATGTTCGCCACGCAGAACATCGAGGGCGACCCGCAGGAGAAGCGCGCGGCCATCCTGGAGGTCGCCCTCGATCTCGTCGCCCAGGCGGAGGCGAGCGTCGTCCCGGGCTGAGCCGCCGGTGGGGGAACCCGGGAGGGTCCCGCACCGACTCGGTCGTTCATCCTTACGGGTCCCCGTCGGGTTCCCGTCCGGGTTCGCCGCGGGTCGCCTTACGGGTTCACGCCGTGCGCCCGCAGGAAGTGCAGGGGCTCGACGGAGGAGCCGTAGTACGGCGTGGTGCGGATCTCGAAGTGCAGGTGCGGGCCGGTCGAGTTGCCGGTCGAGCCGGACAGGCCGATCGTCTGGCCGGTGATCACGCGCTCACCCAGCGAGACACCTATGTGCGACAGGTGGCCGTACTGCGAGTACGTGTGGTCGTCGTGCTTGATCACGATGTTGTTGCCGTAGGCGCCGCCCCAGCCGGCCTCGACCACGGTGCCGGTGTGCGCGGCCCGGACGGTGGTGCCGGAATTGACCACGAAGTCCTGGCCGGAGTGCTTGTGCGCCCAGTGCGGTCCGGCCTGGTCGTAACCCGCGCCCAGCACATAGTGGGCGGTCGGGGTCTCCCAGGAGGCGATGCGGGCCTTGAGGTCGGCGGCGGCCTTGGCCGCGGCCTTCTCCTTGGCCTGCTCGGCGGCCCTCTTGGCCGCGACCGCGGCCTGGCGGGCCTGCGCGGCGTGCCGCTCGGCGGCCAGGTGCGAGGCCTTCGCCTTCGCGGCGGCGGCCTCGGCCTTGGTGGCGGCGGCCTTCTGCGCGGTGGCCTGATGCTGCACGGCCGCGGAGACACTGCTGGCGGGCCGGTCGGCGAAGGCACCGTCGTGGTGGTGTCCGCCGTCGGCGGCGAACGCCGCTGTCGAGCCCAGCGCGATCGCCGCGACCACTCCTCCGGTCACCACGGCGACCCGGCCGCGCGTGACGGACTTCGGGGTGCGGTTCTTCCACGTCGAGTTCAAACGCATGGCGAAAACAACCTCACTGCTCGGGGAAGCAACAGGAGAGCGGCAGTTTCCGGCTGCCTTCTGTTGCCAATCCTTGGTAACCCGGCATTCCACGGGTGACAAGGACCCCCATTACTACCCGCGGCCGTAGTGCGGGCCGCCGCGATCACCGCGCCCCGCCTCGACGAAAACATAGGGAAAGTCCGAAATGCACCCACGGGACATCGGGCTAAGCGGGCCATAAGGGGTCGCCCGCCTTCACCCGCGCGGTCCGGCACCGAGCGGCGAACGGAACGCGGTGGATCGACCACTATTCCGATTAGTAAGTGGTCCGGCTCACGTGCCGTACATCACCGGCGCCCTCCGCCGACGCCGAATCCGCGCACCGGAGACCTATGCCGGGGGCCACATTGCCCGCCCGCTATTCCGCGGAATTCGTGGCGCCGGTCACATTCGCTCGACTAGCGTTGGCCTCCGGGACGGTTTCACGAGGGGGAACACCATGGGGACACAGGACGACGGCCTGGTGCCGGTGACCGGTATGGAACTGGCCGACGCGGTGGAGGCGATCCGGCACGGCCTGCTGACCGGAGCCGCCCGCGGCGCGGGATCGGCGGTGCGGTTCGAGGTCGGTGAGATCCGGATGGAGTTCGCGGTCGAGCTGCGCCGCGAGCGCGGCGGCCACGGCGGCGTCAAGGCCTGGGTGGTGGAAGCGGGCGCCGACGCCTCCCGCACCGCGGGCCGCACCCACACCGTCTCCGTCTCGCTGCAGCCGAAGGACGCGGCGACCGGTGGCCACCTGGACATCGGCGCCCCGCGCGAGGGCGACCCGTCCGGCCTTTCCTACGAGGGGTGAGGGCGCGGTGACCGGTCCGGTACGGGAGCGGCTGGCCGTCGTCCAGTGCGGCGGCCGGCAGGGCAGCGGATATCTGCTGACCCCGACGGTGGTGCTCACCGCCGCCCATGTGGTCGCGGGCACCGAGGAGGTGCGGGTCACCACGCCGGGATCGCGGGGCGAGGTGGTCTGCGGCCGGCTCGGCTCCTGGTACCGCGAGCAGTCCGGCGTCGATGTGGCGCTGGTCGCCGCCACCGAGCCGCTGACCCCCGAGCAGCACTTCTTCGGCTGGGCGGACCGCCACTGGGCCGACATCACCGCGCTCGGCCAGATCCCGAACTGCACCGCGATCGGCTTCCCCTACGCCCAGCGCGGCCCCGGCGGCCTGCTCGACAGCGAGCAGGTCAACGGCACGTACAAGCCGGGCTCCGGCCTGTTCAGCCGGCGCAATGTGCTCACCGTGGACGGCACACCGCCCGCCGCCCGGCCCGACGGCGTCTCCCCCTGGGCCGGCATGTCGGGCGCGGCCGTCTTCGTCGGCGGCGTCCTGCTCGGCGTGATCACCGCCGACCCGTCCGGCTGGCAGCACGGCCGGCTGACGATCACCCCCATGCACCGGCTGCTGGGCGAGGAGGGCTTCCTGGCCGTCCTCGACGCCCTCGACTTCCGCGCCCGCCGCACCTCACCACCCGGCCAGATCATCGACGAGTCGGCCGAGTTCGAGCAGCGCTACGGCGCCTACCTGGGCAAACACCACGGCGCGCTGCGGATCTTCGGCATCGACCTCACCGCCCGCCGCCGCGCCACCTGGCCGCTGGACACCGCCTACTACAGCCTGGAGGCGACGCGCACGGCGCTGCCGGTCGCCCCCGTCCTGGGGCCGGCCGAGGAGCCCGGCGACCTGCCGGGACCGCCGGACAGCGCCGGCCAGGACTGGACCGCCCTGCTGCCGGCCCCCAGCGGCCCGATGCCCGCCGAGCAGGCGCTGGCCGGGCACAAGCGGGTGCTGCTGCGCGGGGTCGCCGGGTCGGGGAAGACGACCCTGGTCCAGTGGCTGGCGGTCGCCACCGCCCGGCGGGACCTCGGGGAGCACCTCCAGCACTTACGGGACCTGGTGCCGTACGTCCTGCCGCTGCGCACGATCGCCCGCCGCGACCACCTGCCCGCCCCCGCCGACTTCCTCGCCGCGGTGGACGCGCCGCTCACCCCGCCGGCCGGCTGGGCGGAGAAGGTGCTGCGCGACGGCCGGGCCCTGGTGCTGATCGACGGCGTGGACGAGATCGACGAACGGGCCAGGGAACGGGTCGGCGGCTGGCTGCGGCGCCTGCTGGCCGCCTATCCCGGCAACCACTGGCTGGTGACCTCCCGCCCGTCGGCGGTCGCCGACTCCTGGCTGGCCGACGAGGGCTTCACCGAGCTGACCCTGTCCCCCATGAGCCGCCGCGACGTCCGCGCCTTCGTCAACCGCTGGCACGACGCCGCCCGCGGCACCCCGGGCGGCGACCCGGAGGAGCTGTCCCGGCTCGACCACTACGAACGCACCCTGCTGGACGCCCTCCAGACCAAGCAGGACCTGGCCCGGCTGGCCGCCAACCCCCTGATGTGCGGGCTGATCTGCGCCCTGCACCGCGACCGCAGCGGCTATCTGCCCACCGGCCGCAAGGAGCTGTACGACGCGGCCCTGTCGATGCTGCTGATCCGCCGCGACCGGGAGCGCGACCTGGGACCCCAGCTCACCGAGGAGCCGCAGGTCCAGCTGCTGCAGAAGCTGGCGTACTGGCTGGTGAAGAACCGCCAGGCCGAGATGGACCGCAGCGACGCGGTGCGGCTGATCGCGGGCGCGCTGCCGTCGATGCCGACCGTGGCCACCGCGGTCGGGGACGCGACGGCGGTCTACGACTACCTGCTCAACCGCAGCGGGCTGCTGCGCGAGCCGACGGTGGCCACCGTCGACTTCGTCCACCGCACCTTCCAGGACTATCTGGCCGCCCGCGCCGCCGTCGAGGAGCTCGACTTCGACCTGCTGGCCGACAACGCCCACCACGACCAGTGGTCCGATGTGATCCGGATGGCGGTGGCCCACGGGCGCCCGGCCGAGCGGGCCCGGCTGCTGCGGAAGATCATGGACCGCGGCGACCGGTTCCCGGACCACAGCACCCGGCTGCACCTGCTGGCCACCGCCTGCCTGGAGCACGCGACCGAGCTGGACCCGCAGATCCGGGCGTCGGTGGAGGCACGGGCCGAGACACTGATCCCGCCGCAGACCACCGTGGACGCCCAGGTGCTGGCCGGGGTCGGCCCGATCGTGCTGGAGCTGCTGCCGGGCCCCGAGGGGCTGGCGTCGGCCGAGATCGAGGCGGTCATCCACACCGCCTGGCTGATCGGCGGGGACGCGGCGGTCCCGCTGCTCGCCCGCTACGCGGCGAACGCCTCCCGCGCGGCCCGCTCCCAGCTGGCGCTGTTCCCGCGCGCCACCGACCCCGATCTGTACGCGACCGAGGTGATCGGCCGGGTGCTGGGGCGGGATCTGATGGTCAGCGCCGGGTCGGTGGAGGAGCTGACCGCGCTGACCCGGCTGACCGGCATCCGGCGGCTGAATCTGCGCAGCGCCCGGCTGACCCGCCAGGTGGAGCTGCTGGCCGCGCTGCCGGCGCTGAACTGGCTGTCCATCACGCACCACACGGCCGTGCTGGACCTCGCCCCGCTGAGCGCCCTGCCGGAACTGGCCAAGATCGACTCCTTCGGCCCGGTCCGCAACGAGCACCTGCTGTCGTATGTGAAGGTCACCGTCCACGAGCGGGCGTAGCGGCCCCCGGGCGGGAAGACGCGGGTAACGCCGAAAAGCGGTCGGCCCCGGGGTCCTGGGACCCGGGGCCGACCGCTGAGTGCGTCGCGTCCGGCCTCCGCCGCCGGCTCGGCGGCGGAGGCCGGCTCGCGCTACGCCTCCTTGGAGAGGTTCGGCGGGCCGCCCGCCGTCTCGATGGGCGGGGCGTCCGCCACCGTGACCTTCTCCTCACCACGGAAGGTGAACTTCGCCTTCTCGTGCTCGCCCTCGCCGGTCGCACCCTCGACGTCCACGACGACGATGTGGCCGGGGCGCAGCTCCCCGAACAGGATCTTCTCGGACAGCGAGTCCTCGATCTCACGCTGGATCGTGCGCCGCAGCGGACGCGCGCCCATCACCGGGTCGTACCCCCGCTTGGAGAGCAGGACCTTCGCCTCGGTGCTGAGCTCGATGCCCATGTCGCGGTCGCGCAGCCGCTCGTCCACCCGGCCGATCATCAGGTCGACGATCTGCAGGATGTCGGACTCGGTGAGCTGCGGGAAGACGATCACGTCGTCCACGCGGTTGAGGAACTCCGGGCGGAAGTGCTGCTTCAGCTCGTCGCTGACCTTGGCCTTCATCCGCTCGTAGTTGCTCTTGGTGTCGCCCTGGGCGGCGAAGCCCAGGTTGAAGCCCTTGGAGATGTCCCGGGTGCCGAGGTTGGTGGTCATGATGATCACCGTGTTCTTGAAGTCCACGACCCGGCCCTGGGAGTCGGTCAGGCGACCGTCCTCCAGGATCTGCAGCAGGCTGTTGAAGATGTCCGGGTGGGCCTTCTCGACCTCGTCGAAGAGGACGACGGAGAACGGCTTGCGGCGCACCTTCTCGGTGAGCTGCCCGCCCTCCTCGTACCCGACGTAGCCGGGCGGGGAGCCGAAGAGCCGCGAGACGGTGTGCTTCTCGCTGAACTCCGACATGTCGAGGGAGATCAGCGCGTCCTCGTCGCCGAACAGGAACTCGGCGAGCGCCTTGGACAGCTCGGTCTTACCGACGCCGGACGGGCCGGCGAAGATGAACGAGCCACCGGGACGCTTGGGGTCCTTCAGACCCGCGCGGGTGCGGCGGATGGCCTTGGAGAGCGCCTTGACGGCGTCCCGCTGGCCGATGACGCGCTTGTGGAGCTCGTCCTCCATCCGCAGCAGCCGGGAGGACTCCTCCTCGGTGAGCTTGAAGACCGGGATGCCGGTGGCGGTGGCCAGGACTTCGGCGATCAGCTCGCCGTCGACCTCGGCGACGACGTCCATGTCGCCGGCCTTCCACTCCTTCTCCCGCTTGGTCTTCGCGGCGAGCAGCTGCTTCTCGTTGTCCCGCAGCGAGGCGGCCTTCTCGAAGTCCTGCGAATCGATCGCGGACTCCTTCTCGCGCCGCACTTCGGCGATCTTCTCGTCGAACTCGCGCAGGTCCGGCGGGGCCGTCATCCGGCGGATGCGCATCCGGGAGCCGGCCTCGTCGATCAGGTCGATCGCCTTGTCCGGCAGGAAGCGGTCCGAGATGTAGCGGTCCGCCAGCGTGGCCGCCTGCACCAGGGCCTCATCGGTGATGGACACCCGGTGGTGCGCCTCGTAGCGGTCCCGCAGGCCCTTGAGGATCTCGATGGTGTGCGGCAGCGACGGCTCCGCGACCTGGATGGGCTGGAAGCGGCGCTCCAGGGCCGCGTCCTTCTCCAGGTACTTGCGGTACTCGTCCAGCGTGGTGGCGCCGATGGTCTGCAGCTCACCGCGGGCCAGCATCGGCTTCAGGATGGAGGCCGCGTCGATCGCGCCCTCGGCCGCGCCGGCGCCGACCAGGGTGTGCAGCTCGTCGATGAACAGGATGATGTCGCCGCGGGTGCGGATCTCCTTGAGCACCTTCTTCAGGCGCTCCTCGAAGTCACCGCGGTAGCGGGAGCCGGCGACCAGGGCGCCCAGGTCAAGCGTGTAGAGCTGCTTGTCCTTGAGCGTCTCGGGCACCTCGCCCTTGACGATCGCCTGGGCCAGGCCCTCGACGACGGCGGTCTTGCCGACGCCGGGCTCGCCGATCAGCACCGGGTTGTTCTTGGTGCGGCGGGACAGCACCTGCATGACCCGCTCGATCTCCTTCTCGCGCCCGATCACCGGGTCGAGCTTGGTCTCACGAGCGGCCTGGGTGAGGTTGCGGCCGAACTGGTCCAGGACGAGCGAGGTCGAGGGGGTGCCCTCGGCCGGCCCGCCGGCCGTGGCCGACTCCTTACCGGTGGAGTATCCGGACAGCAGCTGGATGACCTGCTGCCTGACCCGGTTGAGGTCGGCGCCCAGCTTCACCAGGACCTGGGCGGCGACGCCCTCGCCCTCGCGGATCAGGCCGAGCAGGATGTGCTCGGTGCCGATGTAGTTGTGCCCGAGCTGAAGGGCTTCGCGGAGCGACAGCTCCAGCACCTTCTTGGCCCGGGGCGTGAAGGGGATGTGACCGGACGGGGCCTGCTGCCCCTGACCGATGATCTCCTCCACCTGCTGACGGACCGCCTCGAGCGAAATCCCGAGGCTCTCCAGGGCCTTAGCGGCGACACCCTCACCCTCGTGGATCAGGCCCAGGAGGATGTGCTCGGTGCCGATGTAGTTGTGGTTGAGCATCCGGGCTTCTTCCTGAGCCAGGACGACAACCCGCCGCGCACGGTCGGTGAACCTCTCGAACATCGTTAATCGCTCCTCAGAGCGGTCGGGCAGTGAGGGGTCGGTCCCCTCCCAGTCCTTCCGCATGCTAGTCCCGCACAGCGGCGCCGCTCACGTATCACCCCCACTCGCGCGAGGGAAGCTGCGCTACCGGCTGACGTCACTCCCACAACCTCGATGGTGCGAGACGATGTTCCCGCAGGCCAGGCGAATAGCTCGTTATCAAGTACGCCCGTGGCGAACGCCCGCCCCACCTGCTCGAACACCAGCCCTTCTCACTAGGTACTTCTTACCCTCAGCCGCTGGTAATCCACACCGCGCCACCACTTCTCGTGCGCTAAGGGCGAACAAGCTCAGCGCCCCCCGGTGCTTCCAGCGTGCGCCCCCGTCCCGCCGCCGCGCTACCCGGGCACCACCGGCCGGGAATCCGGCCCCGCTCCGGCCGCCGTGCGTCACCGAAAGCGGCCGAACAGAAACGTTACGTAACCCCCGCCGCCTGCGGCAGTTGCATACGGCATGGGCTGGTACGAGCAGGAGCTGGGGTGGCCGGTGACACCGGGGCCGCCCCCGGGGCTGGTCACGGGGGTGCGGTTCGACGCGCTGGAGGTGCCGGCGACCGCGGGCTTCGCGATGCTGAGCAGATTCTCCAAGCCGGACGAGCTGGGTCCGGTCGCGCTGGACGGCCACCGGATCAGGCTGCTGGTCGCCGCCGGGTCGGCGGAGGAGCTGCCGGGGCTGCTGGAGTGGCTGGAGTGGGGCGGTATCCCGCTGGATCTGACCGCGCTGGGCGCCGGGCAGCGGATGCGGGCGCCGGCGCACCCCGAGTGGGCCCGCCGGGAGGCCGCGTACGACCGGTCGGCACCGGTGTGGCTGCGGCCTCCTCGGCCGGGATTCGACGTGGAATCCACCGTGCCCGCGCTCTGTGTCACGGGCGAGGCCGATGGCGACGGAACGCCCATCGGTCTGCCGGCACTGGTGGCCGCCCTGGCGACGGCCTGCCATCGGATCACTCTGCGAACGGGCCGCCAGGATCAGCCGTGGGCCTTCTCGTACGCCTCACGGATGGTCGCCGGCACACGGCCGCGGTCATTGACCTCGTAGCCCTTCTCCTTGGCCCACGCACGGATCTTCGCGGTGTCGGGGCCGGAGGCCGCGGCGCCGCGAGGCGCCTTGGTGCGGCCCCGCCCGGCCCGCCCGCCGGTACGCCGGCCACTGTCCGTGTACGGGTTGAGCAGCCCGCGCAGCTTGTCGGCATTTTCCGTAGTGAGGTCGATCTCGTACGTCACACCGTCGAGTGCGAACGTCACGGTCTCGTCCGCCTCGCCACCGTCGAGGTCGTCAACTAGAAGGACCTGAACCTTCTGTGCCACCGGCTTCCCTTTCATCGAAAACGGATTAACGGTAAAAGCAAAGCGCCTTTCCGCGAAAAACACAAACCCCTTGCACGAACCCTTGCACGAAGAGGCCCCTCCGGGGCAGCGAGATCCGGACAAACCGGATCCTCAGAGTTGCAGCAGCATGCGGCTGTTGCCCAAGGTGTTCGGTTTCACTCGCTCCAGGTCGAGGAACTCGGCGACGCCCTCGTCATTGGAACGCAGCAGCTCCCCGAACACATCGCCGTCCACCGGGGTCTCCCCGATCTCCACGAACCCGTGCTTGGCGAAGAAGTCAACTTCGAAGGTGAGGCAGAAAATGCGCCGGACTCCGAGCCAGCGCGCGGTGTGCAGCAACTTCCCCAGCACCTGGTGTCCGAGACCTTCGCCACGCAGCGTCGGGTCCACCGCCAAGGTCCTGACCTCGGCGAGGTCTTCCCACATCACATGCAGTGCGCCACACCCCACCACGGTGGCGTCCTCATCACGTTCGGCCACCCAGAACTCCTGGATGTCCTCATAAAGGGTCACCGTCGGCTTGTCCAGCAGGATGCCGTCGCGGACATAGGAGTCCAGCAGCCGCCGCAGGGTGTGGACATCGCCGGTGCGGGCGCGGCGGATCGTGACCTCATTCGACTTCAGCGGCATGGGCGGACGCTATCGCCCTTCGGGTTCCTCCGTGCCGGAGGGGTCCACGGACTGGATGACGCGCAATGCGTCCCGCACCGCTTCCCGCTGTTCCGGGGTCATCATGCCGAAGAAGTGGACGAGGGCCTCGGCGCGGTTGTCACTCGCCGCCCATCCTTCGTTCATCAGTGCGGCCGAGTAGGCGGCTCTCGTGGATACCGCCTCATAGCGATAAGCGCGGCCTTCGGCGGAGCGGCGCAGCCAGCCCTTCTGCCGCAGGTTGTCCATTACGGTCATCACCGTTGTGTACGCGATGGATCGTTCCTGCGTCAGGTCTTCCAGTACCTCACGAACCGTGACCGGGCGGTTCCAGTCCCATACTCGGGTCATCACGACGTCTTCGAGCTCTCCCAGTGGTCGTACCACACCGGAAATAGTACGGCTCGATGCACGGAAATGCCCGAATTAGGACGTTCGGTGATCGTCGGCGGTCGCCTGCTTCGCCGCTTCGGCGCGGGCGAACGCGGCGTCCACCGCCGCGTCCTCCTTGGCCTTGTTGGCCCCGCCCTGGTTCTTGATGATCGTGACGATGACGCCGATGAAGAGGACGGCCATCACCAGCGGCGGCACGAGCGCGGAAACGTAATCCATAGGTGCAGGGTAGCCGCGGCCCCCACGGCGTCTTCGCCCGCCCTGGGGGCACTGGGGGCACAGGGGCATGAGCCTCAGGCGCTGCGGGCCTGGTCCGGTTTGCCGGGGGCGGCGGGACGGCGGTGCGGCGGCCAGATCTCGGCCGGGGTGGGGGTGCGGCGGGCCGGCTCCTCGGGGGCGGGCTTGGTCTCCGGCTTCTGCGGCGGGTTCCCCTTGGGCTTCTGCTCGGGCTCGTCGGCCAGCGCCGGACGGTTCGGCAGCAGAGTGAGCAGGCGGCGCGGCGCGGGCATGGGGGCCTCCAGGCGCAGTCGTACGTCGTTCTCCGCGAGGGTCTCGCACTGGCGCAGCAGCGCGGTGCGCCGCAGGTGCTCCGGGGCGGCGCAGGGCAGCGAGCGCAGCTGTCGCAGAGCGGCCAGGTCGGCCGGCGTCGGTACGTAGCCGCCGGCGAGGGCGGTGTCGAGCCGTTCCAGATAGCCGACCGAGCCGCCGGGCAGCGCGTCCCGGTAGCGGCGCAGTTCGTCCAGGAGGAAGGCGCGCAGCCGTCCCGCCTCGTGCGCCGTCTCGTCGACGGCCTCGACGAGCCGCAGATAGTCCTGGACGTACTCGGCGGGGCGGGACACATCGGGTGCGGAGACGCTCCGGCTGGGGTGCAGCACCTCGGCGAGGGCGCGACGCACCACGCGCAGCTCGTCGGCGCTGAACGCCATACCGCCTCGGGTTCCGTGTGGCGTGGGCATGCGTGAACTTTAATTACTTACCGGACAAACTTGGTGTAATACGGCAAGCCCGGGTGCGTCGCGGTCCGGACCGATGCCGATCAGCGGCGATCGGCATCGGTCGGAGCCGGTCAGGTCAGGTCAGGGTTGAGGTCAGGGTGCGGTCAGGTCGGCTCAGGTCACCGACACATTGCGCTCGTACACCAGCCGCAGTCCGATCAGCGTCAGCCACGGCTCGTGCTCGTCGATCAGCGAGGCCTCGCCCAGCACCAGCGGTGCCAGCCCCCCGGTGGCGATCACCGTCACGTCGTCGGGGTCGTCGGCCAGCTCGCGGGCCATCCGCTCGGCGATGCCGTCCGCCTGGCCGGCGAAACCGTAGAGGATGCCCGACTGCATCGCCTCGATGGTGTTCTTGCCGATCACGCTGCGCGGCCGGGCCAGCTCGATCTTGCGCAGCTGCGCCCCGCGCATGCCCAGCGCGTCCACCGAGATCTCGATCCCAGGCGCGATCGCCCCGCCCACGTACTCACCGCGGGCCGAGACCGCGTCGAAGGTGGTGGCGGTGCCGAAGTCGACCACGATGCACGGGCCGCCGTACAGATGCACCGCGGCCAGCGAGTTGATGATCCGGTCCGAGCCGACCTCCTTGGGGTGGTCCACCAGGATCGGCACGCCGGTCTTCACACCGGGCTCCACCAGGATCGCCGGCACGTCACCGTAGTAACGCCGGGTCACCTCGCGCAGCTCGTGCAGCACCGAGGGCACGGTGGAGCAGATCGCGATGCCGTCGATGCCGTCCCCGAGGTCGCCGAGCAGCGGATGCATGCCCATCAGGCCCTGGAGCAGTACCGCCAGTTCGTCGGCGGTACGGCGCGGGTCGGTGGAGATCCGCCAGTGCTCGACGATCTCCTCGCCGTCGAACAGTCCGAGGACCGTGTGCGTGTTGCCGACGTCGATGGTGAGCAGCATCCGCCTCTACGCTTCCGCTCGCAGGTCGAGGCCGATGTCCAGGATCGGGGAGGAGTGGGTGAGCGCGCCCACCGAGAGGTAGTCGACACCGGTCGCGGCGTAGGCGACGGCGTTGTCCAGGGTGAGCCGCCCGGAGGACTCCAGGAAGGCCCGGCCCGCCACCAGCGCGACCGCCTCGGCGGTCTGCTCGGGGGTGAAGTTGTCCAGCAGGATCAGGTCGGCGCCGGCCTCCAGCACCTCACGCACCTGCTCCAGGGTGTCCGCCTCGACCTCGATGGCGACCTCGGGGAACTCCTCGCGGACCAGCTTGAAGGCGTTGGCCACGCCCCCGGCCGCCACCACATGGTTGTCCTTGACCAGCGCCGCGTCGGACAGCGACATCCGGTGGTTGACGCCGCCGCCGCAGCGCACCGCGTACTTCTCCAGCGCCCGCAGGCCTGGGGTGGTCTTGCGGGTGTCGCGGACCTGGGTCGTGGTGCCCTGCAGGGCGTCCGCCCAGGCCCGGGTGGCGGTGGCGATGCCGGACAGCCGGCACAGCAGGTTCAGCGCGCTGCGCTCGCCGGTCAGCAGATCGCGGGTCCTGGCGGTGACGGTGAGCAGCTTCTGCCCGGCGGCGACCCGGTCGCCGTCCTCGACATGCCGCTCGACCTCGAACTCGTCGGTGCAGACCACCGACAGCACGGCCTCGGCGACCCGCAGCCCGGCGACCGTACCGGCCTCGCGGGAGGTGAAGTCGCCGATCGCCCGGGCGTCCTCGGGGACGGTGGCGACGGTGGTGATGTCCACGCCCTGGTCGAGGTCCTCCTCGATGGCCATGTGCGCGACGTCCTCGACCTGGACCGGGTCGAGGCCGGCATCGGCCAGCAGCTGCGCGAGGTCGGGGTCGAGACCGCATTCCAGCGGGTCCAGCTCGTACTCGTCGGCGTCGGAATGCCCGGCACCGCAGCCGCAGCCGTCGCCGCAGCCGCCCCCGCCGGTCTCCGCGGGCGGGCCGAACTGCGGCATTTGGAGGGACACGGGCCCAGGACGGTCGGGGGTGCTCACGGAAACTCCTTCATATTCGGGGCGGCCGCCCCATCATCCCCGAATCCGGGGCCTTCGGTGGTACGGACGTCCAGGGTGCGGTCCGCGGTCAGCCGTACCACCAGGTGACGGCGCCACCGCTCGTCGTCGCGGCCCGGACGGTCCTCCCGCCAGTGGCAGCCGCGGGTCTCCTCGCGGCGCCGGGCGGCGGCCACCAGCACCCGGGCGACCAGGCCCAGATTGGTGGCCTCCCAGGTCTCCACGCACGGCTCGGCGGTCTTGCCGTCCCGGTCGTACGCCTCCACCGCCGCGGTGTCCAGCCGCTCCAGCGCGCCGGCCGCGACCGCCAGGCTCTCCGCGCTGCGCAGCACTCCCGCGCCGGCCGCCATGATGCGCTGCACCTCGAACCGCGCCTCCGAGGCCAGCAGCGGGCCGCCCACCGGGCCCGGCAGCACCGGTCTGCCCGGCGCGGCCGGGTCGGCCAGGACGTCGGCCGCGATCCGCTCGGCGAAGACCAGGCCTTCCAGCAGCGAGTTGGAGGCGAGCCGGTTGGCGCCGTGCACCCCCGTACAGGCCACCTCGCCGCACGCGTACAGCCCCGGCACGCTGGTACGGCCGCGCAGGTCGGTGACCACCCCGCCGGAGGCGTGGTGGGCGGCCGGCGCGACCGGGATCGGCTGCGTCACCGGGTCGATGCCGTGCGCCCGGCAGGCGGCCAGGATGGTCGGGAAGCGCTGCTCCCACATCGCGGCGCCGAAATGCCGGGCGTCCAGGAACATGTGATCGGCGCCGGTCTCCAGCATCCGCCGCATGATGGCCTTGGCCACGATGTCGCGGGGCGCCAGCTCGGCCTGCTCGTGCTGCCCGAGCATGAAGCGCACCCCGTCGGCGTCGACCAGGTGGGCGCCTTCGCCGCGGACCGCCTCCGACACCAGCGGCTGCTGGCCCTCGGCGTCCGCGCCGAGCCACAGCACGGTCGGGTGGAACTGCACGAACTCCAGGTCGCTGACCTCGGCGCCGGCCCGCAGCGCCAGCGCGACACCGTCGCCGGTGGACACCGCGGGGTTGGTGGTGGCCGAGAAGACCTGGCCCATGCCGCCGGTGGCGAGCACCACCGTCCGGGCCCGCACCGCGCCGACCCCGTCGCGCCGGCCGGCGCCCATCACATGCAGGGTGACGCCGGCGGTACGGCCCTGGGCGTCGGTGAGCAGGTCCAGGACCAGGGCGTTCTCGATCAGCTCGATGTCCCGGCCGGCCGCCGGGGCGGTGTGCGCCTCGCGTACCGCCTCGATCAGCGCCCGGGACACCTCGGCGCCGGTCGCGTCCCCGCCGGCGTGCACGATCCGGCGGCGGTGGTGGCCGCCCTCCCGGGTGAGCAGGACGTCGCCGTCGGCGCCGGTGTCGAAGTGCGCGCCGGTCGCCATCAGGCGGCGCACCGCCGCCGGGCCCTCGGTCACCAGGGCCCGCACGGCCGCCTCGTCGCACAGGCCGGCGCCGGCGACCAGGGTGTCGTCCAGGTGCTGCTCGGGGGTGTCGCCCTCGCCGAGGGCGGCGGCTATGCCGCCCTGGGCCCAGCGGGTGGAGCCGTCGTCCAGCCGCGCCTTGGTCACCACAGTGACCTTCGCGCCGGACGCGGCGCAGCGCAGCGCGACGGTGAGGCCCGCCACCCCGGAGCCGACCACGACCACGTCCGCGTCGATCGCCCAGCCGGGCGCCGGGGCGTGCAGGCGTATGCCGGTACTCGCGTTGACGGGGCCGGCGGCGGTACTGGTCATGCGGCTGCTCCGGGCTCAGGGGGCGCTACGGGCGCACCGGCGGGGAATTCCAGCGGGACGTTGTCGATCAGGCGGGTGGTGCCCGCCTTCGCCGCGACGGCCAGCACCGCCGGGCCGGTGTGGTCGGCCTTGGCCTCGGTGAAGCCGGCCGGGTCGATCAGCCCGAGGTATTCGACGTCGAGGCCGGTGGCCCCGGCCAGGATCTCCTCGGCGGCCTCGCGCACCGCCCGCGGGCCGCCGGCCAGCGCGTCCCGGCCGGCGAACAGCGCGCGGGACAGGGCCAGCGCGCTGTCCCGCTCGGCGGGCGACAGATAGCGGTTGCGGCTGGACAGGGCCAGGCCGTCGGCCTCCCGCACGGTCGGCACGGCCACGATCTCGACCGGGAAGTTGAGATCGGTGACCATCCGGCGGACCAGCGCGAGCTGCTGGGCGTCCTTCTGCCCGAAGACGGCGGCGCCCGGCCGGGTGAGGTGCAGCAGCTTGGCGACGACGGTGAGCATGCCGTCGAAGTGGCCGTGCCGCGACGCGCCCTCGTACCCCGCTCCCATCGAGCCGGCCAGCACCGTCACCCGCGGCGGGCCGCCCGGATACATCTCGGCCACGTCGGGCGCGAACACCAGGTCGGCGCCCGCCTGTTCGGCGACTTTGACATCGGCGTCGAGGGTGCGCGGATAACGGTCCAGGTCCTCGTTCGGCCCGAACTGCAGCGGGTTGACGAAGACGGTGACCGTCACCAGGCCGCCGCCGGCCCGGGTGCGGGCGGCCCTGATCAGGGCGGCGTGGCCCTCGTGGAGGGCACCCATCGTCATGACCACGGCCGAGGAGGGGGCGAGGTCGCGGGCGCGGTGCACCAGTTCGGTCATCGGGTCACCAGTTCCGTCATCGGGTCGGTGTTGGGGTCGGTGTCGGGGTCGGTCACAGGGCGGGTCTCGGGGTCGGTCACGCGGTCACCGGGTCCCGTCGTCCGCGAGGGCGCCCAGCAGCGCCTCCGCGTACTCCGCCTTCAGCATGCCGTTGGCCAGCGCGCGGTCGGCGGTGGCCCGGGCCATCGCCACATAGGAGGCGACCGCCTCCGGGGCGTGGAGCCGGAGCTCTCTCAGATGGGCGCTGACCGTGCTGGCGTCGCCGCGGGCGACCGGGCCGGTCAGGGCCGCGTCGCCGGACCGCAGCGCGTTGTCCAGGGCGGCGCCCAGCAGCGGGCCGAGCATCCGGCCGGGCTCGGCGACACCGGCCTCCCGCAACAGGTCCATCGACTGGGCCACCAGGGTGACCAGGTGGTTGGCGCCGATCGCCAGGGCCGCGTGGTACAGCGGGCGGGCGGACTCCTCGATCCACTCCGGCTCGCCGCTCATCTCGATGACCAGCGCCTCGGCGGCCATCCGCAGGGCGTCCGGCGCGGTCACCCCGAAGGGGCAGCCGACCAGCCGCTGCACGTCCACGGCCGTGCCGGTGAAGGTCATCGCCGGGTGCAGCGCCAGCGGCAGCCCGCCGGCCCGCAGCGCGGGGTCCAGCACGGCCGTTCCGTACCGCCCCGAGGTGTGCACCACGAGCTGGCCCGGACGTACGGCCCCGGTCTCGGCGAGGCCTTTCACCAGTGCGGGCAGCGCGTCGTCCGGCACGGTGAGCAGGACGAGGTCGCTGCGGGCCAGCACCCCGGCCGGGTCCATCAGCGGGACCCCGGGCAGCAGATTCTCGGCCCGCCGCCGCGAGGTCTCCGAGACCCCGGACGCGGCGACCACATGATGCCCGGCCAACCCGAGCGCCGCCGCCAGCGCGGCGCCCACCCGCCCGACCCCGACAACCCCCACGGCCAGCCTCGCCGGCTTCTCCTCCACAACCACCACGCCTCCCGGGCCGCCTTCTCGTCAATCCTACGCGAAGCCGCTGCCGCTGGGCCCGACCGTAAGGGGTGACCCCGCCCACCCGCACCTCGCGGGGTCCCCCCGGGGGGGTCCGCGGGCGGCTCGTCGCGCAGTTCCCGCGCCCCCATTTGCGGCGCTCACGCAGCGGGATCCCACCATCGCCGGCCACCGGCCCGTGCGTGGCTGGTCGCGCAGTTCCCCGCGCCCCCATGGGGGCGCACCTCGCGCTCGACGGCACCCCCGCCGCACCGTACAGGCCGCCGGGTCCCTAGCGCCCCGCGGCAACGGAACCGCCCCAAAGGGGCGCGGGGAACTGCGCGACAAGCCACAACGCACCCGCACCCGGCCACCGACCCCGAGGGCCCCGAGGGGGAACCGACCCCCCAAAGGTCCACCCAAGGGAGTAGCGGGGATCGCCCTGGCGGCTGACCCCCGGGCCCGGTCCGCTCCCTACGCTGGGCTGTGTGCAGCGCATCTACGACTTCTTCCGACGGCACCCGACGTGGGTCGACAGCTTCTGGGCCGTCGTCCTGCTCGGCGTGTGCGCCGTGTGGGTCGTCGCGGAGCGCCAATTCGCACCGGCGGCCGGCCCCGCCGCGGCCGTGCCGCTGTCGCTCGCGCTGGCCGCGGTCGTCGCGCTGCGGCGGCGCGTGCCGGAGCGGATGCTGCTGCTGGCGATCGGGACGGGGCTGATCCAGCTGGCGCTGGACGTGCACACGAATCCCGGCGACGCCGCCTTCGTGGTGATCATCTACACCTGCGCCTCGAACGGCACCCGCTGGTCCTCGCGCCTCGCGCTGGTCGCCGGGCTGGCCGCCGCGCCGCTGTCCACGCTGCGCTGGCCGTCGCACGACCGGGAGTCCACCGCCTGGACCTGGCTCATCCAGACCTTCTTCCTCACCGTGATCTTCGCGCTGTCCTGGGTGGTCGGCGACCGCCTGCGCACCCGGCGGGCGTACTACGCCGAGCTGGAGGAGCGCAACGCGCGGCTGCACCGGGAGCGTGAGGCGCAGTCCAGGGCCGCGGTCGCCGCCGAGCGGGCACGGATCGCCCGGGAGCTGCACGATGTCGTGGCGCACAACGTCTCGGTGATGGTGGTCCAGGCGGACGGCGCCGCCTATGTACTGGACGCCGCCCCGGACCAGGCCAAGCAGGCGCTGGCCACCATCTCCACCACCGGCCGCCAGGCACTGGCCGAGATGCGCCGGCTGCTCGGCCTGCTGCGGGCCGGGGACGACGCGGGCGGCGAATACGTACCGCAGCCCGGCGTGGAGCAGCTGGCCGACCTGATAGACCAGGTGCGCGGCGCCGGCCTGCCGGTACGGTTCGAGGTGGCGGGGGACGCCCGCCCGCTGTCCAGCGGGGTCGAGCTGACCGCGTACCGCATCGTGCAGGAGGCCCTGACGAACGTCCGCAAGCACGGCGGCGACGGGGCCAGCGCCAGCGTCCTGCTGGGCTTCGGCGACTCCGCGCTGGACCTGCTGATCGAGGACGACGGCCGGGGCGCCCGGCACGAGCTGTACGAGCAGGGCGGCCGGGACGGCCTCGGCCAGGGGCTGATCGGCATGCGCGAACGCATCGGCATGGTCGGCGGCACCCTGGACGCCGGGCCCCGGCCGGGCGGCGGCTTCCGGATCAGCGCCATGCTGCCGCTGAAGGCCAGCAGGTGACCCCGGCCGAGGCCGCGCACCCCTTTGATCATTTCCCACCCCGTCAGAAGGGCCCCCGAAGAAGATGGCCATCCGCGTCATGCTCGTCGACGACCAGGCACTGCTGCGCACCGGCTTCCGGATGGTGCTGAACGCCCAGCCGGACATGGAGGTCGTGGCCGAGGCGGGCGACGGCGCGCAGGCGATCGAGGTGCTGCGCTCCACCCGGGTGGACGTGGTGCTGATGGACGTCCGGATGCCGCGGATGGACGGGGTGGAGGCCACCCGCCGGATCTGCGGCGGCGACCGCACGCCCGACGAGGGCGACCCCCGGGTGCTGATCCTGACCACCTTCGACCTGGACGAGTACGCCTTCTCCGCGCTCAAGGCGGGCGCCAGCGGCTTCATGCTCAAGGACGTGCCGCCGGACGAGCTGCTGACCGCGATCCGGGCGGTGCACAGCGGGGACGCGGTGGTCGCGCCGTCCACCACCCGGCGGCTGCTGGACCGCTTCACGCCGATGCTGCCCAGCTCCGGCACCGAGAACCGGCACCAGGAGCTCGACCGGCTCACCGACCGGGAGCGCGAGGTGCTGCTGCTGGTCGCGCAGGGCCTGTCGAACGGTGAGATCGCCCGCAAGCTGGTGCTGTCGGAGGCCACCGTGAAGACGCATGTGGGCCGCATCCTCACCAAGCTGAATCTGCGCGACCGGGTGCAGGCGGTGGTGCTGGCCTACGAGTCGGGGCTGATCAGGGCCGGCGGCGGCTCGCTCTGAGCCGCCGCGCGGACCACTCCCCCGCGAGCGCTAGGAGGTCGCCTCGGCGGCGACCGGCAGCCGCTCGCACAGCACCAGTTCCAGCAGTCCCGGGAAGCGGGCCCCGAACTCCGCCTGCCGCAGCCGGTTGAAGCGCTTGGGCCCGATGTCCCGCTGCTCGACCAGCCCGGCGGCGCGCAGCGCGGCGAAGTGGTGGCTGAGGGCCGCCTTGCCGACCGGGACGTCGAAGGAGCCGCAGGAGCGCTCCCATTCGGCCGACGCGGCCAGATCACGGACCAGTTTGAGCCGTACCGGATCGGCGAGCGCGGACAGCGCGGTCAGCAGGGGTACGTCGTCGGGGTGGGTGTGCTCGGGGGGTGACCGGTGGGCGCGGGGCGGCGGAGCCATCAGAAAACGTCCTCCCGGGAAGAACGCAAGCGCTTGCAAGTACTTGCGTGCGATTACCTGTTGCGGACCGTTCGATCAGAACCATACAGTCCTGAGTGTTCGGTTTCCATTGAACTTAGTTTTTCATTGAACAGAACAGCCACGGGGAGCACCATATGCGCGCCATCGTCTTCGAAGAGCTCGGCGGTCCCGAGGTACTCAAGGCCGTCGAGGTGCCGGAGCCGGAGCCGGGTCCCGGCGAGGTCACCATCGAAGTCGCCTACGCGGGGGTGAACTTCGCCGACATCAAGGCCCGCGCGGACGGCTACCGGGTCGAGTCCCTGCCCTTCCGCCCCGGCCTGGAGGTCTCCGGGCTGATACGCGCGGTCGGCGCGGACGTCGGCGACTTCACGCCGGGTCAGGAGGTCGCCGCCTTCATCAACGGCGGCGGTTACGCCGAAGTGGCTCTCGCCCCGGCCAGTTCCGTCTTCGCGATCCCCGGCGGCCTGTCGCTGCGGACCGGCGCGACCCTGCCCAGCGTGCTGCCCACCGCCTACGCGCTGCTGCACGAGGTGGCCCGGCTGCGCGAGTGCGACACCGTCCTGGTGCGCGGCGCGGCCGGCGGGGTCGGCACGGTGGCGGGCCAACTCGCCCGGATGGGCGGCGCGTCCGCCGTCTACGGAGTGGTGTCCTCGCTCGACAAGGCCGAGCACGCGCTCAAGTCCGGCTACGACCAGGTGTTCCTGGCCGACACCTTCGACCTGGACGTCCTGCGGGTCACCGACGGGCGCGGTGTGGACATCGCGCTGGACCCGGTGGGCGGCGAGAGCTTCCGCCGCACCCTGTCGGTCGTCGGCCGGTTCGGCCGGCTGGTCTCCTTCGGCAACTCCAGCGTCGAGGAGCCCTGGCGGATCGGCCCCGGCGACACCTATCCGCTGGGCGTCTCGGTGGCCGGCTTCTCCATCCTCACCCTGGCCGCGACCGACCCGCAGCGGCTGCGCGAGCTCGCCGAGCGGGCCTTCCACACCGTCACCGAGGGCGGGGTCGAGCTGCCGGTGAGCGCCGAGTTCGCGCTGGCGGACGCGGCCGGGGCGCACCGGCTGCTGGAGTCGCGCACGAGCACCGGCAAGCTGCTGCTGCGGGTCTGACCCCGGACCGCGCCCGAGGGGTGGCCGCCTACGCGGCCGGCGCCAGGTGGCGGGCGAAGGACGCCGCCGCGTCCCTGACGTCCCGCTCGGTCCACTCCAGCGCGTCCGCCGCGACGGTCATCTCGATCATCGACAGGCCCGGCAGCCCCGGCTCGCGGAACAGCCCGCGGCCGAAGAGGCTGACCCGGTCCTGCTCGGCCTGCCGCAGCGACGCCTCGTTGAGCGCGTCCGCCGGATACGGCAGCCACAGCTGGAACTGGTGGGTGTGCGGCTCCGCCGGGTGGACGCGGGGCCAGGCCAGACCGCCGTCGGCGAACCCTTCGCGCAGGGCGCGGGCCACCGGCCCCGCGTGGGCCACGTACGAGGGCAGCCGGGGCAGTTCGTCCCGCAGTCCGGCCAGCGCGGACAGAGCGGCGGGGAACTGCTGGAAGAGCAGGCCCCCGTACCGGTGCCGCCAGGCCTTGGCTTCGGCGATCAGCTCGGCGGGCGCGCCGAGCGCGGCGCCGGAGATGCCCTCCAGCGACTTGTAGAAGCTCACATAGACGCTGTCGGCGAGGGCGGCGATCTCGGCCAGCGGGCGGCCGAAGTGCGGTGCGCACTCCCACAGCCGGGCGCCGTCGAAGTGCACCACGGCGTCCCGCTCCCGGGCCGCGGCGACGGTCGCGGTCAGCTCGTCCCAGCTGGGCAGGACGAAGCCGGCGTCGCGCAGCGGGAGTTCGAGCATCAGGGTGCCGAAGGGCTCCTCGAAGTCCCGTATCTCCTCGGCGGCGGGTATGCGGGCCGCGCGGGTCGGATACACCGTGCGCAGCCCGCTGACCACCCGCAGCGCGCCCCGCTCGTGCACCTCCGGGTGCGCGAGCGGATGCAGGGCGACCACATCGCTCCCGGTACGGCCGGCCCACGACCGCAGCGCGGCCTGCTGGGCCATCGTCCCGGTCGGGAAGAACGCGGCGTCCTCGGTGCCGAGCAGCTCCGCCACCCGCCGCTCCAGCTCTTCGACGAGACCGTCCCCGTAGAAGTCGGCCGGCTGCTCCGGCTCGGCGAAGTCCGCCGCCGCGGCCGTCAGCCGGGCCATCGCCTCCCTGATCCCGGGCCGCCCGCGCCCGCTCAGCACCCGCCCGCATCCGGCTACCGCCGCGGCCCGCCGCGCCTTGTCCTCGTCCTGTGCCATGCCGCGATCCTCCCCCGGCCGCCCGCGGGGTGCGGCGCCGGGGGCCGGGAGGCCCGTCAGCCGGCCCGGCGGTGGTTGTTCCGGGTCGAGGCGGATCTGCTGCGCTTCTCGATGTACATCCGCTGGTCGGCGCTGTGCAGGACTTCCTCGGCCGTCATGCCGCAGCCGGCCCAGCCGATGCCGAAGCTCGCGCCCACCCGGACCGCGCGGCCGTCGACGCGTATCGGCGGGATGATCGCGTTGCGCAGCCGGACCGCGAGGTCGGCGGCGTCGGCCGGGGCCAGGTGGTCGGCGAGCACGACGAACTCGTCACCGCCGAGCCGGGCCACCGTGTCGCCGTCCCGGACGACCGCGGTCAGACGGCGGGCCACCTCGATGAGCACGGCGTCGCCCGTGTGGTGACCGAAGCGGTCGTTGATGGACTTGAAGCCGTCCAGGTCGCAGAAGAGGACCGCGAGCCCCTTGCTGCCGCCGTCCTCGTCCGTCTCGTCCGGCGGCACCGTGTGCGTGTGGGAGTCCAGGGTGCCCAGCGGCGCGGCCAGTTCGTCGGGCCCGTAGCCGTAGCTGAAGGCGAAGTCGTCCACGTCCTCGGTCCGCTCCAGCACGTCCGCGGTGTCGTGGGCGTCCCGCTCCTGCGGGCGGGCGCACAGCCGGGAGGACAGCCGGGAGCGCAGCTCGGCGCTGTTGGGCAGGCCGGTCAGCGAGTCGTGGCTGGCCCGGTGCGCGAGTTGCAGTTCGCGGCTCTTGCGCTCCTCGATGTCCTCGACGTGGGTGAGCAGGAAGCGCGGTCCGTCGGTGGTGTCGGCCACCACCGAGTTGCGCAGGCTGACCCACACATAGGTGCCGTCCCGCCGGGCCAGCCGCAGCTCGGCCCGCCCGCCCTCCGCCGAGGTCCGCAGCAGCAGGCCGACATCCTCGGGATACACCAGGTCCGAGAAGGAGAACCGCCGCATGGTGGAGGCGGAGCGCCCCAGCAGCCGGCACAGCGCGTCGTTGGCCCGCAGCAGCTTGCCGTGCTGGTCGCCGCCCATCTCCGCTATGGCCATGCCGCTGGGCGCGTACTCGAAGGCCTGCCGGAAACTCTCCTCGGAGGCGCGCAGCGCCTGCTGGTCGCGCTCCAGCCGGACGAGCGCCCGCTGCATGTTCGCCCGCAGCCGGGCGTTGCTGATCGCGATGCCGGCCTGGAAGGCGTACATCTGGAGCGCCTCGCAGCCCCAGGGCCCCGGGTGGCGCCCGCTGACCGGCCGGTCCACCGAGATGACGCCGATCAGCTCACTGCCGACGGACTGCGAGGAGTGCATGGGGGCGTAGAGCCGGTCGCCGGGGTGCCACTCGTCCGGGAACCGCGGCAGCGGGCCCTCGGTGTGCCACTGCGGCACGTCGTCGTCGATCAGCACCCAGCCCTCGGTGTGCGGGATGAACCGCAGCGACCCCCAGCGCTCGCCCATGGTCAGCCGCCGGTCCCACGACGTACGCGAGCCCGCGCGCCCGAGCAGCAGCGCCTCGCCGGCCGCGCTGCCGGCGAAGGCGGCCACCACGAGATCGCCGTCCGGCCGGACCAGATTGACCGCGGCCAGCTCATAGCCCAGCCCGCGCACGATCCCGTCGGCCACGGCCTGCAAGGTGTCGGCGAGACTGCGCGCGGTGTTGAGATCCGCCACGACCTGATGCAGCTGACGCAAGGTCGCGAGACGGACATACGGCTCCGACTCGGTGTCCATGCCCCTCCCCACGCCTTCGACAGCGACTCCTAGGTGGTGCGGTTCCGATCCCCGTCATCGCGGCTGTGCACGGTGTAATTCACAGTCTTCCAATTACACCGCAACTGAATCACAGCGAGCTGTCCGTTCGGTACACAGGGTCAACGATTCTTGCCGCTTGTGACTCAAGTCACACCTTCCCGTAGTCAGTTGGGCACAGAGTGTAGAACCGTGGTCTCAGCGCCCCGGCGGCTCCCGGCGCACGGGCCGGACCCGGGCCGGACCCGGGCCGGACCCGGGCCGGACCCGGGCCGGTCCTAGGTCCGGACGGCGTACGAAATGGGACCGAAGCCCGATACCCGCCTTCCGTACCGACCCGTACCGTGAAGAGCGTGCTTCGAACTCCGCCGGAACGGCATCCTGGGACCACCATGGGTCAGACCGTCACCACCGATGACTTCCGCGCCGCCATGACCCGCCTCGCCGCGGGCGTGGTCCTCGTCACCGCGCACGACCCGGAGGACGGGCCGCGCGGCGAGGATGTCGGCATGACCGCCACCGCCTTCATGTCGGTGTCCCTCGAACCGCCCCTGGTGCTGGTGAGCGTACGCGTCGGCGCACGGATGGACGAACTGCTCGAACGCCAGCCGCGCTGGGCGGTGTCGGTGCTCAGTGAGAGCCAGCGGCACATCGCCGGCCGATTCGCGATGCGCGGCCGGATCAGCGACCGGCTGCTCTTCGAGGACATCGCCTACTACCGGGGCGAGCAGACCGACGCGCCGATCCTGGGGGGCGCGCTGGCGATACTCGAGTGCGAGACCGACCAGCGCGTCGTGGCCGGCGACCACACACTGGTCATCGGCCGGGTGCTCGCGGCCCGCACCCCGAGCGCGGAGGGCGGCCCGCTGACGTATTTCCGGGGCCGATACCGCCATCTGAGCTGACGTGCCGGCCGGACGGCCAGTCCCACGCCCGGACGCGCCAGTCCCACGCCCGGACGCGCTAGTCCCAGCCCTCGCCGCTGCGGCCCTTCTTCGTCTGGCCGCGCTGCTTCTTCACCCGCAGCCGCCGCTCATTGATGCCGCGGGGGATCTTCGTCGGGCGGCGGGCCTTCGGGGGCGGGGCGGTGGCCTGGGCCAGGATCGCGGTCATCCGTGTCACGGCGGCCTCGCGGTTGCGCCACTGGGAGCGGTGCTCGGAGGCCTTCACGGTCAGCACGCCGTCGGCGGTCAGCCGGCCGGCCAGCCGCTCCAGGGCGCGCTCCTTCCACACCAGCGGCAGCGACTCGCTCGCCGCCAGGTCGAAGCGCAACTCCACCTGACTGTCACTGGTGTTCACATGCTGTCCACCGGGGCCGGACGACCTGGAGAAACGCCACTCCAGCTCGGCCTCCGGCACGGAGACCGAACCGCGGATGAGCAAGGGACCGGACATACCTCCATGATCCCGCTTCCGCGCCGCCGCGTCACGGGGATTTCGCCGCCCGGACGGCCCTGATCCCGCCCGCCGGGGAACCAGGGCATCCCCGGTCCGCGTTCTGACGAATGACGGTACTTTCGTCGGCAACATCTACGACCACAAAAGGGGACTTCCCATGGCGGTAAGCCTGTCCAAGGGCGGCAACGTCTCGCTCACCAAAGAGGCGCCCGGTCTGACGGCCGTGACGGTCGGCCTCGGCTGGGACGTCCGGACGACCACCGGCACGGACTTCGACCTCGACGCGAGCGCCATCGCCGTCAACACCACCGGGAAGGTCTACTCGGACGGCCACTTCGTCTTCTTCAACAACAAGCAGAGCCCCGACCAGACCATCGTGCACACCGGCGACAACCGCACCGGTGAGGGCGAGGGCGACGACGAGCAGATCAACGTCAACCTCGCGGCCCTGCCGGCCGACGTCGACAAGATCGTCTTCCCGGTCTCCATCTACGACGCCGAGACCCGCAGCCAGAACTTCGGCCAGGTCCGCAACGCGTACATCCGCATCATCAACCAGGCCGGCGGCGCCGAGATCGCCCGCTACGACCTGAGCGAGGACGCCGCCGTGGAGACCGCCATGGTCTTCGGCGAGCTGTACCGCAACGGCGCCGAGTGGAAGTTCCGCGCGGTCGGCCAGGGCTACGCCTCCGGCCTGGTCGGCATCGCCACCGACTTCGGCGTCACCCTCTGAGGCCTCCGCGGCCGGACGGCCCCCGCTCCGAGCAGTTCCGGAGCGGGGGCCGTCCGCCTCCCGGCGCGGCCCGGCGGCGGCGTCTGGCAGCATCACCGGGGTGATCGACCTCGGATACGCCCTGTCCCGCCGCTTCCCCGACCCGCCGCAGACCGACTACCGGCGCGCCGACGTCAAGGCACTGCGGCACGACCTCTTCTGCGGGGACGTGTTCCTGGCCGAGGGCGAGCGGGAGCTGTCCACAGCCTGGGGATGGGTGCCGGTGCTGGACTTCGCGTGGGCGCTGTGCGACATCGTCGAGCGGCTGGACCAGGACCCGCGGGGCAGCAGGGCCGCGCGCCCGCAGCACGCCGAGTTCGACTTCACCGAGTCCACCGACCGGCTCCGCTTCGTGCGCCGCTTCGGGCATGTGGACGTGACCGCCGACTGGCAGCCGGCCAACGCGATACCGCTGACCCTGCACCACGGCGAGCTGCGCCGCGAGGCCCGCGACTTCCTGCACGACCTGACCGCCGACCTCACCGACATGCACGAGGGGCTGGACGGCAACCCGGTGGTCTGGGAGCTGCTGGCCCGCTTCCCCCGGCTGTGAGGGCGGCCGCCCGGCTGTGAGGACGACCGCGCCGCCCCGCGACCGGCAAGGGCCGGTGTTCGCTCAGAGCGAACGGCGCCTACCACCTCCGGCGGCCGCCACACGCCGGGCGAAGCGGGGATGAGACACCCGCTTGGGAACTCCTTTACGCTCGCCGAGAGTTCTCAAAGCGCAATCGAACCCCGTCGAGGAGAGACCAGCCATGGCCCTGTGGGACCGCTTCAAGGAATCCGCCCAAGGCATGCAGACCCAGCTCACCGCCAAGAAGAACGACCTCAAGAGCGGCGCCTTCCGTGACGCCAGCATGGCCATGTGCGCGCTGGTGGCCGCCGCCGACGGCACCGTCGACCCCGCCGAGCGGCAGCGTGTCGCCACCTTGATCGGCAGCAACGACGTCCTGCAGAACTTCCCGGCCCTGGACCTCCAGCGCCGCTTCGACGACTACCTGAACAAGCTCACCGCCGACTTCGACTTCGGCAAGGTGGCGATCCTCCAGGAGATCGCCAAGGCCAAGAAGAAGCCCACCGAAGCGCGGGCCGTGATCCAGATCGGTATCGTCATCGGCGGCGCGGACGGCGTCTTCGACAAGTCCGAGCAGGCAGTGGTGCGCGAGGCGTGCTTCGCGGTGGGCCTGAACCCCGCGGAGTTCGACCTCTGAACCGCTGATCGCGTTGATTGCCCGAGCGATTCCTTGAGTGATTACTGAGCGGTTGTCCGGAGGGGCCGTCCGATGCAGGACGACGACGAAATACCTGCACTGGCGCTCTACCAGGCGCTGCGGGCCCGCGGCACCGCCGCCTCGGAAGCCGAGCTGTGCAAAGCGGCGGGTCTGGACCCGGATCAGGCCGAGCGCGGCCGGCGGCGGCTGCAGCGGCTGGGCCTGATCCGGTTCGAGGGCGACGTCCTCGAACCGGTCGACCCGGACACCGCGCTGAGCCGGACGATGGACGCCTATCACGCGACGGCCGCCGCCCAGGTGCGCACCGCGGCCGGCCTCCAGGAACTCACCGACTCGCTGCTCACCGTCTACCGCCCGGCGGTCGCCCGCGAGGCGTCCCTGGTGGAGGTGGAGTACTACAGCGAGCCGCGCAAGAAGGCGCGGCTGCTGCGCGAACTGGACAGCACGGTCCGGCACACCTCCGACTCGGTGCACCCCGGCCCGGTGGCCCCCGTCGAGGTGCTGAACGCGTCGGCGCGGCAGGACGAGGAGATGATCCGCCGGGGGGTGCGCAACCGCACCCTCTATCCGCAGTCGGCCGTCCAGATATCCGCGTTCAACCGCCATCTGCGCGAGCTGTCGGAGCTGGGCGTCGAGGTCCGGCTGATCGACCACGCGCCGTACGACATGATCATCTACGACGGGCAGGTGGCCTGTTTCCGCGGTGATCCGCTGGTGCCCGGCGGCGCCAGCCTGATCGTCGTCGTCCGCGGCTCGGCGCTGATCCAGGCGCAGATCGCGGTGTTCGAGGACCTCTGGCTGCGCGCGGTCCCCTACGAGCCGTCCGCGCCGTCCGCCACCGGCGACACCGAGCTGACCCCGCAGGAGCGGGTGGTCATCCGGCTGCTGGCCGGTGGGCTCAGCGACGACCAGATCGCCCGGAAGATGGGCGTCAGCCGCCGTACGGTCCAGCGCGCCGTCACCAAGCTGATGGAACGGCTCGGCGCCAGCAGCCGCTTCGAAGCCGGCTTCAAACTCGCCCAGGACCCCGACTTCACCCGGTCACGGGGAAAGACGGCCTGACGCCGGACGGTCGGCGCCGCCGCTGGGTGGAGCTGGGTGAATCCGCCGAGCGGTTGGGGGCGTTGGGGCGTTGGGGGTGGTGGGGACCAGCGGGCCGTGCCGATCCCCACCCTCCGCCGGATGGCTCCCCCCCGGGAAACCGGGCGAGCGTGCCGGTTGCTGCCATCGGCGGAACCCGAGCGCGGCGACTCGGGGGAGCCGCGTCCGGGCGCACCTCGCGGTGCTGCGGCAATTCCCGTCAGGTGAGTGCCACCTGCATCTTGCCGCTCCAGATAAGTACCTGATGCCGTCCCCTCGCGACCAGCGGGTTTCGCCGGGGCGGCGGTCCCGTTACGCGGCGAGCACCCCTGCGAGCTGGGCGTTTCCGCCCGGCGGGCCCGCCGTGTCCAAAAAGGGACACGTCCCGATCTGGACACGCCGGGCCCGCGCGCCGGGCCGGCCGCGCGCCGCCGGACCCGCCGGGCGGGGAACGCCGGCTTCCGCCGGGGCCCGGTCCTGCTCGCCGAGCGCACGGCCGGCGGCGGGTCACGGTTCGATTCCGGCCACTTGCGTGGAACCCGAGCGGCCTGATCCGGCGTCGAGACCTGCGACGCGCGCGTGCGCGGCGACGGCTCCCCACCCGTACGGATTTACGGACAGACGTACGGGCGGGAGGAGGAGGGCCGTCGGGGGGTCCGTGAGGGGGACGGCAGACGATGGACGACAACGGCGGGTCCGGCAGATCCGGGTACGGCGGCGGGCCGGAGGTGGGCGCGCCGAACGGGGGCCTGCCGGACGGCGCCGGGCAGTGGCGGGTGCCCGGCTACACGCACGAACGCGAACTGGGCGCGGGCGCCTCCGGGTTGGTGGTGCTGGCGCGGCACGACGCGACGGGCACCCCGGTGGCCGTCAAATACCTGGCCGCCCAGTTCGGCGAGGATGCCCACTTCAGGGAGGCGTTCCGGGACGAGGCGCTGCTGCTCGGCGACCTCGACTCGCCGTACATCGCGCGGTTCTTCGAGTACGTCGAGGACGGCCCGGACGCGGCGATCGTGATGGAGCTGGTCGACGGCATCGCGCTGCACACCCTGCTGCGCCAGGAGGGCGCGACCGACCCCGAGCCCGCCCTGGCCGTCCTCAAGGGGTCCCTGCTGGGCCTGGCCGCCGCACACGCCTCGGGCGTCGTGCACCGCGACTACAAGCCGGGGAACGTCCTGGTCGCCACCGACGGCGGCTCCAAGCTGGTGGACTTCGGCATCGCGGTGCGCAGCGGCGAGCGCGCGGGCGTGGCGGGCACGCCCGCGTACATGGCCCCTGAGCAGTGGTCCGGCGCCCCGGCCACCGCGGCCACCGACGTCTACGCGGCCACCGCCACCTTCTACGAGTGCCTCACCGGCAGCAGGCCGTACGCCGGTTCGACCCTGTTCGAGCTGGCCGTGCAGCACGCCGAGGCGCCCATCCCCAACGAGCGGGTGCCGGAGCCGGTCCGCCCGCTGATCCGGCGCGGCCTGGCCAAGACCCCGCCGGAACGGCCGCAGAGCGCGGCCGAGTTCGTCGTCGAGCTGGAGGCCGTCGCCTCGGCCGCGTACGGGGAGGACTGGGAGGAGCGGGGGCAGCGCAAACTCGCCGCCCTCGTCGCCCTGCTGCCGCTGCTGCTGCCGTCCGGGGGCGCCGGCGGCGCGGCGGGCACGACGGCGCTGGCGCACACCGAACTCGGGTCCGGCGGATCGGCCGGCGGGGCGGTGGGCGGGGTCGTGGGTGCGGCGGCCGGTGCGGCGGCCGGAGCCGGGCTCGCCCACGGTCCGGCCCACAAGGCGCGCCTCGCCGGACGCGGCAAGCTGCTGGTGGGCGCCGTGGTCGGCGTACTGATCGCCTCCGGGCTGGCGGTGACGGCGGTGGCGTCCGGCGGCAAGGGACCGGCGGCGGACGCCCTCACGGCGACGCCCTCGGCGCTGACCTCGCTGGTCTCCGGGACGCCCGTCGTGGTCACGACCGCGCCGTCGACCGGCGGTTCACCGTCGTCGTCCGCCTCGGCCTCCGCGTCCGTCTCCGCCTCGGCCTCGGCGAGCGCGTCGACCGGCGGCCCGGCGACGACCGGCGCCCCGGCCGCCACGCCGGCCGGCGGAACGACCGGCGGAACGATCGGCGGTACGGGCGGCGGTACGGGCGGCACCGGGGCCGGAGGCACGACAGGGGGCCCGGCCGGCGGGACCACGGGCGGCAGCCGAGGCAGCACCGGCGGCGGCGGAAGCACAGGCGGCACGGCCGGAGGCGGGACCGGCGGCGGGACGGCCGGAGGGACGACCGGCGGCGGCGGTCCCACCGCGGCCCCGACCACCACCGCTCCCCCGTCGAAGTCGCCCGTGGCACCGCCGACCACCGCCCCGCCGCCCCCGCCGCCGAAGCTGCACGTGATCTCGGTGGCCATCCCCAGCTACGGGTGCAGCCCGATCGACGGCTACACGACCCTGGCGACGGTCACCGTGCGGTCGGACGGCGCCGCGGCCGGCACGCTCTATCTCACCTGGTACCACGGCGGCCGGACCCCGCAGACCGCCACGACGGTGCAGACCGGCACGGTGGATCTCGCCAAGGGCCAGACATCGTTCTCGGGCACCTACGCGCACGACTTCGGCCCCGAGGACCGCACCGAGGACTGGGGGCTGGCCGCCTCCACGGATCCGGTCGCGGATTCCGGGACCGTCTTCAAGGTGGTCCCGTACTGCGGCCCCGTCATCACCTGATCCCCGCCCTTTCGCCCGCCACCAGGGAAGACACACCCATGCCGAACCACGATGACCCCCGCCTGCGGTTCTCCGGCCGGTCCGACGACCCCGCGCCGCCGGACGAGGCCACCTTCCGGCTCGGCGCGGCCGGCGCCGCCCCCGCGCCTCCCAGCGGCGGGCCTCCCACTCAAGCGCCTCCCACTCAAGGGCCTCCCACCGGCGGCCTGCGCCGGTTCGGTCCCGGCGTGCCCGACCCGGACCCCTCCGCCGGCACCGCGCAGACCGCGGCCGTCTGGCACGGCACCGTACGGCCGGGCGAACCGGTGCTCCCGGCGGGCGCGGGCAAGCGGCGCCGCCGGGTGCTGCGCGGATGGCTGCTTCCGCTCGTGGTGCTGCTCGCGGTGCTGGCGTTCCTGGCCTGGCAGCGCTTTCCCGCGTCGGTGCGGGTGGACGGGGTCTCGGTACGCGCCGGCGGCGCCGTCCAGGGCTGCCACAGCACCGCGCGGATCATCGGGACCCTGCGGACCAGCGGCGGCGCCGGGACCGTCCGCTACCGCTGGCGGCGCAGCGACGGCACGGTGTCCGACGAGCTGCGACAGCGCGTGGCGAAGGGACACCGCAGCACCGATGTGCCACTGCTCTGGAGCTTCGACGGGCCGGGCTCGCTGACGGCGACCGCCACCCTTGAGGTACTGGGGCCGCAGCAGCGGTCGGCGTCCACGACGTTCCGGTACCGGTGCGGCTGAGGACACGGGGGCAGCCGGTGTGGCGATGGGGCGGTGCGGCGGAGTGCCCCGCCGCGCCGCCAGCGTTTGCGGTGCGGCCCGGTGGGCGTGAGCATGGGGCCGTCGAGCCGTACGCATTCCGTCGGGGCCGTCGCGCGATGGGCCTCCACCGGGCGCGGCACAGCCCAGGGAGATCCCGATGAGGCTTCTGATCGTAGGCGCCGGTGCCACGGGCGGTTTCTTCGGCGTCAAACTCGCCCGGGCCGGCCGGGACGTCACCTTTCTCGTACGGCCTGAGCGGGTCGCCGTGCTCCGGGAACACGGGCTGCGGATCAGCGGCCCCGGAATGGACGACCGGATCACTCCGCGATTGACGACGGCGGCCGAGATCGACGGCTCCTACGACCTCATCCTGCTCACCGTCAAGGCGACGGCACTGGACCAGGCGATGGAGGACATCGCCCCCGCGGTCGGTCCGGACACCTCGATCATTCCGATTCTGAACGGAATGGACCACCTCGACCGGCTCAATTCCCGATTCGGCAGGGACACGGTGCTCGGCGGAGTCGCCCTGGTGGCCACCTCCGTCCGCGGTCCCGGCGACATTCTCGTGCTGTCCCCCGACGCCTCGCTGACCATCGGCGATCAGGAGGGCGCTGTCACACCCCGTACCGAGCGGGCCCGCGCGTTTCTCGCCGACGCGGGATTCGACGCCAAGGCGACGGACGCCATTCTGGCCGCGATGTGGAGCAAATGGGTCTTCATCGCCGGCGCGGGCGCGATCACCTGTCTGATGCGCGGCACCATCGGCGATGTCGCCGCCGTCCCCGGCGGCACCGCGTGGGCCCGGGACGTCCTCACCGAGGCGGCCGATATCGCCGCCGCCGCCGGATTTCCCGTCGCGGAATCCGAACGCGGCCGATACGAGGGCACCCTCACCCAGTCGCATTCCCCCTATGCCCCGTCTTTCTACCGGGACATGATCAAAGGCCACCCGGTCGAGGTGGAACACGTCTTCGGCGATCTCAGCCGCCGCGCCGCCGAACTCGCCGTCGCCAGCCCTTTCCTGGACCTGGCGACCATGAATCTGCGGGTCTTCCAGCACCAGTTGGACAGCCACTCCGGCTGACGGTCTGCCGGGCGGCCAGCCGCACGCGGCGCATGGATCACGGCGGAGGCCCGGGCCCCGGTCGTACGGATCCCCCATCGATGGACGACGCGCCGCGGCGCCCGCACAGATCAGCGCAGCGGTCCCCACTCCCGCCCAATCAGCGATCATCATGGAACAACGGGACGCCGCCCTCTCGCATCTTCACCTCGGTACTCGATACACTCACCCCCGCGGATGCCACCGCGTGACATACGTCACGGTGTATCGAGGGGGAACGGTGGAATTAGTCTCAGCCTCTTCGGAACGGAAAGCGGAATTACTCCGCGTCTACGGTGGCGGACTTTCGTTCGCGATATGCACCAATCGGCCGGAGAATCTGCACAACGCCGCATCCGTCGCCCGGTCCATCGGCAGTCAGGACGAATTGATCGTCGTCCTCGACCTCCCACCGGACGCACTCCGGGACGCCCTTCCGGACGCATTGCTGTCGCCGAAGGTCCGCCTGCTCCAGAACCCCGCCAACAAGGGCCTGTCCTACAGCCGCAACCGCGCCCTGGCCGAATGCGCCAACAGCACACTCGTCTATGTGGACGATGACGTCACCTTTGCCGCGGAAACCGTCGAGGCCATGCGGGCCGCCCGGACGGCCGGAAGCGGAATCGTCGGTGTGCTGCTCGTTCCCGAATTCGGCGCCTCGCGCGGGGGCTGGTGGCTGAGCGGTGGCCAGTATCACTATCTCGGCGTCCACCACCGCGCCGATCAGGCCAGGCCCTGGGGCGCCTGTATGGCCGTCGACGCGCGCTTCGCCAACGCACGCGGTATCCGCTTCCGCGAGGAACTCGGCCGCCGCGGCCGGGCCCTGCAGTCCGGGGACGACACGTCGTTCCTCGGGGAACTGCGCGCGGCGGGGGCGAGCGAATCGGTCCTCACCGACGTACGGGCCACGCACCACATCAGTACGGATCGGGTGCGGCTCGCCTATCTGCTCCGACGGGCCTGGTGGCAGGGGCGCTCGGAATACCGGCGCGGCACATTCCTCCGCGCGCTGGCCAAGGAGTGGCGGCGCAATGTCGGTCCGGGTCCCGCGCAGGCCCCGGGTGCGCGCCGTTACGCGCTCGGCGCGCTGTTCGTGTCGTCGGTTATCGCGGGCGGCCTGTCCGAGGTCGTCTCGGCGCCGCCCGGCAGGCGGTCCGGCGGATGAGGCTGCTGCTCGCGACCGACGTGACCACGCGGGGCGGCGTGGACGGTTATGTGCTCGCCCTGGCCGACGCCCTGCGGCGCGGCGGGCACAGCGTCGTACTGCTGCTGGAGGAGAGCACGACCAGCGCGCTGCGCGAGGACGCGGCACGCCGGGGGCTCGATGTCAGATTCGCCAAGCAGTACCACCGCCGGCACAGCGCGGCGGAGATCCGCGCCGACTCGACGCGGGTGCTCGACGAGCTGAGCCCGGACGGGGTGCATGTGACGTGCGGTTCGCCGTGGTCCTGCCTCGGACTCCGCGAGGTCGCGGTGGCGCGCGGTCTGCCGTTGATCGTGACGGAGCAGCAGGTGCATGAGGCCCTGGTCCTCGACGCGGATGCCCGGGAGCGGATGCGGGCGTCCTATCTGGCCGCGCGGGCGGTGATTTTCGTCAGCGAGGGCAATCGCGCCACCATGCGGCGGGTGGTGGGCCTGGACGGCGTGCGGAACTGCGTCATCCCCAACGGGGTGGACACGGCCCGGCTCCCGATGCCGGACCGGCCGGCCCTGCCGCGCTCGGACCACGCCGGCGCGCGGCTGATGACCGCCGCACGGCTCGCTCCGGAAAAGGCCCTTCATCTGCTCATCGAGGCGGTTTCCGCGCTGCCGGCCTCGATGGTGGGCACGGTGAACCTCTTCGGCGAGGGTCCCGAGCACGACCGGCTCGACCGGCTCGTCCAGGAGCTGGGACTGCGGTCGCGCGTCTTCCTCCGGCCGTGGAGCGACCGGATCGCCGAACACCTCGCGGAGCACGATCTGTTCGTCCTCCCCAGCCGGGCGGAGGGCATGCCCTTCGCGCTGCTCGAAGCGATGGCCGTCGGCCTGCCCGTCGTCGCCTCCGATGTCGCGGGCAACGCCGAGGCGCTGCTGGACGGAGCCGCCGGAACGCTGGTGCCGCAAGGGGATTCCACCGCCCTGGCCGACGGGATCCGGCGCGCGCTCACCGACCCCGCGGAGACCCTGCGGCGCTCCCGGGTCGGCGCGGCCCATGTCCGCTCGCACCACGACCTGCCGCGGCTGCTGCTCAAGACCGTCGACCTGTGGACGCCGCCATCCGAGCGAAAAGGGAGCACGCCTTGGCCAAGGTATTCGTAACCGGGATCGCGGGTTTCCTGGGCAGCCATGTCGCCGAGCGCTTCCGCGACATCGGGTGGGAGGTCTGCGGGATCGACAACCTCCGCGGCGGGCGCGCGGCGAACGTGCCGGAGGACGTCCGGTTCGAGGTCGTCGACTGCCTGGACCGGAGCGGTTATCTCCCGCTGCTGGCCGGCTCGGACCTCGTCTACCACTGCGCCTCGGCCGCGTACGACGGGCTGAGCGTCTTCTCGCCCGCGTTCGTCTACCGCAACACGGCCCAGGCCACCGTCGAGGTCGCCAGCGCCTCGGTCGCCTCGGGCGTCCGGCGCTTCATCCACTGCTCCTCGATGGCGCGCTACGGCGCGCTCCCCGCTCCGTTCACCGAGGACATGCCGCCCGCGCCGGTCAATCCCTACGGTCTGGCGAAGCACGCCTCCGAACTCATCGTCCGGAATCTCTTCGAAACGCACGGCGGCGAATACACGATCGCCGTACCGCACAACATCATCGGTCCGCGTCAGCGCTACGACGACCCCTACCGCAATGTCGCGTCCATCATGATCAACCGGATGCTGCGCGGCCTCCAGCCGGTCATCTACGGCGACGGTTCGAATCTGCGCTGCTTCAGCTTCGTGCAGGACGTGCTGTTCTGCCTGGAGCGGATGGGCACTTCCCCCGAGGCGGCCGGCGAGACGATCAACATCGGCCCCGACGAGGGCGCGGTGTCGATTCTCCGGCTGGCCGAGGAGATCGCCGGCCTGCTCGACTTCGGCCTGGACCCAGTCTTCGTCCCGTCCCGGCCGCTGGAGGTGGAGGTCGCGACCTGCAGCGCCGACAAGGCCCGCCGGCTGCTCGGTTACAAGACGTCGACCTCGCTGCGGGACGGCCTGGAGACCATGATCCAGTGGATCGCCGAGCAGGGCCCCAGCGAGTTCAGCTACGACATCGACATCGAGATCAACTCCGCGCTGACGCCGTCGACCTGGGTGGGAAAGCTCATATGACCGGCTCTGAGGCCGGTGCCGGGCGCGGCTTCCTGGCGGCCGGCGCGGAGGACACCGAGGACTCGGGGGTGCGGGTCTCCTTGCGTTCTCCGGCCGGTGCGTGGGAAGTGGGCTTCGCGGGGGCGTTCCTCGACCGGCGCGCGGACGACGACTTCCTGCTGCCCCTGACGCTGCTTCCCGCGATGGCCCAAGGCCTCGATCTCGCCCTGCCGGAGGTGCGGTCGGACCGACTGCGCGGCAGCCTGCCGGAGTTGCGGGAGACCTACGCGTCCTGGTTCACCGGATTCCGCCCGGCGGCCGTGACGACCCGGGCCGGCGCACGGGCCGGGTGTCCACGGACCGCCGGCCCGCGGGGCCGGGGCACGATCGCGCTCTTCTCCGGCGGCGTCGACTCCTTCCACACGGTGCTCGCCGAACGCGAGCGGCTCGACGCCCTGCTGTTCGTATCGGGCTTCGACCTGGCTCTCGGCCGGTCCGAGGAGCCCGACCACCAGCACGTGCTCGCCGCCCTCGGCTCGGCCGCCGAGCGGCTGGGCCTCCCGCTGCTGCACCTGCGGACCGATCTGCGGGCCTTCTCGGACACCTGGCTGCTGTGGGGCGACCATTACGTGGGCTCCGGGCTCGCCGCCGTCGCCCTGCTGCTCACCGGGGAGTACGACGAACTGGTCATCCCCTCCACCCACGCCGCGCCGGACGACTTCCCCTACGGGACCCACCCGCGAACCGACCCGCTGTGGAGCACCGAGCGGATGCTGATCCGCGTCCACGGCGCCGACACCCCCCGCCCGGCGAAGGTCGCGGAGATCAGCGGATCCGGGGTCGTCCTCGACACCCTGCGGGTGTGCTGGGAGAACCGCGGCGGCGCGTACAACTGCGGGGTCTGCGAGAAGTGCCGGCGCACGATGGTCGAGCTGTATCTCGCCGGGTCCCTCGAACGCTGCGCGACGCTCCCGCACACCATCGACACGGACGCGCTCGCCGCGACCAGGACCGACGATCCCAGCCGCCGCAGCTTCACCCTGGCCCTGCTGCGCGCCGCTCAGCGGTCGGAGCTGCCACTGGCGGCGGACATCCGTGCCGCTCTCACCTCGGCCCTGGGTGGATCATGACCGGCCCCGCGCACCGGGAGAGCGACGACGGTCCGGAGCCGGAGATCCTCGTCTCCGTGATCACTCCCACCCGGGGCAGGCTCGACTCCCTGCGCCGGGCGATGGAATCCGTGCGGCGCCAGACGCTGCCCCGGGTGGAGCACAT
Source organism: Streptomyces polygonati (assembly GCF_042650325.1). Taxonomy (NCBI): domain Bacteria; kingdom Bacillati; phylum Actinomycetota; class Actinomycetes; order Kitasatosporales; family Streptomycetaceae; genus Streptomyces; species Streptomyces polygonati. Next base: position 47,170 of record NZ_JBHSBB010000053.1, on the reverse strand, counting down.
CGTCCTGGGCGACGACTGCCCCGATCTCGGCCGCGGCGGGATACGGGAGGCGCTGGCCCGCGAATTCCCGGCCGCCCGGATCGGCAACCTTCCCCCGCGGGCGGACGGTCCGGCCTACCGCCCCGCCCGTACGGCGCGCGTCCGCAACCGCGGCATCGCGACCGCGCGCGGTCGGTTCATCGCGCACCTGGACGACGACAACGCCTTCGAGCCCGGCCATCTGGCCTCGCTGACCGCCGTACTGGAGGCCGACGCCGAGGCGGTCGCCGCGCACAGCTGGCGGCGGCTCTTCGATCCGGAGGGCCGGCCGTTCGTGCCCGCCGGTCTCAATCCGTGGATGGCGGACCGGGCGGCCTCGGCACGCAACTACGCGGACCTCGCCGGTTCGGATGTCTTCCGGCCCGGATCGAATGTCATGCGGGACCGTATCCGCGGCAGGAACGGCGAGCGCTTCCTGCTGGTCGACACCAGCGAACTCATGGTCCGCGCCGGATTCCACCGGGAGCACCCCTTCCGCACCGCCTACACGGACCACGAGATGGAATCCGGACTGTGCGAGGACCGGGCGTGGTGCGTCGATGTCATCGGTTCGGGGCACCGGATCGCGGAATCACGACAGGTGACGCTCAGCTACGCCATGGGCGGCTATTCCAACGCGGTGGCGGGCTCCGCCCTTCGGAGCGCCCCGGACGGCAAGGACGACAAGGACGGCAGGGACCCCTCATGATCCGCACGGTGGGCTTCATAGGCGCGGGGACGCACGTCCGGGAGGTGCTGCTGCCCGCCGCGGTCGCGGCGGGACTGCGGCCGGGCGCGGTCGCGGCGAGAACGGTCCCATCGGCGCGGGCCGCCGCCGCGCCTTACGGAGCGCGGGTGTTCGCCGACGTCGAGGAGCTCGTTCGCTCGCCGGAGATCGACGCGGTGGTGGTGGCCGTGCCCCCGGACCAGTCGGCGCGGGTCATGAGCGCGGTCATCGCCTCCGGAAAGCCCTGCTACGTCGAGAAGCCCGCCGCCGTGTCGAGCGCCCAGGCCGGGCAGCTGGCCGAGCTCGCCGACGAGCGCGGCTGCCGCGTGCACGTCGGCTACATGAAACGCTACGCACCGGCGTATCTGCGCCTTTTCGAGACACGCGACCACCGGGACATGGGGCCGCTGTCGCTGGTCACCGTCCGCTGGGCGATGGGCCCGTTCGGTGGCGGCAGGGAACTGGGCGACTGGCTCACCGAGAACGCCGTGCACGCTTTCGACCTGGCGCGCTATCTGCTGGGGGACATCCGGATCGAGAACATCCTGACCCGGCGGTCGGCCGGCCAGCATGTCGTCCTCGTGCACGGGACCGGTCAGCAGGGGACGCCGCTCGCCCTTCAGCTGTGCACGACCGGCCCCTGGTGGCACGACAACGAGACGGTCGAGGTGTTCGGACTCGGCTCCTCACTGCTCGCCCGCAACGCCACGGAGCTGACCTTCCGGCGGAACGACGGTCCGGAGGAGGTGTGGCGACCGAATTTCACCATTCCCGTCGACCGCAATCTCACCGGTACGCTGCTCGGCTTCACGCCCGCGTTGCGGGCGTTCGCCGAGCCCGATTCCGCACCGATCCCGGCCCCGACCCTCCGCGACGCCGCCGCCGTACTCGCGCTGGTGGAAGAGGTCCTGGACTCCGCGGCGGCTCCGGATGGGCATTGACAGGCTGCTGCTCATCGCCGACGCGGGGGGTCTCGGTGACGGCGACCGCTGGCATGTCGGCGACGAGGCGATGCTGGCCGGGACGATCGGCTGGCTGCGGACGGCCGCGCCGGGCACGGAACTCGTGGTGGCCTCCTCGTCGCCGGAGTGGACCCGGCGCATCCACGGCGTCGACGCCGTGCCGTGCCTGGACTTCGGTGACGACTCCGACACCGCCGCGTCGATCGCCCACTACCGTGCCGTGATCGGGGCGTTCGGACCCGCGGCGGCCATGAGCGACATGTCCGGCGCCGCGCCGCCGCCGTTCGTCACGGCGCTCCGCGCGGCCGACGCGGTCCTGTTCTGCGGCGCCGGCAATCTGTGCAGCGCCTTCCCTAACCGGCTCTACGAGCGGATCACCGTCGCCGCGCTGGCCCGGGTCCTCGGCAGGCCCTACGCCTTCAGCGCGCAGACCATCGGGCCCCTGTGGGGCGAGGCGGACCGGGACGAGGTCGCCCGGGCGCTGGCCGGCGCCGTGATGGTCGGCACCCGCGACGACGCCTCCGCCGCGCTGGCCGCCGAACTGGGCGTGGCCGCCACACCGATGGCCGACGACGCGCTGCGCCTCACCGCGCCGCCGGGCGCCGGCGCGCGGGCCCTGATCGGCGTCACCCTGCACCGATCACCCCTGGCCGAGCGGCCCTACGACACCGGCACGGTGGCGCGGGCGCTCGACCGCCTCGCGGAGGCGATCGGCGGCGAGATCCTCTTCATCCCGCACTTCCGCGGCCCCGGCGGCCGGTGGAGCGACGCGGCGGCGGGCGACGAACTGGCCGGCCGGCTCAGCGTTCCGCTGCGGCACGCCCCCTGGGAGGATCCCGTCGCGGTGATGCGGACCACCGCGGCGTGCCGGGTCGTGCTGAGCACCCGCTACCACCCGCTGGTCTTCGCGCTGGGGAGCTGTGTGCCCGCTCTGGGGCTCTACCAGGACGAATATCACCTCATCAAGATGGGCGGCCTCATGGAGAAGTTCGACCGGCGCTCGTGGCTGCACGCCGCCGACGTACCCCGGGGCGGCGCCGCGCTCGGCGAAGCCCTCACCGCGCTGCTGGACGAGCGCGCCACGGCCGGCCGGCCGGCGGAGAACGCGCCGGCGAGGTCCCGAATCCTCGCCGCCGACAAGGCCGCGCGGGCCGGCCTGCTCGCGCGGCTGGCGGCGTCATGAGCGGGCGGCGTGCCGTCGTCGTCGGCTGCGGCTCGATCTGGCCGACCTGGAGCCGGCTGCTCAAGGACCGCGGCATCGAGGTGGCCGGGTTCGTCGACCTCGATCGCGATCGGGCGGCCCGCGCGGCGGCGGCGTTCGGCGGCGGCGTCGCGGCAACCGACCTGGGCGAGGCGCTCGAAGCGCTGGCCGGCCAGGGCGTGGAGCTGCTGGTGAACCTCACGCCTCCGCCGGCCCACGCCCGGACCATCCTGGACGGGCTGAGCGCCGGCCTCGATGTCATCACCGAGAAGCCCCTGGTCGTGGAACCCGCGGACGGACAGCGGGTCATCGACGCCGCCCGGGCGGCCGGCCGCAGTGTCAGTGTCATGCAGAACCGGCGGCACGAGCCGACCTTCGGCCCGCTGGCGGAATTCGCCGCCGCACTGCCGGGCCCGGTGCACCTGTCCTGCGACTTCTTCGTCCCGTGGACCTACGGCGGATTCCGCGACACGGCCGGGAGTCCGCTGCTCGAAGATCTGCTCATCCACACCATGGACCAGGCGCGCTGCCTGGTCGGCTCGCCCCCCGCCTGGGTCTTCTGCCACGAGTCGACCATCGCCGGGTCGTGGATGGCCGGCGACGCCGTGGTCACCGCCACGGTGGGCTTCGAGGACGGTTCGGTGCTCGGCTACCGCGGTTCGTGGTGCGCCGGCGGGGAGCGGACGTCGTGGAACGGCCGCTGGCGCCTGAGCGCCCACGACTGCTCGGCGCACTGGGACGGCGAGCGGCCCGCCACCGTCGTCACCTCCGAACTCGACGACAGCGGACGGCCGACCGAGCGCCTCACCGAGCGCGAACTCGGCTCGTACCCCGGCGCCGGCGGCCATGAGCGCGGGCTGGACGAGATACTCGGCGCCCTCGCCCGGCGGTCCCCGTCGCAGACCGACGCCGCGGCCAACCTGCTCAGCGTCGCCATGATCGCCGCTGCCCGGACCAGTTCCCGTGAACACCGGGTCGCGACCATCGCGGAGGTCCTGGACGGCGGGAACAGCCGGCCATGACCCTCGTATGCGGGATCAAGCTCACCCACGACGGCGGGATCGCGCTCATCGAGTCCACGGCGGGCGGCGGCGCGCGGCTCGTGGCGGCGACCGAGGTGGAGAAGCACGGCAATCGCCGCCGGCACGCGAGCCTCACCGACGCGGACCTGATCGTCGAGCTGCTGGCCCAACTGGGCCGCGCGCCCGACGAGGTGGACGAGTTCGTGGTGGACGGGTGGGGCCACGACGCCCGTACGTCGGGCCTGGCGCTCAGCGGGTCGGCGGGCGGCCGGCTGATCCGTACCGGGCCGTACCGCCAGTCCGACGACGACACCCCGGTCCTCCACCGCTACCGGCCCGACTCGCCGCTGCCGCTCGGCGGCCGGTCGTACGGCTACTCCAGCTTCCGGCACGTCGAATCGCATCTGGCGGCCGCCTACCTCACCAGCCCCGCCGCGGCGCGGGGCGGACCCTCGTGGGTTCTCGTCTGGGACGGCGGGGTCTTTCCCGAGCTGTACGCCGTCGACCCGGACCGCCGGAGCGTCGGCCACATGGGCCCCCTTTTCGGCATTCCGGGCAGCGTCTACTCCGGCTTCAGCTGCAACGTCCCGCCCTTCCTGCCCGATCCGGCCTGGGACCGGCAGCGCCGCCACGACTTCCACCTGACCATGCCGGGCAAGGTGATGGCCTATGCCGGCCTCGGGCAGGTGAGCGAGCCGCTCGTCCGCGAGCTGAAGCGGGTGATCGCCGCACTCGACGGGCGCTGGGACGCGCCCGGGGTGCTCCACGGCCTGACCGAGCCCTTCGCCGCGCGGCTGCGGCTGGCGGGGGCCGACATTCTCGCCAGCTTCCAGGAAGCCGTCGCCCGGCTGCTGGTCGAAGGTCTGGCCAGGGCGGTGGAAGCGGCGGAAACGCCCGTCGACACCCTGTGCTTCGCCGGTGGCAGCGCGCTCAACATCAAGTGGAACAGCGCGATCCGGGACAGCGGGCTGTTCGACACCGTATGGGTGCCGCCCTTTCCGAACGACAGCGGGTCCGCGATCGGTACGGCGTGCGCGTATCTCCTGAGCGAGGGGCGCTTCGACGGGTTGCGGTGGAGCGTCTACTCGGGCCCGGCCCTCGCAGCGGGGGCGGCGCCGGCCGGATGGCGGAGTACGCCGTGCTCCGTCGAGGAGTTGGGCGCGCTGCTGGCCACCAGCGGCTCTCCCGTCGTGGTGCTCGGCGGCCGGGCCGAACTCGGACCGCGTGCGCTCGGCCACCGCAGCATCCTGGCGTCGCCGGTCGAGGCCGGGATGTCGGCGGTCCTCAACCGCATGAAGGGCCGGGAGAGTTACCGTCCGGTCGCGCCCATCTGCCGTGCGGAGGACTCCGCACGGATCTTCGATCCCGGCGGCGCCGACCCCTACATGGTGTTCGACCACCGGGTCCGGCCCGAATGGCTGGACCGCATACCGGCCGTCGTCCATGTCGACGGCACGGCCCGGCTGCAGACCGTGAACGATCACGACTCACCGCTCGCGGCGTCCGTCCTGCGTGCCTTCGCCGAGCGCACCGGGATACCGGTGCTCTGCAATACGAGTGCCAACGAGCCCGGCGGCGGCTTCTTCCCCGACGCGGCGTCCGCCATGAACTGGGGCCGCTCGCCGTATGTTTGGGCCGACGGCGTGCTCCACACCCGGCGGGCGGCGCAGCGGTGAACGCCAACGCCCGCGATGACAGCGGGCCTTGCCGGAGCTGTCCGCGGAGAACAGCCCCGATGCTAGATTCCCGTCATGCATGAGCTCGTTGAACAGCGGTTGGACGACCTTGCGACCCACGGCTTCGTCGTCATCGAGGGGGCTCTCGGCCCGGACGAATGCGCGGCGCTGTCCGGGCGGCTCCGCGCTCTGCACGCCGAGGGGCATCCGCGCGGTTCCAACGATGTGGGCACCGTCTGGTTCGACGACGTCCTGGACGTCGACCCCGGCCTCTTCGGCGGCCTGATCGCGCATCCTTCGGTGCGGGAGGAGCTCCGGGGCCTGTGCGGACGGCAGTTGCAGCTGCGCAGCCTGCGCGGCCATGTCTACCCCGGTGCCTACAAGCAGCACTGGCACATGGACTTCTACGGCTACTGGGACCAGGCGGCGGAGGGCCGGCTGGCGAGCCGGGGCACCGCCGTCAACACCACCTTCTACTTCCAGGACGGCGGCCCCGCCACCTCGCACCTGGAGTTCGTGACCGGCGGTCATCTGCGCCCGCCCGAAGGCGTCAAGCGGGGCGAGGTCGTCGCGACCGAGGACAACGCCTTCACCCGGTGGTGCGAGGAGCAGCCCCGTACGGTCGTCTATCCCAAGGCGGGCGACTGCGTGCTGTTCTTCAGCCACATCCCGCACCGGGGCGTCAAGACCGACGACACCACCGAGCGGAGCAACGTCGTCTGCCACTACCAGGTCAACCCGTTCTACCCGGGCGTGTGGTTCCTGTCCGAGACCCTGGGCGACGACGGGGTGTACCCGCTGGCCGGCGGCTCGACGGCATGAGTCCCTCCGCCCCGGAGCAGCACTTTGACCATCCGGTCGGGCCGCAGCAGGCTCTGCGGCGGCGCCACCAGGCCGGTGACCCGGACGAACGCCTCGGACAGTGCGGGGTCGGCCTCGGCGGCGGCGTGCAGCCGCGCCAGATAGGCGTTGACGAAGCGGATACGGGGTGTGCGCCGCCCCTGGACGCCCGGGAACAGGAGGTCGGACCCGGTCGAGATGGTCCACGGGTCGTCCACCGCGGCCGCGGCGGCCCGGAAGAAGCTCCGCCGGTCCGGCGGCTGTCCGCCGGCCAGCAGCCGACCGAGCGCGCGGGCCTGCAACGCCGACGACGTGATGCCCTGCCCATAGGCCGGGTTGAAGGCGCACGCCGCGTCGCCGAGGACGAGCAGGCCGTCGGGGAAGTCCCGTACCCGTTCGTAGTGGTGCCGGACATTGGCCGGGTAGCGGAAGGCGACCGCCTCGTCGAGCGGCTCACCCGCGCGGACGGCGTCCGCGATGTCCGGGAAGTGGAGCGTCCCGGCGAATTCCTCGAACGCCCGGGGATCGGTGGGCGGGTGGTCGCCGAGCAGTCCCGCCAGGGTCACCAGGTGGCGGCCGCCCTCGACGGCCACGATCGCGCCCGCCCTCGGGCTGCGCGGCGTCCAGCCGTGCAGCACGAGCCGGTCCTCGCCCAGGAAGCCCTCCGGTAACCGGTAGGCCCGGGTGGAGTATCCGACGTCGACGGTCACCTTTTCGACGGGCGCGGGCCGGTAGCCGAGTTCCTGGAGCCAGCGCGGGGTACGGGACCCGCGACCGGTCGTGTCGACGACCAGATCGGCGCCGATGACGCGGTCGGCGCTGCCCTCGGCGCCGATCCGCACCCCGGTCACCCGCCGCCGGTCCGCCGAAGCGGTCAGCCCGATGACGTCCTGCCCGTCGGCGAACGCGACGCCCGGCAGCTTGCGGACCCGGTCCCGGACCTGGCCCTCCAGCAGTTGGCGGCCGCAGAACAGCATCGGCTGCCCGATGTCGGTCCGGCTCAGCCGGTGTTCGGAGAACAGCCAGCGGATATTGGCGAGCAGATCGCCCTGCCGCGCCCCGGCCGCGACCAACTCGGCGCGCAGTCCCGGCAGCAGCTCCTCCAGGACCCGGACGCCGCTGGCCAGCAGGGCGTGCGTGTGACGGCTCTGCGGGACACCGCGCCGGTGTCCGGGCCCGGCCGGCAGGACATCCCGCTCCACCAGCGTCACCGAGCCGTAGACCCGGCTCAGCACGGTCGCGGTCAGCAGACCCGCCATGCTGGCGCCGAGCACGACGGCGTGGTCCTTCCCCTCGTCGGGCATCGCTCATCCTCCGTGTCGGCGGGCCTCCAGGAAGAGCGTCGTACGGGCGCGGTGGGCGCGGCCACTTCGAGGGTGCGGAGAAGACCGGTGGCGGCGGCGCACGGTCGGAGGCGATGTGACGGCGCCGCAGGGAAAGAGGGGCGCCGAAATTTATCGGATGATATTCAATTCAGCTACCCGGTTCACCAGTTGGCCAACTCCCTTCTCCACCAGGCCAAAAGCAGCCGAACAGCACGTCCCATACACTCGAAAGAATGAATAAAGGTGTGGCGCGTCATGAGGTGAAATGGATTTGGGCACGACTGTGATAGCGGGCGCGCGTCCCACGTCAAGGCCCGCTCGTCGGCGGCGATCGCCGCCGACGCGTGTTGACCGCCCGGGACCCGGGCGGCAGCCGAACTGGAGGAAACACCATGTCTGCCCAGACCATCACCCGCAGGTTCACGGCACCGGCCGACGCCCCCGAGCGCGCGGCCGTCGACGCGCTGATCACCGAGCCGGAGGCGTCGATCAGTGGCGCGCCGGCCTACTCGCCGCAGGCGAGCGTCCTGCTCCTCCTGCTGCTCCTGCTGTCGCCCAAGGAGCCGGCCGAACCCCGCGAGAAGTAAGCGCGTCCCGTAAGGGAAGCGTTCGTCGGGCCATTCGGTAGAAGTCGGTTTCGGTAGCGGAAAGAGTGGAGTGCCAATGTCGCATCTCGACTCCGCATCGTCGGTTGATTATCCGGCGGCGGTGGAGAGCTTGACCGGACATGTTCTGCGTGCCCTTCGGGGCACAGCGGAGCATTCCGGTCTGGCGGTTCATGTCGCGCAGGCGGCGGACACCAAGGCGGCGTTGGCCGCGGTGCGGGTGCTGGGACCTGATGTCTTCGCGCCCGCACTGCTTGCCTCGGCACCCTTCGGCCCGGACGACCAGGAGGTGGTCGCCGAGGCGCTGCGGGTCTTCCCGCCCTCCCCCGAGGACGCGCCGGAGACGGCCGGCCTCGGCTGGGCCACCGGCACCCTGCTCGCCCGGTTCGGCGGCGAGGTCCTGGCCGTGCGGGACCTGCGGGACGTGGCGGGGTACGAACCCGCCGGGGCCGCCGAGAGAGTACCGGCCGCGCGGGACACCGGGCCGGTGGCGAGCTGCGCGCACTGGCGCGACTGGTCCCGCTCGATGGCCCGGTTGGCGCCGCTCGCCCTGCCCGGACTGGAGGGGCCGGCCCACCAGCAGGCCCGCCGGCGGACCCTCGCCCTGAGCCGGGGAGTGGTCCGCTCGATGCTGCGCCGCGACTACCCGACGGCCGCGCGGCTGATCCGCTGGGCCGCGCTGGCCCGCGGCGGCGATCTCCCGGCGTCGCTGGACATCGCCACCCTCGTGACCCACCTGGAGCTGTGCGGCGCCGGCGGCAGCAGGACGGCGCTGAACACCACCATCGCGCGTCTGCTCCTCAGCGAGCAGCCGGAGCCGGAGGAGCGGGCGGCGTGAACACCTCCCCGACCGGAGCGCCGGTGCCGGCCCGCCAGGCCGCCCACCTGGTGGCCGCCCGCGCGCTCGGCTGGCTGCACCGCAACCGCAGCCTGGGCGCGCTGCCGCCCGACACCACGGCCGAACTGGCCGATCCCGACAGCGTCTACAAGCCGCTGGGCGAATCCGCGCTGGCCGCCTCCCTGGTGCTGCGCGAAGGAATGGCCTCGGTCGCCGACCAGCGGGCCGCCCGGGACATGATGGACTTCGCCTGGACACAGTTGGGCTCCGGCGACCTGCTCTACGAACGGCAGCTGCGCTATCCGCTGATCACCGATCCGCTGGAGGTGTACGCCTACTTCGCCCGGGTCGGCTACCGCCACCAGCGGCTGGACACGCTGCTGGACCACCTCGGGAGCCTGACGGCGCACCGGGGCACCGAGATGCTGCCCAACCGCCGGCTGGCGGTGGCGAACGCGGCCCGGGTGGCCGGAGTTCCCCGCCAGGTGGACTGGGGGGAGCTGATCGACGCCACCTGGCTCGGCCGGGCCCCCGAGCCCTGGATGATCGACTGGCTCACCGCGTACTGCATGACCCACTCCGTCTTCAACGCCACCGACTGGGGAGCGCGCGCCGACGAACTGCCGCCGGTGGCCCGGGACTATCTGACCGACTGGCTGCCGGTCTGGATGGACATCTGGCTGGAGACCCAGGAATGGGACCTGGTCGGCGAGCTGATCATCGTCGACGCCTGCCTGCCCCGGCCGAGTTGCGAGCCGGAGGTCTGGGAGCGGTTCGCCGCCGCCCAGCATCCGGACGGACTGATGCCGCGCAACGGGGAGCCGGTCGACGAGGACCCGGCGAAGGCGTTCCGCGACCACCATCACACCGTGGTCGTGGCATCCGTGGCCGGCACCCTCGCCCTGTCCCGCTACCACGATGCCGCCGCCGTCTGACCCGGCCCGGCCGGCCCGGGTGCCCACCGGCCGGCTGGAGCCGGTGGTACGGGCCGCCGGCCGCCGCTCCGCCGCCGTCGTAGCGGTGTACGCGGCCGGCGACTCGGCCACCTTGTGCCACGGATTCACCGATCGTACGGACACGCAACCCGTCACCGACCGGACCCGCTTCGAACTCGGCTCCATCACCAAGACGTTCACCGCGCTGCTGCTCGCCGACCTGGCGGCGCGCGGCACGGTGCGCCTCGATCAGCCGCTGAGCGCCCGGATCCCGGTGGGGTCGCTGCCGCGGGGGGCGGGCGCCGGACACATCACCCTGGAGCACCTGGCGACGCACACCTCCGGGCTGCCCCGGCTCCCGCCGGGTCTGCTGCGGACCGCGATCCCCTCCTGGAGCGTCAACCCCTACCAGGCGTTCACCCCGGACCGCCTGCTGGAGTCGCTGGCCGGCACGCGGGTGCGGCATCTGCCCGGCAGCCGGGTGCGCTACTCCAACTTCGGCGCCGGGCTGCTCGGCCACCTGCTCGCCGAAGAGGCCGGCGTCGGCTACGGCGCGCTGCTGCGTACGCATGTGCTGGACCCGCTGGGCCTGGCCGACACCAGCGCCTCCGCCACCGAGCCGCAGGCCACCGGCCACTGGCACGGCCGGCCCCGCCCGCCCTTCGTCATCCCGGCGATGCCGGGCGCCGGCGCGGTGCGGTCCAGCGCGCGGGACCTGCTGCGGTACGCCCGCTGCCTGATCGCGCCGGACACCCACACCCGGCCCGGAAGCCCGCTGCGTACCGCGCTGTACGAAGTGACCAGGCCCCGGCCGCGCAGCCCCGGCGGTCCCGAACTCTGCCTGGCCTGGACCCGGCGCGGGGAGACCAACCCCCGGACCTACGCCCCCGCCCTGTACTTCCACTCCGGCGGCACCCGGGGCTTCACCGCGTTCGTCGGCTTCAGCCGGCACCCCGCGATCGCCGTGGTGGCCCTGACCAACACCGCCCCCGCGCCCCACGACCGCTTCGTCCAGAGCGCCTACCGCCTGCTGTGGACCCTCGCCCGCGAACCGGGCATCGGCCCGGCGCCGGCGCCGGCCCGGGGGTGAAGTGATGCGGCTGAGCTGCTACTTGGACTCGACCCGTCCCAGCGGATTCGGGCCGGCCGCCAGCGCCTCGCACGCCGACCGCCAGGCCGTGTCGCCGGGGAAGAACTGGGTGCGGAGGTAGGCCCAGGTGAGCCCGGCCACCGCGGCCACCCGCCCGGGGTTCTCGTCCGTGGTCTCGGCGACGTCGTATCCGGAGACGCCGCCGAGCCCGTGTTCCGCGTCGAAAAGGGTGAGCAGGGACTTGGGGCCCGGGGAGAGGACGTACGGGTCGGTGTGCCAGTCCGGGCCGCGCACCGTCAGGTGGGTGGAGGTGTCCTTGTCGCCGGCGACCACGAGCGCCGGGGTCGTCATCGCGGAGAAATCCGGGCTGCGGAAGACCGGGTAGTTCCGGGCCGCGAAGTCGCTGAGGGCGTCGCCCCCTCGGCCGGGCGCGGCGAGCAGCACGCCTGCCCCGATCCGGGGGTCGGCCAGGTCCACCACCTCTCCGTCGTCGGGATCGGTGAGCCGCGCGCCCAGCAGCAGGCTCGCGGTGTGGCCGCCCATCGAGTGCCCGGCCACGGCGACCTTGTGCCGGTCCAGGCGCCCGGAGAGCCGCGGGACGGCGGCCTCGATCGCGTCGAGCCGGTCGAGGACGCTCGTCATGTCCTCGGCCCGCGACCGCCAGTACAGCGGGGCCCCGGGGGTGGCGGGATCCAGCTCCAGCGTCCTGGAGCTCAGATGGGTCGGCTGGATCACGACGAAGCCGCGCGCCGCCCAGAAATCGACCAGCGGCGCGTAGCCGTGCAGCGAGGAGAGGTGGTTCGAGTGGCCCTGGCCGTGCGAGAGGAGGACGACGGGCAGGTCGCTCCCGGTCACGGGCGCGGAGACCCGCACCTCCAGGTCCACCGCCCGGCCGGGCACCGGCAGCACCACCGGACTGACCGAGAGGACGGGGGCGGGCGGGCCGAAGCTGTCGGCCGGGTGAATCGATGCGGTCATGACGCGGATGTCCCTTCGAGGGCCGCCGCTGCCGGTCCCGACCCACGGCGCCGGCCGGGCCGGGTGGGGCGAGTCGGGTGCGGCGAGTGGGAAGCGGCCCGGTTCGGCTACGATGAAAGCGGATCGTTGTTCCGTTTACGACGATACGGAGCAGCGTTCCGTTTTGTCAACGGCAGTCGGAGGGAGAGCGCGGTGTCCGCTGCGAGGCAGTCCGGGGAGGTGCCGGCCCGGAGCAAGCGGGCCGACGCGGTGCGCAACCAGCAGACACTGCTGGACGCCGCCGCCGCGGTGTTCGTCACCTCCGGGGTCGACGCGCCGATCCGTGAGATCGCGGCCAGGGCGGGCGTCGGGATGGGGACGATCTACCGCCACTTCCCCACCCGGGCGGATCTCGTCGTCGCCGTCTACCGCCACCAGGTAGAGGCCTGCGCCGAGGCCGGGCCGACCCTGCTGGCCGGCGCCGGCTCCCCGCTGGCGGCGCTCCGCCAGTGGGTCGACCTCTTCGTCGACTTCCTGGTCACCAAGCACGGCCTCGCCAACGCGCTGCGGTCGGACAGCGGCGGCTTCGAAGCGCTGCACAGCTACTTCCTCGACCGCCTGGTGCCCGTCTGCGCGCAGTTGCTCGACGCGGCGGCCGAGGCCGGTGAGATCAGGCCCGGTACGCAGGCCTACGAACTGATGCGCGGCGTCGGCAACCTCTGCGTCGGACGCGACAGCGACCCCCGCTACGACCCCCGCCGGCTGGTCGAGCTGCTCCTGCGGGGGCTCCAGCGGTGTTGAAGCGGTGTTGAAGCGGCGTTGAAGCGGCACGGCGCGCCGTGGTCGGATACACCCGTCGTCCGCAGCACCCCTCGCCCCGGGAGATCCGCCGTGCCCTACTTCCTGCTGACCGTGGAGAGCTCCCAGCGCACCGATCTCGGTCTCCAGGTCAAACCCACCGTGCGCATCAAGGAGTTGGCGGCGCGGGTGAAGGAATTCGACGTGCCGATGCCGGGTGACCGGCTGCTGCTCCTCTTCCCGGGCACCGGGACGTGGCAGGCGCCGCTGGCGGACTTCGGTATCGAGGCGTGGCAGCGGGACGGGGTGGTCTACAGCCGCAGCGATCCGTCGGACCCGGAGTTCACCCTTGCCATCGGCGGTGACCGCGGGCCCGAGGATCTGCCGGTGGGCACGGAGATATGGCTGGACGACCACGCCCCCACGAGGGGCCACCGCACGAAGGGCTGGCGGCGGATCATCGAGGGGATCACCGCGGCGCCATGGGTTCGGACAGAGCCGGAGGACGGCGGGCCGCCGAGCCCGTAGACCCGCCGAGCCCGTAGACCCGCCCGGCCGCCGCCCGCCCGGCTTACCCGGCGGCTTCGGGTCCCGCCCCGCCGATCCGGCCGGCCTCGATGGCCTCGATGTCCTCCAGGGAGAGGTCCGGGTCGGGCCCGTCGGGATTCCACCGGTACCGCAGGTCGTCGTCCTTCAGCAGGACTTCCGCCGCCACCATGCTTTCCAGCATCTCGTCCAGCATCTTCGCGACCGGATAACCCTCGATCCAGAAAATCCCTTTCAAGGACAGGAATGAACGGTCCGCCGGCAGGACGCCGATGAACTTGCCCAGCCGATAGGCCGCGACGTCGAAATCCGTCCAGTCGGCCAGGATTTCCCGCAGTTCCGCAGACTCCATCTCGTCCCTTGTCCGTTTCTTCCCGCATCAGGAGAATGGGCCCTCCGGCGCCACTCTAGCCGTGCCGCGAACGCCGGTCCGGGAGCGGATTCCCACCCGCTCCCGGACCGGCGGCGCTCACTCCTCCGCCTCCATCTCCGCCATGAACGCCTGCACGTCCTCCATGGACTGGGCCTGCGTGTTGATCCACAGGTCCTGGGTGGACTCGATGGCCGAGCCGTAGTCCTCCGGCGAGGTGCCGGACTCATTCGGGCCGAGCAGGATGTGGTAGGTCTTGCCGACCTGCGGTCGCGGAGTGACGCCGGTCTCTTCGAGGGAGCTGCCCTTGATCGCCCACAGCGGGTCCTTGGACTTGCCGCCCGGGAGCCAGTTGGGGCGCACCCCGGGAACCATCTTCGTCGGACTGGTCGCCGTCGAGAGCCCCGGGGGGACGACGCCGGGCTCGTCGACGACGATGTTCCCGTCCTCGTCGAGGTTCTCCTCGTAGTCCGGCGGACGGGCGCCGAGGTTGCGCGACCCGCTGCCGATCATGGGCTTTCCGTCCGGCCCGGCCCGCATGGTCCGGAAGAACACGGTCGCGGCGGCGGTGACCTTCGCCCAGTGGCACTGGCCGAAGAAGATGCACATCGTGCCGCGCTCGTTGGCCTTGGCCTGTTTGTCCAATGCCGCGTGCAGGCCGTTGACTTCGGCCGCGAACGACTTGGAGCACAGATCGGGATGCCCGGTGCAGACATCGTCCCAGGTCCCGACCTCATTGCCGTAGGAAAGCATGGCGTCGGGCATCTTGTACGTCGAGGCCCGCGGGTCGAACTCCTTGTCGTAGTGGGCCTTGAGCGCCTTGGAGAACGCCGCCGCCAGCTTCTTCACATTCGGCGTGTTCGCGCTGAAGCCGAAGTGGGGCGTGATGAAGACCGGGTGGGGATGGTAGTTGGAGCAGTTGCTGGCGTTGCACAGGCTGCCGAAGCCCTCGGCGTCGGCCAGGCTCTGCTGGATCGGCGGCGCGCCCGCGACGACCGGCTTGTTCATGGTGGGGTCGGCCCACCAGTTGTCCAGCCCCGTCGGGTCGGACAGCGTCACCGGGTCGTTGCCCGCGTAGTCGTAGCCGGACAGCTGATTGGTGTCCATCGTCTCGAAGACGTTGTCCTCGGAGATGAACCTGCCCGTGACGGCGTCGTACTCGCGGGCCCCGAGGTTCTCCAGGTTCGTCGCCGGGTCGGCGGTGCCGCCGACGAAGCCCCGGTTGCCCGGCCACGCGGTCGCCGAGCCGCCGCGGTCCTGCCCGAAGGGGAGGTACTGGCGGCGGGTGACCGACTGGGTCTGGTAGTCGATGGCGAGGGTGTCGGTGCCCTGCCGGTTCGGGATCAGATACTGCACGTCCCCGGTGCTGCTGCGCTCGGCGATGGTGACGCCGGCGATGGAGTAGTAGCGGTTGGCGGTGAGGGCGTGCGTCGAGAGGTCTTCCACGATCTGCGCGTCGCCGATCAGCAGCGTGGCCTGGTTCGGGTCCGTGCGCAGCACGAGGGCGCCGTCGGCGTCGTAGAGATAGCTGGTCGTGCCGCTGCTCGTGGTGTCGGTGGCCAGCTTCCCCTGGTCGTTCCAGGTCATGGTCTGGGCTCCGGCGGCGCCGCCGCTGATGCTCAGCGTGTTGCCGTCCGCGTCATAGGTGTAGTCGGCGGTGTTCGCGGCGGCGGCCGGGCCGACCGCGCTGGTGCTGCTGAGGGTCTGCGGCTGGTCGGTGGCGGAGCCGGCCGCCGGGTAGTTGTACGTGGTCGTCGTGTCGGCGGCGGTGTTGCCGCCGGTGTCGTGGTCCGTCTGCGTCTTGCGCTGCCCGTCGGCGGTGTACGTCCAGCTCTGCCAGTACGGGCTCGGCCCGCCGACGGTGCTGCTCGCCGCCGAGGTCGGGGTGGCCGCGCAGTTGTCGGTGGCGGTCCAGGCGCTGCTCAGCCGGTCCGACCAGTCGTAGGTGTAGCACTGGGTGTCGGTGCTGGCGCCGCTGTTCTGCGCGTCGGTGGTCGAGGTGAGCAGGCCCGCGCCCTTGGAGACCGCGGTGTTCTGCCAGCTGTACCTGGTGTCGTCCACCACGGTGGTGCTGCTGGAGTCCGTGGTCTTGGCGTCGGTCAGGGCGGCGGTCTGCGGGTCGTAGCTGAGCGTCAGCGCCGCCCAGTCGGTAGTCGGCCCGAAGGTGTACTGCAGCGGCTTGCCGTACTCGTCGTAACCGACGGCGCCGACGTAGGTCCAGGCGTTGGTGCCGCCGCTGGCCAGACTGGTCGGCTCGCCCAGGGCGTCGTAGCCGAAGTCCAGCGACTCGGCGGGAAGGCCCCCCTCGGCCGGATCGCCCTGGGTGGCCAGCGCGCCGGTCGACTCGTAGGTGTAGGACGTGGTGTAACCGGTGGACGGGGCGAGCGCCGCCTCGTCGGCCGGCAGATTCGCCAGGGTCGTCTTGTTCGCGACGACCTTGCCGAAGGTGTTGTAGGCCAGGGCCGTCGAGGTGATCGACGGGCTGGCGGTGCCCAGCTGGTAGGAGGTGCTGCCGGTCAGCAGGCCCTTCTTCAGCGTGTCGTAGGTCCACGAGCCGATCTGGTCGCTCGCCGACTTGGCCGCGTTCCCCGTGGTGTCGTAGGCGGCCGTCTTGCGGCCGTCCGCGTCGTAGGAGTACGAGACCTGCTTGCCCCGGGTGTCGGTCGTGCTCGTCACCTGGCCGGCGTTGTCGTACGCGGTGGTGCCGGTGCCGCTGTCCGGGTCGGTCGCCGAGACCTCCTGACCGAGCAGGTTGTACTGCCAGGACCAGGTGTTGCCGGCCGCGTCCGTCTGCGAGGCCCGCGTCCCGCTGGGGTTGAAGGTGTAGTGGGTGTCCGAGTAGTCGGCGGCCGGGTCGGTCGGGTCGGCCGGCACACCGGAGTGGTACTCGTACAGGTCGGTGACGCGGCCGCGGCCGTCGGTGAGCAGGCTCTGGGCGGTGGCGCCCGCCGGCGGCACGGTGGTGGTGAAGTCACCGCCGTAGATGGTGCTGGTGTGCCAGGTCGCGGTGCCCAGCGCGTAGGCGGTGCTGACCGTCTTGCGGCCCGCTCCGTCGTAGGTGTAGCCGGTCTCGGACGGTATCTGGCCGTCCTGCGCCTGGACCAGGGTGCCGTCGGGGGCACCGGAGGCGTTGTACGGGCTGGAGTCCTTGGCCACCCAGCCGTCGGTGTTGTATGTGGTGTCGCTGACGTCGCGGCTGCCGTCGGGCGTGGGGGTCTGGGTCTCCCGTACCCGCAGCAGCGCGTCGTAGATCATGGTGGCGCTGCGGTAGGTGCCGTCGTCGTTGAGCGACTGGGTCGTCACCACCGACGGGTCGTCGTTCTTGACCGCGTAGGAGTATTTGGTCACCGCGGAGCTCACACCGGGCTCGAAGACCTGGATGACGCGCCCGAGCGCGTCATAGGTGCCCGAGGCCTTGTAGCCGGCCGCGTCGACCGTGGTCAGCGGGACGTCGCGCAGCGGGTCGTAGGTCTTGGTGGTGACATGGGTGAGCGGGTCGGTCCAGGTGATGGTGGTCGGCTCGGCGCCGGTGGCCGGCGTGTAGGCGGTGGAGACGGTCCGCTGGTCGGCGTCGGTCGAGGTGAGGCTGCGCCCGTACTCGTCCACCGTGGTGCTCGCCTCGGTGGTGTAGACGGGCGTGGAGCCGGTGTAACCGGTCGCCGACCGGGTCTCGGTGGGATCACCGATGGTCGGGGTCGCGGTCAGGCTGGTCGAGTTGTCGTAGTACGTCAGCGTGTCCGACACCGCGTCCCTGGGCAGTGAGGGAGTGGTCGCGCACTTGACGGCGACGGTGCGGACCTCGTTCACGGTGTCGAGGATCCAGGCCGCGGTGTTCTGGGTGTAGCCGGTCGTGGTGCACAGGTCGTCGGCCGCCGTCGAGGTGTCGCCCAGGTCGTCGGTCGTGGTGACCCGGCCGTCCGCGTCATGGCCGAAGGCCGTCTCGGTCGTCCGGGTGGCCCCGGACGCCAGGGGTGTGTAGACCTTGCTGTCGGCGGTGCCGGTCATGAAGGCCTGCTGGGACGGCAGTCCGCCGCCCAGCGCGTGGGTGGCGGTGGCCGCGGACGTCCACGGGGTGACGACCGTGTCGCTGACGACCTTGCCGCTGCCGCTGCCGTTGTAGGTGATCGTCTCGTAGGTCTGCCCGGCGAACTGGCCGGAGTCCGTCACCGGGGTGTCGCCCCGGGAGTCGGCGATCGTCACCGAGCGGCTGCCGCCGCTCGGCAGGGTGTCGCCGTCCATGCCGCGGAAATAGGTGTAGTCGGTCTCGGTGACCGGGTCCGGGCTGGTGCCGACGCTGACCTTCATGCCCTGGTAGCCGCGGAACTGGTTCCAGGTGCGCTGGCTCGACAGGGTGAGCGGATTGTCGTCGTAGTGCCAGGCGGGCAGGCCGATCGGGGTGTAGCTGGTGGCGATGGTGTCGTTCACCCCGCCGCCGAAGGGGTCCTGCTGGGTGACGCCGGTGACGATGTACTTGTTGAACCAGTCCTCGATGGGGGCGGCGGCGCCGGTGGGCGTCCAGTAGGCGGGATAGCACAGCTTGGTGTTCTGGCTGGGGTCGCTGGGCGTACCGGAGCCGCAGGCGGGTGCCGAGTAGCCGACGCTGATGACGGCGCCGGTCTCCGTGGTGACCGTGTTGAGCCGGTATCGGGTGATCGGCGGGTAGCCGTCGGTCAGATTCACCCGGTTCGACAGCGGGGTACCGGCGAAGACCATCGGCTTCATCGCGATGGCCGAACTGGAGCCGCCGCCCGTGGTGTCCTGGCCGGTGTGCACGAGGGTCGACAGCCACAGCGACGGTGTGGTCACGTCACCGGTCGGCGGGAAGGAGTAGGTGAACGCCCAGTTGTCCACGTTGTACGTGGTGGTGCCGGACAGGGCCTGGGTCTGCACCGAGCTGAGCTCGTACTCCGACCAGAAGCTCGGCGAGTTGACCGAGCAGGACGCCCCGCTCGCGCAGTACAGGTCGTAGGGGACGTCCGGCCAGTTCGTGGCGGTGGACGAGGTCAGCGTCGAGGTGGCGCAGCCGGTCGCGGAGGTGCGGCAGCGACCGTTGTAGCCGAAAGTCACCTTGGCGGACGGGGTGGTGGTGTAGACCGAGCCGTCCCGCTGGCCGTACTGGATGGTGCTGAGGCGGGAGTCCCGGCTGTAGGACGTGTTCGCCGTGGTGCCGAGGTCGCGGGCGTAGTAGCCGGTGTCGACCGTGTAGAAGTAGGACATCACGTCGCCGTGGGTGTCCTTCACATAGTCGAGGTTCCAGCGGTACGCCTGCTGGCAGTAGGAGCTGGCGAAGGTCGCGTTGTAGCAGGGCTGCCCGGACGCGGTGGCGTACACCGGCTCGGTGAGCACCGAGTTCGTCTTCGTGTCGCCGCTGGCCCAGCCCGGCAGCTCGTCCAGGCCGAAGGTGTACTGGGTGCCGTCGTCGGTGGTGACCCGGAAGTACTCACCGCTCTGGGCGCCGTTGCTCGCCCCGGTCAGGTACTGGACCCGCTCGTTGGAGTCGCCCATCGGGTGGTACGTGCCGGTGGTGTCGTCCTTGATCAGCGCGGAGGTCTGGCCGTTCAGCGACAGGGTCAACTGGTTGTTGGCCGACCAGCAGTTGTCCCAGGTCTTCGTGGTGCCGGTGGGATTCTGGTGGCAGGACTGGTAGGAGCGCTCGACATAGCTGGACGGCAGGCTGAAGCCGTCGCCCGTGATGGGCGCCTGGTTGTTGGTGGAGGAGACAAGCCCGTCCACCGCCTGGGAGTCGTAGCCGAGGCCGAGCTTCGGGGCGAGGCCGCCCGGGGCCCCGGGGACCGAGAAGGGGTACGACCAGTCGAAGGCGTCGGAGCTGCCGCCGGCCTGCCAGGACCCGGCCGGGCTGAGCGTGGTTGCGGAGAAGTCGCCGCCGCCGCCTCCGGCGGAGGAGAGCGCGGCGAGCACGGTCTTCGGGGTGACCGCCCCGGCGGAGCGCGCCTCGGCCGCGGGCGCCGCCGCGGCCACGGCGACGGGCGCGGTGAGGGTCTGCGTCTGGGCGTTGTCGGTCGAGGCCAGCGGCGTCTGCGTTCGGCACTGGGCCAACTGCGGGGTGGTCAGGACGCAGGCCGGCAGCGAGACCAGGTGCAGCCGGGAGGCCCAGTCGCCGCCGAAGGCGGTGGCGAACGAGCCGTAGCCCAGGGTGAGGCTCACATCGGCGGGCGTGGCCACGCCGTCCGCGCGGTCGAGGCTGAGGAGCACGCCGCTGACTCCGGCGGCGCTCGCCCGGTCGCGGGGCAGCAGGTCGACGTCGACAGCGGCGGGGGCGGAGGCAGAGGCGGGGGCGGGGGTCTCCGCGGCGGTCTTCCCGCCGGTCCCGGCGGCGGTCCCGGCGGCGGTCCCGGCCGTGGTCTTCGCCGCGCGGCCGGTCTTCGCCGGGCCGATCCAGACCGGGAGCGAGCCGGCCCGTACCGGCGCGGCCGCGGTCGGCGCGGCGTCCGTACGGCCGGACGGCGTGTCCGTACGCGCGTCCGCCCCGGCGCCCGCGGCCGGTGATCCCGCCGCGGGCAGGGCCACCCGGGCCTCGCCGACCGGCCAGGACACCGGGGAGGGACGGTAGTCGGGCACCGTGACGGGGCGGTGGTAGTGCGACGCCACCGCGGTCACCGGTACCGGCTTGCCGTGCGGCGGTGCCGGCGGTTCGCGCACGGCCGCGGTGGCCGTCGTCGCCGTGCCCAGCAGGGCGGCGCAGACGGCCAGCGCGCCGACCACGGCGGTCACCGCCCGCCCGCCGCCCCATGGACGCCGGGGGCCGCCCCCGCCCCCCGCCCTGTCCGACCTCGTTCTGTGAAAGCCGTTGCCCGGCATCACGGCGTCCCGCCCTTCGCTTGTCGACGCTGCCCGATGTCAATCGGCTGGGAAACTACCAACGCCAAACAAGCGAATAACTCCCGCGACCAATTACAGACCCACTCTTTACCCTTTACCTCTTCCCCACGTTTTCCTCACACTCGTACCGATTAATGCGCCACAAGCATCCCGATATGCACCCTTTGGACGCCCGGCGGGCAGCGACGACCGCTCCTTTCCGGCCCCACCACGACGCTGCCCGGTCACAGGAAACACACAGCCAATGCACAGGAGAAGAATCAAGCGGAATGCCGGTCTCCAATTTCCGGAACGGGAAGTTCCGAATCCAAAAAAGCGGACCTTACCATTTCTTTGAAATGGACATATGCGCCTTTGCGGTGATCCATGACCACAATTGAGCACCGCAGGGCGAAATGACGGCCTAGGCAGAGATCACCACCCGCACCTAGGTTCAGCCCGACCGGACCCCGGCTGAACCTGGGAGACCACGAACCGATGAACAGACGACTCACCAAGCGGAAGCGGCACTGGGGCAGAACAGCCCTCACCGCCGCGGCGGCCCTGTGGGTGGCGGGCGCCGCAGGACTGACGTCCGCCCAAGCGGACGCCCCCGGCGCCCCGTCGAAAGCCGCCGGTCCTCCCGGCCGCAACGCGCCGGTCACCCACAACGCCCAGGACGCCCCGGTGCCGGAGAACCTGACACCGCTGCCGAGCGGCTACGGCCTGACCCCGGCCGACCAGGACGCCATGCGGACCGCGGCCGCCACCGCCCGGCGGACCGGCGTCCGTACCGCGGTGGACTCGCTGACGACCCCGACCGACGAGGTGCTCGCCGACCCGTCCGGCACCTTCCTGCTGGACGCGAACGCGCAGCCCGTCCGGGCCCGTAAGTCCGACCGCTGGGTGCCCGTCGACCTGCGGCTCAAGCAGCGGAGCGACGGCAGTTGGGCGCCCGCGGCCACCGCGTACGGCACCGTCGCCTTCTCCGGCGGCGGCGACGCCCCGCTGGCCGTGACGAGTTCGGGCGGTACGTCGCTGGCCCTGACCTGGCCGACCGCCCTGCCGGTCCCGGCGGTCTCGGGCAGCACCGCGACCTACCGCTCGGTGCTGCCGGGCGTGGACCTGGTGATGTCCGCGACGGCCGACGGCGGTCTGAGCGACGTCCTGGTGATCCACTCCGCGCAGGCGGCCCGCAATCCGGCGCTGCGCTCCCTGCGGCTGGGCTCGTCGGTGCGCGGCGGAAAGCTGGCGGTCGCCCGCGACGGCGGACTGGCCCTCACCGACAGCCGCGGCGATCTGGTCGCCGACGGCGCGACGCCGCTGGCCTGGGACTCCAACACGGTCCTGCCCGGCTCCGCGCAGCACAACCACCAGGCGAAGCTCGCGGCGGACCCGTCGGACTCCGGGCATCCGGGACTGGCCGCCCGGATCGCCCCGGTCCGGGTCAAGGCGGCCGGCGGCTCGCTGACGCTGGCGGCCGACCCGGGCCTGCTGGCGAACACGTCCACGGTCTGGCCCGTCTACGCCGACCCCTCGGTGAACTGGCACCCCGTCACCGCCGGTACGCCGATGTTCGACGAGGTCAAGCAGGGCTGCCCCGGCAACTCCTTCGTCAACAAGACCTCCGACCTGGCGGACAACGGCTATCTCGGTGTCGGCTACAACGGCTGGCAGGAGGGCTCCTGCTACACCGGTGACGAGCACGCCGTCTACCAGTGGAATCTGCCCAAGTCGATCTGGGGCGCCGACATCCACAGCGCCGAGGTGGACGCCACCGACATCTACTCCGCGTCCTGCGCCACCACGGCGACGGTGAACCTGCACTGGTCCAAGGGCATGGGCTCCGGCACCGACTGGAGCAACCGGCCCGGCTACAACAGCTACTCGACCTCGGCCAGTTTCGGCCCGGCCTACAACCCGACGTACTGCCCGAACAACGGCAGCACCACCAACGGCTTCAACGTCCTGACGCCGATCAGGAGTTCGGCCAGCGCGCACTCCAGCACCTTCACGGTCACGCTGAGCGAGGACTCGCTGGAGTCGAAGCACAACGACCTCGGCTTCAAGCGCTTCGAGCACAACCCGACCCTGCAGATCTTCTTCAACAACGCCCCGAACGCGCCGACCGCGAGCACCATGTCGGCCGTCTCGGGCGCCGACGACGCGGCCTGCGACACGGTGTCGCCCTACCCGTACATGGGCAAGACCATCGCCACCACCCCGCCGGTGCTCAAGGCGAAGGTCTCCGACCCCAACTCGGACAAGCTGCAGGCCACCTTCCAGTACTGGATCAACGGCCAGACCACGATGCACACGGTGACCAGCGGCGACAACCTGTCCAGCGGTACGTTCGCCACCACCTCGCTGACCTCCGCGTTCATGTCCTCCCTCACCAACGGGCAGACCGTCGACTGGAACGTCAAGATCACCGACGGGATGGACTCCACCGCCTACAGCCAATCCCCGACCTGCCACTTCACCGCCGAGCCCACCGCCCCCGACGCCCCGACGGTGACCTCGGAGAGCAATCTCTACCCCAACACCGACACCACGGACGCGGTGGTGGGCGCCACCGCCGGCACCGCGGGCAGGTTCGACATCGCCGGGGCGGGCACCGCCGCCACGAAGTTCGTCTACAACCTCGACGTCCCGCCGGCCAAGACCAGTCCGCCCGCCGCCGAGACGATCACGGCGACCGGCAACGCGGCCGTCGTCACCGTCACCCCGCCCTCCCCCGGTCCGCACACCCTGTGGGTCTACGCGGTCGACGCCGCCGGTGACGCCTCCGGCGACTTCGCCTACCCCTTCCTGGCCGCCGGACATCCCAGCACCACCTGCGCGACGCTGACCGCCTGCTTCAACAACACCGGCATCAGCTCCGACACCGCCACCACCCAGGCCGACATCGACGGCAGCGGTGACAGCTTCTCCGCCACCGACCTGGCCGGCGCCGGCTGGGCCAGCGGCGGAAAGGTCACCGTCGACGGCGCCACCTTCACCCTGCCCGCCTTCGGGGCCGGCCAGAAGGACAACGTGGTGGCGGCCAACCAGACCGTCACCTACAGCGGTTCGGGCAGCGCCCTGGAGTTCCTCGCCACCAGCACCTACGCGACCCTGGCCACCCCGGGGGCCATCGCCGGCGACGACACCGCGCCCTACGTCCCGGCGGGTACCGGGGTCTCGGGCTCCTACTGCTTCAGCAGCACCGACGGGCAGGCCCCCTGCGCCGCCTCGGGCACCGTCACCTACACCGACGGGACGTTCACCACCTACGACCTGACCGTCCCCAACTGGTGGGACATCTCCTCCTCGCTGCCCGCCGTCGTACTGCCGCACCGCAATGACGCCAGCGGCACGCACGCCAGCGCGCACGGGCTCTTCGCCTTCTCCGTGCCCACCGACCCGACCAGAACCATCGCGTCGGTGACCCTGCCGGACGTGGGCACCAGCCACGCCGGCTACAACGCGCAGAACCTGCACATCTTCGGTATGACCACCCGCAACACCACCGCCGGCACGCCCGAGGTCAACGGCACGTACAAGGCCCCGGCCGCGGGACAGTCCTGGACCGGCGCCTGGGCGAACCCCAACGAGAGCAACTCCAACCTGCTGACGGGCGGCGTCAACTACAGCAACCAGACCTTCCGCACCGCCCTGCAGCCCTCGATCTCCGGCAGCACCGTCCGTGTCAGGCTCGACAACAGCCTGGGGACGACCAAGATGAGCGTCGGCCACGCCACCATCGCGCTGAGCTCGAACGCCACCGCCTTCACCTCGGTCCCCACCGGCACCCCGACCACGCTGACCTTCGGCGGCGCCCAGGCGGTGACCGTCCCGCAGGGCGGCATGGTCTACAGCGACCCGATCAACTTCACCGTCACCGCCGGGCACTACCTGCTGGTCTCCTTCCAGCTCACCAACTCGGTGCCCTTCGTGGTGACGCACTCCTACGCCAACGGCTCGTACACCTATGTCGCCGCCGTCGGCTCCGGGGACCTGACCACGAGCACCAGCGCCACTCCGTTCACCACCAACGCCGGCGCCTACGGCAACTTCACCCAGCTGATCACCGGGCTGGACGTCCAGACCACCGGCGTGCCGACCGAGGCCGTACTCGGCGACCACCTGGTGGACCCCTTCCAGCCCAACACCACTCCGCCCAACTCCAACGGCTTCCGGGTCTCCGACGCCCTGGCCGGCGCCGAACCCACCACCGCCGCCCCCTTCGGCGTGCTCGCCGAGGGCATCGAGTCCAACCAGCTGATGACCGACAACCCGGAGACGTACAACGGCGGCGCGATCGGTGGACCGGCCGTGCTGTCCCGGATCGACCGGGACGTCCTGGACCAGCCGGGCATCAACACCGTCGTCGTCGACGAGGGCCTGGAGGACCTGCTCGGCGGCACCACCACGAGCGGCGACCTGGAGGACAACGGCTACACCGCGCTGGTGCAGCAGCTGCAGAACTGGGGCATCAACGTCGTGCTCACCTCGCTGACCCCCTGCGAGGGCTACAACGGCGACGGCGCCACCCCCAACGACCCCTGCACCTCGACGGTCGACGACAACCGGACCGACGTCAACGCCTTCCTCGGCGGCATGAACCTGGGCAACCCCTGGTCCGCCCCCGCCGTGTACTTCGCCGACCTCGACGCCGCCGTCGCCGAGCCGGACGCCTACAACGGCGAGGAGCGGCTCGCCCCCTCCGCCGACAGCGGCGACCACGTCAACCTGAGCCTGCGCGGCTACGGAGCGCTCGCCAACGCGATCATGTCACCGCAGGACAACTGGGCGGTCGACGACGGCGACGGCATGCCGGTGGCCACCGACACCGCGGCCACCGACACCCCCCAGACGCCGGGCACCATCCTCAACCCGAACACCGGCAACTCCACGCTCACCTTGTCCGCCACCGGCTCCACCTGGGGCGACGATCCGCTGCGCGGCACGGTCCTGAACCTGGACGGCACCGCGGGCAACGCCACCAGCGCCACCCCGGTGCTGGACACCAGCGGGAGCTTCGCGGTGTCCGCGTGGGTCAAGCCGACGTCGCTGCCCACCCACAACATGACCATCGCCGCCCAGGAGGGGACGACCAACAGCGCCTTCGCGCTCCAGTACAACTACTCGCACACCACCGCCCCCACCTGGGCCTTCGCCACCACCAACGGCGACGCCACCGGGCCCGCCTTCACCTACGCCTACGCCACCGGCCCGTCCGCGAACCTGTGGACGCACCTGGTCGGGGTGTACAACGCGGCGGCCCACACCACCCAGCTCTACGTCAACGGCGCGCTCGCCGGCTCGGCCACCGGCGTGACGCTGTGGAACGCGCCGGACGCGTACACCGTCGGGCGCGGCCTCTACAACGGCAACCCGACCGACTTCCTGTCCGGCGCCGTCAGCGGCGTCCAGGTCTACGACTACGCGCTGACCGCCAACCAGGCCGGCGCGCTGTACGGGCAGGGCGCGGCGGGCGGCGGGCCCTACACCTTCGCCGACACGGTCGACTTCAACGGCGACGGGACCCCGGACCTGGTGGCCGAGACCCCGTCGGGCGACCTGTGGATGTTCCCCGGTGACGGCACCCACGGGCCGGACACCGCCGACGCCACCCTCGTCGGCTGGAGTTTCTCCACCTACACCATCGCCGGGATCGCCGACTTCAACGGTGACGGCTACCCCGACATCGTGGCCAAGGACGCCTCCGGCCTGCTGTGGCTCTACCCCGGCGACGCCGACCACGACACCTCCACCGCCCGGGTCGAGATCGGCACCGGCTGGGGCAGCTACGTCTTCGCCGGCGTACGCGACTGGAACGGCGACGGGCACCCCGACGTCATCGCCAAGGACTCGACCGGCAACCTCTGGATGTACCCCAGCGGCGGCACCATCAACGGAACCAGCACCCTCGGTGCCCGCAGCCAGATCGGCACGTCCTGGAGCACCTACACCCTGGAAGGACTCGCCGACTGGGACAACGACGGCCATATGGACCTGCTCGCCATGGACTCCACCGGAGTCCTCTGGCTCTACCCGGGCGACACCGCCCACGACACCTCGACCGCCCGGGTCCAGCTCGGCACCGGCTGGACGAACTTCCCCTTCGCCGGCCTCGCCGACTGGAACAGCGACGGCAACACCGACATCATCACCCGCGGCCCCGGCAGCATCCTGTGGGCCTACCCGAGCCGGGGCACCCGCACCACCACCGGCACCCGCTACGAGATCGGTCTGAGCTGGTGAGCGGGCGCCCGCGGCGCTAGACCAGGGGCACAACAGGGGGGCAGGGCCGGACGGAGGTGTCCGGCCCTGCCCCCCGCTCCTTCAGGCGGCGAGACCCGCTCGCACCCAGGTCCGGTCGTCGGTCAGATACGCCTGCGCCGTCAGGCCCTCCTCCGCCAGCGCCGCGTCGAACTGCTCGTCCGTCAGCGGCCGGGACAGGAAGGTCTGCGTCCAAGTGGCGTCCGGGAACACATACTCCGCGTACACCGAGTTCACCCCGTCGCCGACCGGCTCGGCGGACGCGATCCGCACCGTGAGGCCGCTGGGGTCCGCCCGCTCACGCGGCACATTCGTGTGCCAGTCCGCGCCCTCCCGCTGGATCAGTACGCAGCCGCCCGCCGCGAGGTGCCGGACGCAGGTGCGCAGCAGCGCCCGCCGCAACCCGACGTCCGCGCTGTGCACGAGGAAGGACGTGAGCATCACCACGTCGAAGCTCTCCCCCAAGTCCAGATCCTCGATCGGGGCGCACACCGTGCGGGCCCCGCGGACCCGGTCGAGCATCTCCGGGGACTCGTCCACCGCGGTCACCGTGAAGCCGCGTTCCAGGAGCGGGTGCGTCACCCGTCCCACCCCGCAGCCCAGTTCCAGGATGTGCGCGCCCGCCGGCACGGCCGCGGCGACGATGTCCGGGTCGGCCCCGACCGGCAGCCGGGAGTACAGCTCGACCGCGCAGCCGTCCGGCGTGATCGTCCCCGGCCCGGTCCCCTGATGTCCTGCTCGCATCTTCAGCCCCATGCGGGTCGAACGGCCCGCACCGGCCGCCGGGTTCCCCGGCCGTGCGGGGGCTCGCCCGCAAGGTGCCTCAGGCGGCAGCTTCGCCCGCGCACAGATCGTTACCGGGCCCTTGCCGAAATCCACGTCCGGCTGCCAGCCTGTTCCGGCCAGGCCCGTATCCCGTGAGAGGGAGAACAGCCGTGACCAACGTGCGTACCGCGAATGCCGGACGGGCCGATGGCGACGGCGACGGGACAGCCGGTCCGGTCGCGTTACCCCGGGCCACCGAGCGGGTGGCGGTCGACTTCGCCGGGGACGGGGCCGGGGCGGACGAGATGTCCTGGGGGATGTGGGAGATCTGGCACGCGATGGTGGGCCAGCGCAGCGCCCTGCCGCTCGGTGGCCGGGCTCCGCTGGCGGCGGGGACCACCGTCGAGGGCGTGGTGGAGGAACTGCGCTACCTGATGGGCCGCTTCCCTTCCATGCGCACCCGGCTGCGGTTCGACGCCGCGGGCCGGCCCACCCAGGAGCTGTTCGCCGCCGGCCGGATGGACCTGGAGATCTACGACGCCGGAGCCGCCGCCGATCCGGACGATGTCGCCGCCGCGGTCGAACAGGACTACAAGCGGACCGCCTTCGACTACGCCGGCCAGTGGCCGCTGCGGATGGCCGTGGTACGGCAGGAGGGCCGGCCCACCCACCTGGTCGCCGTCATGAACCACCTGGCCACCGACGCCCTCGGCGGGCTGATCATGATGCGGGAGGTGAAGGCGCGCAAGACCGCGCCGGCCACCGGACAGCAGCAGTTGGAGCAGGCCCGCTGGCAGGGTTCACCGGCAGGACAGCGGCAGAACGAGCGGGCGCTGCGGCACTGGGAGGACGTCCTGCGGGCCTTGCCGGCCCGGCAGTTACCCGGTCCGCTGGAGCCGCGGAGCCCACGCCACTGGAACGCCGACTTCTACTCACCGGCCATGACGGCGGCCCTGCCGGTGATCGCCGCGCGCACGGGCACCGAACTGCCGGCCGTCCGGCTGGGCGTCTTCGCGGTCGCACTGCACCGGGTCACCGGGATCAGCCCCGTGGCGGTCCGGCCGGTCGTCAACAACCGCTTCCGGCCGGCCCTGGCGGATGTGGTGTGCATGGCCGCCCAGGCGGGCGTGTGCGCCCTGGATGTCGACGGCGCCTCCGTCGAAGAGGTGGTCAAGCAGGCCAGGCGCAAGGCCTTGGCCGCGTACAAGCACGCCTACTTCCACCCGGAGCGGATGCGTGAGCTGGTCGCCCGCGTGTCGCGGGAACGCGGCGCGGACGTCAGCGTCGGCTGCTTCTTCAACGACCTCACCGAGCAGCTTCCTCCGCCCCCGGGCACCCGGGTCCGGACCGCCGAGGAGCTGGCCGAGGAACTGGCGGCCGCACTGCCGGCGCTGCGCGACGGGAGCACCTTCACCTGGACCGCCCGGCAGGACGTCCCGATCGAACGGCTCTTCTTGAGCATCGAGGACACCCCCGCCGGCCAGCGGTTCGAGTTCCGCGTCGACACCGGTTACATCTCCCCCGCCGACACCGAGGCACTCGCCCACGCCATGGAGGCGGTCGCCATCGAGACGTCCCTGGCCCTGTCCCCGACCGCGGCCCGAACCGGCCGGGCCGGCTGATCCGCCCGCCACCGTCTCGATCGCCGCTTCCGTCGGCACCCGACGTCCAGGGCGAAAACGCCGTCGCCCATGTCGTCCCACGACGCGGCGCTCCACCGCCCGGTCGAGTGCGGCGGTGATCGGGTCGGCCCCCGACTGCCGGAACTGGGTGTCGGTCCGCGCGGACTCGCGGCGCTCGCGGGTCTCGTGGACCGCCAGGCGCGGGCGCGGGCCTTGCCGCTGCCGCCGTCCGCCGGGCTCCGGGCTCCGGGCTCCGGGCCGCAGCCGCCGGCTCCCGTCGCCGCGGCGCGTGTGCCATCGTGGCCGTATGGGTGAGGCGGCGGACAAGGGGCGGCCCGACGTCGTCGTGATCGGGGCGGGTGTCAGCGGGCTGACCACCGCCGTGTGCCTGGCCGAGGCCGGGTTGGCCGTACGGGTGGACACCGAGCGGTGGCCGGCCGACACCACCTCGGCGGCGGCCGGGGCGGCGTGGGACCCCTTCATGGTCGAGCCGCAGGACCGGGTCCGGGAGTGGAGCGCGGTCTCGCTCGCCGAGTTCACCGCGCTGGCCGGACGGACCGAGGCCACCGGAGTACGGCTGCTGTCCGGCACCCACCAGTCCCGGCTGCCCCGGCGGGCGCCCGACTGGGCCGAGTCGGTCGGTGCCCGGCCCTGCGCGCCCGGGGATCTCCGGCCCGGCTATGTGACCGGGTGGCGCTATCGCGCCCCGGTGATCGACATGCCCCGCTACCTCGGCTATCTCGTCCGGCGGCTCAGCGACGCCCGCGGCCGGCTGCGGCAACGCCGTTACGGCTCCCCGGCCGAAGCGCTGGCGGAGGCGCCCGCGGTGGTCAACTGCTCGGGCAGCGGGGCGCGGGAGCTGGTGCCCGACCCGGCGATGACCCCGGTCCGCGGCCAGATCGTCGTGGTCGAGAACCCGGGCATCACCGAGTTCTTCTGCGACGACACCCCGGACGCCGAGGAACTCGTCTACGTCTACCCGCAGGGCGACACCCTGGTCCTCGGCGGCACCGCCGAATCGGGTGAGGGCAGCCTGCTGCCCGATCCCTCGGCCGCCGCCGCCATCCTCAGCCGCTGCGCGGCCGTCCTGCCGTCGCTGGCGGCGGCCGGCGTCGTCGGCGGCCGGGTCGGACTGCGCCCGGTGCGTCCCGAGGTGCGGCTGGAGGCCGAGGAGACCCGGCTCGGCCGGCTGCTGCACAACTACGGCCACGGCGGCGCCGGCGTCACCGTGTCCTGGGGGTGCGCCCGGGAGGTCGTCCGGCTGCTGCTCGGCACGGCGCCGGTCACCCCCTGATCTGCCAGGTGCGCCGGTGTTCGGAGATGCCTGACTCCGGTCCGCGGCGGAAGAGATAGATCACGGTCCGCGCCGCCAGCGCCGCCACCAGCGCTCCCGTCCACGGCCAACTGGGCAGTCCGCAGGCCGCCATGATGACGCAGCCGGTCGGTGCCAGGCTGGTGAAGGCCGCCAGCGCCCTGGTGGTGACGGTCCACTGGAAGCGGTGCGCGATCGAGAACTCGGACCGCTCGTACACCACCAGCCCCGCACTGAGCGCCGCCCCGGTCACGACCGCGAACCAGACGGCCCCGGTCAGCTGCGCGTAGGTGATCGGCAGCGACACCAGGAACGGCAGCACCCCGCCGTACTCGGACAGTACGTTCCCCCACTTCATGATCTTCCCGAAGGCGTTGGAACGGATCCGGGCCAGCTCACCGGCGGCGCTGGCGTAGATGATCAGCGACATCGTGGTGGCGAAGGTGGCCCCGATCAGCAGCAGCCGCACATCGTCGGGGTAGCGGGAGGAGGCGAAGGAGAAGCCGACCAGAAAGGTGATCGCGGCGAGCACCGAGCCCGAGAAGGCGATCCCCGCCTGGGCCTCGCCCGACTGCAGCGACGCCGGGTCGTCCTGCTCGAACCGCGATATCTCGAAGGCGGGTTCACCGGCGAGCACGGCCAGCGCGGTCACCGCGTGGTCCCGGGGCGCGATCGACTCGACCAACTGCTCGGTGTCGGCCACCGGGACGAGGTGGCGGGCGTCCGGGTCCACGTACTCCACTCGGATCTTGTGCTGGTAGTAGAGCCGCAGGACCCGGCCGTCCGGCCCGGTCCGCATGGTCCGGGTGCCGAGGAAGCCGTTGGACAGCAGGAGACCGGCGATCGCCGTCCCGGCCGGATCGGAGACGGCGGAGACCGTGCCGCCGGTCGCCTCGGTCTCCCGCGCCTCGTCGAACAGGCGATCGAGCAGCGCGGAGGCGACGCCGCGGCGGCGGGAGCCGGGGCGGACCCCGATGTCCGAGAGCCGGATGTGACGGGGCAGCGGACGCTCCAGCACCGCGTACCCGATCAGGTCGCCCGCCAGCTCGGCGACCCGGACCAGCCCGCCGCGCACGGCGTCCTCCAGCCCCGCCGTCGCCGTACCGGAGCCGCCGTGCACCGCCTCCGCGAGCTCCCGTAAGGGCTGGAGGTCCTCGGACCGGGCGGTGCGCGTGCTGGGGCTCGGGGCCGTGGTGTCCGGGCTCGGACGGGGGCTCGGGCGCGGGCCGTGATGTGGGCTCGGAACCGTGCTCATCGTGATCGTGCTCCCCCCGTGGCACCTCCGGTAAGAGGCCAAGCCTGCCGCTGAAAAGCCGGGCCGACAAGGGTACGGTCACACATCTCGTGTCGGCGGGTCCCGGGCTCGGGCGGCTCGCTTGTGGAGCGTTCCCGCTGGTGGCGGCAGGTCCGCACATCGCCCCCCGTCGGCCGTCTACTGTACGGACACGCAGAGCTGCCCATTGCAGCCATCTGAGGAGGAATCGAATGCCATCGACCTACGACCCCGAGCACGCTCCCGTCGGCGATGTGGGCGCTGCGCTCATGATGATCGACTCCCGGCTCAAGGGCATCCACGACGGCAAGACCGAGACCAGCCAAGAACAACAGGACCTGATCGACCAGTTCACCGCGTCGCTGGGCCCCAAGGCCGCCAATGACGTGCTGGACGGCGCGTGCACCCTCATCTTCATGTTCATGACGTGGCTGCGCGAGGCCCACGAGGACCACGACAAGGACGTCATCGCGTACGTGGTGCCCACTCTGGTGGCCACGATGCGCATGATGCCCAGGAGCGTCCCGCCCGAAGCGATCCCCACCATGTCCGGCCTGGTCATCGCCGCGGGCACCGGCCTGAGCCCCAACCTGTGGCGCAAGCAGTACGGCGAATGGACCGAGGAGGAGATGACCCCCCTGGAAGTCACCGCCCTCCTCCTGGCCGAGCACATCAACCGCATCACCGACGACCCCGACTTCGCCACCCGCATGATCAGCGAAGCGCTGACCTCCACGGAGGAGAACTGATCCGCCCCCTCCCCCCGCCCATGTCCTCCCGGCCGGCGGCCCTCACCCGCTGACGCCAACGAGCCGGTCGCGCGCCCGGCCCGCCGCCCATCACAAAAGGGCGGCGGGCCGGGCCGACGTCAGCCCCGACCTCCTGGTCGCCGCCACCGCGGAGCAGAACCGGCTGACCGTCCTTCACTACGACGGCGATTTCGACATGATCACCTCCCTCGCCGGCCAGCCCGCCGAATGGGTCGTCCCACCCGGCAGCGCCGACCGCTGATGAGGCAAGAAGAGAAGAGCCTCTGTCGGATGCGAACCGACGACCTCCGCTTGGACGAGTTTCCAGCCCCATGTGTGCTGAATCCATGTGCTCCGACAACGGCCCACGCCGCGCGCGGTCGACGATTCAGGAGTAAGGCAACAGCGCCGACGTGTCCAAGTCGAAGCCGAACGGTCCGGGGATGCCGAGGCTTTCACCGAAGTCGGCGTCGTCGCGGCGGTGATATTTTCCGCCGTCGGGGCGGCTGAAGAGAGTGACGGACTTCAGCCTCGCATCGACCACGAGGTACAGCGGGATTCCCATCAGCGGGTAATCCCTCACCTTGCCGACCCAGTCATTCTCAGGGTTCGAAGGCGAGACCAACTCAACCGCGATTGCGGCGGCCTCCGCGGGGACCTGGTTGTCCGTGGTCTCCAGGACGTCAGCCGGCAGGTAGGTCAGATCGGGGTTGCGGCTCTTGCCCGCACCAGGAGAGACCAGGTCGGTGTTCTCACTCGGCAGCAGGTCGACCGGGCAGTGCGCGTCGAACTGACGCCGGACCACGAGAAGATTGCGCTGGTGAATGCCGGAGGACCCGACCATCATGACAATGGTGTCGCCGGAGATCTCCGCCTTGAACCCGTCCGGCAGACTCCTGCGGGCCTCATCGAGGAGTGCGAAATGCGGGGGGTCCATGCTGCTGCGCCTCCCAAGGGCGGGCCGACCGTCCTTCAAGACTATCGGGGGACCAGCGCCCAGGAGCGTACGCCGCTCGTTGACGCCTGCCGCCACCCTCCGCTCCGAGCCACCGTCGCAGTCGCAGTCGCACGGCTCATCCGCTGGACGCGGAGCGCTGCCCACGATCTGTCGCTTCCTGGGTCCCTCCTCACTCCTCCGCTCACCACGGTCAGGCGGTCCACCTGCGTCGCGGCCTCGGTGATGCTGTCGGTGTCCGTCACGTCGAGGACCAGGAGGCGGGCGTCACCGCCGATCTCCTCGACGGCCCACCGCCCGAGGCCGACATCGCGGGAACCCACGTACACGGTGAAGCCCTCCGCGGCGAGCCGGCTGCTGCTGCGGCTGCCGGAGACCGGCGCGATCGTCACCGACGCGACCTACGGCGTCGTCGCCTGGAATCCCCTCGCGCGGGCTCTGCTCGGGGCCATGACTCGGCCATGGGTAGAGGCCTGCGGAGTCGCGGCTGCGCATGGGCGGCTTCGACGACGAGCGGGTCCCCTTGCCGGGTTCCCGGAGTACGTTCAAGAGCACGTGTACCCAAGATCGTCGGCCGTACGGCGCAGCCTGGCGACGTCCCACGCGGCACGGCTGTTCGGCGCGGCCAGCCGCAACGCCTCCGCAGTCACACCCTCGTTCGTCCCGGCGGCGAATGAGCAAGCCGCCCGCTGCTCGGCCGACAGGCATGACGACCCGCTCGCCGTAGGGGCGTTGCCCTCCCGGGCCGGCCGTCCTTGGCGAAGACGTGCCCCGCGCCGAGCCGGGCGGTGGGCCGCGGAAAACCTGGCGGTGGTGTCAGCGGGAGCGCATATCCTGCACCGGACGATCACGCGGGACCAGGGGAGGGCGCGGCATGTTCGGCAGGTTGTTCGGCGGGAGGAGCACGGAGAGACCGGCGGCGGATCCGCACGCCCTTCCTGTTCCACGCCGGCAGAAGAACGGGGTGTACACGCTGCGCGCGCTCGGCGACAAGCGGGTGCTCGCGCTGACGGACGCGGTGCGCGCCAATGACTGGGACGCGTTCAAGGCGGCGCTGGCTCCGTTCGATCTCGGCCGCGACCACCATGTCCTCGACGTGTTGGCGGACTTGGGCGGCGTGCAGAACTGGATCGTCGAGGCCGCCGACGGCGACACGGAGCACCGGGCGACGGCCCTGCTGATAGCCGGGGCCCGCAATATCATCTGGGCGTGGGAGGCGCGCACCGGCGCGTATGCCAAGAACGTCACGCGGGAGCAGTGGCGGCTCTTCCACGAGCGGCTCGAAATCGCCGAGGAGCAACTGCTCGAAGCCGCCGAACTGCGGCCGGAGTGGGTCGCGCCATGGCGCCGCCTTCTCACCTCCGGCCGCGGCATGTCGCTGGGCTCCGCCATCAATGAGACGCGGCGCGACGCGGCCCTGCGCCGGGACCCGCTGGATCCGGCGACCCATATCGAGTGGGTGTCGTACCTTCAGCCCCGGTGGAGCGGCGAGCCCGGTCAGGCGCTGGCCTTCGCCCGCGAGGCGTTCGCCCGCGCCCCGCAGGGACACCGCCTCGGGTGCGTGATCGCCTTCGCCCACATTGAGGACTGGGTGGAGTCGGACCGGGGGGCCAGCCTCAAAATCTCCCGCGTCCAGGCCGAGTTGCGGGCAGCGGCCGAGCACAGCATTCTCCACCCCGCGTACACGCGCTCCCCGGGATGGCAGCACGACTTCAACCTTTTCGCGATGGCACTGTCGCTGGCGGATGAACGCCAGACGGCCCGGCGCGTGTTCCGGACACTCGATGGCGCCTTCACCACGAGGCCGTGGTCCTATTTCGCCCAGCCCGAAGAGCAATTCGCGCGCCGCAGCCGCGTCTGAGCGCAATGCCGACCGGCCCCTCCACGGCCCGGCCGAACATCCGCGTCCGCCGCTCCGCCCGTTGCCGCCCAACCGGTTGCCGCTCAACCGGTTGCCGCTCAGCCCGCCCGTCCCCCCGCCGCCGGTCCGTCGGCCACTCGCCACCCGCCGCCCCTCCCACCCCCGGATTGCCCCATGACTCCGCACGACAACGCCGCCCACCCCGGCCCGGCCACCGACCGCACCTTCCAGGTGGATCTGCGCGGCCTCGTCGACCTCCTCTCCCATCACCTCTACTCCAGCCCCCGCGTCTACCTGCGTGAGCTGCTGCAGAACGCCGTCGACGCGCTCACCGCCCGGCGGAAGCTCCAACCCGGCGTCCTCGCAGGCGCCTTCGGTATCCGCCTGTATGCCGACGGCTCGGTGATCCGCGTCGAGGACGACGGGGTCGGACTCACCGAGGACGACGTCCACACCTTCCTCGCCACCATCGGCCGCAGCAGCAAGCGCGCCGACCGCATCGCCGAGCAACGCGCCGACTTCATCGGCCAGTTCGGCATCGGCCTGCTCTCCTGCTTCCTGGTCGCCGACGAGATCCACGTCCTCAGCCGCTCCGCCCGCACCCCCGACGCGCCCGCCGTGGAATGGCGGGGCCGCGGTGACGGCAGCTACAGCGTGCGCGTCCTGCCCGTCTCCGCCCGTCCCCGGCCCGGCACCACCGTCACCCTGACGCCGCGGGCCGACGCGGGCGAGTGGACGCGGCCCGCGCAAGTTCACGCGCTGGCCCGGCACTTCGGCTCCCTGCTGCGCCACCCGGTGACCTTCGACGACGGCAAGGGCGATCCGGCCACGCCCGTCAACCCCGAGCCCGCGCCCTGGGCGGCCAGTTACCCCACCCCGGGTGCCCGCTCGCGCGCGCTCGCCGCCTACGGCGAGGAGATCTTCGGCTTCGCGCCGCTGGACACCATCGAGCTGGACCTGCCGGCCGTGGGCCTCAGGGGCATCGCCTGCGTGCTGCCCGACACGGTCGCGGCCGGGCGCCGCCACGGCCATCGCGTGCACGTCAAAGGCATGCTGCTGTCTGACCAGGCCGAGGAGATCCTGCCCGACTGGGCGTTCTTCGTCCGCTGTGTCGTCGATGCCGAGAGCCTTCGCCCGACGGCTTCGCGTGAGTCGCTGTACGAGGACGACACCCTCGCCGCCGTCCGTGACGCCCTCGCCGAGCGGCTGCGCGGCTGGATCTCCCAGGCCGCCGCCAGCGACCCGGACCTGCTGGCCCGCTTCCTCCAGGCGCACCACTTGGCCGTGAAGTCGCTCGCGGTGCACGACGACGAGATCCTGCGGATGCTGCTGCCCTGGCTGCCCTTCGAGACGACCGACGGGCACACCACCCTCGACGAGTTCGCGCGCACCCACCGCACGGTGCTGATCACGTCGAGCGTGGAGGAGTTCCGGCAGGTCGCCGCGATCGCGTCGGCCGCCGGCCTCGGCGTCGTCAACGGCGGCTACACCTACGACCGCGAACTCGTCCACCGGCTGCCCGAGGTCAGGCCGGGGACCACGGTCGCCGACCTCGACCCCGCGACCCTCACCGCCCACCTCGACCCCGTCGAGCGGGAGACGGAACTGGCCGCGGCGGCCTTCCTTGCCCTGGCCCGTGACGCCCTCGCCGTCTTCGACTGCGATGTCGCGCTGCGTACCTTCCACCCCGCCTCCGCCCCGGCCCTGCTCGTCGACAGCCGCGAGGCGCGCCACGAGCGCACCCGCTCCCAGCTCGCCCGAGAGCAGCAGGGCGGCCTGTGGGGCGACATCCTCGGCTCGCTGCGCCAGGAGGCGCCACGAGCCCAGCTGATCCTCAACCAGCTCAATCCGCTGGTCCGCACCGCCGTCGCGATCAGCGAGCCCGAGCTGGCCCGTACCAGCGCGGAAGCCCTCTACGGGCAGGCCGTGATGCTTTCGCGGCGCCCGCTCAAGCCCGCCGAGTCGAGCCTGATCAACCGCTCCTTCCTCGATCTTCTCGCCCACGCCCTCCGCAAGGACAGCTGAGATGCCGACCGCACCCCGGACCACCGACGAGCTCCAGCAGGCGCTCATCGCCAATCAGCAGCTCCCCTACGGCCGCACCCGCACGGTCGGGGCGGAGGAACTCGTCGACGCGGCCGAGCAGTTCGACGAGCCCATAGCGCTCGTACGGACCCTCTTGGAACTCCAGAGCGCCTACGTCTACGGCTCCGAGCCCCGAAAGTCCCCCGTTGTCTTCGCCCGTCTGCTCACCCTCTTCGACGAGCACCCCGACCTCTTCGACGAGCGCCTGCGGCACGAGCTGTTCTGGCGGTTCAAGTGGGTGGCCAACGCCCTGCGCCAGCTGCCCGAGATGCCGCTGGCGAGCATCCAGCAGTGGCTGACGGAGATGCGCGCCCGGTACGAGAAGGCCGGTCTCGGCCTCCAGCCCTACTACGGGCAGGCGTATCAGCTCGCCGCCCACGTCGGCCAGGACAGCGCCCCGGCCTACGAGCTGTGGGCGGCCCGTACCCGGACACCGCTCAGCGACTGCGAGGCGTGCGAGATCTGCGAGCGCGCCCTGTACCAGCTCCATGAGGGCGACGACGAGGGGGCGCTGGACACCTGGGAGCCGGTCCTGGCCGGCACGGCGTCCTGCCAGGAGGAGCCGGCCCGCTCCGTCTCCTACGCGCTGCTGCCCTTGCTGCGCACCGGACGTACCGACCGGGCCCGCGAACTGCACCTGGCCGGCTACCGCGCCTGCCGCCACCGCCCCTCGATGTCCGGGGAGGTGGGCCGGCACCTGGAATTCTGCGCGCTGACCGGCAATGAGGCCCGTGGCCTGGAACTCCTCGCCGAGAACCGCGGTCTGTTCGACGAGGTGGAGTCGCCGCACGCCGGATTCGACTTCCTCACCGGCGTCGAAGTCCTCCTGCAGCGGGTGGAACGGCTCGGCCACGGCGAGCTGCCCGTCGCCGGATATGCCGGCCGTGTCTGGTCGGTGGCCGAACTGCGCGCCGAAGTACGGGCCCGCGCCGATGATCTCGCCACCCGCTTCGACGCCCGCAACGGGACGACGGCCCACACGGACCGCCGCCGGGCCCGCCTGGACCGAGCCCCGCTGCTGGACGCGCTGGAACTCACCCTGCGTACCCGCGGCCTCGGTGTCGCGGCCCAAGCCGGGCCGGCCGCCGCACCGGCCGGCCGCACGCCCGCCCCCGTCTCCGACACCTTGCCCGAACTCATCCTGCAAGCCAGGAACTTGGACGAGCGGGCACACCCGGACGCGAACGCCTGCTGGGCTCGGCTGCGCGCCCTGGTCGCCGCCCCGGACTACGCCCACCCCGATGATCCGGCCGTGGGCTCGCTCGTGCGGTTGCGCGCCGACCTGCTGGCCGACGAGGCGACCCTGGCATACGACAAGGACGAGTACGCGGTCGCGGCGACCCTGTTCACGCAGGCAGGAGACCTGTACGAGGAGGCCGGGGAGCGCGGCCACGCCGCCTTCGCCCGCGGCTACGCCCTGCTCGCCGAGGCCGAGAAGCGTGAGAAGCCCGCCGAGCCGGTAGAGCCGGCGGAGGGCGCAGGCGGAGCCGAAGGACCGGAGAAGACGGAGAAAACGGAGAGGACGGAGAAGGCGGAGAAGACGGAGGGCGCGGACCTGGCGCAGGCCACCGAGGCGAAGGTCGCCGCGCTGAGCGATGTCCACGCCGCGGTGGTCCGTCTGCAGGAGGACACCCCCGATCTCGCCCCGTATCAGGAGGCCCGCCTGCTGCGCCTGCGGGCGACCGCGCTGGTTCTGCGGCTCCAGACGTCGGGGAGCGAGGAACACGCCGCGCCGGTCCTCGCCGAGGCGGACCTCCTGCGGACCTTCGCCACCCTGCACAGCCTCGTCAGTCAGATCTCCGGCGCCCGGTTCCTGCGAGCCACTACCCACGCCGTCTGCGGCGACCTGCCCGCCGCCCGCACCGAAGTCGACGGCCTGCTCGACGAGTTGGAGGAGCACGGTCCCGCCTGGCACCTCCCGCGCGCGCTCGGGCTGCGCGCCCGGCTCCGGCTCGGCCTGGGTGAGGCACCGGGCGCACACGCCGATCTGACCGAAGCCCTGCGGCTGGCCGCCGACTGGCCCGCCGAAGCCGTGCACACCTCCCGCCTCCACGGCGATCTCGCCGAAGCGTGCATGCACCTGGGCCGCCCCGACGAGGCGCTGCGCCACCTGACCCGCTCGGCGGAGCTGGAACTGCGCGCGGACCGGCGGGCCCAGGCCTTCAACACCTATGGCAACGCCGCCGCCCTCAGCCTCGACCTGGGCCGCGTGGAGGACAGCATCGCCCTGCTCGACTCCCTGCTGGCCGAACCGGAGGCCGCCACCGGAGAGCTGGACGACCGGCTCCTCGCCCAATTGCGCCTGACCCGCGCCCGCGCGCTGCACGCGGGGGAGGATCTCAAGGCCGCCACCGCGGAGTTCGTCGCCCTCGCCGCCGAGTCGGCCGGTTGGGACGACGACCCGGGAAGCCACGCCATGATCGCAGCGGAGACGGCCGTACTCCTGGGCGAAGCCGGCGAGTTCGGCCCGGCCCGGCAGGCGGCGGAGCAGGCGCTCGCCGCCCATGCCCGTGCGCCCCGCTACGAACAGCTCAGCAACAGCCTGCGCGAACTCGCCCGCCTCCAGGCCGAGCAGCAGGGCCCCGACGGTCTCGCCGGCGCCCTCGCCTTCCTCACCGACGCCGACCGGATCGCCAGCGAGGCCCGCGCGGCCGGCTTCGAGGCCCGCGGCCGCTCCCTGGACACCGCTCTGGCCTACGAACACGGCCGGGTCAACGCCTACGCCGGCGCGTACGAGGACGCCTTGGCCGCGCTGGACAAGGCCCTCGACCTGATCGGCGAGCCGGCGCCGGGGGACGACCGCGCCGGCGAGTGGGCCGAGTGCGTCCGGCTGGCGGCCGTCGTCGAGGGCATCTACCTCAAACGCGCCGCCCCCGCCCTCACCCGCCTCGACGCGGCGATCACCCGCCTGACCTCCCTGGGCCGCACCGACGAGGCCACCTCGCTCACCTCGCTGGCGACCCGGCTGCGCGACGGCAAGTAGGGCAGGCAGCCCGCAGTCCGCCGGGCGGCACCCCGCACCTGGTGCCGCCCGGCTCTGCGCCAGCACCGTCGAGACTCGCGCGACGGGTGCCGCGTGTGTGCTGGACGGTGGGCGACCGGCCGCCCGACCCGGCGCCCGCTGACTCCTGTACGCAGGTCGGCGGCGCACTCGTACGGCCGGGTGAGTGCCTCCGCCCGCTGTCCCGGGGTGCCGCTCAGCTGAAGTAGTGACCCTGCTCGATGTCCTCGATGAGGCCGGGGTGGGTGGGCGTCCAGCCGAGGAGTTCCCGGGTGATGGCGCTGGAGGCGGGCATGTCGGTGCTGAGCAGGGGCGCGGGCAGGCCGCTGAGTTCTTCGGCGGGCACGGACCTGACGGGCAGGTCCAGCTGCCGGCCTATGGCCTGGGCGATCGCCCTCATGGAGACGCCCTCGTCGCCGACAGCGTTCAGCACCGCTCCGGCGGGAGCCTGCTCGACGGCCAACCGGTAAAGACGCGCGGCGTCCTTCACATGGACGGCGGGCCAGCGGCTGTCCCCGTCACCGACGTATCCCGCGACGCCCTTGGCCCGGGCGGCGGCGATGAGCCGAGGCACGAAGCCGTGGCGTTCGCCCTGGCCGTGCACTGAACGGGGCAGCATGACCAGGCAGGTGCGTACGCCCCGGTCCGCGGCCGCGAGCGCTGCCCGCATGGTGGTGATGCGGGCCGCGATGGGCCCGGCGGCGATGAGTTCGTCGCGTTCGGTCGAGGGCCGGCCGGGTGTGACGAGCGTCGCACCGGAGACGACCAGGGGCTTGCCGGTGCCGGCGAGGCCGGCGGCGAACGTCTCGACGGCCGTGGCGTCAGTCCGTGTCGCCGCCTCGGTCATGCTCGGCACGACGAAGGCCAGATGGATGACGCCGTCGCTGCCGAGGGCACCGGCCCGCAGTGCGTCGGTGTCGTCCAGGTCGCCGCGCAGCACCTCCGCGCCCATGTCGGCGACGGCTTTGGCGGAAGCGTCCGAGCGGGCCAGCCCGAGGACCTGGTGGCCGGCGCCGATGAGTTCGGGGACGACGGCCGATCCGATCCAGCCGGAGGCGCCGGTGACGAAGATGCGCATGGGAGTTCTCCTTGGCGGTGCTTCAGGCGATGCGCGGCACGAGGGCCGCGGCCGGAGCAGTGATGCGATCCGGTCGCATCACCCTAACACCGCATGCGACGCAGTCGCATCACTGTCCGCCCGCGTGATGCGATCCAGTCGCTTCGCTTACACTCCGGGGATGAGCAGATGGGCACCGGACGCGCGAGAGCGCCTGGAGAGCGCCGCCCTCGACCTGTTCGTGGAGAACGGGTACGAGGAAACGACCGTCGCGCAGATCGCGGATCGCGCCGGCCTGAACCGCGCCACGTTCTTCCGCCACTTCGCCGACAAGCGGGAAGTCCTGTTCGGCGGCGAGGACCTGCTGGCCGACCTGTTCGCCGAGGGCATCCGTACCGCCCCACCGGACGCGACACTCACCGGATGCCTGCATGCGGCGTTCGCATCCTCCGGGGTCGCGATGACCCCGCAGCAGCGGGCCAAGGCCGCCCAGCGCGTCCAGGTGCTCAGGGCGAACACCGAAGTGCAGGAGCGGGGACTGCTCAAGCACACCCGGATCACCAACTCGATCAGCACCGCCCTGCGCGAACGGGGCGCGGACGACCTCACCGCGCGGCTGGGCGCGCAAGTGGCGATGCTGGCGTTCTCCATCGCCGTTGAACGCTGGATGGGTTCCAACGATGACGAACCGTTCCCGGCCCACGCCGCAGCGGCCCTGAGCGACCTGCACGAACGCGCGGCCGAACTGAACTCCCGCTCCCCTCTCTCAGCCTGACGCGTGGCGCCCGCCACGATCTCCACGACCATCCCGCCGACGGCGGTGGTGAAGAGCTCGCCGGTACCGGCGCGGGCACGGCTGCCGGGACCGACGGTGCCGAGTCACTCGGCGACGCGGCGGCCAAGCAGCGGGGTCAGCGGCCGGCTGAGCACGGTGCGGCCCTCGGGGAACCGCAAGAGCGGTTGACTGACGGCTGTCCCGTTAATCCCTGGCTGCGTAAGAGTGGAGCTGACACGACGACGGCCATGACCGCAAACCGAAGGGCCGATGCCGCGTAGGCGGCCTGGCGACCTGCGCGCCCAGCGGCATGGTCCTCGCATCCGGGAGGAGCCCCCACCGGGTCGGATCCACGGGCTCTCCGCCCGTACCCGTCTGGCGATACATCGGCTGGAACGCCTCTCCGGCGACTATTACGTCTTCCCCGGTGCCACGACCCGCGCGCTTCGGCGTTATCGAGCGTTCTTGCAACCGCCTGGGCGGCGGCCGTTGTATCCCGAAGACTCCCACTGCTCGTGCCGCGGCTGCTCCTTCGACGACGTGCGGCATGCCCGCGACGTGCTTGAGGAAGTCCTGCAAAAGCTGACCGCCCGGTCTCGCGCCGAGCTGAACCACCGAGTGGCCTCCCTGGACGCCGTATACCTCGACCGGACTCTGCCCGATCCCTTCGCTGATCGCCGACGGTGGCGGGCTGACCTCTGGTGGCATCGCCGTCTCACGGCAGGCGGGGAGGCGATGTGAGGCGCATGGTCCGAAGCAGCTCGTCCTCATCGTCGTCGCCCGTCGCGGCGACGAACCGAGGATGCGTGGCCGCCGGGGACTGACCGGTGAAGGGCAACGGCAAACCTGGCCGGAGCGCACCCGGAGCGCGGCGTCCCTCACCGAGAGGCGAAATTGCTCGACGCAGGCCGCCCTGGCGCGTGGACGTGAAGCGGCTTTCGTCCAGCGGGCACCGCGTGATCATGGGACAGGGCATCGGGCCCCTGCCGACGCAGCACCCCGCTCAGCCCGTCGCCGCGCAGAAGGCAGCCCCGCGTACTCGCCAGCCGGGATGCCCCGGGCCGCGCTTCCTCGCGGGGCACCGGGGATCCTGCGGCGGGGTTCGGTCCGATCGGTCAGCGTTCGAGAAGGGCGATACGGATGGCCCGCTCCACGTGGGCGGCGGTGTTGGCGTGTCCTTCGGCGTTGGGGTGGACCAAGGTGACGCGCTTGCCGATGACGCCGCAGTTCAGCAGCGTGCCGGGAAGGCTGGCGGGCCAGTAGTCCCGCGCGTCGCCGCAGAGTCCCTCGACCCACTTGGTGCCCGCCGCCTGACAGGCGTCGTGTCCCACGCTGGAGGAGTACACGTCGACGTAGCGATCACCGAAGAACGACGTGACCCGTTGGATCGTGCTGTTGAGCTGCTTGAGGACATCGTCACGGAGCCAGTCGATGTCGGCGTGGGTGATCGGGCCGAGTTCGGAGAGGGACAGGCGGTTGCAGTCACTGCTGTTGTCGGGCAGGACGGCCGGGTAACCGACCGTGATCACCTTGGCGTCGGGTGCGGCCTGGTGCACCTGGGCCAGCATCTCGATGTACTCGTCCTGGACCCGGGCGAGCTTGTCCTGGACACTCTCCTCGCCCTCGGGGGGATTGGTGTAGTGGTCGCGGCAGGACTTGCCGCCCGCGCCCAGTTCGAGGCACTTGAGGAGCATGCCGCCGAACGGCAGGCTGTTGCCGCCGACACCGATGGTGACCACGTCGGTCTGAGCATTGAGGCCGGCCCGCTTGATCTGCGTGTCCACCGCGGGCCAACCGCCAGCGGGGGGCTGGACCGGACTGATCGGTGTCTGCTTGACGGCGGCGATGTTGGCGATCGTGGCGTTGCCGCAGCTGACGTTGGTCAGGTGGACGGGCTTGCCCGGCGGGAACTCGGCGAGCTCCCGGTCGACGACATCGGGATAGGCGTTGGTGGTGCGGTCGCAGCCGTCCCGCGACGCGTCACCCAGAGCGGGCTGCGGGTCCCCGACGAAACCGCCGGCGGTGTACGAGTCGCCCAAGGCGGCCCACTCGTACTGATCAGCCGCACCAGCGGAACCCGAGGGCAAAAACGCGGCCGCTGCCAGCGCGAGCCCCAAGGCCAGTGCTCCCGCACGCAGGCGGAAGACAGGGTGTCGCATGGATCCTCCATGGTCTGGGGAAGACGCCCGGGGCCTGTACTGACCCCTGGCGAATGGCACTTCGACCAAGATCATCCACGCTGGCCGCCTGCCTCTCTGGCGAACCAGACCTACCGACCCCAATCGGGCTAAATGATCAGATCTTTCGTGTCGCCGTCGGACGTTATTCCGGGGTCAACCCAGCACCGCCGTAGACCT
This sequence comes from Streptomyces polygonati, assembly GCF_042650325.1. Classification (NCBI taxonomy): domain Bacteria; kingdom Bacillati; phylum Actinomycetota; class Actinomycetes; order Kitasatosporales; family Streptomycetaceae; genus Streptomyces; species Streptomyces polygonati. The sequence continues at coordinate 2,362 of NZ_JBHSBB010000053.1, read as the reverse complement.
GACCCAAAAGTGACTTCAACCAGATCCGTGCGCGCCGCCCGAGGGGCGGCATGCAGCCGACGACGTCCGGACATACTGGCCGGACCCGCAGGGCCAGCAAGCCACCGATGGGCCACCGCACGCTGCTAACCGATACGCGCCTGGCCCGCGCCGCGGGATACGGCGGCCTGCAGAAAGGCGAGGACCACGCGTTTCTGATCGGGTGCGCCCGCGGTCGAGCGGCGAGCTACTGCCGGATGTGGTGTGGTCACATGATCGGCCGGACAGGCACTAGGGAACCCCCACAACGGCGACGAGACCGATCTCGCACCTCCGGCCGGAGCTTCAGCCATCCGACCCGGACTGGACGGCCAGCACTCCCGCCCTCACCCGTCCACCGGTCGGCACGCCCTCCGCACGCGTGTCCACCGGTTGTCCACCGGAGACGGCCGGATGCCCCCACAGCGCGGTACGCAGCGGCTAAGGAAAACTCGCCCAATGGAAAACCCCAGGTCACAGCGAGTGCGCCCTGGGGTTCGCGAGAGCCCCCTGCCGGATTCGAACCGACGACCTTCGCTTTACAAGTCCCCTCGGGATGGGGGGGCTGACCTGCGGCGATGCGAGCTATCAGCCCGCTGACCAGCCAAAACACCGTCCATCAGTTGCCATCAGTTCGCGTCGGTTTCCAGGCCCATGTGTGCCGAGTACGTGCTGTCAGGAGGAAGGTTGGCAAAGCGCTGACCGCCCTCCAGCAGCCCAGCGGAGTCCACTCGCGCCGCCCAACCGAGCAACTCTTCGGCGGCTGCGGAAACCGATGGAAACAGTGTTGTAGTCAGCTGACCGGACAGTTTGGATCCTCGCATGGAACGTCTGGAAGTCGAACTCCTCACGGATGCCGGTAACGACGCCGTGCTGCACCTGCCGAACCGCAAGTTCCCGGGCCTCCTGGTGCAAGACGACTCGCTGAGCATCCTTCGAGCTCAAGTTGCCGAACTGTCAGAACTCTGCAAGGCCCGCGACCTGGCGGAGGCAAGAGAAGCGGCGAGCCTTCTCCTATCCGAATAGACCTCCGCCTCCAGAGGTACACCGAAGCCCGGGGTGGGGCACACTCACCCAGCACTTCGGTCCACTTCCAGACTCGCTATGGCTCTCAACCCCTCTGTCCGCGCGCTCGCGCTTCCAAGGTGCAGGTTTCACTGGAGAGGAATAGCGTTGGCGTAGCTAGTCGACTCGCAATATGTCGACGGAAAAATGCCCTCGCATCTACAACGCGAGTATGACGGGCTGTGGGGAAAGGGCGATGCAGACGACGATTCGGGGTGCACGACATGCTTTTCTACGTCCAGATGCGCTGGAACATCGAGGGCCGCATGAGCTTCGATGAAATGTGGGATTATCAAGTAAGAGAACAAGAGAAGGTCAGCGGTAAGGTAAACGTCGTCCACATGTACAAAGTGGCTGGCCAGCGGCGCGTCATGGCCATTATCGATGCGGAATCCGCAGATCACCTGGATCGTATCTTCATGGCAACGCTCCCACTGAGAGAATATCTCGACATCGAGATTATCTGGGCGCTACGCGAGTTCTCTAGCTTCGTCGAGGACTGCAAACGACATTTCCGTGAATAGACACCCTCCCTGCGGCCGTTCCCTGCCGACGGTTGACCTGCAGGACGGATTGGGCACACTGCTCGACACCATCAAGCCAAACTGACGACGCGAGCGCACCTGGACCTGTTCGGGGCGGTTGGTACTCAAACTGTAGATCGCTCTTGATTTGCTGGTGCCTACGCTTCCCGTGGCTTATGCCGCTTGCCCATCTGCCCTGCGGCCGGTTTCCAGTCGTGGGCCGGCATCGACGCCACGAACTGGGCTTTGCTGCTCGCTGCTCGGGGTTCAGGGACGAGCGCGGTCGCCGTCGATCGCCACGGGGCGCCCGAGGCCCAGCCGACCACGGGTACTGGCAAGGTGCGGCCACCGTTGATCATCGGTGTGTGAAGACAAACGATCACGCGGTGGCCGTAGGTCGCAGCGTAGACGCTGCCCGCTGGCAGGAGGCGTTCGAGGGTCCGATGGACCGTATCGCGGGCAGGTTCGACCGGGTCGAACCCTGACTTCGGACACGGCACCTAGTCCTGGGACTGCTCGCGGACCTGCGTCGGAAGAACTGCTGGACCAAACCGTGCCGGCCACGCCGAGTACGTCGAAGCGGTTGCCCGAGCCAAGAAAGCGAAACGGATTCCGCCGGGTCGTTACCGGGTCCGCTGGTACGGCCCCGACGGCAAGCCGAAGATGAAGACGGTCCAGCGAAAGGTGGACGCCGAGGCCGAGCGGACCCGGATCGAATCGCGCCTGGGCGACGGCTCGTACCGCGACCCGGCCGC
>NZ_JBHSBB010000052.1:95583-111899 GCF_042650325.1 Streptomyces polygonati | reverse complement strand
CTCCCCGCACTCCCCGTCAGCACATACCCCTCCGACCCACCCCCCGCCTCCACCAAACGCGGACCGTAGTCAGGGGCCATCAGGCCGGCGAACACCCCGGTCCGGCTGCCGCGCAGGGTCGACGGATCGACGCCGGCCCGCTCCAGCGCCTCCCACGACGTCTCCAGCAGCAACCGCTGCTGCGGATCCATCGCCAGCGCCTCCCGCGGCGAGATCCCGAAGAACTCCGCGTCGAACTTGTCGGCGTCATAGAGGAAGCCACCACTGCGGGTATAGGTCGTGCCGGTGTGCTCGGGGTCCGGGTCGTAGAGGGCGTCCAGGTCCCAGCCCCGGTTGTCCGGGAATCCGGAGACGGCGTCCCGGCCCTCGGACACCAGCCGCCACAGGTCGTCCGGGCTGCTCACACCGCCCGGAAAGCGGCAGGCCATCCCGACGATCGCCACCGGCTCGTCGTCCGCGGCGGTCAGCGGGGCCGGCTCCGGGTGTCCGGGGGCGGTACCAGCTGCGGTGCCGGCTCCGGCGCCGAGCAGTTCGGCGCGGAGGTGTGCGGCCAGGGCGTGCGGGGTGGGGTGGGCGAAGACCGCCGTGCTGGGGAGCCACAGTCCGGTGGCGGTGTTGAGGCGGTTGCGGAGTTCCACCGAGCTGACGGAGTCGAAGCCGAGTTCCTTGAAGGCCCGGTGGACGACGACGTTCTCGGACGAGCCGTGGTCGAGCACCGCGGCCGCCTCGGTCCGTACCAGGTCCAGCAGGAGTGCGTCCTGCGCGGGTTCCGTGGCGGCGGCCAGCCGTTGGGCCAGCGTCCGGTCCGCGTCGTCCGGGGCCGGGGCGGACGTCGCGGCCGGGTGCCGGGTCGCCGCCGTGTCCGCCGGTCCGTCCCCGGGCGGGGCGGCGCTGCCGGGCAGCCAGTAGTGCTGCCGCTGGAAGGCGTAGAACGGCAGGTCGACGGCGTGCCCGCCGGAAAGGGCCGGGGTCCAGTCGACGGCGGCGCCGGCCACGTACGACTGTGCCAGCGAAGTCAGCAGCCTGGCCCGGTCACCCTTGTCCCGCCGGAGGGTGCCCACCACCGCGGCCGGGTCCTCGGGAGTGGTGCACAGGTCGATGGTCTCCTGGATCCCGACGGCGAGGACGGGGTGCGGGCTGGACTCGACGAACAGCCGGTGGCCGTCCGCCAGCAGGGCGCGAACGGTCTCCTCGAACAGTACGGTCCGGCGGAGGTTGCGGTACCAGTAGTCGGCGTCCAGGCCGGTCGTGTCCGCCACCCGGGTGCCGGTCACCGTCGACCAGAAGGCGGTGCCGGCGGCCTGCCGCGGGGAGATGTCCGCCAGGGCGGCGAGCAGTTCGTCCCTGACGGCTTCGACGTCCGGGGAGTGCGAGGCGTAGTCCACCTCGATCGTCTTCGCCCGTACCCCTTCCTCCTGGTAGGCGGCGACGACCGCGGCCAGTAGCGCGGACTCGCCGGCCAGTACGGTCGAGGCCGGGCCGTTGACCGCGGCGACGGCGATCCGGCCGTTCCAGGGGGCGACGCGCTCAGCGACGTCGGCGACGGGCAGCGGGACGGAGGCCATGCCTCCCGCCCCGGCCAGCCGGGCCAGGGCGCGGGAGCGCAGTGCCACGATCTTCGCCGCGTCCCGCAGGGTCAGGACTCCGGCCACCTGCGCGGCGGCGATCTCGCCCTGTGAGTGCCCGACGACCGCGTCGGGCACCACACCGTGGGCCTTCCAGACCTCCGCCAGGGAGACCATGACCGCCCACAGCGCCGGCTGCACCACGTCGACCCGCTCCAGCGGCGGCGCTCCAGTGTCCCCGCGCAACACCTCGGTCAGCGACCAGTCCGTGAACTCGGCCAGCGCCTCCTCGCAGTCCGCCACCCGGGCGGCGAAGACCGGGCTGTGCCGCAGTAACTCCCTGCCCATGCCCGCCCATTGCGAGCCCTGTCCGGGGAAGACCAGGACCGTACGGGCGCCGGCGCCGGCGCCGGACGCCTCGCCGACGACGGCGTTCCGGGCCGACCGCCCCTGGGCCACGGCGGCCAGCCCCGACAGCAGCTCCGCCCGTCCGGCACCCACCACCACCGCGCGGTGCTCGAACACCGACCGGGTGGTGGCCAGCGCGAAGCCGACGTCCGGCGGGCGCAGATCCTCCCGGTCGGCCACGAACGCGCTCAACCGGGCGGCCTGGGCCCGCAGTCCCTCGGCGCTGCGGGCCGACAGCACCCACGGCACCGGGACCCCGGCGTCGGACCCGGGCGCGTCGGACCCGGGCGCCGGTCGGGTGGCGCGCGCCGCCTCCGCTTCGGTGTCCCGGGGCGCCTCGGCGAGCACCAGATGGCAGTTGGTCCCGCCCATGCCGAAGGAGCTGACCCCGGCGACCAGCGGCCGTCGCGGGTCGGGCCAGGGGCTCAGCTCGGTGTGCACCAGCAGGTTGAGCCGGTCCAGCGGGATCTCCGGGTTCGGCGTGGCGTAGTTCAGGCTCGGCGGCAGCTGCCGGTGCCGGATGCTCAGCGCGGCCTTGACCAGTCCGGCGATCCCGGCGGCCCCCTCCAGGTGGCCGATGTTGGTCTTGGCCGATCCGACGTGCAGGGGCGGCGCGCCCGCTGCCCGGGAGTTCCCGAGCGCGGCTCCCAGCGCGGCTGCCTCCACCGGGTCGCCGACCTTCGTTCCGGTGCCGTGCAGCTCCACGTACTGGACTTCGGCGGGGTCGGTGCCGGCCCGCGCGCAGGCCTGCCGGATCACCTCCTGCTGTGCCTGCGGGCTGGGGGCGGTCAGGCCGGGGCCGCCGGCGTCGTTGTTCACCGCGCCGCCGCGAATCACGCAGTGGACCGGGTCGCCGTCGGCCAGGGCCCGCGCGAGCGGCTTGAGGACCACCAGCCCGCCGCCCTCGCCCCGTACGTAGCCGTTGGCGCGGGCGTCGAAGGTGTAGCAGCGGCCGTCGGGTGACAGGCCGCCCAGCGCGGCGGCGGTGACGGCGTTCTCCATCGCCAGCGCCAGGTTCACCCCGCCGGCCAGGGCGAGGGTGCTCTCGCCGCGGCGCAGGCTCTCGCACGCCAGGTGGACGGCCACCAGGGACGAGGACTGCGCGGAGTCGACGGCGAGGCTGGGTCCGCCCAGCCGGAGGGCGTACGAGACGCGGTTGGCGATGATGCCGCGCTGCAGACCGGTCGGCCAGTGCCGGGTGACCGGGCCGGCCCCGCCACGGCGCAGCAGGGTGGCGTAGTCGTCCCCGATGGCCCCGACGAACACCCCGGTCCGGCTGCCCGCGAGCTGTTCGGGGAGGATCCTCGCGTCCTGCAGCGCTTCCCAGCTCAGTTCGAGCATCAGCCGCTGCTGGGGGTCCATGGCCAGCGCCTCGCGCGGGCCAATGCCGAAGAACGCCGGGTCGAATCCGGTCACCGAGGACCAGTCGAGGAATCCGCCGTACCGGGTGTCGGCGCGGCGCGGGCCGGCCGCCTCCGGCAGCGCGTCGGCTTCCCAGCGCTCGGGGGGCGTGGTGGAGATCGCGCTGGTCCCGTCGCTGAGCAGCCGCCAGTAGTCCTCGGGGGAAGCCGCGCCGGGCAGCCGGCAGGACATGCCGATGATCGCGATGGGAAAGTCCCCGGGCACGGTCGCCCCGGCGTCCGCCGGGCCGTCGTGCCGCGGGCGCGTCGCTGCCTGATCCGTCATGCTTCCGTCAACTCCGATGCGTCGAGGGTCACGTGGGCGACCACTTCGGGGCTGCGGCCGTCGGTGGCCGCGACAGCAGAGGCGGTTTCGGTGCGGGGATTTCGACGGGCCGCCGTCGGCGCGCGCCGCGTCCGGCGCGGACCGACCGGAGGCAACCGGTCAGCGGCGGCAGGCCCGGTGCGCCGCGCTGCGCGGCCTGCCGCTCATGAAGGCAAGGTAGACGACGGGCTGCCGGATCATCAGAGTGCGGATCGCGACGTGGAGGACCGCGTCAGCGCCACGCACCGCCGCGCCGCGGGGTGCGGTGAACGCCGCGCGCACCGCCGGCCGTTCGATCTCCCGTCGGCCCGGCTCCGCCTCCTCGACGAAGATCTCCCTGTTCGGACGGCCTTCGCCGGCGCCGGTGCCGCCGCCGGCGTCCCGGACGCCCCGGCGGAGGCCGTCGGCCGGCAGCGCTCCCGCTGTCGGCTGCCCGGGGCCCGCGGGGACGAGATCCGGAATGCCGACCGGTCGCCGATGTTGGCGGGATACAACCGGATCCTGCGACGGATCTCGGCCACCGGGCCGCGACACGGAGGGACCGCTCGGCGGCACGGACGCCCGGCGCTGCCCCGGCCGCAGAACACCCCACTGCTCGCCGTGCCCCGGGCCGCGCGGAAGCGGCGTACGCCGACCTGTGGCCCTGCTTCGAGGCCACCCGAGACCCGGAAACACAGCTCCAGATGGCCGTCTGCCTCAGGGAGTTGGGCCGCCCGGAGCAGGCCGAGGCAGCGCTGAGCGCCTGCGTGCGGGCGGATCCGTCCCTCGCCGGGCGAGCGGCGGAGGTGCTGACCGCGTCCGCGCGGACGCGTTGACCGGAAGGCGGCGTGACTTCGGGACGGCGCGACGCCGGGACCGCGGGACTTCGGGACGGCGGGACTTCGGGACGGCACGGCGGGCAGGCGTCCGGGCCGCGGCCGGCACCGGCACCGCACCGGCACCGGTCGCGGTGGGAGCGGCTGTCAGGGCCGGTGGACGGGAGCCGCGCCGACCCAGCGGTGGTAGGCGTCCACGTCGACGTTGCTGCCGCACACGATGGTGACGACATGCCGGCCGGCGAAGCGGTCGCGGTCTTCGAGGACCGCCGCGATGCCGAGCGCGGCCGAGGGTTCCACGACGAGGCCGGCGTGGTGCAGGAGCATCCGCATAGCGGCGGTGATCGACGCCTCCTGGACCAGGACGGCGTCGTCGGCGACCAGGAGGAGGTCGTCCAGGACGGCCGGGACGGGACGCCGGCCGGCCACGCCGTCGGCGATGGTGTCGGTCGAGTCGGTGGTGACGACGCGCCGTTGGCGCCACGAGTGCGTCATCGCCGGTGCGCCCAGCGGCTGGACGCAGATCACCTCGACCGCGGGCGCCAGTGCCTTCATCACATGCCCCACACCGGTGGCCAGCGCGCCGCCGCCGAGAGCGATCAGGACGGCGTCGAACGCCGGTGCCGCGTCCGCGAGTTCCAGGCCGATGGTCGCCGCGCCCTCGCAGGTCTCGATGTCCAGGCTGTCCTCCACCAGCCGGATGCCGTCGTGGCGCGCGATGGCCGCCGCCCGCTCGCGAGCCAGCTCGTGGTCGCCGTCCACCAGCTCCAGCCTGGCGCCCAGTGCGCGGATGCGGTCGAGCTTGGCCACCGTCGCGAAGCGGGACGCCACCACGGTGACGTCGAGCCCGCGGCCCCGGCCGGACCAGGCGAGGGCCTGGCCGAGGTTGCCCGCGCTCGCGCACACCACGGCCGCCGGGCCATGGCCGGCCAGCTGGCTCGCGACCAGCTCGGTGCCGCGGGCCTTGAAGCTGCGGACTGGGTTCGCCGTTTCGAGCTTGACGCTCACCGCGCACCCGAGGCCGGGCTCCAGCGCCTCGCAGCGATACAGCGGAGTGTCGAGGAAGATCGGGTCGATCACCTGGCGGGCCGCCCGGATCCGGGCGGTGTCGAGGCGCGTCTGCTGCACGACACGGCAGCGTAGTGCAGGCGAGGAACGCCGGGGCGGGTGGTCGGTCGGCACCGCGGGCGCCGACCGGCCAGCCGCCCCGGCTCACGGTCGTGACCGCCGCACCTCGCCCGCGCCACCGAGTTCCCGGCGCCGCGGTACCGACTTTCTCAGCCGCGCGCGGTGCCGGCCGCAGCGGGGCGGGGGAAGCCGTCGAGGCCGGCCGGGGCCGCGGTCAGGCCGGCCGGGGACAGCCAGTCGAAGGGCGCGTACACCGGGGCGCCGGCCCCGAGGTTCTCCGCGACCTGCTCACGCAGCCGGTTGGTGGTGAAGCTGCCGATCACGTTCATCTGGGCGTCCCGGTAGAGGCGTTCCACCTCGTGCCCGGAGGTGACGCCGAACGCTCCGTGGATCTGCACCGCCCGCGCGACGACCTCGACGGCCATCTCCGTCGCGTAGACCTTCAGCATCGCGATCAGCTCGCGCGCCGGACGGCCCGCCACCCGCTCGACGAGGGCGCGCCGGGCGAGTGTCCGCGCCGCGTCGATCTGGACCCGGGAGTCGGCGAGCTGGGCCTGTACTCCTTCCATGTGCGCCAGCGGCCGGCCGAACGACACCCGCTCCCTGGCGTGCCGCACGGACGCGTCGAGGGCGGCCCCGGCGACGCCGACGGCGGCGAAGGAGGTCTTCAGCCAGCCCCAGGACATACCCTCGGCGAGCGCGTCGAACGGCACCGGTACGACGTCGGCCTCGGCGACGTACGCGTCGTCGAAGACCATGCCGCCCCAGGGCATGCCGCGCAGCCCCATGTGCGGGATGTCGTAGCGGCTGACCCGCGGCTGGCTCAGGTCCACGAAGGCCAGGCACCACTCCGGGCCGTCGTCGCCGTCGTGCTCCTTCTCGCGCCGCGCGAGCACGATGGCGACGTCGGCGGTCGGGGCGTTGGTGACCCGCGCCTTCTCGCCGCGGATGAGGAAGCCGCCGTCCGGGGCGCGGCGCACGCTGGTGCGGTAGGTGCTCGCGTCGCTGCCGGCCGATCGCTCGACGATGGCGAAGGCCGCCGAGATGTCGCCGGACAGCAGCGGGTCCAGCAGCCGCCGGTGCTCGACCGGGTCGCCGTACATCGCGACGACCTTTCCGCACAGCAGCCCGGACACGCTCATGGACCAGTACGTGCTGGGGCAGGCCCGGGCCAGCCCTTCCATGGCCGCGGCCTGGGTGAGCGCGTCGGCGCCCGTGCCGCCCGACTCGGGCGGGTGGAACAGCCGCAGGTATCCGCTGGCGGCCACCTCCTTCCAGCTCTCGGCCGGGACGCGGCCGATGCTGTCGGCCTCCGCGGCGCGGGACGCCACACCGGGGAAGGAGTAGGGGGTGTCACCGCCGCTCAAGTCCGCGTCGCCGGCTTCGCCGCTCGTACGGTCGCCCCCATCGGTCCTGTTCAGCTGATCCGTGCCGTCCGTACCGTCTGTGCCGTCCGTACCTTCCATGCCGTCCATGCCGGTCGGTGTCCCTTCCTTCAGCCGAGTTCGAGCAACGACGCCGCGATGACCGGGCGGAGCACTTCCGCACCGCCGCCGCCGGCCGCCGCGAAGAACAGCGCGTCGCGGTGCGCGCGTTCGAGGAGGCGGTCGCCCCCGGGGTCGTCCGGGCCGGCCAGTTGGGAGGCGCCGCCGATGACCGTCCGCAGCGCCTGCGCGGCGAACAGCCGGACCCCAGCGGCGTCGGCGAGCGTGGGCCGCCCGCCGAAATCGAACTGCCGGGCGGCGCGTTGGAGCAGCCCCGAGGCGAGTTCGCAGCGGGTCCCCAGGTCGGCGAGGGTCTGCCGTACCGACTGGGAGCTCGCGAGCGGCCGGCCGAACAGTTCGGCGCGCCGGACATGCCCGGCGCAGTCCCGGGTCAGCGCGCGCATGATTCCCACCCACGCGGCGCTGGTGAACACCCAGTCGAGGGCCGCCAGCAGCGGCTCGGTCTCCGAACCGGCGGCGCCCGGGGTGCCGAGCACCGCCTGGTCGGAAACGCGGCAGGAGTCCAGGACCACCGTTCCCCAGGGGCAGGTGGGCATCGCGGCGGGTCCCCCGGGGTCGACCCGCAGGCCGGGGGTGTCCATGTCCACCACGAAGGCGGTCGCGCCGCCGCCTTCCCCGCCGTCGGCGCCCGGTTCGTGTGCGGCGACGACCAGCAGATGGTGGGCGGCGGGCGCGCCGGCGACCAGGTCCAGGGTGCCGCGCAGGGTCCAGCCGCCCTCCGGCGCGGGCACGGCGGTGACGGTGCGGGGCCGGGCACCGCCGTGCAGCTGCCGCAGCGAGACCGCGCCGAGCCAGGACCCGCTGGCGGTGTTCGGAAGGTAGCGCTCGCGCTGCCACGGGGTGCCGAAAGCGCGCAGGGGGACGGTCGCGAGCACCGCGTGGACGGCGACGGCCAAGGCGAGGCCCGGATCGCGGGCCCCCTCGCCGAGGCCCTCCAGCACGGCGGCGGTCTGGGCGGAGGTCAGACCGCCGCCGCCCAAGGTGCGCGGCACCAGCAGCCCGGCCAGGCCGGCGCCGGGCCGGCCCTCGCCGCCCGCGCCGGCCAGCGCGGCCAACAGGGCGGGGTCCCAGCGCCGTTCGCGGTCGCGGTCGGCCGCGGTCGGCCGCACCAGCGTGCTGCCGATCCGGCGGCCCCAGGCCGCTGGTGCGTCATGAAGGGAGTCGTCGACGGAGTGATGAACGGGGTCGTGAACGATTGCGGAAAGGGCGTGCGACATCAGGGATCAGACGCCTCTCTGTCCATTGGTGCAACGGGTCCGGCAGGTCCCGAAACGGTGTTCTGGAGTTCGCACACGGACAGGTTAGAGAGCGCGCTTATGTGCTGTCGACAGGCGGTCGATAAAATTTTCACATGGGCACAAGGATTTGTCGAAACTGTCTTCGTCTCACCTCCCCCGAAAATCGTTGACATTCCTCTGACGTGAACTTCGTTGTCTCTTCACACGCGGTCGAGCAGGATCGTCTGCGGCGCTCGGGCCGCGATCGAATCCACTGCGGCACACCCGAAGAGCCCGGGAAAACACCCGACGAACGCCAGGGAAAGGAAAGCGATGGTGCAGGAAAAGCGCGCAAGTGACCTTGCCATCAATCCGCCGAGGCTGTCCGATGCCACGTTGCGGGATTCGGCGCACATGGCCGGTGTCGAATTCGGTCCGGCGGACGCGCGACACATCGCGGATCTGCTGGTGCGGACCGGTATCGAGCTGGTCGAGGTCGGAATGATCTCCGGTCCGGCGACGAAGGACGCCCCGCTGATCGAGGCCGTGCACGAGCAGGTCGGCCCGGAGCGGAGCATGACACTGCTGATCGTCCGCGACCGCCAGCAGGTGGCCGGCGCACTCGACGCGGCCGAACGCCTCGGCATACGCCACGTCATGTACTCCATCCCCACCTCGGAACAGCACGCCGCCCTCAAACTCGGCTCGCCCAGCGCCAAACTGCTGCACACGGTGGCCCGTTCGGCCATCGCCCAGGCCAAGGAGCGCGGTTTCCACGTCACGTTCAGCGGCGAGGACGGCGCGCGCACCCCCCGCGAGCGCCTCGAACCCTATGTGGCGGCCGGCTTCGAGGCCGGCGCCGACCGGTTCCGCCTGGCCGAGACCGTCGCGACCCTCTCCCCCTGGCAGATGTACGACACCATCGCCCCGCTCACCGCCATCGACGGCGCCGAGATCGAGATCCACTCGCACAACATGCTCGGCATGGCCGTCGCCAACTCCCTCGCCGCCGTGCGCGCCGGCGCGCAGTGGATCTCCGCGACCGTCGGCGGCATCGGCGAACGCGGCGGCAACGCCCCCCTCGCCGAACTCCTGACCTCCCTGCGGGTCATCCACGGCGACACCCGCTTCGACCTGCGCCACCTGACCGAGCTGTCCGACCGGGCCCTGCGCGGCTCCGGCCTCGGCGAGGCCTTCCAGTCCGGCCCCACCACCGCGCACTCCTTCGCCTACGAGCTGGCCGGACAACTCGAGCACCCCGAGGCCTACGAGACCCTGCCCGCCGAACTCGTCGGCAACCGCCGGGAACTGCGCGTCCGCACCCGGCTCACCACCGCGCTCGTCGGCTGGGCGCTGGCCGACTCCGGCATCGAGCTCGACGTCGCCGCGTTCACCGCGTGGCTGACGGACCGCCAGGAGAAGAACGGCGCGCCGCTGCTCGACCGGGACGCGGTGCGCAAGGCCGCCGTGGACTTCCAGAGCGCCTGACCGGCCGCCGCGTTCGCGACGCGGCGCCGCCCGGCGAGACCGCCCCTCCCGCCGTATTCCCGTCGCCCCACCACATACCCGGAACGGAGTCCCCATGTCCACCGCCGCTGTCACCGGCGTCTGCCCGGAGTGCGAGACCGACCTGACCCTGCCCCCGCTCATCGAGGGAGAGACCCTGACCTGCCCGGAGTGCATGCTGACCCTGCGCGTCGAGGCCATCGAGAACAGCCGTCTGACGCTCCAGATGGTCGAGGTCCAGCTCCGTGACTGGGGCCAGTGAGATGGCCGGGACCCCCGCGAAGGTCGCCATCGTCGCGGACCGGATCAGCTGGGAGGAGCGCCTGCTGATCCAGGCCGCCCCCGAGCACGGACTGACGATGGAATGGGTCAACGACGAGTCCTTGACGCTCGGCGACCCGGAACCGGCGTCTCTCGACGGCTACCAGGCGATCCTGGTGCGCAGCCGCAGCTACACCCGCGGCGGACTGGTGGCCGGCCTCTCCGAGGCGGCCGGCCGGCTCACGGTGAACAGCGCCCAGGCCATCCACGCCTGCGAGAACAAAGCCGCGCTGCGCGGCCTGCTGCGCTCGGCCGGCGTGCCCGTACCGGATTTCCGCCTTGCCCTGTCCCGCAAGGACTTCGACCGGGCGCTCGCCGATCTGGGGACGCCCGCGGTGCTCAAGCCGGTCTTCGGCGGTATGGGCAAGCGCGTCACCCTGCTGCGTGACGCGGACACGGCCGCCTCGGTCTACGACTACGTCGAGGACCTCGGCCACGCCTTCGAACAGGCCTGCCTGATCGAGCCGTACCTCGGCGGGACGTCCGTGCGCTGCATGGTCGTGGGCCGTGAACTCGTCGGTGCCGCGCAGTTCGCCAGCGGTGGCACCGACTGGCGCAACAACGCCGCGCTGGGCAACTCCAGCCGGCCCGTGCACGACGACCCCGGTGTGCAGAAGACCGTCCAGGCGGTGATCGACGTCCTGGGCGAGGGCATCTACGGGGTGGACCTGTTCACCAGCCCGGCCGGCTATCTCGTCAACGAGGTCAACCACGCGCCCGGCTTCCGGGGCGTGGCCTCCGCGACCGGCGCGGACGTGCCGGCCGCCGTCTGCCGGCACCTCCTCGCGTTGCTGCACGGGAGGCAGGGATGATCCGCGCGGGCATCGTGGGCGCCTCCGGCCTGGCCGGCGGCGAACTCATCAGGCTGATCAGCCAGCACCCCGAACTGGAGCTGTCCTTCCTCGGCGGTTCCTCCTCCCTCGGGCGCCGCCCGGCCGAACTCCACCCGGGTCTGCGGCTCTACCCCCAGCTGACCGTGCGGGAGGTGAGCCCCGAGACCACCGACGGCCTCGACGTGCTGTTCCTGGCCACACCGCCGGCCGTCTCCGCCGCGCTCGCCGGACAGCTCGCCGACAAGCTGCCGTCGATCATCGACCTCAGCGGCGCCTTCCGCATCCGCACCCCCGAGCTGCACGCCCGCTGGTACCCCAAGGTGGCCCGGAGCACCGAACTGGCGGACCGCTTCGTCTACGGGGTCCCCGAACTGGTCGGCGAGCAGCTGCGGGATGCCCCGCTGATCTCGCTGCCCGGCTGCTACGCCACCGCCCTCACCCTGGGCCTGGCGCCGCTGACCCTCGGCCTTGGAATGGACCTGCCCACCGTGGTGGTGGACGGCAAGAGCGGCTCCAGCGGCGGCGGCCTCCAACTGCGCACCGCGGACCTGCACCCGTTCCGGTCCGGCGCGATCGCCCCGTACGCGCCGACCGGGCACCGCCACGCCGCGGAGGTACGGGACTTCATGGAGCGCGGCAAGCCGGGCTCCATCGGCTCACTGAGCATGTCCGCCTACGGGGTCTCCCACGTGCGCGGGCTGATGGTCAGCGCGTACGTCCTCACCGACGAGCCGATGGACCCCGGCGAGCTGCGGCGGGCGTATCTGCGCTTCTACAAGGCCAGCCCCTTCGTCCGGGTGCGGCGGCACACCGAGACGGTGATCCCGGTGCCCGACCCGCAGGTGGTCCTCGGGTCCAACTACTGCGACGTGATGGCGCTGCCGGATGCCGAGGGCGGCCGCATCGTGGTGCTGGCGGCACTCGACAACCTCGTCAAGGGCGCGGCCGGACAGGCCGTGCAGGCCGCCAACCTCCGGTTCGGCCTGGCCGAGGACACGGGGCTGGGCATGCAGCCCGTGGTGCCGGCATGACCGTGACCGCCGGCGCCACCGTGCCGGTCGTGGTCAAACTGGGCGGAAGCTGCCTGGACGACCTGGACGGCGCCTGGTGGGAGGACCTCGCCGACGTCGGCCGCCGGCACCCGCTGGTGCTGGTGCACGGCTGGTCCAAGCCGCTGAAGCGGCTCAGCCCGCGCTATTCCGACCCGTCCGCGGTGCTGCGCGACCGCTACGGCAACCAGAGCCGCTGGACCACGCCCGAGGTGATCGCGGACATCAAGACGGTCAGCGAACGGCTCGGCGCGCAAGTGCTCGACCGGCTGGCCGGCCGCGGGATCGACGTCGGGCGGCTGCTCGGCAGCGACGGCATCCTAGCGGCCGGCCAGGCCGAGCGGTGGTGGTGGCGCGACCGCCAACTGGTCGAGCTGGAGAACCTGGTCGGACCGGTGACCGGCGTGGACCCGGCGAAGCTGGGGGAGATGACCCCCGGCCGGGCCCGCCTGGTCACCCCGCTGGCGCGCGACGCCGAAGGGCGGGAGGTCAATGCCGACGCCGACCGCGCCGCCGCCGCCCTGGCGGGGGCGACCGGCGCCGCCGACCTGGTGCTGGTCACCGATGTCGAGCACCTGCTGATCGACGGCGAGCCGGTACGCCGGATCAGCGCCGCGGACGCCGCCGCGTTCCGCGACCGGGGGGCGACCGGCGGCATGCGCAAGAAGCTGCGGGCCGCCTGCGAGGCCCTGGAGCAGGACGTACGGCGGGTGGTCATCGGCAGCGCGCCCGTCACCGATCTGCTGAACGGCCGTACGGGCACTGTCATCACACGATCGTGAGGAGCCGGAAGTGACGCGACCGCGCGTGCTCGTCGTGAACAACGGAACGCTGTCGCTGCGGCAGCTGCGCAGCAGGCTGGAGGAGGTGGGCTCGCTCACCGACGCCGTTCCCGTGGCCTCGGTGCCCGACCGCCTCGACGGCCGCTACCAGGCCATCGTACTCAGCGGCACCAAGGTGCGGGCCTACGACCAGGACCACTACCGGCCCCTCATCGAGCTGGTCAACAGCACCGACGTGCCGGTGCTGGGCATCTGCGGCGGCCTCCAGATCATCGCCGCCTCGGCCGGCGGCCACCTGGCCGAGGGCCCGCAGCGGGTCGGCGGCTACGAGGTCCAGGTGGACAAGGAGGAGCCGCTGTTCACCTTCGTCAAGCCCACCGTGACGGTCTTCCACCGCCACACCCTCTACCTGCGCCAGGCCCCGCCCGGCTTCCGCGCCATCGGGTGGTCGTCGCACGCGCCCGTGGAGTTCCTGCGCTCGGACGACGGCCGCGTCCTCGGCTCGCAGGCCCACCTGGAGTTCCGGTCCGACGGCCGGGAGATCCTGCGGGGCTTCGCCCAGCTCTACTCCTGAGCGCCCGTGCCCCGCACGGTCGTCGTTTCCGCCAACAACCGCCACACGCACCGGAAGGACATTGGCATGACATCCCAACAGAGCCAGCAGCCGGCGTTCGTCGTCCACCTGAACGGCAGTGGAGGCAGCGTCAACGGCTGGGTGGTCGTGGACACCCTCGTCGACGGCCTGGCGATGGGCGGCACCCGGATGACTCCCGGCGTCACCGAGGAGGAGGTACGCGGCCTGGCCCGCGACATGACGGACAAGTTCACCCTGGCCGGGCTGCGCATCGGCGGCGCCAAGGCCGGCATCGTCTCCGACGGCACCGACCGCGAGCAGACCTTCACCACCTTCGGCCGCACCGTCAAGCCGCTGCTGCACGGCGGCATCCACCTCGGCATCGACATGGGTGTCACCCCCGCCGACCGCGCCGTCTTCTTCGACGCCGCCGGATACGACCCCCGCTTCCGCCTCGGCGCCCCGGACATGCCCATCGACTGGCGCACCTACTACGAGCCCCTCATCGACTGCACCGGCCACGGCGTCGGCGTCGCCGCCCTCACCGCCCTGGAAGCCCGCGGCCACACCAGCGCCGCCCGGGTCGTCGTCCAGGGCTTCGGCGCGGTCGGCCGGGCCGTGGCGCACTTCCTGGAAGAGCGCGGGCACACCGTCGTCGCCGTCGCCGACGTCGAGGGCACCATCAGCGCCGACCGGCTGCCGGTCGCCGACCTGGCCGCGATCACCGATGTGTACGGCAGGATCGACCGCTCCCGGCTGCCGGCCGGTGTGACGCTGTCCGGCGAGCCGAGCGCCTGGCTCGACATCGACGCCGACATCCTGATCCTGGCCGCGCAGAAGTTCGCGCTGACCACGGAGAACGCCCACCGGCTGAAGGCCGGCCTGGTCGTCGAGGGCGCCAACCTCGCCTCCGATGCCGCGGCCAAGGGGAAGGTCGCCGCCGCCGGCGGCACCCTGGTGCCCGGGGTGATCGCCAACATCGGCGGCGCGGCCTCGGCGGCCCTGGCCGTCACCCGGGCCGTACCCTTCGACCTGTCCGCCGACGCCCGGAAGGCCTGGGTCTTCGACTGGGTCGGCGACCGGGTGCGGCGCAACACCTCGGCCCTGCTGGAGATCGCCGACAGCCACGCCGGCGACCCCCTGCCCGAGCTGCTGGCCGCCCGCCGCAAGGACCCGCTGCGATGACTGCCGAGGCGCCGGCCCGCGCACCGCGGGCCGGCCACGATCCCGACACCTACCGGCACCGGGGGTGGTGGCGCCGGGCGACCTTCGGCGACGACCTCCGCCGGCAGGCCGCCGACCGCCCGCACCGGATCGCGGTAGCGGGCCGCCGGGTCGGCGAGCACCGCACCGACACCCTCGGCTACCGCGAACTCGACCGGCTGGCGGACCGGTTCGCCGCGGCGCTGGCCGGCCTGGGCGTGCGGCGCGGCGACGTCGTGGCCGTGCAGGTGGCGAGCCGGTGGGAGATCGTCCCGCTGATCTTCGCCTGTGCCCGGGCCGGCGCGCTGATCTGCCCGATCACACCGGACTGCCCCCCGGAGGAGCTAAGGCACCGCCTGGAGCTCACCGGGGCCCGGATCGTCGTCGCGCAGACGGCGTGGCAGGGCGTCCCCGTCGCGGCGCGTGTGGTGGCCCTGCGGGACGGACTGCCGGAGCTGCGCGAGGTGTTCGCGGTCGACGGGCCCGTCCCGGAGGGCGCCCGCGACTTCCACGGCCACTTCGTCGCCACCGCCTGGGAGGAGGACACGCGGGCGCCGGGCGAGGAGCGCGCACTGGGGCCCGACGACCCCTACGTCATGCTCTTCACCTCGGGCACCACCGGCCCGTCCAAGGCGGTGCTGCACACCCAGAACACCCTGCACGCGGCGCTGCTCGGCTACACCTCCGCCTTCGGGATGGACGACTCGGTGGTGCTGGCGCTGCACTCCCCGCTGTGCCACTACTCGGGCTTCGCCCAGGGGATCCTCGCCGGGGTGATGCTCGGCGGCACGGTGGTCTTCCAGGACGCCGCGGACCCGCCGGGGCTGCTCGACCTGGCCGAACGCCACGGGGCCACGCTGCTGTACGGGCCGCCGCCCGTGCTCGCCGCGGTGGCCGCCGAGCAGCGCTCCCGGCCGCGGGCCCTCGCCGAGCTGCGGCAGGTGGTGATCGGCACCGGGCCGGTGCTGCGCCGGCTGTCCGACGAGGTCCGTGACGCGCTCGGCGCGCGTGCGTACTCGCTGTGGGGGATGTCGGAATCCGGCCCGGTGACCATGACCAGGCCGGAGGACCCCGAGGACTGGGCCGTGCACAGCAACGGGCGTCCGGTGCGGCCGATGGAGGTCCGTATCGAACCCCTCGGCGCCGCGGACGCCCCCGGCGGGGCCGCGGCGGGCGGCCCGGTCGGGCGGCTGCGGATGCGGGGAGCCGGGCTGTGCCTCGGCTACCACCGGTCGGAGGACCGGTTCCTCGGGGCGTTCGACGAGGAGGGCTGGTTCGACACCGGGGACCTCGCGCGCGAGGACGGCCGCGGCGGCATCCGCGTCCTCGGCCGGGCCTCCGACGCGATCGTCCGCGACGGCCGGGTCGCCCCGGTGCCCGAACTGGAGGCGCTGGCCGCGGACTGCGCGGGCATAGCCGAGGCCGCCGTGGTGGCCGTGCCCGTCGCCGCGGGCGCGGAGATCTGCGTGGTGGCCGTACCGGAGGCCGGGGTCGCGTCCGCCGCGCTCCACGAGGTCGTCGCACGCCTGCGCGAGGAGGGCGTCGCCGAGGAGTTCATGCCCGCACGGCTCGTCGTCGTCGACGCCCTGCCGAAGACCGCGACCGGCAAGGTGCGCAAGGCCGAGCTGCGGGAGCGCTACGCCCGCGGCTAGCCGCACGGGCGGCCGTCCGCGCTGTACGCGGAC
>NZ_JBHSBB010000052.1:0-95575 GCF_042650325.1 Streptomyces polygonati | reverse complement strand
CCCCCCCCCCCCCGACCGGGGAGCGCGTCACGGGGACGCGCCCGCCGGAAGCGCCCGGCCCCGAGCCGCTCGGGGCCGTTCCCCGCGCCCACCGATCCGATCCTCAGGAGACACCATGCCCGAACCCCCACCCGTCGTGATGTCCGCGACGCTCGCCGCCGACGAGGCGCTGGCCCGCAGGCGGCGGGCCGGGGAGCAGATCGTGTCCCTGGCCTCCGGCGAGATCGGGCTGCCCGTACTGCCGGAGCTGCGCGAGCGCTTGGGCGCGGCCGCCTTCCGCAACGCGTACGGACCGGTCGCCGGGAGTGCCGAACTGCGCGCGGCTGCGGCCGGCTACTGGACCCGGCGCGGGCTGGCGACCGTCCCGGAGCAGGTGGTGTGCGGGCCCGGCAGCAAGCCGCTGCTGTTCGCCCTGCTGCTGGCCGTCGGCGGCGACCCGGTGGTCCCGGCGCCCAGTTGGGTCAGCTACGCCGCGCAGGCCCGGCTGGCCGGCGGGGTGCCGCTGCCGGTACCGACGCCGCCCGGGGAGGGCGGGGTGCCGGACCCGGACGCGCTGCGGGCCGAGGTGACCGCCGCGCGGGCGGCCGGCCGCGACCCGCGGTGCGTGGTGGTCACCACGCCCGACAACCCGACCGGCACCATCCCCTCCGCCGCTACGATGCGCCGCCTGGCCGAGGCGGCGCGCGAGCTGGACCTGGTCGTCGTGTCCGACGAGATCTACACCGACCTGGTCTTCGACCCGGCCGACCACGCCCACTCGCCGGCGCTCGACGCGCCCGAGCGCACCGTCGTCACCACCGGGCTGTCCAAGAGCCTGGCCCTGGGCGGCTGGCGGATCGGGGTGGCACGCCTGCCCGGCGGGTCGGCGGGCCGGGCGCTGCGAACGCGGCTCACCGGCATCGCCAGCCAGATATGGTCCAGCACCCCCGCGCCCGTGCAGGCCGCCGCGGCCTGGGCGTTCACCGAACCGCCGGAGGTGACCGCCTACGCCGCGGCCGCCCGCCGCCTGCACGCGACGGTGGCCAGCGCCGTCGCCCGGCGGTTCACGGACGCCGGCGCCACCTTGTCCCCGGTCCGCGCGACCTGCTATCTCTTCCCGGACTTCGAGCCGCTGCGCGGGTCGCTCGCCGGGAGCTGGGACGTGCACGACGGCGCCGCGCTCACCGCCCTGTTCGCCGACCGGTACGGGATCGGACTGCTGCCGGGCGCGGCGTTCGGTGACGCCCCGGGAGCCCTGCGGGTGCGGGCCGCCACCGCGCGGTTGTACGGCGAGACGGACGGCGAGCGGCAGACCGCCCTCGACGCCCCCGACCCGCTGCGGCTGCCGTGGATCGGTGCCGCCCTGGACCGCCTCGACACGGCGCTGGCCGGCCTCGCCGGCGCCTCCCCGGCCCGGCTGCGCGGCGCCGCCGCGCCGTGACCGGCCCGGGTATCCGCTCGCGTACCGCCGCCTCGCGACCAGCACCCGCTAACGATCACCGCCGCCGCTCCCCGGGCCCCGGGGAGCGGTCCCACACCAAGGAGGATCCGACCGCGATGTCCGCTGCTTCCGCATCAGCCCCCGAACCCGCCAGCGTCCCCGTCCCCCCCTGCGTCTTCGAGTGTGAGTACCGCGGCGTCCGCCACGCCGGAACCGGCCTGCCCGCCCCGGGCGCGGAGTTGACCCTGTACCCGGTGGCGGAGGGGCAGTTGCGCGCCGCGGTGCTCGCCGGCGGCCCGCGGTCGCTGGAGCAGGCGGTCACCGCCCAGGGCGGCCCGGTCACCGCCACGGCCGACGACCCCGACCTGCGGTTCCTGCCGCCGCTGCTGCCGACCGACACCAACAACTCGCTGCTGACCGGCTTCATGGGCACCCACCGCTCCAAGTTCGACCGCCCGCCGACCGCCGACGAACCGTTCCGTGCCCCCAACTGGCTGATCAAGGGCATGGGTTCGTGGACCCGGATGCCGGGCGAGACCCTGACCGTGCCGGCCTCCGCGGTCGCGCTGCTGGAGGAGCCGGAGGTCGCGCTGGTCTTCGCCAACGACGCCGACGGCGTGCCCCACTACGCCGGCTACACCTTCGGCAACGACCTGAACGACATCGGTCTGCACACGCAGAACCCCTGGGGCTGGACGCCCTACGCCAAGCTGTGCGACAGCGCCATGACGCCCTGGCTCTTCCTGGGCGCTCCCCCGGTGACCGCCGCCGGGCGGGTCGTCATCGAGCGCGGCGGCGAGACCGCCTGGGAGGGGCCGTTCACCTGCGGCGCGGACGCGCTGTTCCAGCGGGTGCCCGACATGATCGAGCACCTGCTGTCCTACCCCGCGCTGCGCCGCCCCGGCCTGGTGCAGTACATGCTGCTCGGCTCGGACAAGGCGAGCTGGCACGACGGTTTCCGTATCGCCGACGAGGACCGCGTCACCATCGAGTTCACCAGCCACGGCGTGGTGCTGTCCAACCCGGTCAGCTGGGCGAAGGCCGTCGCGCCGGTCCAGGTCGGCTGACGGCCCGGGGCGGCCACCGCTACTCGGTGGCCGCCCCGACCGTCCGGGGCTCGGCCACCGTCTCGGCCCCCCGTTCGGCGCCGCGCAGCGCGACCAGGTACTCGGTGATGGCGTTCCGGTTGCGGACCAGGAACCGGATGCGCTCGTTCATCCGGTCGCGCTCCTGCTCCAGGGTCGCGATCGTCTCGGGAGTCGCGTCGGACACGTAGATCGCCCCGGGCTGGTTGATGCACGGGAGGATCTGCTTGATCACCCGGGTCGGCAGCCCGGCGTCCAGCAGCCCCCTGATCTGCCGCACCCGTTCCACGTAGCGCTCGTCGTAGACCCGGTACCCGTTGCCCGCCCGCCCCGAGCTGATCAGGCCCTGCTCCTCGTAATAGCGCAGCAACCGCGGTGACGTGCGGGTGCGTTCCGCCAACTGGCCGATGCGCATGTGAGCAACACCCTCCTGAATCACTTGACCTTCACATATATGGAAGGGTTTGACGATAGAGCCATGACTGCTTCTGACGCCCGATTACTGACAGGCTCCATCGAGGAGCCGAAGCAGGCGGGGCTGCCGTGGAACGCGCTGCTGGCCCTCGCCACCGCCGCGTTCGTCGGCATCCTCACCGAGGCGCTGCCCGCCGGCATCCTGCCCGACATGGGACACGACCTGTCGGTCAGCGAGTCGGCGATGGGACAGGCCCTGACGGTCTACGCCATCGCCTCCTCCATCACCGCGATCCCGCTCCAGGCGCTCACCGCGTCCTGGCGCCGCAAGCCGCTGATGCTGGCCGCGGTGTTCGGCATCGCCGTGTCCAACCTGGTCACGGCGGTGTCCGACAGCTACCCGCTGATCATGGTGTTCCGCTTCCTGGGCGGGGTGGCCGCCGGCTTCATCTGGGCGCTGCTGGTGGAGTACGCGCGCCGCCTGGCGCCCGCCCATCTGCAGGGCCGGGCCATCGCGATCACCATGATCGGTGTGCCGCTCGCGCTGTCCCTGGGCATTCCGCTGGGCACCTTCCTGAGCAACGTGTTCGACTGGCGGCTGACCTTCGTCCTGGTGACGGTGCTCGGCGTGCTGCTGGTGGGCTGGATCGCGGCGGTGGTGCCGGATCTGGCCGGGCACCGCGACGAGCACCGCGAGCCGATCCTGCGGGCCTTCAGCCGGCCCGGTGTCGCGGCCGTGCTGTTCGTCGTCGCCGCCTATGTCCTGGCCCACAACATCCTCTACACCTACATCGCCACCTTCCTCGACGAGTACCACATGAAGGGCTCCACCGACCGCGTACTGCTGGTGTTCGGCATCGCCTCGCTGGTGAGCATCTGGATCGTCGGCACACATGTCGACCGCAGGCTGCGCCAGTTGACCATCGCCAGCACCGCGCTGTTCGCCGCGGGCGCCGTCCTCCTGGGGCTGCTGGCGGGCAACAACGCGGTGGTCTACGGCGCGATGGTGCTGTGGGGCCTGGGCTGGGGCGGTGTCACCACCCTGCTCCAGACCGCGGTCACCGACGCCGGCGGCTCGCCGGCCCAGGCGCTGCTGGTCACCGTGTGGAACGGGTTCATGTCCGCCGGAGGAGCGGTGGGCGGACTCCTGCTCGACGGCATCGGGCCGAAGTCCTTCCCCTGGAGCGTGCTGATGCTGCTGGGTCCCGTCCTGCTGGTCGTGGTCGTCGGACGGCGCCACGCGTTCCCGGCCGAGCGCGCCCGGGCGGTCTGACCGGGTCCGGGCCGGGCCGCCGGGACCCGGGCGGTGCGGTGCGGGCGCGCCGGTCCCCGGCGGCCTCACTGCACCGCGCCGGGCGTGCCCGGCACAACGGTCCCGTGCCCGATCCGGTATCCGACGCCCCGGACCGTCACGATCCAGGTGGACGAGCCGAGCTTGGTCCGCAGGCTGCTGATATGGGTGTCGATGGTCCTGCTGCCCCACACCCCGTTGTCGCGCCATACCGTCGCCATGAGTTCTTTCCGTGAGACGACCGTCTCCGGGTTGGCCGCCAGCGTGTAGAGGAGTTCGAACTCCTTGCAGGTGACGTCGACGGGCTGGTCCCCGAGCCGCACCTGCCGGGTCCGGCCGTCGATGTGCAGGGAGCCGGCGGAGATCGCCCGCAGCCCCTCGTCGCGGCGCCCGGTACGGCGCATCACGGCCTCGATCCGCGCGATGATCTCCTGCTCGGCGCAGGACTCGACCACGCAGTCGTCGGCGCCGGACTTCAGCGCCAGTACCCGGTTGAGCGTGCTGTCCTGGGCGCTGACGCAGATGATCGGCGTGTGGCCGGCGGCGCGGATGGTCCGGCACACCTCCAGGCCGTCGATGTCCGTCAGGGCGAGGTTCAGCAGGACGAGGTCCGCGCGCTGGTACTTCGTCAGCGCCTCTTGGCCCCTGCTGGCCGTCTGGACGCTGTAGCCCTGACGCCGGGCCACTCCGACCAGTCGCTCGGCGATGTCCGTGCAGGGCTCGACGACGAGTACCCGCATGGTGTGTTCTCCCTAGGTTCCGTGGCGGCGTGCGGACGGTCCGGCGCCGGGGCGGTCCCGCTGGGGCGGCCGCCCGCGCCGTCGCGGCATGCCGGAGGCCGGCACGCCGGGGGGCGTGCCGGAACCTGCTGGCGCCGGTCGGACAGGGATACCGAACGCGTATACGAACGTCAGCTCCCTTACCCGCTAGGAAAAAACAGAACGCGCGGTTTGTCAATTGTTTCTGTCACCTGTCGGTAACAGAACGTCGATCATCGGCCAACCCCTCACCGGCCGCCGGGCCGGCCGCCCTCGTCCGGGGCCGGTACGGCGCCGGCGACGAACACCGCATCCCTGGAGCCGCGTCCGGGCCGACCAGGACCGGCAGCATCATCTGCCAGAACCGCGTGACCCAGCACTCCGACAGCCACCAGGCATCGGCCCCGCCCAGCACCTGGAAGCCGGCGGTCGCCGCGACGACCGCCGCGGCCGCGTCGTGCACATTGACCCCGGCGGCCAGTTCGCCGTCGTCCTGCGCCGACCGCAGCGTCCGCTCGATCCAGCGCCACCACTCCCGCCACAGCGCCCCTTGGTGCCCGCTCCCGTCCTCATGGTGCAGACGGAACCCGGACCGGACCACGAAGTCGCCGCTCAGGCCCTCCGCGAGCGCGTGCAGGGAGTCGACGAGCTTCTGGATCGAGGACCCCGGACCGGCGGCGACCTGCCCGGTGATCCTGCGCAGCCCGAGCAGCGCGGTGGCCTCCACCGCCTCGGCCAGGGCGCGTTTGCTGGAGAAGTGGAAGTGGAGCGCCCCGGTACTGACCCCCGCCCGCCCGCTGACCGTGCCCAGCGAGGCCGCCGCGTACCCCTCCTCGGCGAAAACCTCGGCGGCCGCCAGCACCAGCGACCGCCGCGTCCGCGCGGCCCGTTCCTGTTTGACCATGGTATTTCCTCTCCCCCCGCAGAACTGCTGCGACCGTACCCACGACTGAGCCGAAGTTCACCTAAACAAACCGTATGGCCCGTATGGTTTTCACCGCGACGCGGTACGGTCCCCGGCGCCGTACGGCCGCCTCCCCGCCCGCCTGCGGGACACCGCCCGGCCCTGCCGACGCGGCGGTTTCAACTACTGCCGGGACAACAGCCGTTCACGGCACGGCAACCTCTCCGCCGAGTCGTGCGCGACCGCCTTCACGTCGCCTTCACGTCGCCGCTGAACGTACAAATATCCGAATATCGCCTAGCGCTGCGCTCCGAGGGCCCCGGAATATAAACCGGTCAGTTCGTTTTTCACCGCGACCCCGGGCGCGGGACGACGCCCGGGCAGGACCGAGAGAGGGAACGCATGCCCGTGAACGGATCGCAGAGGGACTCCGCCTCCGGAGCCGGCACGCTCGAACGCACAGGGAGCGCGATGGCGGAGGTCCCCGCGGCGGGACCGCCGGCCGGCACCGGGGTCACCGCGGTGCTGGAGAGAACGCTCACCCGCACGGTCCCACGCGAATACGTGCACCGCTCGGCGGTGGCCGAAGTACTGCTCACCGGCTGGGAGCAGGAGGACGCCGACCTCTTCGTGCTCCAGGCGCAGTGGCCCCGCAGCCGCGTCTTCTACGACGCGGGGGCGGCCGGCGGCCACGACCCGCTGCTCATCGCCGAGACGATCCGCCAGAGCGGCCTGCTGGTCGCCCACGCCGGACTCGGCGTCCCGCTCGGCCACCACTTCCTCATGCACGACCTGTCCTTCGCCGCCCGCCCCGACCGGATGGCGGTCGGCGGCGTACCGACCGACATCACCGTCGAGTTCCGCTGCGCCGATCTCAAGCGGCGGGGCGGCGCGTTGTCCTCGCTGCGCTACGAGACGGTGCTGCGGCGAGGCGCGGACACGCTGGCGACCGGCGGCGCCTCCTTCACCTGCGTCACCCCCCGGGTGTACCGGCGCACCCGCGGGGAAGCCCTGCGCACGCAGGCCCCGCCGCCGCCCGAGCCGGTCGAACCGGCCGGCGTCGGCCGTACCCGGGCCTCGGACGTGGTGCTCTCGCCGGTCGGCGCGTACGACCGGTGGCTGCTGCGCGTCGACCCGCGCCACCCGGTGCTCTTCGACCACCCGGTCGACCACGTCCCTGGCATGGTCCTGCTGGAGGCCGCCCGCCAGGCCACGGCCGCGGTGCTCGGGCGGCCCTCACCGACCATCCTCGGCATCGCGGCCGACTTCACCCGCTTCGCCGAACTCGACTGCCCCTGCCTGATCGAGGCCTGCCGTCTGCCCGCCACGGGGCACGACGCGTCGGGGCACGTCCTGGTGACGGGCAGCCAGGGCGAGCGGCCCGTCTTCAGCGTCCAGGTCACGGTCTGAGCGACTGCCCGCGCGCCGGGCCCGTCCGCTCCGGAGCCGGGGCGAAGGCCGCGCGGTGACCGGCGGCCCACGCGGGGAAGGACCGCGCGGGCCGCCCGGTCACGGCCCGCACCGTGCCGGTGACGTCCGCCTTCGCCCCGTCCCGCTGCCGTTCGGCGCCGCGGAGCAGCGCCTCGGCGAGCCATCGCGGGTAGCGGGCGCACAGCGCGGTGCGCGCGGCGTCCACCGTCAGCTCCTCGAAGCGCAGCGGGATTCCGAGGACCCGGGACAGCTCCTCGGTCTGCCGTACGGCGGTGACGGGCTCGGGTCCGGTCAGGGTGTGGATCCGGCTGCCGTGTCCCTCGCCGATCAGCGCGGCCACCGCGACTTCCGCGACGTCCCGGGGGTCCACACACGCGTTGGGCGCCCGCCCGTACAGTGCCCGCACCACACCCTCGGCACGGATCGACCCGGCCCAGGAAAGGGTGTTGGACATGAAGGCGCGCGGACGCAGCAGCGTCCACTCCAGGCCCGAGTCGCGCAGCAGCTCCTCGCTCCGCCGCTGCCACCGGGTGATCGCGTCGTCCGCCGCCGGGTCCGCGACGGCGGCGGCCGACAGCTTGACCACGCGCCGGACGTCCGCCGCTCGGGCGGCCGCCAGAAACGCGGCGTCGTCGTCCCCGCCGACCCGGGAGGTGACCAGGAACGCCGTGTGCACACCGCGCAGCGCCGCGGCCAGCGAAGCCGGGTCGGCGTAGTCCCCCGGCACCACCTCGACCGGCGCCGGAGTGCCGGGCACCCGGCTCGGGTCGCGGACCAGCGCCCGGACGGCCGCCCCGGCCGGCATCCGGCGCAGCACCTCCGCGCCGATCGTCCCGGTGACACCTGTGAGCAGGATCATGCCGTTTCCCCCTCCGCCGCTTGTCCGGATCCGATGGGCCCCGGCGTCGCCGCGCGGTAATATACGGTGCGGTCGGTTTTTCGGACAGCGGGCGATCTCCTCACCGGTGGGGCCGGTCCGTCGTCGACTGCGCGCCTTTTGTGCCGCGGCAGTACGCGGTACCGGTCGTCGCCAGCGCGCGGATCCGGCGGTTGCCGCGGTTGCGGCGGTGGAGCACGGAGGGGAGGCACGCGATGCAGGAACGGGCGATCGAGACACGCAGGAACATCCTGGAGGCGGCGGCCAAGGTCTTCGACGAGCGCGGGTTCCAGGCGGCGACCATCGCCGATGTGACCGCCGAGGCGGAAGTGACCAAGGGGGCCCTCTACTTCCACTTCCCCTCCAAGGAGGCGCTGGCCGAAGGGGTGCTGCGCGAGCAGGACGGCCAGTTCCCGACCCCCGAGCGGGCCAGCAGACTCCAGCAGTTGGTCGATACGGTGATGGTCCAGGCGTATCGCCTGGAGACCGACTGCATGACCCGCGCCGGCGTCCGGCTGACGCTCGACCAGCGGGCCAGCAACATCGACCGCAAGGGGCCGTTCGAGCGGTGGGCCGACACCTGCCGGGAACTGCTGGAGGCGGGCCAGCGCCAGGGCGAGGTGCTGCCGCACGTCGTGC
Organism: Streptomyces polygonati; assembly: GCF_042650325.1. Classification (NCBI taxonomy): domain Bacteria; kingdom Bacillati; phylum Actinomycetota; class Actinomycetes; order Kitasatosporales; family Streptomycetaceae; genus Streptomyces; species Streptomyces polygonati. The sequence continues at coordinate 86,756 of NZ_JBHSBB010000052.1, read as the reverse complement.
CGGCGGACACCGCCGAGGTCCTGGTCGGCGCCTTCGCCGGCATACAGGCCATGTCCCAGGCGTACAGCAACTACGCGGACCTGTCGGCCCGGGTCGGCGCGCTGCTGCGGCATGTGCTGCCTTCCGTCGCGCACGCGCCGGTGCTGGTGTCGCTCGACTTGTCCGAGCGCCGGGGTGAGAAGGTCTCCGCCGAGTTGCTGGCGCTGCACGGGGAGGAACCGCAGCGAGGCAGGCCGGTCACCGTGGGCTGAGCGGCCCTCGGGGCCGGTCCGGACCGGTCTTCGCGGATCGGGCCGCGGCCGTCGGGTGTTCTTCCCCGGCTGCCGCCGGGCCCCTGTCGTCGCGGATCGGGGAAGAGCGCCGGGATAGGGTCCACGGGCCCGCGCCCCGGCGCGGCGGTCACGGTGACCACCCGTCGGCTCTGCGGTGTCCTCCCCCGTCAACGACCTTCTTCCACCAGCTCCGACGGGTCCACCGCGCCCGCCCCGGTCGGGTCCGGCGGCCCGAAGTAGGCGGTGAGGGCGGCGGCGAGCCCGCCCGCCCCGGGGGTCCAGGCGATGTAGCCGTCCGGCCGGACCAGCACCGCGGTCAGCGGCTCGCCGGAGGGCGCGGCGGCGGGCGCGGAAGCGGTACGGACCACGCGCAGCAGCCCGGCCCACGGCGCTGCCCGCGCGTGGTGGCGCCCCGCGTCGGCGCCGCCGAGCAGCAGCAGCGGCCGGCCCGCCCGCAGCAGGGAGATCACGTCGGTCGCCCGCTCAGAACGGCCGCCGTCGCCCGCCGAGGAGTCCGCCACGGGCAGCAGCGGCACATTCGTCAGGAAATGGCCCTCCCAGGGCGAGGGGCGGTCGGCGAGCGGCGGAGCCGTGATGTCCTGGCCGCTGACGCGCGCGGCCGGACACCCGCTCGCCATGTCGGGTGCCGGTGGCCCGGCGGGCGGTCGGCGGGAGCCGGGCTCCGCGCCCGACTCCGGCCGCATCAGGTCGAGTTGAGCGCGGGTGTCGGCGATGACTCGGCGCGCGACCGGCCGGCGCTCGGGCCCGTACGCGTCGAGCAGCCCGGGCCCCGCCGCGCCCCGGACGACGTGGGCCAGCCGCCAGCCCAGTGACAGCGCGTCCAGCACGCCGGTGCTCAGGCCCTGGCCGCCGATGGGGAAGTGGACGTGCGCGGCGTCCCCGGCGAGCAGCACCCGGCCTCGGCGGTAGTCGCGCGCCAGCCGGGAGAAGTCGCTGAACCGTGTCACGTCGCCGAGCCGGCCGAGGGTGACCTCACGCCCGGCGATCCGTGCCACCTCGGCGCGGAAGTCATCGGCGGTCGGCGGGCGGTCGCGGGTGCCGTGCGGCCCCGCGGTGTCCAGCGTGCGGACATGGGCGCCGCCGTCCGGGAGGCCGCTGACCACGATCCAGCCGCGCGGCGTACGGTGCCAGCCGTGTTCCAGGGCGGGCGGCCCGTTGTCCGCGGGCGGCTCCACGACCGCGGACCAGGCCGCCACGGTGGCCGGCCAGCTGTCCGAGGCGATACCGGCCAGTTCGCGCACCGTGCTCCTCGCCCCGTCCGCCGCCACGACATAGGCCGCCCTCCAGACCTCCGGGCCGGCCGGCCCGCGTACCGTCAGCCGGACCGCGTCCGGGTCATCGGCCATCGCGACCACCCGGTGCCCGCGCCGCACCCGGACGCCCCGGGCCCGCGCCCGGGCCTCGAAGTCCCGTTCCAGATCGGCCTGGCGGCACTTCAGCAGCGGGGCCGGCTCGGCCGCCGGAGCGGTGAGGGTCAGCCCGGGGACGCCGGCGAAGTGGAACGGGCGGGTCTGCTCGGGGCCGTCGCCGCTCGCCGCCCGCCAGGGGAGATGCCCGCCGCGCACGAGGCACTGCGCGGCGCGGGCGTGCAGCGTGGTCGCCTTGGGACGGCGCGAGACGGACGTCAGTGCTTCGAACACCACCGTGTCCACGCCCCTGGCGCCGAGTTCGGCCGCGACCAGGAGCCCGACCGGCCCGCCTCCGACAACGACGACATCGGCACGCATCCCCGCCTCCCGCCCCGGGCCGCCCCCGCCGGGCGGCCCGTACCCGACGGCCATGGTGCGGCACGGCCCCGCGCCCCGCCAATGGGGCACCCGGGGGCGGCTGGTACCGGCGCGGGGGCCGGGGGCCGGTGCCGCGAGAGCGCCGGACCCCGGCCCCGGAGGCCTTTCAGGGCCGCAGGGCGAGCTTCCCGACGGTGCTTCCCTCGGCGAGCGTCATGAGCGCCTTCGGCCCGTCGGCGAGGTCGAAGACGGTCGGCTGCCCGGGCGGGTAGACGCCGGCCTCGATCAGGCGGCCCAGTTCCTCGACGAGTTCGCCCATCAGGCCCGGCGCGGTCTGCGCGAGTACGCCGATGTGCAGGCCGATGAGCTGCACGGGGCCGAAGTTCAGCTCGCGGTTGGTGACCGCCGCTTCGCCGGACGCCGCGCCGTAGACGACGACGCGGCCGGTGACGGGGCGGGCGGCCGCGAGGCTGGTGCGGAAGACCTGGCCGCCCACGGACTCCAGCACCACGTCGGCGCCCTGACCGGCGGTCAGCCGCGAGACCTCGGCGGCGGTGTCGACGGCGCGGTAGTCGATGACATGGTCGGCGCCCAGGGCGAGAACGGCCTCGTGCTTCTCCGGCGCGGCGCAGGCCAGCACGGTCGCGCCGAAGTGCTTGGCCAGCCGGACCGCCGCCTGGCCGACGCCCCCGGCGGCGGCGTAGACGAGCACGGTCTCGCCGCGGGCCAGCCTGCCCAGCCGCAGTGCGGCCAGGGCGGTCGCCCAGTTGAGCACCAGGCCGAGCGCTTCCTCCTCGCTCCAGCCCTCGGGCAGCGGCAGGGCGGCGGCCGCCGGGAGCGTCATGTATTCGGCGAAGGCGCCGCTGCCCGCGCCGATGACCCGGTCGCCCACCGCGAGGCCCTCCGTCCCCGGCCCCAGGGCGACGACGGTGCCGGCCCCCTCGAAACCGGCCAGATACGGGGCCTGCGGACCGCCTTCGTAGGTGCCGTGGGTCTGCATCACATCGGCGAGGTTGACGCCGGCCGCGCCCACCCGCAGAAGCACCTCGCCAGGACCGGGCGCGGGCACCGGCGCGTCGTGGACGAGGGTCAGGAGGTGCGGGCCGCCTAACGCGGGCTGCCGCAGGGCGCGCATGGTTTCGGGCACGCCGGGGTTGTCGCTCATGGTGGTGTCTCAGTCCGCTCGGTCTGTTCTTCGGGCTCTCGTACGGTGCCGGGGCCCCGTACGACGCGGGCCACCGCACGGCTGCAGGGCAGGCGGGCGCGAGAGCGCGCCTGCCCTGACCCCGGGTGCCCCTGGCGAGAACAATAAAGGACCGCGCGGTCGGTATGCGGTCGGTCGGTACCCGTGGCCGCGCCGGCCGGCTGACGGCGGGTCGAGCGCGGGGCCCTGCTCAGTCCGTCCGCCCCTCCTGCGCCGGGTAGGTGATGACGAGCATGGTCACGCCGTCCGCCGCCGTCCACGGACCGTGCGGCATGCCCGGCGGGCGGCAGGCGTACGAGCCGCGGCCGAAGGTCCGGTCCAGGGTCAGATCGTGCATCGAGCCCTCCAGCAGATAGACCTCCTCCCAGAAGTCGTGCCGGGCCACGCCCAGGGCGGAGGTGTCGGTGCCGGGCGCCCAGCGCACCAGCGCGGTGCCGCGCCCGGTGGTCGTGTCCTGTGCCAGGACCAGCTGCTCCGTCCCCGGGCCCGCGCCTTCCGGCACCGTCCAGGGACCGTCGGGGATGTGGAACTCCAGCTCCGGCTTGCTCATGGCGTCCTCTCGGGTCCTGTGTCGTCGGGCTCCGGCAGCGCGGCTCGGCGGTCCGGCCCCAACGGTAGGCGGCGGGGCGCGCGTTCGCGTGGGTCACCCTGCGGCAGTGCCCGGCCCCGGAGCAACCGGGCCGCCCTGCCGGGGCGTTCCCGGCGGACGCGACGTCCGTTCAGGGGCGTACGCCTGGGGCGCGGGCGGATCGCGCGGCGGGCGCCTGTGATACCGCGCGCCGATGACGGCGATTGCGCTGCGCAATCGGGCGAACACATACTGTAATCGCCCCGGTGAACGGCTGGTCCGGGAGCGCGCTTTCCTCTGTCAGGTGTCGCCGCTAGGAGGTGTTCGATGCCCCGGTTGACGGTGCGGGACGTACTGGCTGCGTCCGCCCAGCCAGTCCTGCTGCTCGCCGTGGTCGGCGTCTTCACCCTCGCCGAGTGGCGTGGCTGGGAACCGGGCACGGCCACCTTCCTCTTCCAGTTCTCGGTGCTCGGATTCCTGGTGGCGCTGGAGTTCCTGATCCCCTACGACCTCTCCTGGCGGCCGAGCCGGCGGGAATGGGGCTACTACGCCGCCTACTACGTACTCACCGCCACCGCGGGCGCGCTCGGCCAGAGCCTGGTGCTGCTCGCCGTCGGCTCGGTCGCGACCTCGCATCCCGTCCTGCCGCTGTGGGGTGAGATCCCGCTGGCGCTCCTGACCGGTTCGCTCGCGAGCTACGCGGTGCACCGGGCCGGGCACCGATACGCGTGGCTGTGGAAACTGCACGGCGTGCACCACGTGCCGGACAAGGTGAACGTCGCCAACAACGGCGTCAACCACGTGGCGGACGTGCTCATCTCGCAAGGCGTCGTGCAACTGGCCCTCGCGCTGGTGGGGTTCTCCGAGCGGGCGGTCTTCGGGGTCGGGCTCTTCGTGATCGCGCAGGGGTACTTCGTCCACGCCAACATCCGGGTGTCACTGGGCCCGTTGAACCACCTGCTCGCCGGTCCGGAGCAGCACCGGCTGCATCACAGCACCGATCTGTCCGAGGCCGGTCACTACGGATCCGACCTGTCGCTCTGGGACAGGCTGTTCGGCACCTTCACCTGGCATCCCGGCCGGGAGCCGGTGGCGGTCGGTCTGACCGATCCCCGGACGTTCCCGGAATCGGGGCGCATCCTCGCCACGCTCGTCCACCCCTGGCGCCGCTCGCTCGGCTGAGCCGTACCCCCGTCCCCCCGCTCCGTTGCCACTTGCTCACGTCCGTGCGGCGCGTGCCGCCCTGTGGGTGGGCGCCCGATCCGTGACCCAAGGAACGCTCATGTCTGCATCAGCCCGTAGATCCCCCTCCCCCGCCGCGAAGATCGCCCTCATCGGCATCGGCTGCCGCTTCCCCGGCGGCGCCAACGACCACCGCTCCTTCTGGCGCAATCTGGTGGAGGGGAGGGACTGCATCACGCCGACGCCGCCCGACCGCTACGACGTCGCGGGTCTGAGCAGCAAGGACAAGGCCAAGCCGGGTCGGCTCGTCGGGGGCCGCGGCGGGTACATCGACGGGTTCGACGAGTTCGACCCGGCGTTCTTCGGCATCAGCCCCCGTGAGGCGCATGCCATGGATCCCCAGCAGCGCAAGCTCCTGGAAGTGTCCTGGGAGGCCCTGGAGGACGGCGGGCAGAAGCCGGCCGAGCTGGCCGGGCGGGACGTCGGGGTGTTCGTCGGGGCGTTCACCCTGGACTACAAGATCCTCCAGTTCTCCGATCTCCGGTTCGACACCCTCGAAGCCCACACGGCGACCGGCACGATGATGACGATGGTCTCCAACCGGCTGTCGCACTGCTTCGACTTCCGGGGGCCCAGCCTCTCCATCGACTCCGCCTGCAGTTCCTCCCTGGTCGCCGTCCACCTCGCCTGCGAGAGCCTGCGCCGCGGCGAGACCTCGCTGGCCCTGGCCGGCGGCACGTTGCTGCACCTGACCCCGCAGTACACGATCGCCGAGACCAAGGGCGGCTTCCTCTCGCCGGAAGGCCGCTCCCGGACCTTCGACGCGGCGGCCAACGGCTATGTACGGGCCGAGGGAGTCGGCATCGTCGTCCTCAAACTCCTCAGCGACGCCGTGCGCGACGGCGACCCGATCCACGCCGTGATCACGGAGACCGGGGTCAATCAGGACGGACGCACCAACGGCATCACCGTCCCCAGCGCCGAGGCCCAGTCCGCGCTGATCGAGCAGGTCTGCGCCCGGGCCGGCATCACCCCGGGCAGCCTGCAGTACGTGGAGGCCCACGGCACCTCCACACCGGTGGGCGACCCGATCGAGGCGAACGCGCTGGCGAGCGCCCTCGCCATCGGCCGCGAGCCCGGCGCCGCCTGCTTCATCGGTTCGGTCAAGACCAACATCGGGCACACCGAGTCCGCCGCGGGGATCGCCGGCCTCATCAAGACCGCGCTCAGTGTCGAGCACCGGCTGATCCCCCCGCACATCAACCTGGAACACCTCAACCCGGCGATCGATCTGGCAGCCGCCCCCTATGAGATCCCGGACCGGCTCACCCCCTGGCCCGCCCACGAGGGACCGGCCCGCGCGGGGGTGAACTCCTTCGGTTTCGGCGGTACCAACGCGCACGTACTGCTGGAATCCGCACCCGATGCCGCCGCCGGGCGGGCTCCGGTCGCCGTCCGCCGCAGACCCTCGGCCGAGGACAGCGGCCTTCCCTTCCGGTTGCTGCCGCTCAGCGCCCATGACGCCGCGGTGCTGCCCGGGCTCGCCGACAGCGTGCGAGCGGAACTGACGGCGGCACCGGACCCGCACACCGCGCCCGTCACCCTTCCGGACCTCGCCTACTCCCTGGCCCACCACCGGCAGCACCACGACGTCCGGCTGGCCGTGGTGTACGGGTCGCGTCAGGATCTGGACGAGTCGCTGGCGGCGTACGTCCGGGGCGAAGTGCACCCCCGGGTCCTGCTCGGCAAGCGTCATGAGGCGCAGCACGAGGCGCCCGCCTGGGTGTTCACGGGCATGGGACCGCAGTGGTGGGCGATGGGACGCGAGCTGTTCGAGGCCGCGCCCGCCTACCGGGAAGCCGTCGAGGCCGTCGACCGCGAGATCGCGGCACAGGCGGGCTGGTCACTGATCGCCGAGCTGAGCGCCGGTCAGGACGAGTCCCGGATGGCGGAGACCTGGCTGGCCCAGCCCGCCAACTTCGCCGTGCAGACCGGACTCGCCGCGCTCTGGCACGCCCACGGGGTCCACCCGTCGGCCGTCGTCGGCCACAGCACCGGCGAGGTCGCCGCCTTCTACGAGGCCGGGGTGTACGACCTCGCGGACGCCGTACGCATCGTGCTGCACCGCAGCCGCCTGCAGCAGCGGGCGGCCGGCACCGGCACCATGCTCGCCGTCGGTCTGCCGGAGGCGGAGGCCGCACGCCGTGCCGCGGCCTTCGGCGGCCGGGTGTCCATCGCCGCGGTCAACAGCCCGGAGGCCCTCACGGTGGCCGGCGACGAGGCGAGCCTCACCGCGTACGCCGAAGCGCTGCGCGCCGATGGCGTGTTCGCCAAGCTCCTCGACGTCCAAGTGCCCTACCACAGCGCCGCGATGGACCCGCTGAAAGCCGATCTGCTGGCGGGACTGGCCGGGATCGCCCCCCGTCCGGCCCGGCTGCCCCTGTACCTCACCGGCAGGCCGGGGCGGGCCGAAGGGCCCGAACTCGACGCGGACTACTGGTGGAACAACGTCCGCGACACCGTCCGCTTCCGCTCGGCGGTCGACGCCATGCTCGGCGACGGGCACCGCACCTTCCTGGAGATCGGCCCCCATCCGGTGCTCGGGCGCTCCATCAAGGAATGCTTCGCCGCCCAGGACCGCGCGTCCGGCGCCGGCGCCAGGCCCGGGACGAGCGCCCCGACCGCCGGGCAGGCGCCGCTCCCGGGCGCGCACCAGCCCGTGACTACGCTGCCTTCGATCCGCCGGTCGGAGGACGAGTCGCTGTGCTTCACCACCTCCCTCGCGGCGCTCCACACCATCGGCTGCGCCGTCGACTGGGAGGTCCTGCACCCGCGGGGGCGCCGGGTGCGGCTGCCGCGCTATCCGTGGAAGCGGGACCGCTACTGGACCGAGCCGGCGCCGGTGGCGCAGGTCCGGCTGGGCCGCGTCGACCACCCGCTGCTCGGACGACGCCTCGCCACCGCGGAGCCCGTGTGGGAAGTGGCGCTCGACGTCGAGACCACGCCCTATCTCGCCGATCACCGGATCCAGGGCCGGGCGCTGTTCCCGGCCGCCGGGTACGTCGAGATGGCGTACCAGGCGCTCCGCGCCCTGACCGGCGGCACGGACGCCGGGCTGGGGGACATCGAGCTGCGCAAGGCCCTCTTCCTGCCCGACGACGCCCCGCGCCGCGTCCAGCTCTCGCTCTCCGCGGAGTCCTCCTCCTTCACCGTGGCGAGCGGCGACGACAGCCCGGTCGTGCACGCGCGCGGCGTGGTGCGCGGCGGGACTCCGCCCGCCCGCGTCCTCCCGCTGGACCGGGAGGCGATCCAGGCCCGCAGCGAACGGCAGCTGTCCGCCGCCGCTTGCTACGACACGCTGAGCGCGCTCGGCTACGACTACGGCCCCGCCTTCCAGGGCATCGCGGAGGTCTGGCAGACCGACGGCGAGGCCCTCGCACTGATCAGGCCGCCCGCGTGCGCCGGTGCGGGCACGGCGGGACACCACGTCCACCCGGCTCTCCTCGACTCCTGCTTCCAGACCCTGCTCGTCGCGGGCCTCCCGCCGGCGGACACGGCCCCCGGGAGCGGGATGCTGCTGCCGCTCACCATCGACGAGGTGCGCACCGACCCGGTCGGGGGGCGGCCGTTGTGGGCGCACGCCACCGTCACCCGGCGTGCGGACGACGAACTCGTCGGCGACCTCGCCCTCTACACCGAGGACGGCGAGCCGGTCGGCCATGTGCACGGCTTCCGCGCCGCCGACGTCGAGCAGGCCTCGGCCACGGTGGGGCTCGCCACCATCGACGGCTGGCTGGCCGAAGTCGCCTGGACCGAAGCAGCGCCGCTCGCCGAGGCGTCCGGCGGGGATCAGCCGGGTCACGGAAGCTGGCTGCTGTTCGCCGACGCACCCGGGGGCGTGGCGGACTCCCTCCAGGAACTCGCGGGCGGCGCGGGCAGACGCTGCCACCTCGTACGGCCCGGCGATGCCTACGTCTTCGACCGGGACGGACGGAACACCCGGGTGGTCCCCGGCAGCGCCGAGGACCTCCGCATGCTGCTCGGCGACCTGGCCGGCCTCGCCGCGGACCGCGGCGAGCCGCCCCTGGACACCATCGTCCACCTGTGGAATCTGGATCTGCCCCGGCTGGACGACACCACGCCCGGTGACCTCCACGCACACGGCACGCTCGGTGCCTACTCCGTCGTCGCACTCGCCCAGGCGCTCCAGGACGAACCGGGCGGGTCGACCGCGCCGGCCGCCCTCCACCTGGTCACCCGGGGTGCCCAGGCGGCGCTGCCCACCGACCCGGTCGAACCTCTCGGCGCACCGGTCTGGGGCATCGGCCGGGTGCTGCGGCACCAGGAACTGACCGCGCACCGGGGCAAACTGATCGACCTGCCGCCGCTGCGGACCGGCCCCCGGCAAGCGGGGGCCGACGCCGAGGAGCTGCTGCGGGAGATCCTCGCCGGGCCGACGCCGGAGCAGCCCGAGGACGAGGTCGCCCTGCGCCACGGCCGCCGCCTCGTCAGCCGTCTCGCCCGCCCCGAGGGCCTCACCCGGTCCATCCCGCCCCGGCTGCGCCCGGACGGCGCGTATCTCGTCACGGGTGCCTTCGGCGCGCTGGGCCGGCTGCTGTGCCGCTATCTCGTCCGCCGCGGCGCCCGCCATCTGATCCTGGTCGGGCGCACGGAACTCCCCGACCGCGCCACCTGGCGGGCCGTCGCCCCGCGGTCCCCGGCGGGCTCCGGGATCGATTTCGTCAAGGAACTGGAGTCGCTCGGAGCGCACCCCGTGCACGCCGCCCTCGACATCCGCGACGAGCAGGCCCTGACGCGGTGGCTGGACGACTACCGGGACCGGGACTCCCCGCCGATCCGCGGCGTCTTCCACCTCGCCGGGCAGGTGCGGGACACCTCCGTGCGGGCGATGGACCATGACGCCTTCGCCTCCGTCTTCGCCCCGAAGGCCGCCGGTTCCTGGCATCTGCACCACCACCTGCGTGACGAGCCGCTCGACTACTTCGTGCTCTTCGCCTCGGTCGCCTCCCTGCTCACCACCACCGGCCAGACGAACTACGCCGCGGGCAACGCCTTCCTGGACGCCCTCGCCCAGCACCGCAGGTCCCGGGGGATGCCGGCGCTCAGCCTGGACTGGGGTCCCTGGGCGACCGGCATGATCCATGAGCTGAGCCTGGTCGAGCACTACCGCACCGTCCGGGGCATGAGCTCGCTCTCGCCGGCCGCCGGCACGGCCGTGCTGGAACGCGTCCTCGGCCAGGACCGCGCCCAGTTCCTGATCGCCACCATCACCGACTGGCCCACCTTCCTGGCCTGGTATCCCTCCCCGCCGCCGCTGGTGGCCGAACTCGCGGCCTCGGCGGCCCGCGAGGCGGCCGCGGCGGGGTCCGCCGCGGACGGGAACGCACCGGACGGCCAGGCCGGCTATCTGGACCGGTTCCGGGCCGCCGCGGACGAGGCCGAGCGCGCCCGGCTGGTCACGGACCGCTTCGTCGGCTGCGCTTCGGCCGTCCTGCGGATGACCGCCGACCAGCTCGACCCGGACACCGGCCTCGGCGCCCTCGGCATCGACTCGCTGCTGGCCATGGAGCTGCGGGCCAGGATCCAGGCGGACACCGGGGTGGCGCTGCCGGTCGTGACGCTGCTCAGCGGAGCGCCGCTGCGCGAGCTCACCGCGCAGCTGCACCAGGCCACCGCGGAGATCGCCGCGCGGGCGGCCGGCCCGCGGGCGGCCGCGGTGGAGGTGTACGAGGACCCGTCCCGGCATCCCCTGACCCAGAACCAGAAGGCTTTGTGGTTCCTCAAGCAGCTGCATCCGGACGGCTTCGCCTACAACATCGGCGGGGCGGTCGAGGTCCGGACCGAGATCGACCCGGAGCTGATGGCGGCCGCCGTCCGCGTCCTGATGGGCCGTCACCCCGTGCTGCGGGCCAACTTCGTGCTGGAGAACGGCCGCCCCGTCCAGACCACCTCGCAGGACGTGGAGCCGGACCTGAAGGTCTTCGACGTCGAGGGCCTGGCCTGGGAGGAGGTCCGCGAGCTGATCGTCGAGGAGTACCGCAGGCCGTACGACCTCGCCACTGACCGGCTGATGCGCTTCAGGCTGTTCCGGCGCGGTCCGGACCGCTGGGTGCTGATGAAGGCGGTCCACCACATCGTCTCGGACGCGATCTCCACCTTCACCTTCATCGAGGAACTGCTGGCCCTCTACGAGGGGATGCGCGCCGGCCGCACCGTCGAACTGCCGCCCGTCCAGGCCCGCTACCTGGACTTCCTCAACCGGCAGAACCGGTTCCTGGCGTCCCCGGAGGCCGCGCGGATGCTCGACTACTGGCGCGGCGCGCTGCCCGCCGAGATCCCGCCGCTCACCCTGCCCACCGACGCGCCCCGGCCCGCCGTGCTGACCCACAACGGCGCCTCCGAGTTCTTCGTCCTCGACGAGGACCTCAGCGCGCGGGTCCACGCCCTGGCACGTGAGAACGACGTCACCGTCTTCATGGTGCTGCTGTGCGCCTACTACCTGCTGCTGCACCGGCACTCCGGCCAGGACGACATCGTCGTCGGCAGCCCGGTGACCGGACGCACCGACGAGGACCTGTCGTCGGTGTACGGCTACTTCGTCAACCCCCTTCCCCTGTACGCGAATCTGGCCGGCGACCCGCCCGTCGCCGAACTGCTGGCCCAGGTCCGCGCGGCGGTGCTCGGGGGGCTCGACCACCAGGAGTACCCCTTCGTCCTGCTGGCCGAGAAGCTGGGCCTCCAGCACGACCCCAGCCGCTCGGCCGTCTTCCAGGCGATGTTCATCCTGCTGGCCCACAAGGTGTCGTCGCAGCAGTACGGCTATCACCTCGACTACATCGAACTTCCCGAGGAGGAGGGGCAGTTCGACCTCACCCTGTCGGCGTACGAGGACGAGCACGAGCACCGCTTCCACTGCGTGCTGAAGTACAACACCGACCTGTTCCGGCCCGAGACGGCCCACCGGCTCGCCCGGCACTACCGCAACCTGCTGGACGCGCTGACCCGCGCGCCCGCCGACCGTCCGGTGTCAGGGCTCGACATGCTCGGCGAGCGCGAGCGCCACGAGATCCTGCACGGCCGGTCCGCCCGTGGCCCCGTCCTCCCCCAGGACCCGCCCGTGCACGAGCTGTTCGCCCGGGCGGCGGCCCGCACCCCGGAGGCCGTCGCACTCACCGTCCCCGCCGCCGACACGGCCGGGGAGAGCCGCGGTCTCACCTACGCGGAGCTCGACCGGGCCTCCGCCGCCCTGGCCCGGCGGCTGCGGGCCCGGGGGGCAAGCGGCGGGATCATCGCGGTGTGCCTGCCCAAGTCGGCCGAACTGGTCGTCGCGCTGCTCGCCGTCCTGCGGGCCGGGGCCGCGTATCTGCCGCTCGATCCGAGCCACCCCGCGGAACGGCTGGCCTTCATGGCGGCCAACGCCGCGGTGGGAACGGTCATCACCGACCCGGCGGGCGCCGAGCGGCTGATCGTGCCCGGCGCGGAGTTCCTCACCGACGTCATGCGGGAGGAGGACACCGCGGCGCAGGACACCGACGAACAGGCCCCCGGCGCCGGCCCGTACACCGAGGAGACCTCCGTGGGGACCTCCGTGGGGACGGACTCGCCCGCGTACGTCATCCACACCTCCGGATCGACCGGCCGTCCCAAGGCCGTACAGGTCCCGCACGGCGCCCTGTCGGCCCTCTACGGCGCCTGGCGCACGGAGTACGGGCTGGAATCCGCGCCCGGCGTCCACCTCCAGCTGGCCGGAGCGTCCTTCGACGTGTTCACCGGCGACCTCGTCCGCGCGCTGTGCTCGGGCGGGCGGCTGGTGCTGGCCGACCGCGAGCTGCTGCTCAACACGGCGCGGCTGTACGAGGTGATGACCGCCGAGGCGGTTGACTGCGCCGAGTTCGTTCCCGCGGTCGCCCGCGCCCTGATGACCCACTGCGAGGAGGGCGGCCACCGGCTGGACTTCATGCGTCTGATGATCGTCGGGTCCGACACCTGGAAGGTGGCGGAGTACGAACGGCTGCGCGGGCTCTGCGGTCCGGACACCCGGGTGGTCAATTCCTACGGGCTGACCGAGGCGACCGTCGACAGCGCCTGCTTCGACGGACCCACCACCGGTCTCGACCCCAACGGCGCCGTCCCCATCGGCCGGCCGCTGCCCAACTGCGTACTGCACGTGCTGGACGCCCACCGGCAGCCGGTGCCGACGGGAGTGGCCGGCGAGCTGTGGGCCGGAGGAGCGGGCCTGGCCCTGGGCTACGCCGGGGATCCGGAGCAGACCGGGCGCCGCTTCGTCACCCTCACCCTGGACCGCGGACCCGGCGCCGCGCCCGAGCGGCTCTACCGCACCGGGGACCTGGCACGCCGGGACGCCCAGGGCCGGATCCACCTGCTGGGCCGCGCCGACACCCAGATCAAGCTGCGCGGCCACCGCATCGAGCCAGGGGAGATCGAATTCCTGCTCACCTCCTATCCCGGGGTCGCCGAGGCGCACGCGATGGTCCGGACCGACGTCGGCGGGGAACCGGCGCTGTGCGCCTATGTCGTCCATGACGTGCACGCCGCCGCGGACCGGGTGAGCGCCGTGCCGGACACCCGGGCCCTGCGCCGCCATCTCGCCGCCCAGCTGCCCACCTACCTCATCCCCGCCCACCTGACCGTGCTCGACGCCCTCCCCCTGACCCCGAACGGCAAGGTGGACCCGGAAGCCCTGCCCGCGCCCGTCGCCGAGGCCGTGGAGGAGAAGCACGAACCCCCCGTCACGCTGTACGAAGAGCGCGTCGCCGCCCACTGGAAGAAGGTGATCGGTCTCGAACTGGTCAGCCTGCACAGCGACTTCTTCGCCTCGGGCGGCAGCTCCATCACGCTCATCGAGCTGATCCACCATCTGCAGAAGGAGTTCGGGATCGCGATTCCCGTCGGCCGGCTCTTCAAGGTCACCACCCTGCACGGCATGGCCCGCACGGTCGAGGACATCGTCACCGGCCGGATCTCCGGCAACCTCTCCCATCTGACCTTCAACCCGGGCCGCGGACCCGCCCTCTTCTGCTTCCCGCCGGCCGGCGGCCACGGCCTGGTCTACCGGCATCTCGCCGCGCACCTGCCGTCGCACGAACTGGTCGCCTTCAACCACGTCGACGGGGACAAGGCCCTGCGCTACGCCGACCTGATCGAGTCGCTCCGTCCCGAGGGTCCGTGCCCGCTGCTCGGATACTCCCTGGGCGGCAATCTCGCCTTCGAGGTCGCCAAAGAGCTCGAACGGCGCGGGCGCGAGGTGCCCCATGTCGTCATCGTGGACTCGTACCGCGTCACGGAGGAGTACGGACTCCCCACCGAGCACGTCAAGGCCTTCGAACGCGAACTGGGCGACCACCTGCGGCGCCACACCCGCTCCGAGACGGTCACCGCGCAGACCCTGGAACAGGCCAGGGACTATCTGGAGTACTGCGGACGCACCCCCAACCGCGGCACGGTCGCCGCGATGGTCACCGTGATCTCGGACGAGGCCAAGGCGGCGTTCTACGCCGCCGAGCAGCCCGGCAGCTGGCACAGCGCCTCCACCACCGGCAGCCGGCTGGTCCGCGGCTCGGGGCTGCACGCCGAGATGCTCGACGAGAAGCCCGCCCAGCGGAACGCGACCCTGGTACTCGCCGCGCTCGAGGACGGCGTCCCCTGGGAAGTCCGTTCCGCCGTGCGGACCGACACGACGGAGGGCGAGCTCGGTGCCGCGTGACGACAGGCCGGTGTGGGAAGAGCGGGACTCCCGGGTCCCGAGGCAGGGCCGGCGCACGGCCGGGAAACCGCGGGTGATCATCATCGGCGCCGGCATCGGGGGCCTGTCCACCGGCTGCTACGCCCAGATGAGCGGCGCCGAGACCCGGATCTTCGAGCGGCACGTCCTGCCCGGCGGCTGCTGCACGGCGTGGTCGCGCCAGGACTACGTCTTCGACTATTGCATCGAATGGCTCACGGGGACGGGACGCAACAACGACGCCAGCCGTGTCTGGCGTGAACTCGGCGCCCTCGACGGCAAGACCATCGCCAACTTCGAGATGTTCAACACCGTCACCGACGAGGACGGCCGCTCGGTCACCTTCTACAACGACCCCGACCGGCTCGAAGCCCACCTGCTGGAGATCTCACCCGGCGACGCCCGCCCGATCCGGGCGTTCTGCCGCGACCTGCGGCGCTTCACCCGGATCAACCTCTACCCCTTCCTGACTCCGGGGCCGCTGCAGTCCCCGCGGGAAAGGGCGGCCGCCCTCCGTGTCGTGCTGCCCTCCTTCGCGCTGCTGTGGCGCACCGCGGTGACCCGCATGGAGAGCTTCTGCGACCGCTTCGAGGACCCCCTGCTGCGCCGGGCGTTCCCGTTCATCTTCTTCCAGGACCACGAGGTCTTCCCGCTGCTGCCCTACCTGTTCAACATGGCCAGTGCCTTCCACCTCAACGCGGGCTTCCCGCAGGGCGGTTCGCTCGGCCTGGCGCGCTCGGTGGAGGAGCGGTACACCGAGCTCGGCGGGCGGGTGGACTACCGGGCCCGGGTGGAACGCGTCCTGGTGGAGGACGACCGCGCGATCGGCGTGGAACTGCGCGGCGGCGAGCGGCACTTCGCCGACCATGTGGTCTCGGCCTGCGACGGGGTCACCACCATCGACGGGCTGCTCGGGGGCCGCTACACGAGCCCGAAGATCGACAAGCTCTTCACCGAGATGATGAGCCGCCCCGACGTCCTCTACCCGGGCGTGGTCTCGGCCTTCGTCGGGCTCAACGAGGAACTGGATCCGGCCGCCCGGCACAGCACCACCTACCTGCTCTCCGACGAGGACAGCGCGGCGCTGCCCGGCGTCCTCCAGAACAGCCTCGTGGTGCAGGTGCGCTCGCGCTACTCCGACGGGTTCGCCCCGCCCGGCAAGTCGGTCATGCACTGCACCTACTTCAGCGACTACGACTCCTGGAAGCAGCTGCGCCGCACCGACCGCAAGGCCTACCGGGCCCGCAAGCAGGAGGTGGCCGACTTCATCAGGGCCTTCCTGGAGCGCCAGTACCCGGGGATCGGCCGTGCCATCGAGGTCATGGACGTGGCCTCCCCGACCACCACCGAGCGGTACACGGGGGTACGGGGCGGCAGCATCCTGGGCTGGAAGTCCTTCACCCCGGCCGATGACGTGATCACCGGTCTGATCAACAAGGACCGGATGCGGCTGCCCGGTCTGGACGGATTCTCCATGGCGGGCCAGTGGTTCGGCGGCGGCAGCCTGATCCGGGCCGCGGCCAGCGGCCGGTTCGTCACCCAGTACCTCTGCAAGGAGCTCGGCCTGGACTTCCGGGCCTGGGAACGCGGCGGCACCACCCCCTGGCACCCCGACAAGCTCGGCAAACTGCCCCAGCTCGAAACCCACAGGGTGAGGTGACGACGAGATGAGCACGACCACACGCGCCCGCAGAAGCAGCATGATCATCATCGGTGGCGGGCTCGGCGGCCTCTCCACCGGGGCCTACGGCCAGATGAACGGCTACCGCACCCAGGTCTTCGAGATGCACGACATCCCAGGAGGCTGCTGCACCGGCTGGGGCCGCGGCGACTTCACCTTCGACGCCTGCGTCAGCTGGCTGCTCGGCAACGGTCCGGGCAACGAGATGCACCAGATCTGGCTCGAACTCGGGGCTCTCCAGGGCAAGGAGATGCGGCACTTCGACGTCTTCAACACCGTACGCGGCAAGGACGGCCGCACCGTCTACTTCTACTGCGACCCCGGCCGTCTCGAAGCCCACCTGCTGTCGCTGTCCCCCGCCGACGCCCGCGTCATCCGCTCCTTCTGCAAGTCGCTGCGCAAGTTCATCGCCTGCCTGCCCTCCTATCCCTTCCTCACCCCGGTGGCGCTGATGAGCCGCCGGGAGCGCTGGCGGATGCTGGCCGGATTCCTGCCGTACTTCAACCTCTTCCGCACTTCCATGTCCGTGCTGATGGCCGAGTACTCGACCCGCTTCAAGGACCCGCTCCTCAGAGAGGCCTTCAACTACATCCTCTACGAGAAGCACCCGGGCTTTCCCGTCCTGCCGTTCTACTTCCAGATGGCCGCGCAGGCCCACCGTTCGGCGGGGGTGCCCGAAGGCGGCTCCCTGGGGCTGGCGCGCTCCATCGAGCAGCGCTATCTGCGGCTCGGCGGGCAGATCACCTACAACGCCATGGTCGAGGAGATCCTGGTCAAGGACGACCGGGCGATCGGGGTGCGGCTGTCCGACGGGCAGGAGCACTACGCCGACATCGTCGTCTCGGCCTGCGACGGCCCCTCCACTTTGCTGAACCTCCTCGACGGCCGCTATCTCGACGGCGAGTACGCCACCCTCTACCGCGAGACCCTGCACCGGCCCGGCATGGTCTTCCCCGGCTACACCAGCGTCTTCCTCGGCCTGCGCCGCTCCTTCCCGCACGCCGATCCCACCACCACCCACCTCCTGGACGAGGCGACCGCCTCCCAGCTCACCGGCATCCGGCACCCGAGCCTCAATGTCCAGTTCCGCAGCCAGTTCTACCCCGAGCTCTCCCCCCGGGACACCACCGTCATCTACGCCACCTACTTCTCCGACACCGCCCCCTGGCGAGAGCTCGCCGAGGGCCCGGAACGGCTCAGCCGGGCCCGCCGGGGAACGGAACTCCACACCCTCCCGGTCCGGCGCGGGAAGGCGTACGCCCTCGCCAAGCGGCGCACCAGGAACACCGTCATCGACTTCCTCGAAGGGCTCTATCCGGGGCTCAAGGACTCCATCGCGGTACGGGACACCTGCACCCCCCTGACCCAGATCCGCTACACCGGCAGCTTCGAGGGCACCTTCCTCGGCTGGCAGCCCTTCGTGGAGAGCGGCGAGGCCATGGAGGAACTGGTCAAGAAACACGGCCCGGTCCTGCCCGGCCTGGAGAACTTCTACCTCTCGGGGGTGTGGGCCACCACCGGCGGCCTCATCCGCGCGGCCGCCGCCGGGCGCCAGGTCATGCAGTTCATCTGCCGCGACGACGGCATCGACTTCACCGCCGCCCTCGACACCAGCGCGCCGCCACCGACCCATGTGGACATCCCCGTGGGGCCGTACCCCCCGGTCCGCACCCTCTCGGCCCACCCCGTCCGAGCCCGCAGCACATCCGCCCGCACCACCTCGGCCCGCACCACTGAGAAAGGCACCTCGTGACCGCGCCCACCCATGCCGCCGGCCGCTCGCCCCAGCCCCTCGCGTATCCCTTCTGGACCACCGAGGGGCTCGCCCTGTCCGACGAATACCGGCAGCTGCGTGATCGGCCCCCCGTGCGCGTCCGGCTCCCCTACGGGGACGACGCCTGGCTGGCCAGCCGCTACGACGACGTGCGGGCGGTCCTGTCGGATCCCCGCTTCAGCCTGGCGGAGGCCGTCCGCCGCGACCAGCCCCGGATCGGCCCCATGCCCCGCGCGGGCGGCGGCCTGGTCGCCCTCGACGCCCCGCGCCACACCCAGCTGCGCGCACTGCTGGCCAAGGAGTTCACCGCCCGCCGCATCGAACGGCTCCGCGACCACATCCACCGGGTCGCCGACACACTGCTCGACCGGATGACGGCCGCCGGCCCGCCGTCCGACCTGGTGGAGAATCTCGCCTTCCCGCTGCCGATGACCCTGATCTGCGAACTCACCGGAGTCCCCGACGCGGACCGGTCCGCCGTCCGGGCCTGGGCCGACACCGTGTGCTCAGGAAAGGTGACGCCCGAGATCCTCCAGCGGCACGCCGAGGACTTCTTCACCCGGATGCGGGGCTGGATCGAGGCACGCCGCCGCGACCCCGCCGATGATCTGATCACCGTCCTGGTCCGCGCCTGCGACGACGGCGGCCTCACCGATGAGGAGCTGACCGGACTGATCAACGAACTCCTGATCGGCGGCTTCGTCACCACCACCAACCAGATCGCCAACTTCTTCGCGGTCCTGCTGCTCCCCGGAGAGGCTGGCACCGGCGGCCCGGACCTCCTGGCAGCCGTCCGGGCCCGGCCCGAGCTGATCCCCCGGGCCGTGGAGGAACTCCTGCGCTACGTCCCCCTGCTCAACGGCCTCACCCTGCCGCGCTACGCCACCGAGGACGTCGAACTCGGCGGTGTCCTCGTCCGGGCCGGAGAGCCGGTCGTGGTGTCCCAGTCAGCCGCCAACCACGACCCCGAGGTCTTCGACTCACCCCACCGCATCGCGCTCGACCGCCCCGTCACGCCGCACATCAGCTTCGGTCACGGCATCCACTACTGCCTGGGCGCGCACCTGGCCCGCCTCGAACTCCAGGTGGCGCTGGAACGCGTGACGTCACGCCTGCCCGGCCTGCGCCTCGCCGCCCGGCAGGAGGATCTGAGCTGGCGCTCCAAGGAGTTCTTCAGCGGCCTCCGCGCCCTGCCCGTGGCCTGGTGAGCGCCATCGAGCCCCGGCTATCCCTTGATGATCGCCATCAACGCCGCGGTGAAGGGCGCGGGATCCACGTCGCCGCGGACCGCCAGCTGCTGGCTGTAACTGCCGCAGACGGCCACGAACGCCTCGGCGATCTGCTCGGCGTACGGACGCCGGCGGGCGGGTACCAGCTCGGCGACCGCGGCCCGCATGGCGGCGAGCTGCTGCTGGACCACGGCCGCCAGCGGCGGCGACACCGCGGCTTCGGCGTAGATCTGGGCCACCAGGCGGGCGTGGTCCGTCTCACGCGCCAGGGCCCGTACATGGTCGAGGAATCCGCCGACGGCCTCGGCCGTGAGCGCCTTCGGCAGGGCCTCGCTCGCCTGCTCGCACACGGCGACCACGATCTCCTCCTTGCTGGCGAAGTACCGGTAGATGGCTCCGTTGGAGAGCCCGGACTCGGTGACGATGTCGGCCATCGAGGTGCGGGCGAAGCCGTGGCCGGCGAACCGGGCGCGGGCGGCGTCCACGATCTGCTGACGGCGGGCGTCGAGGTGGGCTTGAGTGACCTTGGGCATAAAAAGAGTGACTCCTCGTTTTACTTGATACGGTAGGGAGCGTACCGCAACGCCAACCTTCAGGAGCTGCCATGCGCTATCGGACGTTCGGCCGGCTGACCGGACTGCGCGTGTCGGAGTACGCGCTCGGGACGGCGAACTTCAGCACATCGGCCGCCGGCGCCGGTCCCGAGGGCTCGCGGCAGATCTTCGACGCCTTCGTGGCCGCCGGCGGCACCACGTTCGACACCTCCAACCTCTACCAGGACGGACAGGCCGAGACCGTGCTGGGCGGGCTGCTCGGCCGTCGGCGGGACGACTTCGTCGTCCTCACCAAATACAGCGGGACCCGCCAGGACCGGCCCCGCCCGGGCACGACCGGCAACAGCCGCAAGATCATGATCCGTTCCCTGGAGGCGAGCCTGCGCCGGCTGAACACCGACTACATAGACATCTTCATGCCGCACTTTCCCGACGGAACCACGCCGGTCGAGGAGATCCTGGCCGGGTTCGACGACCTGATCCGGTCCGGCAAGATCCTGCACGGCGGCCTGTCCAACTTCCCGGCCTGGCGGATCGCCGGCGCCGCGGTCCGCGCGGACCTGCGCGGACTCGCCCCGCTGGCCGGCATCCAGACCGAATACAGCCTGGCCGAACGATCCGCCGACCGGGAGCTGCTGCCGATGGTGCGGGCCCACGGTCTGGGCGCGTTCCTCTACTCCCCGCTGGCCGGAGGGCTGCTCACCGGGAAGTACCGGCAGGGCGGACAGGGCCGGTTGACCGTGCGCGGCGACGCGATCGAGGGGACCGCGCAGCGCACCGCCGTCGTGGATGCCGTGCTGGCGATCGCCGACGAGACCGGCGCGAGCGCGATCCAGGTCTCGCTGGCCTGGCTGCGCCGCAGGGCCGCGCGGCTCCACACCTCCCTCGTCCCGATCGTCGGCCCGCGCTCACCGGCGCACCTGGAGGAGTACCTCAGCTCCCTCCGTCTCGAACTCGGCGACCAGCACTACGACCAGCTGGACCAGGTCAGTGCGGTGCGGATGGGAACCCCGCACGAGGATGTCGCGGCCGCGCTGAGCCACGGCTTCGACGGCGACCGTACGCTCCTCGAACCTGTCTCCGTTCCCGTCATCTGATCAGCACCTGCTCGGAGTTGATGTGCCGGGGGCAGGCGGTAAGGTTCGGCTCGTCGGGCGCGTGCGTCAGGCGCCCGCGTCGGGCCGGGCGCGCAGTACCTGGTCGAAGTAGCCGGGGCCTGATGCCGGCCGGATCCGGAGGGCGGTGCGGTAGCGCAGGGTCTCGGTCTGCCAGCTGTGGTAGCCGCTCATCCATCCGGTCATGACCCGGGTGTAGCCGGCCACCGCGGAGCGCTGCCGGTGGGAGAGGTCGAGCTGGGCGCACATGGCCGGCACTTGGCCGGCCAGTTCCCGGAACTGCCGCACCCGACCGGCGACTTGCCGGCAGGCGGCGGTCACGGCTTCGTCGCGGGTACGGCGCCGGCCGTGTTCGAGGACGAGGACGATGTTGTCCATGTCGCCGCGCGCCTCCTCCTTTTCCAGGGAGTACACGTCGTTGCACATCAAGGTGATGTCGATGGCGGCCTGGCGCATGATCCGCAACTGGGGGCTGTGGAAGGCGGCGGCGGGGACGGTGATGCCGGCGGCCTGCTCACCCAGGGAGAGCGGCAGGTCGGCGCCGGCGACACCGCGGCGGACTTGCAGGTAGGCCGGCAGTTCGGCGGGAGTGGCGCGGACACGGCCGATCGCCTCGTGGGCCTGTGCGGCGAAGTAGTACTCCCACTCATGTGCGGTGCGCGCGGTCCACGCGGGATGGGCGCCCTGGGTGCAGCGGGCCCAGATGTCGGCGAACGCGCGCGAGCAGGGGTCGGCGCCGGCGTCCGGGGCGGCGCCGTGGACGATGTCGATCATCTGCTGGCATACCCGGGCGGTTCGGGCGGGGTCCCGGCCGAGGGGGCCGTCGAACTGGTCGTCGAAGACGAAGAAGAAGGCCATCGCGTCCGCGCACAGGTCCAGGGCGGGCCCTCGGGCGTAGGGGAAGCCGAGCGCCGCCAGGCGTGGCATGTCCCACGAGGTGTACCAGGCCAGGGACCGGTCGTCGCCCACCAGGCCGATGCGGCGCACCCAGTGGAGGTTGCGCCGGCGGGTGCCGTCGAGGTCGGGACTGATCCCCGTGGTGGGCGGTAGGTCGAAGTCGATGTCCTGCGGCACGGGTCCTCCGGGGTCGTAGCGGGCGAATGGGGCCCGTGGACGCAGACAGGGTCGAGCGGGATCAGGGCCACGCCGCCGCCACCGGATCCGGCAGCGTCCCGGAGGCGGTCGCCCTCATCGCGGGGCGGGCGGGGTGCTGAGATCGAGGTCGAGCGGCTGCGCGCCGCCGACGCCCAGCCGGGCGAGCGAGAAGGCCATGGAGGCGCCCACGCTCCGCGGTGTGCGGAACACTTCGGTACTCCGGATCCGGGGGGAGTGCTCGTGCACCGATTCCGGCGTCGGGTCTTCCTCCCACACGACGCCCTCGGTGGCGGCCAGGAAGATCCTCCCGGTCCGGCGGCCGGCCGCGTGCAGGAGTTCGCCCGTGCAGGGGACGCTCTCGTGGGCCAGGAACGCCACCACGGGCGCGACATGCCGGGCGGGGAACAGCGATGTCAGGGTCGCGGTCATCCGGTCATCGCCCTGGAGTGCCTCCAGCGACATCCGGGTGGCGGCGACCGGCACCACCGCGTTCACCTTGATCCCGAGCGGGTCGCCTTCGGTGGCCAGCGAGGTGGTCAGGCCCAGTACCGCGCCCTTGCCCGCCGCGTAGACGCTGAGCCCGCTGTCGCCGAACAGCGCGTCGGAGCAGGTGTTGACGATCCGCCCGTACCCCGACGCGGCCATGTGGGGCCACACCGCGCGCAGCATGTTCAAAGTCCCGCCCACATGGATGTCCAGCACCCGGCGGCACTCCTCGTCGGAGAGTTCTCCCAGCGGCCGCAGGATCGAGATCCCCGCATTGTTGACCAGGACGTCCAGCCGCCCCCACCGCTCCAGCGCCGCCGCGGCCAGAGCCCGCGCGCCCGCGGTGGCGGTAACGTCGTGAACGTCCGCGACGGCCTCGCCGCCCGCGGCCCGGATCTCCTCGGCCACCGCGTGCGCGGGCGACGGCGACGCCCCCCGGCCGTCGGTCCCGGTCCCCACGTCATTGACGACCACCCGCGCGCCCCGCGCCGCCAGGAGCATCGCGTACTCCCGGCCGAGACCCCGGCCCGCACCGGTCACCACCACCGCACGACCGTCGAAACGCAGCGGATCCACCCTGCCCACCACCCCTCCCGTAAACCGCGCTGTCGCACCCGACGGGAAACGAGCGCTCCGCCGGCCCGGACCCCTTTCCCGGACCCCAGACCCGGCCGCCGATCCGGACGGAGAAGCGCGGCAGGGGTTCCCGTTCCGCACACCCTGCCCGTACGGCCCGGACCCGGCCAGGGTGTGCGCCCGCCGACCCGACGCATCCGCGCACACCACCGGCCGCCGAACGCGCCAGCACGCGCCGTCGCGCCGCGAGACATGACGCGCGTACGTATCCGCCTCCGACCGGAGGCTCCGCTGGGAACAGTTCGAGGTTCGGATCGTGTGGCCGGAGTCAGGGACTTCAGCCACACGATCGATCCGCGAAGGTACGGGCCCGCTGCGTGGCTTTCCGGGCTCTTGTCGTAGCTGGTGGCCAGGCCTCGCCAGGTCTTGATCTTCTGGAAGCAGCGCTCGACGGTATTGCGCCGCTTGTAGCGGTCGGCGTCGAACGTGACCGGCCGCCCGCCGACGGATCCCTTCCGTTCGCGGTTCGCCGCCTGGTCCGCCCTCTCCGGGATCACCGCGGCGATCCCGCGTCTGCTCAGGCCGCCCCGGGACCGGCCGAGTGGCTCAAACCCGCTCCTAGTCCGGCCTGCCGGCCCTGTGGGACCCTGGCGTGAGCGGGATGCGGCGGCGGTGGAACACCGGGACGGGGAGTCGACGTGAGCGCACGCCTGGTCGGGTCACGATGAACATCAGCGTGGTCGTCCCGTCCTACAACGCGGGCCCGCAGGTGCGGCGACTGCTGTCGTGCCTGGCCCTCTGCGAGCTCGACGCCGGCGACTCGTTCGAAGTCGTCGTGGTGGACGACGGCTCCGACGACGGCACCGGGGAACTCCTCACCGCACTGGCGCCGCCCTACCCCCTGGAGTACCTGTTCCTGCCGCGGACCTCGGCCTCCGGCCGGGCGGCGGCGCGCAACGCCGGGATCCGCGCGGCCTCCGGCGACGTGGTCGTCCTGGTCGACGCCGACCAGATCGTCGAACCCGGCTTCCTCGCCGCGCACGCCCGGTACCACCGGCTCCGCACCGACCTGGTCGTGGCCGGTCCCCGGGGCGACATGGCCGAGGGGGACATCGACGACGAGCGCCTGGCACGGGAGTTCTCGCTCGACGCGATACCGGAGATCGTCGGATGGGACGGCCGGGAATACCTGCTGGCCGAGTTCTCGGAGAACTTCGACAACCTGGAGACCTGCTGGCACTACGCGTTCACCTGCAACCTGTCGGTGCGCCGCGAGCACCTGCTCGCGGTCGGAGGCCTCGACGAGGGCTTCCTGGGCTGGGGCCTGGAGGACTCCGAGCTCGGCTACCGGCTGCGGCGCCGGGGGCTGGCCTTCGCGTTCCAGCCGGAGGCGCTGTCCTACCAGACACAGCGCGAGGTCACGGCGGAGATGCTCGGCCAGTGGCGCACCAACCTCGACCATTTCGTGGCCAGGCACGCGGGGGCGGCCGATGTGGCGATCCAGCAGATCATCTGCCGGGCGTTCGACCCGGCGGAGGCGGAACGCCGCCTCAGCTGGCTGGACTGCGCGGTCCGGATGGAGTACGCCGCGCGGGCGCTGGCCGGCCGCCTGCCCGAACCGACCTCGTACACGTTGCTTGAGGTGGACGACGACAACGCCCGGGACATCCTCGCCCGGCTGCCCGGGCTGGCCGCCGCACGCGATCTGCTGGTCCTGGACGACACGGAGCGGGCGGTGCTGGCCGGGCCGGCGCAGAGCGCCCGGACGACGCGTGAGCTGGTGTACTTCCACCGGCCGTCCGCCGACGCCAGGAAGAAGATCCTCGCCCGCTACCCCGCCGGGCCCGACGACCAGACACCCTGACCGATCGTTTCAGAGTGAGTTCGGTTCAAGGGCCCGGCAGTTGAGGGTTGCCGGCGGCGGAGTGCTGCACATGCCGGATGATCTTGTGCCTGATCATCCGCGGGAGCGGGTGGCACCACCGGTGCCGCCCCGCCCACCGCGACGGCACCGCCACCCCCGGCGATTGCCGACGGACGACCGGGCCGCGCTGCACGGCATCATGCACGCGCTGTGCAAGAGCGTGAGCTGGCGGGACGTGCCCGCGACGCGCCGGCCGATCGATCATGTGGCCGAAGTCCCCGACTCCAGCCACATGATCCGAACCTTGAATCGTCCTTGGGGAGTTGCGGTGGCCCGGCCACACTCCCCCGCTTACTACGGGGGTTCCGCCATCGAGGCCGAGGTGCCGGCGACGATCTCGCGCAGTGCCGCGACATGTCCGTCGAAGGCGTCGCGGCCGGCGACGGTCAGGCGGGCTCGGACCTTGCGGCGGCCGCCGCTCGGGCGGCGCTCGGTGGCGACGTATCCGGCTTCCTCCAGCGTCGTGAGCTGTTTGGACAAGGCCGAGTCCGACAGCCCCAGCCGGTCCTTGAGGAAGGCGAACTCCGCCCAGTCGACGGCTGCCAGTGTCGCCACCAGCGACAGGCGCGTACTGGGGTGGATCAGCTCGTCGAACCGTGCCTGCGTCATGCCCGGACCCACCGGCGCAGGACCCGCAGGATCTCCGGGCCGCCGAACCCGACGACGGCCGCGACCAGCACCGTCGCCCAGATACCGGCGTGGTCCGCGCCATCGGCGTCCAGCGCCAGAGCCGCCGCCACCGTGACCAGGACCAGCCCGGCCAGCATGCCCACCACGACCAGCGGGACACGGCGGCCCGCGACCGCCGCGCTCACCCGCAGCCGGTCCGTCCGCCGGCGCCCGTCCAGCAGTCGTGACGCGACCGCGGTGTGCCCGGCGCTGAAGACCACCGTGGCCATCCCGGCCGCCCACGACGGCAGCACGTCTCCCAGCACGCCCAGCACGACCCAGCCGGCCGCCATCGCCCACCAGTACCCGCGCGGCAGACCGATCTCGTCCGCGATCTCCCGCCGGGCACGCTCGACCGTGTCGAGAGCGCTGCGGGCCTGCTCCGGAGCGACGTCGTCCATGACAGCGCCTCACTTTCCCATTGGGAAAGACACAGTCCCACTTTCCCGATGGGAAAGTCAATACCGCGGGCCGCTCGGGTGCAGTGGGCCGGGGACCGCCCCTTCCGGGGTGTGGACGAAGGCGACCTTCTCGGTCGGCAGCAGAACGGTGGGGTCGGCGACGAATCCGACCCGCACGCGCTGGCCGGTGGCCGCGACCTCGCGGGTCTCGGCGACTCCCGATGCGGGCGGTATGTGGTCGTCGCCCCATTGGCCGAGCGCGGCCAGCACCAGGAGCAGTTCGCGGCCGGCGTCCGTGGGGTGATAGGCCATCCTGGGGCGGGACCCGGCTTCCCGGTACTCGCGCTTTTCGAGTATCCCCGAGCGCGTCAGCTGGTCGAGGCGGTTGGTCAGCACGTTCGGAGCGATCCCGAGGCTCTCGCCCAGCTCACCGAATCGTGTCGCCCCGCGGATGAGCGTCTCCCGCAGGATCAGCAGCGTCCACCGGTCCCCCACGATCCCGACGGTCCGCTCGATGGAGCAGAACGCGTCGTCCGCCGGGGTGGTCACGGCGGCGACGCGCGATCCCGGTTCGTCCACCGCCTTGTCCACGTCTCCCCCAGGCCCGCTTCGGCAGGGCGCCACCAGCCCGCAGCCCGAACACGATCCATGCTGACTTGCGGATGAATAGCCTAACATCGTGTCTGCCTACTGATTCGCAAGTCAGACTGTTACGTTCGCCCTATGGCACAGGTCAGGATCACCAAAGCGTCCCCGTCCCTCTGGCGCGTCAGCTTCGACAACCCACCGGTCAACCTCATCGGATCCCAGCTGGTCGTGGAACTGCGCTCGCTCGTGGAGGCGGCGGAAGCAGACCCCGAGCTGACCGTCATCCTGTTCGAGAGCGCGAACCCGGACTACTTCCTGGCGCACTGGGATCTCGCCGACGACGGCGCCCCGCAGGAGGCCCTGCCCGCCGGGACCACCGGGCAGCACCCCTTCGTGGACGCGCTGATCCGGATCAGCAAGCTCCCGGTCGTGACCATCAGCGCGATCCGCGGCCGGGTACGCGGCGCGGGCAGCGAGTTCGTCCTCGCCACGGACGTGCGCTTCGCCAGCCGGGAGAAGGCGGTGCTCGGCCAGTTCGAGATGACCACCAGCGTCGTCCCGGGCGGCGGCGCCCCCGCCCGGCTGCCACGCCTGGTCGGCCGGGGACGCGCGATCGAGATCCTGGCCGGCGCGGAGGACTTCGACGGAGAACTCGCCGAGCGCTACGGCTACGTGAACCGGGCCGTGCCCGACGCCGAATTCGACGACTTCGTCACCGCCTTCGCCCAGCGCGTCTCCCGCTTCGACCGCCGCGCCATCGAAGAACTCAAGCACTGGGTCAACCCGCTGACCCTTCCCGCCGACGAGGAGTTCCCGCCGCAGCTGAGAGCCTTCTTCGCCGCCGTCCAGCGGCCCGAGGTGATGGCCCGCATCGGCTGGCTCTTCGAACAGGGCCTGCAGCAGCCCGGCCCCGCCGAGGAGCGGCTCGGCGAGTTCATCGCGCCGAACTGATGGCACTTCGTCGGGTATTGGCTCAACTGCGCGTGGCGGTCCAGTAGTTGAGGTTGAAGTTGCCGGTGAGGAACTCGATGCGGACGGTGTGGTAGGTGCCCGAGGCGAAGGTGAAGGTGCCCGCGTCGACAGTCTGGTAGGTCTGCCAGTCACCGGTGTTGGGGATGGTGATGGTCGGGCCCGGCTGGCCGTCCACGACGAAACGCATTCGTCCGGTGTTGTTGGTGGACGCGGCGCGCACGTGGAAGGCGGTGGCCCCTTGCAGGGGCTGGTCCTGCCATTGCAGCCATTCACCCCCGGCCACGGCACCGACGTTCCAGCCGCCGCCGGAGTCCGGGGTGGTCTGGACGTCGAGGTTGCCGTCACGGTAGACGTTCCACTGGTTGCCGGGTGTGGTGTCGCTGTAGCTGTCGGCGGCCTCGGCCTCGACGCGCAGGGTGGCCGGGAAGGGAGTGCGGGAGTAGCGCCGCATGATGTTGATCATCTGGCCGGGGTAGTCGGTGTGGCGCTGGTCGTAGGTGCCGTCGGCGGTGCGGGTGATCGCGGCGTTCTCCTGCCAGTCGGTGAAGCCCTCGACGAGGGTGACCTTGGCGCCGGCTCCTGCGGTGGCCGCGAGGTTCGCGGCCAGCGTCCGGCCGTGGTCGGGGTCGATGTTCATCGTGGTGGAGCCCACGGCGAAGTGGAAACCGGGGACGGCGACGCCGTACGTGGCGCCGTTGAAGGTCGTCAGGCTGCGGCCGTTGCCGGGCACCGCGAACCAGCCGTTCGCGCCGGCTGCCTGCGAGCTGACCGTGGGGTCCTGGGACAGCCAGCTGTTGTCGACGACGATGTACGGGTCGACGCCGAACTCGGACTGGGCGTGGGAGCGGACGTAGGCGAGCATCCGGGCCGAGTTGCCGTTGCCCTGGTTGGTGAAGGCGAAGTCGTTGATCGACCACTCGTAGACCAGCGGGCGGCCGTCCACCTTGAAGCGCATGCTGTCGGGGACGGCGGCGTAGAAGGCGCGCAGGTTGCGGTCCCAGATGTACTGGTAGCCGCCCTCGCCGGTGCCGTTGGCGTCGCCGATGTCGAAGAGCGGGGTGTAGCCCCCGGTGTGGTGGACGATCTGGTTCTTCTTGTCGGTCATCGAGGCGGGCGTGTCGTCGAAGGCGGCGATCTTCAGCTGTCCGGCCACGCCGCGGCGGTTGATCGCGCTGACCAGGCCGGTGAGGATGCGCGGGTCGCCGCTGCCGTTCGGCTGGGCGCTACCGGGGACGTAGCCGCGGACGTCCACCGCCACGAAGTCGACGCCGGCGGAGACGAGTTCCTCGACGTAGTCGTCCCAGAAGGCGTTCAGGTCGCCGGTGGTCTTGTACAGCGGCAGGTTGTAGATGGTGTTGCCCTGGTTCTGGTGATTGCCGTTCAGGGTGTCGGTGTCCATCCCGAAGGTCACGCCGAGATAGCCGCTGGTGGCGGCGGGAGACGCGGCGGCGGGCGCCGCGTCGACATGGGTCGCCGTGGCCAGCAGCGCGATCGCCAGCGTGGGGGCGGCCAGGAGGAATGCGGTACGGCGGATGCGGAGTGCTGTCCGGTGCGAGGTCATGGGTGTGGCGGTCCTTCACCTGTGGGGGGAGCAGGGGGCAGGCCGGTGGGAAGCCCGCGGCGCGGCGCGCCGCGGGCTGACGACGTTCAGTCGTTGATCAGGTCGAAGGACTCCCAGGGGCCGATGGCGGTGCGGTTGGCGATGAGCGGGGAGGCGCCGGCGTTGTCGGCGGTGACGTAGTCGCCGTTGATCCGGGACTGGAGGCTGATGCTGCCGTCGCCGTTGTGGACGAGCAGGAACTGCTCCCAGGTGCCGACCGCGTCGACTTTGGCGAGCAGGGGTGCGGCGCCGGCGTTGTCCGCGGTGACGTACTTGTTGTTGGCGTGCGCCTTGAGCGCGATGTAACCGCCGCCCTCGTCGATCTCGTCGAACTGCTCGGAGGTCCCGATCGACGTCTTGTTGGCGATGAGGGGGGATGCGCCGGCGTTGTCCGCGGTGACGTAGTCGCCGTTGGCGTGGGCGCGCAGGGAGATGACGGTGCCGGTGGGCGGGGTGGTGCCGCCGCCGGTGCTGTCGAGGCCGATCTGGACGTTGCCGAGGTGGCGGGCGGTGGTGGCGGGGGTGCCGGTGACCTGGGCGTAGGGCAGTGCGGTGGTCAGGCTGCCGGTGCGTTCGACGAGGTAGGAGGTGCCGGAGGTGACGGGCACGCTGATACTGGCGGCGGTGGTCGGGGAGACCACGACGGCGTTGCTGGAGCCGTTGACGACCTCGATCGACTGGCCGGGCCAGGGGTTTCTGACCTTCATGGTCTGAGTGGAGCCGGCCTGGATGGCGACGGTGACCGGGGTGCCGCCCTGGACCTGGACGTCGACCTTGGTGTTGCCCTGCACCGACACGGTGCCGCTGGCGTCCCAGCCGGCCGGCCAGGCCGGCGCGATCCGCAGCGTCCCGTCGTAGTCCTGCACCAGCGCCTCGTTCAGCGCGGTGGCCACACCCGAGGCCTGCTCGATGTACGCCTCGGTGCCCACCGTGTTGCCCAGGTCGGCCAGACCGTTGATGTAGACCTGATGGCCCTGCGTGATCGCGACCAGCCTCGAAGCGACCTCACTCGCCAGACCGAGACGGGCCGCGTCGATGGCGTCCATATTCCAGTCATTGCCGGCTCCGTAGAACTGGCGGTGGTTGTAGCTGCGCACCGCGAGGTCGTGCAGCGAACCGGGGTCGTCGGTGATCAGGTTCCAGGGCCAGACCGGTTCCAGGTCGATGTTCTCGCCGTTCCGGATCTGCGCGGTGGGCTGGTACGAGTACGCGATGATGTCGTTGTTCGAGGAGTCCGCCGAAGCCGGCAGCACCTGCGTGCGCCCGTAGTCGGTCCGCGCCCAGGCCGGGATCTGCGGAATGGCCGTGGTGAGCTGCGCGGCGAACGAACTGTCGGTGTTGAGCAGTTGGGCGGCTTTGATGACGACGGGGAAGAGGGCGGAGTCGGCGGTGAGGTCGGTGGTGGGGTCCTGGACGGCCCACTGGGTCTCGTGGGCGTTGGCGACCGCGTGGAGTTTCCCGTCGCTGCCGACCTTCTGGTAGGCCAGCAGGAACACCGCGGAGTCCTTCATCAGCGGGTAGTACGTGCGCAGGAAGTTCAGGTCGCCGGTGTCCTGGTACTGCTGCCAGACGTAGAGGCTGATCTCGGGCCCGGAGCTGATGTCCAGGGCGTTCCAGTTGGGGCTGCCGGGCTGGCTGCACGCGGCGTTGGCGCCCGCACCGGGGTCGCCGCCGTTGCCGTTGAAGCGCATCACCTCGGGCACGCACGCCCCGGGCAGACCGCCCATCTGCTGCTTGGTCCACGCCTCGATCGCCGACAGGTTGTTCTGGTACAGATTGAAGATCGGGGTGTTCAGCGCGAAGTTGCCGCTGCTCATATTGGCCGAGATCTGCGTGCGCAGATTCCACAGCCACGTCGCCGACGGCGTCCAGTTCTGGTGGTCCTGCCCGAAGTTGAACATGTCCGCCACACCGGCCTGGCTGCCCGGGATCGTGCCGCGCATCGAGGCGGCCTCCATGAACAGGTACAGCGTGCGCAGCGTCTCCATGTACTGCGCCTGCCCGTCGGAGGAGTTCGCCTCCAGCACCCCGGTGTTCGCCCAGAAGTTCGCCCACCAGGACTGCTGCGTGGACAGCAGCGAGGACTCCGCCACCGTCGCGTCCGAGCCCAGCAGCGCCGAGGCGGTACCGGCCGCGTTGCCGCCGGTCCACGCGGGTGCGCCGACCACCACCCGGAAGGTGCCGTCGGTGTTGGGGGTGAAGGTGGTCCTCACCTGGGTGGAGCTGACCACGGTGGAGGCCACATTCCGGCCGCCGGCGGTGACCGCGGCCAGCGACCCGAAGGTCCGCCCCGAATGGCCGGCCTCGGAGCCGTCCACCCAGGTCTCGGCCAGCGTCCCGGTGGCCCCGGACACCGCGGCCTGCGGACTGCGCCCCGACCACAGGCTGACCGTCGCGCTCTGCTGGTTATTGGGGTTGGCGCCGGTCACGTCGACGACCAGCTCGTCCTTGGTCGCCGACACCCACGCCTTGAGCGTCATCCCCCCGCCGGACTCGCTGAGCACCCCGGTGTAGACGTCCAGGGAGCCCTTGAAGTCCGAAGCGCCGGTCAGCGCCGACAGACCCGGGATGGTCACCTGACCCGGCGACAGCCGGCCCGGCAGCGTGTCGGCACGGTTGAGCTGCGCGGTGAAACCACCCGCGGCCCACGCGGCCACACCCAGCGAGCCGTTGCCCAGCGGCAGCGACTGCGCCGCCGCCGTGTTCGGCCTGCCCAGCACGATGTCGGAACGCCGGACCACATTCGGCGTGTCGACATGGAAACCACCACCCTGCCAGGCAGTCGTCGTGGTGGCCGCCGCAGCAGGCTGCGACACAGCGGGCACAAGGAAACCCGCCGCGAGCAGCGCGGCAACAGCCACAGCGGATGATCGGACCATTCGGAACTTGACGTAGCGTCCGAACGAAGGTTGTGAGCGCACTGGCCCCTCCCGAGGCGACGGTCACCTCCGTGGGGGGAGGGACCCGTGAAACATGTGGGGGTGATGCGCCACACAGTGTCGTCAGGAGCAGGAGGTGTCAAGCCTTCGATCAGCAATACATCGGATGTCTAAGTCCGTGAACGGGACACCCACGCGCCGCGGCGTCCAGGCGCGTGGGATCACACGGCCGTGCTCCACAGCCGGCCGCTGTCCGGCCGGCTGTGGATTGTGCCAGGGATGCCTCGGCAGGTGCCCGGGCGACCGTCCCGGCGGCAAGTTTTCGCGAGGATCAGGGCGCCGCCCGGCCCTACGCCGTGTAGACCTCGAACTCGGAGGCCTGGCCGGCCGGCCAACTGGTGTTGGCCGTGATGGTCACCCGCAGATAGCGCGCGCTGGTCGCCGGGAAGGTGATGGTGACGGTGTTCGCGGTCGCCGGGTCGAAGGTGTGCGCGGCCGAGGCGACGATGGTGGTGAAGGTGTTCCCGTCCGTGCTGCCGCTGATCGCGAATGTCTGGGCGCGGGTGCCCCATGCCGTGGAGGGCGGCAGCTTCAGCACGACCCGGCCGACGGCGTGCGCGGAGCCGAGGTCCACCTGCAGCCACTGCGGGAAGGCGTTGCTCGCGCTTTCCCAGTAGGTGTCGGCGTTGCCGTCGGTCGCGTTGGCCGACCCGTAGGTCTGCGTGTTGGAGGACTGGCTCGTCGGCTTGTTGAGCGCGAGGTTCGTCGTGCCGGCGGCGGTCGCGGTACCGGACAGCACCACGGTCAGCGGGGAGTTCGCGGCGTTGCTGGTGACCGTCAATGAGCCGGTGACGGTGCCCGCCGCGGTCGGGTCGAAGGTGATGTTGGCGGTGCAGGTGCCGCCCGGGGCCAGGGTGGCGCAGTTGTTGGTCTGCGCGAACTGCCCGGTGACCGTGACCGCGGTGATGCCGGCCGCGACCGTACCGGTGTTGGTGATCGTCACCGCGGACGCCGCGCTGACCGTACCGACGGTCGTCGTGCCGAACGTCACCCCGGCGGGATTGGCGGCCAGCGTCGCCGAGCCCGTCGCGGTGCCGCTTCCGGACAGGGCGACGGTCGTGGGGCTGTTGCTCGCGGTGCTGGTGATGGTCAGCGCGCCGGTGCGGGTGCCGGTCGTCGAGGGGTGGAACGTCACGGTGGCCACGCAGTTGGCGCCCGCGGCCAGCGTGGCGCCGCAGGTGGACGTCATGGTGTAGTCCCCGGACGTGGCGATCGACGACAGCGTGGCCGGTCCGGTACCGGTGTTGGTCACGGTCACTGTCTGCCAGTCACTATTGGTGTTGACCGGGGTCCCGTCGAAGGTCAGTGAGGTCGGGCTGGTCGACAGTGTCGCCGGGCCGGTGCCGGAAAGCGTCGGGAACACCTCGAAGGACGACACCTGGCTGGCGGGCCAGCCGGTGTTCGCGGTGAGGTTCAGCCGCAGGTAGCGGGCGGTGGTCGGAGCGAAGAGGATGTCGACCGAGTTGCCGGTGGCCGGGTTGAACGTGTAGCCGGCCGAGGGGACGACGGTGGTGAATGTCGTGCCGTCCGTGCTGCCCTGCACCGATAGGGTCTGTGTCCGGGTGGCCCAGGCCGTGGCCGGCGGCAGCCGCAGCGTCACCTTGCCCACGCTGGTCGACGCGCCGAGGTCGACCTGCAACCACTGGGGGAAGGCGTTGTTGGTGCTCTCCCAGTAGGAGTTCACGTCGGCGTCCGTGGTGTTGCCCGGCGGGTAGCCGCCTTGCGAACCCGAGGCCGTGGTCGGCTTGCCCGCCGCGATGTCGGTGGCCCCGGTGCCGGTCGCGGTGGCGCCCGTGCCGGTGAGCCGGACCGCGATGGGGCCCTGGCCGTCGTCACCGGTGATGGAGTATGCCGCGGACTGCGCGCCGAGGGCGGTCGGGCTGAATGTCACGCTCTGCTGGATGATGTCGCCGGGTGCGAGCTGCTGGCCCTCCGAGACGGGCGCCGTGGTGTTGAACACGCCGACGGGCGGCGCGGCCTTGGTGATCGTCAGTGTGATGTTGCCGGTGTTGGCGATGTCGAAGATCTGCGTCGCGGTCTGCCCGACCGCCACCGTCCCGAACGCGACCGGGTTGGGGGTGATGGTCAGGTGCGCGGCGCCGGCGACCGCGGTGCCGATCAGCGGCACGGTGACCGAGCCGGCGTTGCTGGTCACCACGAGGGATCCGGTCTGATTGCCGGTGGCGGTCGGCTTGTAGGTCACCGTGACCGACACCGACGCCCCGGCCGCCAGGGTCGAACCGTTGGCGGGCAGACCGGTGGCGGTGAACGGCGCGGCCGGCGCCGTGGAGCCGGTGATGGTCACCGCCGACGTACCGGTGTTGGTGATGCTGGCGCTGAGCGTCTTGTTCGCGCCGGTCGGCACCGTGCCGAAGGACAGGGTGGACGGTGTCACGCCGAGCCCGGCCTGGGTGCCGCTGCCGTACAGGTTCAGCGGCACAGTGCCGGAGTCCGTGGTGAACTGCAGGGTGCCGTTGGCGCCCCCGGGCGCCGTCGGGGCGAATCTGACCGGCACGGTCAGTGTCCCGCCGGCGTTGAGGGTGACGGGCAGGGCCGGGGGTGTCACGCCGAACGGCGCCGCGGTGCCGATCGCCGAGATGGTCACCGTCCGGCTCGCCGTCACCGTCACCGTCGCGTTCGCGGTGGTGCCGACGGCGACGTTGCCGAAGTCGGTCGGCGCGCTGGTCAACGACGCGGTGGTGGGCCGGCCGAAGCCGAAGACCTTGCCGTCGCGGGTGCCGACGAAGACACGGTTGCCGTCGGTGGCCGGTACCGCGAACTTGGTCGCGGTACCGATCGGAGCCGAGTAGCGCAGGTTGAGCCGGCCGTTCACGGGCACGGCGTCGTAGGCGCGCAGTTGCCCGTTGGCGCCGGTCGAGCCGTCGGCGTAGACCACCCACACGATGGCCGAGCCCGAGGTGGTGCCGGTGGAGGTGACCACCGGTGAGCCGGAGGTGTAGCCGAACGTCGACGCGCTGGTGCCGGCCGAGCTGAGCACGGGCAGACCGCTGCCGTTGACGCCGTACTTGAAGGCGCGCAGGAAGCCCTGGTTCTCGACCTGGTACATATAGCCGCCGTCGCCGCCCCAGAACGCCGGGTGGCCCCAGACCCCGTTGTACGGCCCGGCCGGCGGTCCGACCGAGGCGTCGCTGCCGCCCGGGCCCTGTGTGCTGCCGCCGAGGTTGTCGCGGTCCAGCAGGAAGACCCGGCCGTCCTTGCCGGTCTGCGCGAGCAGGTGCGGGTGGGCGGTGGTGCCGAATCCGGCCGGCAGCGCCATCGGACCGCCGGAGCCGAGGTCGGTGTCGTCCTGGTCCAGCTTGCTGTTGTTGGACGGGCTGAAGAAGTCCCGTGCGCTCAGTGAGCCGTTGCTGTTGACCTGGAGCCGTACCACCGACTCGGCGAGGTTGCCGGGCGGCGCCGTGCCGGGTCCGGGGGGCGGCGACACCCCGTTGCCGGTGGCCAGCAGGATACGGCCCGGGCCGTCGGAGACCAGGCCGCCGCCGGACTGCCAGATGCCGGCCATCCCGGTGGAGGAACTGGACTCGGTGGACCACAGAGTGGTCATGGCCGGCGTCGTCGTACTGAACCCGGCCACGTAGCCGACGTACGGTCCGTAGTCGCAGTGGCTGGCGAACCCGGCGTACACCACGCCGTCGAGCAGCAGCAAACCCGCCCGCTGCGCGGCGGTCTTGGGGTTGAAGGTGGCGCCCGGGTTGTTGGTCGGCGAGCCCTGGACGGTGACCGGCCAGCCGGACCGCTCGGCGCCGGTCGCCGGGTTGACCGAGTGCAGATAGAAGTGCGGGTTGTTGGCGTCGGGCCCGTCGTTGACCTTGGCGATGAAGAAGAGCGCGTTGCTCGCCGGGTCGTACACCGGGGTACTGGTGATGCCGACATTGGGCACCAGGTCGCCGCACCCGATGGCCGAGGCCGGCCAGGGCGCGCCGACGCTGCGCGACCAGGTGACGGCGCCGGTCGCCGCGTTCATCCCGTAGATCCAGTTGTTCTCGGTGACCGTCACGACGGTGCCGCCCACCACGATCGGCTGGGCGTAGACCTGGCCGTTGACCGTGGTCGAGAACAACTGGCCGAAGTCCGGGGCGGACACGGACGACGGCCCGAGCCCGGGCTCGTTCTGGTCCCACCCGGTGCGCAGGGTGTCGGTGGAGACCGTGGTCTCGTCGGCGAACGCGCTGCCGGACAGGAAGACCGAGCCCGCGAGCAGCAGCACTCCCGGCAAGAGACCGGCGAGCAATCTGCGCACGCGTGTGCTGGGACGCATGGGACCCCCGGGTGGACTGCGCGATCGACGGATGGCGGCGGTCGGACCGGGCACGCTCGGTCCGACCGGACCGAAACGTAGCCCCCCGGACAGAGTCGCGCAATATCTCAATCAAAATCAGTAATTTCCAACGAACTTCAGGTCGGATTGAGCATTGGATCCGTTCTGCTCTTACCGGGTCCGGCATCGGCGCACCGCGGGGGCGGGCGACCGTCGAGCGCCGGAACGTCGGTCTGACAAACTGAGGAACACAGCACCTCCGGTCCGGAGCGGTGCGGCGTGGAGCGCGGCGGAAGGCCGGGATGAACGCGAGGCGGAGCCGTTCGCCCGGCGGTCTGGAGCGGGAGGTCATCGCCTGCCTGGCCGCGGCGGGCGTCCCGATGACCGCGTCCGAGGTGCAGGCCGAACTGGGTGGCGGTCTCGCGTACAACACGGTGCTGACCGCCCTGACCCGGCTGTATGTGAAAGGCGTCCTGCTGCGTTCCTCGCAGGGGCGGGCGTTCGCCTACCGGCTGGTCGGAGCCGGCCCGGCGGACGCCGAAGCCGCTGCCACCGCCCACCGGATGCGCATGCTGCTGGAGTCGGGCAAGGACCGCACCAGTGTGCTGGCCCGTTTCGTCGGCTCGTTGGACGAGGAGACCGAGAAGCTGCTGCGCTCCCTGCTCGACGACTCCGAGCGCGAGGACGAGCGGTGACGGCTGGCCTGAACGACTGGGCCGTGCTGCTCGCGGCTGTCGTGCCCTTGGTGCTCGGAGCGCTCAGCGCGTGGCTGGTCCGCGGTGTCGGCACTCGCCTGGCGCCCGCGACGGCGAGCGCGCTGCTGACCTGTCTGGCGCTGACCGTGGCGCTGACGACCGGGCTGCTGCTCTGTCTCGCCGCCGTGATAGCCCTGGCCGAGGCGCCCTTCCTGGCCGGACTGCACCATTGGTCCCCGGCCGCCCTGCGGGCCCGCTTGCCGGTGCCGCCCGCGGTCTGCGCCGTCGCCGGCGCGACCGCGGCGACCCTGCTCGCTTCCGCGGGCGTCCATCTGGTGCGGGTCGTACGGCAGGCCCGCCGCGCGTCCGCGGCCGCGGCGTCGCTTCCCTCGCTCGGCGGGGACCTGGCTCTTCTCCAGGACGACGCGGCCGTCGCCTACGCGATCCCCGGCCGCCATCGCCGCATCGTCGTCTCCACGGGCATGCTGGGGCAACTGTCCGCGCCGCAGCGCCGGGTGCTGCTGGCCCATGAGGATTCCCATCTGCGGCATCACCATCACCGCTACGTCCAGCTGGGGCGGTTGGCCGCGGCCGCCGATCCGCTGCTGCTCCCGGTTTCCCGTGCCATCGACCTCGCCGTCGAACGGTGGGCCGACGAGAGCGCGGCACGGGAGGTCGGGGACCGCGGGGCCGTCGCGCACGCGCTCGCCGCCGCGGCTCTCGCGTCCGACACGCGGCCCGCGCCCAGCGGGAGCCTGGGCGGCGCGCGCAACGACGTCGGCCGCCGGGTCGACCTGCTGCTTCGTCCGCCCGCCCGGCAGCGGCTGGCGTCGGCCCTGATCGTGGCGGCGATCGTGGTGTGCTGGACGGCGGCTTTCGTCGCCATCGGTCACCTCCACGGATTGATGGAGCTGTCCGAGAGGTAGCCGCGGGCCATGGCGGATGACCCCGCCGAGCACGGGTAGGCGGCATGGCAGGCCGACCGGGACAGGAGGGCCGACATGAGGCTTGCGGACTGGCTGCTCACCCCGGACGAGCGGGGCAATGCGGCCACCGAACTCGACCGGCGCGGCCCCGAACCGGGCGCGTGGTCCCGGGGCAACGAAGTGCGCCCGCTGGTGCACGGCGCCGCCTACTTCACCGCGCTGCTCACCGCGATACGTGAACAGCGCGCCGGGGACCTGCTGTTCTTCACCGACTGGCGCGGCGACCCGGACGAACTGCTGGACGGTCCGGGCAGCGAGATCGGCGAGGTGCTGTGCGACGCCGCCCGGCGCGGCGTGGTGGTCAAGGGCCTGGTGTGGCGGTCGCATCTGGACCGGCTGGCGTTCAGCGAGCGCGAGAACCGGTATCTGGGCGAGGAGATCGAGGCGGCCGGCGGCGAGTGCCTGCTGGACATGCGGGTACGACCGGGAGGAGCGCACCACCAGAAGTTCGTCGTCCTGCGCCACCCCGGCCGCCCCGAAAAGGACGTGGCCTTCGTCGGCGGCATCGACCTGTGCCACAGCCGCCGCGACGACGCCGAGCACGGCGGCGATCCCCGCGCCCTGCCACTGGCCGCCGCCTACGGTCCCCGCCCGCCCTGGCACGACGTCCAGCTCGCGGTCCGGGGCCCGGCGGTCGGCTTCGTCGAGGCGACCTTCCGGGAGCGCTGGGAGGACCCGGCGCCGCTCAGCCGCAGCCCGCTGAGCAGGCTGCGGCAGCTGGTCCACCACGAGGACACGGTGGCCGACCCGCTGCCGCCGCAGCCGCCCGACCCCGGGCCGCGCGGGTCGCACACCGTCCAACTCCTGCGCACCTACCCGGCCCGGCGCCGCGGCTACCCCTTCGCACCGCTCGGCGAGCGCAGCATCGCCCGCGGCTACCGGAAGGCGCTGGCCCGCGCCACCTCGCTGATCTACCTGGAGGACCAGTACCTGTGGTCCGCCGAGATCGTGGCCGGCTTCGCCCGCGCGCTCACCACCCGACCGGACCTGCTGATGATCGCGGTCGTCCCCGCCCATCCCGACCAGGACGGCCGGCTCACCGCGCCCATGAACCTGCTGGGCCGGATCGAGGCGCTCCGGGCGCTGCACCGGGCCGGCGGCGACCGGTTCGCCGTCTACAGCCCGGAGAACCACCAGGGCACACCCGTCTACGTCCACGCGAAGGTCTGCGTGATCGACGACGTCTGGGCCTCGGTGGGCTCCGACAATGTCAACCGGCGCTCCTGGACCCACGATTCGGAACTCGCCTGCGCGGTCCTCGACGACCGCCCCGACCCCCGCGAGCCGCGCGACCCCGGCGGCCTCGGCGACGGCGCCCGCGTCTTCGCCCGCGCGCTGCGCCTCGAACTCGGCGCCGAACACCTCGACTGCGACGACCCCGACGCCCTCCTCGACCCGGCTGCGGCCTTCCGCGCCTTCGCCCGGTCGGCCGCGGCGCTGGACACGTGGCACCGCGGCGGCCGGTCCGGCCCCCGCCCGCCGGGCCGGCTGCGCCCCTACCCCACGCCGGAACTCTCCCGGGCGGCGAGCGCGGCCGCTCTGCCCCTGCAACGTCTGGTGGCCGACCCGGACGGCCGGCCCCGGTCACTGCGGCGCCGCGGCGCGTACTGACCTCTGCCAGGGGTCCCCGGCCGGCGTGACACCGGCCAGGGACCCCGAGGGCGATCCGCCCGGGTCAGTCGTCGTTGTCCGAGGAGGGGATGTAGGCGCCGGGCACGTCGTTCGGCGCGAAGATCTTGGCCTCGCCGGGGTAGGGCTGCTTCCAGTTGTGCGTCTCGTACCACGTGAGGTGGTTCATCTGGGCGGGGTTGGCGTAGTCGGGCACGGCGTTGGGGCCGGTCAGCCGCTGGTGCGACTTCCAGGTGTTCCACTGCGCCGCGACGCCCTGCTCGGCGGCCGGCACCGTGGTGGACGGCACGGCGGCCGCCTTCGGGTCCTGCGGGGCCGGGGTGTCCACGCCGCAGGCGGGCGGGGTGCTCAGACCGTCGGTGAGCGAGGTCCGGTTGGCCAGCGCGTTGAAGGGCTTGAGGTTCGCCTTCTTGGTGAACGCCCCCGTCATCGGGGTGGCCGCGCTGTCCTTCTGGTTCATCGGCTGGATCCCGAGGATCTGCTCGATGGTGCGGACCATCGTGATCTGCGAGTAGTAGTGGCTGTCGACGACGCCGTGCTGGGCGTAGGGGCTGATGATCTGGATCGGGGCGCGGTGGCCGTCGACGTGGTCGAGGCCGGCCTGGGAGTCGTCCTCGACGACGAAGATCGCCGAGTCCTTCCAGTACTTGCTGTGCGAGATGGTGTCGACCATCTTGCCGACCGCGAGGTCGTTGTCGGCGACCTGGGCGGCCGGGCTGGCCGGACCGCCGGTGTGGTCGCTGGAGAGCCAGAACATGTTCAGGTTGGCCGGACCGTTCTTCTCGAAGTCCTGCTGCCAGATCTGCTCCCGGTAGACGTCCGGGACGCTGGTGTCGAACTTCGGGAAACCGGGCACGGACACGTCGTTGAGCGACGGGATCGGCGAGGACGAGTCCAGCGGGTAGGCGGTGCCCTGCCCGGTGGCGGCCATGTTCTTCGAATCGCAGTAGAGATTCTGCCAGGTGGCGGCGGCCGGCTTGGTCAGGAACTGCTGGAACTCGCCGAAGTCCCGCACCGTCTTGTCGGCCGCCTGCGCTCCGGTCCACAGGAAGCCGGACTGCTGGTGGCCGAGAGCGTCGTCCTCGGTGTCGTAGCTGCGCAGGTACTCGCCGGCCGAGGACTCGGTGTACTCGGGGTTGTCGGCCTGCATCAGCCAGTTGTGGCCCTCGGCGGAGTTCGTGCCGATGTCGTAGGTGTTGTCGTACAGCCCGAACTGCTCGGCCAGCGCGTGCTGGTTCGGCGTCACGTTCTCGCCGAACTGCGTCAGCGCGGGGTCGCCGTTACCCTGCGGGATGTCGCCGAGGACCTGGTCGTAGGTCCGGTTCTCCTTGACGATCAGGAAGACGTGCTTGATCGTCGACGGGTCGCCGAGGCGGGCCGGGACCGGGACGGGCTTGGCCTTGCTCTTGCCCTTGGCCTCCTTGACGGCTCCGTTGGTCCAGCCGTTCTGCTGGAAGACCTTGTCCGTCTCGGACTTGATGGTCTTGTCGCTCGGCAGCGTGAAGTGCTGCACGCTCGACGTGGTGTCGTGGGTGCCGTGCCCGGCGGCCGTGGTGGGCCGCAGGGCGTCCACACCACGGGTGTTGGAGACGACGATCTGCTTGCCGACGGTGGCGATCTCGGACGGGAAGTAGTCCGTGGGGAGCAGACCGACGTAGCTGACCGGCTCCTGCGGGCTGGTGTACCGGTAGACCGCGATCGCGTTGGCGCGGCCGAGGGTCACCAGCAGGTGGCCGTCGTCGGTGAGGGTCACCGCGTTGGGCTCGTAGCCGACCGACGCCTCCGGCCACGGCCGGGTGGCGATGGTCTGCACGACCTTGTCGTTGGAGGTCTTGATGACCGACACGTCGTCGGTGGCGGTGTTGGTGACGAACACCGCCCCCTTCGCGGCGTACAGGGCGGTCGGGTGCAGACCGACGTCGATGCTCGCGACGGCGGCGTTCGGCTTCGCCAGGTTGATGACGCTGACCGTGCCGGTGGTGGTGGCGCCGGTCACCGGGTTGGCCGGCACCTGGGTGTTGTAGGAGTTGATCGTGGTCTCGCCGGGCCTGGCCGCCCGCCCGCCCTCGTTGCTGACGTAGAGCTTGTCGCCGACCTTGACGATGCCGCGCGGGGCGTTGCCCACGGTCCAGCTCTGCTGGATGGCGCCGGTCGAGGCGTTGATGGCGACGACCCGGTTCTGGCCGTTGACCGCGGAGTACACGACCGCGCCGTCGGCGGAGAACACCGCCGCGCCGACCAGGGCGTGCTTGGGGCCGTCCGCCGGGATCTTGACGGACACCGGGTTGGCGAGGGTGCCGTCCGGGTTCACGGTGAACTTGGTGTAGCCGTCGGTCTGGCCGAGCCACAGCTGCTTGCCGTCGGGCGAGTACGTGGGGCCTTCCTGGCCGACGTCGTTGCCGCTGATGCGCAGGTCCGCTGACGCGGAGTTGCCGACGCGCTGCAGCACCTTCCAGGTCTTGAGGTCCACGATGTTCAGCGCCACCGAGCCGTCGGTGACCGAGGCGGCGAGGTGCGTGCCGTCGGGGCTGACCGTCGACGACATGATCTTGCCGTCGTTGATGACGAGGTGGTCGCCGTAGGGGTCGATGTACTGGTCGCTGGAGACGACCTGGCCCTTGGCGGTGATCTGGCCGACCTGCTGCTTGCCGAACTGCTGCGTCGAGGCCACGGCGGTTCCCGTGACGCCGAGGGCGACGGTGATGCACGCCGTCACCAGGGCAGTTCGGCGGCCGACGCGCCGACCGAGTAGGCTGACCTGCGCCTTCTCGTTGATCCGGCGCTGCCGTATGACCTGCATGGAGTGTTCCTTTCGAGGAGGTGACGAACGGCTCGCGGTTGCCGGCGAACCGCTCCGGCGGGTTCCGGGGCGCGGCCTCGGGGCCGCATGGAGAACCGGCCGTTCACGAGAGCAGGTCGACGTCTCCGTCGAACTGCCACAGCGGGTTCGGCGCGTTCCCGATCGGGGTCCGCACCAGGAAGTAGCCGTTCACTTCCTTCGGCCCGTCGCCGTCGGCGACGTACCGCCCGTCCGAGGTGACGTCGAGCTGGTAGATGGCCGTCCCCGCGGCCTCGACGCCAGGGAGGTGCCAGGTGACGACGCAGCGCCAGTCGTTGCCCGCACCGTGGGGGGCGACCTGGCCGTCGCCCTTGTTGCACGCCGCCGTGACCCTCAGCTGTGCCTCGGTGACGGCGGGGCGGTTCAGCTGCTCGGTCTGGATCCGGTAGAGGTGGGCGAAGGCCGTGGCGACCGAGCGCTGCACCTTGCTCCGCACGATTCCGGAGCCCGTCGACGGCGTCGCGACCGCGACGACCGCGACGGTGAGGGCGAGCAGTCCGGCCAGCGGCAGGACTCCGGTGGTGACCGCGCGGCGCCCGGCGCCGTCGGAGGTCGGATTGGTGAAGTCGCGCCGTATGAAGAACAGGTAGGCCAGCGCCGTCCCGGTCGCGGCCCACACCAGGCTGACCGCGACGCCGATCAGGAGCGGGGCGACCTGTGCGGGAGTGGTGAACAGCCCGTGCCAGGCGATGAAGGCGTAGCCGGGCAGGGCGAGGCGGACGGCGACCGGCAGCGGCAGCATCTGGGCGAGCTGCATCGCGAGCGCGACGAGCGCGGGCAGCAGCAGGCCCATCGGGGACCGGCCCAGGGCGACGGACCCGAGCAGTCCGATCCCGGCGAGGGCCAGCGTCGGGGCGAGTACGCAGACCCAGGCGAGCAGCACCTTGCCGGCGGCGTCCGACGGCGTCAGCAAGTGCCCGTCCAGGCCGACCAGCGGGTGGTCGCCGACGGCCAGGAGCCCGCCGACCGTGCTGGAGACGGCCAGTCCGGCCACCAGCAGCAGGATGACGGTAAGGCTGGCCAGTGCCTTCGCGGCGAAGATCCGCCGCGGTGACCGGACGGCGACCAGCAGGTGCCGCCAGGTGCCGAGCCGGTCCTCGGCGGCGAACACGTCGCCGGCCACCAGCGAGGTCAGCAGCGGCAGCGCCCAGGTGCCCGCGAAGCCGAGCATCATCAGCGGTCCGGCCCAGCCGGTGGCGTGCATCCAGCGGCCGAACAGGGTGTCGGAGGGGAGCGTGCTCTGCTGGCTCACCGCGGCGACGAACAGCGCCGGCGCGATCCAGCAGGCGAGGACCAGCAGGCGGATACGCCATTGCGAGACCAGTTTGACCAGCTCGAAGCGGTAGCCGCGCGCCACCGAGACAGGACGGGTGCTGGCAACGTTGTCGTCGATCGCGGGCGCGGTCGCGGTGGCGCTCATCGGCCGGACTCCTGCTGTTCGGTGAGGGCGAGGAAGGCGGCCTCGAGCGGTGAGACCACGGGGGCGAGTTCGCGCACCGCGACGCCCGCGGTCACGAGTCGCGCCACCAGTTCGTCGAGAGCGTGCAGCAGCGCGCGGACGACGAGCACTTCGGCGCCGCGCCACGGGCCGGCGTCCTCGACGACCTTGATCCCCGCGGTGTCGAGCGCCAGCTCGCGCGCCGCCCGCGGGTCCGAGGCCAGCAGCCGGTAGTCGAGTTCGCTGTTCTCGGCGGCCAGCTTGCCCAGCGGCCCGGAGAAGACGACCCGTCCGGTGGCGAGGATGGTGACCTCGGAGCACAGCGCCTCCAGGTCGTCCATGCGGTGGCTCGACATCACGACGCTGGTTCCCTGCGCCGCGAGCCGGGTGAGGACACCGTGGACGTGTCTTTTGCCCGCCGGGTCGAGCCCGTTGGCGGGTTCGTCGAGCACCAGCAGCCGGGGCTTGGTGAGCAGGGCGGCGGCGAGCCCGAGCCGCTGGCGCATGCCGAGGGAGAAGCCGCGGGCCCGGTCGTCGGCGACATCGCTGAGCCCGACCTGATCGAGCACGTCGTCGATCCCCGCCGTCCGCGCGTCCTGGCCGCGCAGAGCG
This sequence comes from Streptomyces polygonati, assembly GCF_042650325.1. Lineage (NCBI taxonomy): Bacteria > Bacillati > Actinomycetota > Actinomycetes > Kitasatosporales > Streptomycetaceae > Streptomyces > Streptomyces polygonati. The sequence continues at coordinate 41,938 of NZ_JBHSBB010000052.1, read as the reverse complement.
GCCAGCGCGGCCAGATTCTGCCGGGCGGTGAGCGAGGGGTACAGACCCGGCCCGTCCACGAAGCCGGCCACACCGTCAGGAGCCGCCAGCGCGCGCCCGACCGGCGTACCCAGGATCTCCAGCCGGCCGCCGTCGGCGACGGCCAGGCCCAGCAGGAGTCCCAGCAAGGTCGTCTTGCCGGCGCCGTTCGGCCCGACCAGGCCGTGGACCTGCCCCCGCGCCACATCCAGATCGATGCCGTCCAGGGCGACGACGTCGCCGAAACACTTGCTGATTCCCCGAGCCCGGACCGCGAGCTGTTCGTCCATGAGTCCCTCCTTGCAATCCCTCAGGCAACATAGGGACCACACAAATCACGGACGGGGACGGCTGGTTGAACAGTCGCGGAACGGCCGACGACCGATCACCTACAGGCTGCGTAGGTGCCGGGACGGTGGCGCGCCGGAGCCCGGCGGGTGCCCGGCTGTCCCACGGGGTCCATCTGCTCACCGGAGGGGTGGCAGATCCTCCGGCTCCGTGAAGCCGCCGGGAAGCACGGCGGCGGCCGGTTCGGCGGCGGTTACGCGGGGGGCTGCCCCTGCGCCGGTCCGGCCGAGGGGTGGGCAGTGGAGCGGGCCGCCACGACGGTCCGCTCCACCGGCGCCGAGGCGGGCGGGTTCCGGCCGCACCGAGGTGACGGTGCCTCACGCATGCGGAGTGGATACCGGCGGAGGTCCCGCGGGTGCACCGCTCCCGCCGTTCGTGGGCCTTCCTGTATGCGTCGGTCGCGGGCGGCTCAGGACTCGCCGGCTTCCGGCGCCCCGGGCAGGGCCCGGCGTAAGGCGCCGCCCGTCCCGCCCTGCGCGCGGCCGCCGCCCGGTTGCGCGGAGCCGAACCACGGGGTGCCCGCCGGGGCGATGCCGGCCATGTCGCGGGCCAGGTCCCTGAGGACCCGTTCCGCTTCGGCGCGGACCGAGGCCACGACATCACCCCGTTCGTCGACCAGCGCCTGATAGATGATGTCCATCCGCTTTCCCCCTCCGGATCACTACCCACCCCGTGGCGAGCGGTTGCCGAGTGTACGCCGCCGAGATCACTACGCTGCCGGAGTGCGCCGAACAGGCGGTTGACCTCGTTGTTCGCCTTCGAGCGCCCACCCGGCGGGCCCCCGTCGGACGCCCCCGCCGAGCCTGCCGCTCGGTGATCCGCGCGCGGTCCGCGACGGGGGGCGGTGGTGCCGGGCCGGCGGCGGGCTCCGGGCGGGGAGCTGCGCCGGACGGGTGATATCCGGGTGGCCCCGCCGTGTCCGCCGGTGCCGTGCGGCCGGTCCGTGGCGCGGCGGCAGTACGGTGACCGCCCCGGGTACGGACGAGCCGGTCCGCAGGCCCGTTCCGGGGAAGGCGCGCACCCGGCCTCTTCCCCGCCTGCCGGCCCTCGGCGAAGGCGCAGGAGATGGAAGGCGAGATCACCCCCACCCCCACCCTCCCGGTCGACACCCGGCGCCATGTGCCGCGTACGGACGCGGTGCTCGCCGACCCCCGGCTGGCCGCGGCCGTGGACCGGCTGGGACGCGGAGTGGTGAAGTCCGTACTGGCGGGCGTCCAGGAACGCGCCCGTGCCGGTGAGCTGTCGCCGTCCGACGTCGCCGAGGAGACGGTGGCCGCCCTGCCGGCCACCGCTTCGGCGCTGCGGCCGGTGATCAACGCGACGGGGGTGCTGCTCCACACCAATCTGGGCCGGGCACCGCTCTCCGCGGCGGCCCGCGAGGCGCTGCTCGCCGCCAGCGGCACCACGGACGTGGAGCTCGACCTGGCCACCGGCGCCCGGGCCCGGCGGGGCCGGTCCGCGATCGAGGCGCTGCTCGGGCGCGTGCCGGCCGCCGAGGCCGCACACGTCGTCAACAACGGGGCGGCGGCGCTGGTGCTGGCGGCGACGGCGCTGGCGCGGGGCAAGGACATCGTGGTCAGCCGCGGCGAACTGGTCGAGATCGGGGACGGCTTCCGGCTGCCGGACCTGCTGGTGTCGACCGGTGCCCGGTTGCGCGAGGTCGGCACGACCAACCGCACCGCGCTCGCGGACTACGCCTCGGCCGTGGGCCCCGACACCGGGTTCGTCCTGAAGGTGCATCCCTCCAACTTCCGGGTCACCGGCTTCACCGGCGGTGTCGGCGTCGCCGACCTGCGGGGGCTGGGCGTGCCCGTCGTCGCCGACATCGGCTCCGGGCTGCTGACCCGTGACGCCGCGCTGCCGGACGAGCCGGACGCGACCGGCTGGCTGCGGGCCGGGGCCGACCTGGTGACCGCCAGCGGCGACAAGCTCCTCGGTGGTCCGCAGTGCGGTCTGCTGCTGGGCCGCGCGGACCTCGTGCGGCGGCTCGCGCGCCATCCCCTCGCCCGGGCGCTGCGCGTGGACAAGCTGACGCTGGCCGCGCTGGAGGCGACGCTGCGCGGGCCCGCCACACCCGTCCACAGCTCACTGCACGCGGACCCCGGACGGCTGCGCGAACGCGCGCAGCGGCTCGCCGCGTCCCTGCGTGCGGCGGGGCTCGACTGCCGGGCGGTCGCCAGCGAGGCAGTGATCGGCGGCGGGGGCGCGCCCGGGGTCGCGCTGCCCAGTGCCGCGGTGTCGCTGCCCGCTTCCTGCGCCGGCCCGCTGCGGCAGGCGGTGCCGGCCGTGATGGGCCGGGTCGAGCAGGGCCGGTGCCTGCTGGACCTGCGGGCGGTTCCGGAGGACATGGACGACGCGCTGGCGGCCGCCGCCCGGCAGGCGGGCGAGGCGGCCGCCGCCCCGCCGGTCGGCTCCCGCCCGGCGGCCTCACCGGGAGTGACACCCGCGCCGGGACGCTCCCCGGGAAGCGGGCGGGACCTCGGACCTTCCGCCGCCGGCCGTGCGGAGCGCACCCCACCGACCGGCGCCCACGACCCGCGCGGGAGGTGATCCCGCGTGCACGTCGTCGCCACGGCCGGACACGTCGACCACGGAAAGTCGACCCTGGTGCGGGCTCTGACGGGAATGGAGCCGGACCGGTGGGCCGAGGAGCGGCGGCGCGGCATGACCCTGGACCTGGGGTTCGCGTGGACCCGGCTGCCCGGTGTCGGGGACATGGCCTTCGTCGACGTACCGGGACACGAGCGCCTGGTGGGCAACATGCTGGCCGGTGTGGGGCCGGTCCCCGCGGTGCTGTTCGTGGTGGCCGCCGACCAGGGCTGGCAGCCGCAGTCCGAGGAGCACCTCACGGTGCTCGACGCGCTCGGTGCGCGCCACGGCCTGCTCGCGGTCTCCCGCGCTGACCTGGCGGATCCGTCGGCGGTCCGCGCGGAGGCGCTGACCCGGATCGCCAGGTCCTCGCTCGGCTCGGTGGAGTCGGTGGCCGTCAGCCCGGTGACCGGCGCCGGGATGGACGGCCTGCGTGCGGCGCTGACCCGGCTGGCCCGGGCGCTGCCCGCCCCCGACACCGCCGCGGACGTGCGCCTGTGGGTGGACCGGGTCTTCACGGTGCGCGGCCGGGGCACGGTCGTCACCGGCACGCTCGGCGCGGGCACGCTGCGGGTGGGAGACCAGCTCGAACCGGCGTGCGGCGGCCCGCTGTTCCGGATCCGGGGCCTGCAGACACTGAAGGAGTCGCGCGGCGAGGTCGGTGCGGTCGCCCGGGTGGCGGTCAACCTGCACGGGCCGGGCTCCGACGGCCTGGGCCGCGGGGACGCGCTGCTCACGCCCGGCCGCTGGCTCACCGCGGACACGGTGGACATCCGGCTGGACGGCGACCCCGCGCGTGACCTGCCCGGGCAACTCACCCTGCACATCGGCTCGGCGGCCGTCCCGGTGGCCGTCCGGCCGCTGGGCGAGGACACCGCCCGCCTGCGGCTGGCCGGCGCGCTGCCGCTGCGGATCGCGGACCGGGCGCTGTTGCGCGATCCGGGCCGGCACCGCGTCCCGGCCGGGGTCACCGTGCTGGACGTCCGCCCGCCGCGGCTCACCCGGCGCGGATCGGCCGCGGCCCGGGCGCTGGAGCTGCGGGCCGTGGGAGTGCCGGCGGACGGAGCGGCGGAGGTGCGGCGGCGCCGGCTGGTGCGCCGTGCCGAACTGGAGGCCATGGGGGTGCGCGCGCCGTACGCCCCGGTGGCCGGCGACTGGCTGGCCGATCCGGACCACTGGTCGGCCCTGCGTACCGGACTCCGCCAGGCCGTCGACGAGCACGCCGCCGGGCGCCCGCTGGACCCCGGCCTTCCGCTGGAGGCCGCCCGCCAGGCGCTCGGTCTGCCGGACCGCTGCCTGGTCGAGGCGCTGCTGGCGGCCGATCCCGGGCTGCGGCAGCGCGACGGCCGGCTCTACGGCAGCCAGGCCCTGCCCGCCCTGCCGCCCGCGGTCGAGGCGGCCGTCGCGGCGGTACGCGCCGACCTGGCCGGCGCGCCCTTCCGTGCCCCCGAGTCAGACCGGCTGGAACAGCTCGGCCTGACGCCCCGGCTGCTGGCCGCCGCCGCGGCCGCGGGCACCCTGCTGCGGATCGCGGACGGCGTCGTGCTGCTGCCGGGCGCGGACGGGCGGGCGGCAGCCGTCCTGTCCCGGCTCCCCCAGCCCTTCACCGCCAGTCAGGCGCGCCGGGCGCTGGACACCACCCGCCGCGTCGTCATCCCGCTGCTCGAACACCTCGACCGGCGGGGCCACACCGTCCGTCTCGACGGTTCCCTGCGGCGCTGCCCGGCCCCGACGCGCCCGGGGGACACGGGCGATGAGGGCTGAGGCCGCGCGGACCGCCGACCCGGTCGCCCGGTGTCGCGGCGCCGCGACGAAAGCGGAGGCGGACGGGAATCGAACCCGCCTGCCCGAGTTGCTCGGACACCTCGGTTTTGAAGACCGGGAGGGCCACCAGGCACCTCTACGCCTCCCCGCCGGGCCGCCGCGCGCACGGCCCGCTCACGCGTCATCGAACCGCCGGGCCCGCCGGGGGTCAACGCACCGCGCCGCACGCGCCGAGCCGCCCAGTCCAACAGCCCAACCCACGGCCGTGTCCGGACACGGCGGGACCCGCAGCAGAGCAGCAGAGCAGCAGAAGGGACATGTGATGGCGACCGCGACCACGCAGGCAGGCATGAGGCTGACCCAGTACGCGCACGGTGGAGGATGCGCCTGCAAGATCCCCCCGGGCGAGCTGGAGGAGGTCGTGGCCGGACTGACCGGCCGCGGCCCCGCGGGGGGCGGCGCCGCGGACCTGCTTGTCGGCCTCGACAGCGGGGACGACGCGGCCGTGGTGCGGTTGCCGGGCGGTCCCGGCGCGCTCGCCGTCGTGGCCACTGCCGACTTCTTCACCCCGGTGGTGGACGATCCCTACGACTGGGGACGGATCGCCGCCGCGAACGCGCTGTCCGACGTCTACGCCATGGGCGGCACTCCCCTGGTGGCCGTCAACCTGCTCGCCTGGCCCCGGGAGGTGCTGCCCTTCGAGCTGGCCCGCGAGGTGCTGCGCGGCGGGCTCGACATCGCGGCGGAAGCAGGCTGCCATGTCGGCGGCGGCCACAGCGTGGACGACCCGGAACCCAAGTACGGCATGGCGGTCACCGGCGTGGCCGATCCGGAGCGCCTGCTGCGCAACGACACCGGCCGGCCCGGTGTGCCGCTGTCGCTGACCAAGCCGCTGGGCTTGGGCGTCCTCAACAACCGGCACAAGGCGACGGGGGAGGTCTTCCCGGAGGCGGTGGCCGCGATGGTGGGGCTGAACCGGGACGCCGCCGCGGCCGCCCTGGCGGCGGGGGCGGTGTGCGCGACCGACGTCACCGGATTCGGCCTGCTCGGCCACGTGTTCAAGATGGCCCGCGCGTCGGGGGTGACCGCCGTGATCGACGTCTCGGCGGTGCCCTTCCTCGACGGAGCGGCGGCGGCCGCCCGGGAGGGGTTCGTCAGCGGCGGCACCCGCCGCAATCTCGCATGGGTCGCCCCGCACACCGACTTCGGCTCCGCCGACGAGCTGACCCGGCTGCTCCTGGCCGACGCGCAGACCTCCGGGGGACTGCTGGTGGCGGGCGAGGTCCCCGGCGCACCGGTGGTCGGGGAACTGGTCGCCCGCCGGGAACACCCGCTCGTCCTGCGCTGAACGGGTCCCCGGGCCGCCGCCCGGCGCGTGCGCGCGCCGGGCCTGTCGCAGGACCGCGCGGTCGGGTCGGCCGCGCGGGCGACCCGACCGGCCCAACGCCGCGTACCCCTTCGGGTGAAGCCCTCTCCGCCGACCCCCCTGGGGCCGCGGCGGCGCCCTTAGCGTCGCAGGCGCCAGGTCTCCACCCGCCGCACGTCCCGAGGAAGCACAACCATGAGCGCTCCGTCCGCCGCCCGTTCCACCACCTCACCCGCCCTCCCGCCGGAGGACGTGTCGGACGTCTTGAAGCGGGTGATCGAGGACACGGTCCTGCCCGGCGCGGCCGCGGTGGACCGCGAGGGCGCCTTTCCCGCGCAAGCGGTGGCGGCGCTGGGCCGGGCGGGTGTGCTCGGTCTGCTGAGCGCCGCCGAGGTCGGGGGCGCCCAGGCGTCGCTGGCCACCGCGGCCGAGGTCGTCGAGCACCTCGCGACAGCCTGTTCGTCCACCGCCATGGTGGTGCTCATGCACTACTCGGCCACCGCCGTGATCGAGGCGCACGGCGGCGAGGAGCTGCGGCGGGCGATCGCCGCGGGCCGGCATCTGACCACGCTGGCCTTCTCGGAGAGCGGCTCGCGCAGCCACTTCTGGGCTCCGCTGGGCACCGCGACGGAGCGCGGCGGCCGGGTGCGTCTCGACGCCCGCAAGAGCTGGGTGACCTCCGCCGGCCACGCGGACAGCTATGTGTGGTCCAGCCGGCCGCTGTCGGCGCCCGGGCCGATGACGCTGTGGCAGCTGCCCAGTGACACCGCCGGCCTGTCCGTCCGGGGCTCCTTCGACGGCTTCGGACTGCGCGGCAACGCCTCCTGCCCGATCACGGCCGAGGCCGTGGACGTACCGCTCTCGGCGATGCTCGGCGCGGACGGGCAGGGCCTGGACATCGCCCTGACCACCGCGCTCCCCCGCTTCCTGGTGCTCAACGCGGCCTTCTGCGTGGGAGTGTGCGAGGCGCTGCTCGGCCAGGCCCGCGCCCATCTGTCGCAGGCGCGGCTGGAGCACCTGGAGCAGAGCCTGGCCGAACAGCCACCGGTGGTGGCCGCGTTCGCCAGGCTGCGTACCCGCGCCGACACCGCGCGGGCGTTCCTCTCCGACACGCTCACCGCGCTGGAGACGGGCCGCGAGGACGCGATGCTGCGCGTCCTGCAGGTCAAGGCAGTCGCGGGCGAGACCGCGGCGGAGGTCGCCGACGGGGTCATGCGGCTGTGCGGCGGTGCCGCGTTCCGCCGCGACCTGGGCGTCGAGCGCCGCTTCCGGGACGCGCTCGCGGCCCGGGTCATGGCGCCCACCACCGAGGCGCTGTACGACTTCAGCGGTCGTGCGGGCCTGGGCCTGCCGCTGTTCGGCGGCGCCGCGTGACCCTGCTGATGGGGGCCGTCGCCTACGACCCCAAGGTGGTGACCATCTGGACGGGCTTCCGCTCGTGGCTGACCGCGCGCGGCCTGCCCTTCGACGTCGTCCTGTACTCGCACTACGAGCGTCAGGTCGAGGATCTCGCCGAGGGCCGGATCCACGCGGCGTGGAACTCTCCGCTGGCGTGGATCCGCACCCGCCGGCTGGCGGCCGCCGGCGGCGCGCGGGTACGACCGCTGGTGATGCGGGACACCGACCGCGGCCTGCGGTCGCTCGTCGTGGTGCGCGCCGACGCGCCCTTCACCCGCGCCCGCGACCTCAAGGGCGAGTCGGTCGCGGTGGGCGCGGTGGACTCGCCGCAGGCCACCCTCATCCCGCTGTCGCTGCTGCGCGCCGAAGGGCTGCGCCCCGGCGAGGACGTGCGGGTACACGGACATGAGGTCGGCGTCGGGCTGCACGGCGACCACATCGGCGGTGAGCGCGAGGCCGCCCGCGCGCTTGTCGCCGGGCAGGTCGCCGCCGCCTGTCTGCTGGACGCGAACCACCTGCTGTTCGAGCAGGAGGGCACCCTGCCGGCCGGCGGCACCCGGATCCTCGCCCGGACACCGGCCTACGACCACTGCGTCATGGCGGTCAACGACGCGGCGCCCGCGGCGCTCATGGAGCGTTTCGGCGCACTGCTGCTCACCATGTCGCCCGCCGAGCCCGAGGTCAGGCGGTTGTTCGACCTGGAGGGCCTCAACGCCTGGCTGCCCGGCCGGACCGAGCACTTCGCGGCGCTGGAGACCGCGGTCGACGAGACGGGCTTCTACGACGCCGCGGGCCGTGTGACCGCCGGGGGCTACCGGCCGTGAGCCGCTCGGCCGAGTCGCGGACCGTGGTCGATCTGGCGGACCTCCCCTTCGGCCAGGGCGGACACCTCCTGGTGCAGCGGGCGCTCGCCGGGCTGGCGCCCGGCGGGCAGCTCGCGGTGACCGGGCGCGACCCGGCCCTGCTGGTCCACCTGTCGGCCTGGTGCCGCGGCCGGGGTCACCAGGTGCGGCCCTGGGAGGGGCCGCACAGCCCGGACGGGGCGGTGGTCGTCCGCGGGCCGGCCGGCCACGACCGCTGGGCCGGGGCGGTGCGGGCCGGCGGGCCCTCGCCGCGCGGGATCGTCGAACGCCCGGACCCCGGCTGGGGATTGGCCGCCCGAGGAGCGCTCGTCGAGGAGGGGGCGCCCGCCGTCGGGTTCGATCTCGCCGAGCGCGACCTGGTGTGGGCGGAGATCGCGCCCAGCCTGTACGCCCACGCGGCCGCGGCCCAGTGGGACCCCGCCGCGGCGGTGCCCTGGGACGCCGCCTTCGAGTTGCCGCCGGACGTGGAGGCGGCGGTGGTGCAGGTGATGACCTACCTGGTGGAGAACGAGCAGGCGGCCCTGGTGCTGCCGGCCCGGCTGCTGGCGCGGGTCCATCCGCACTTCCGGGAGGTGGTCCAACTGCTCGCCGTCCAGGCCGCGGACGAGGCCCGCCACCTGGAGGTCTTCACCCGCCGGGCGCTGCTGAGGACCGGGCGGATGGGCACCTCCTCGGCCGGCGGACGCGCTTCTCTGGCCACCCTGCTCGCCGAACCCGACTTCGCGCTCGCCTCGTTCCTGCTCTCCGTGCTGGGCGAGGGCAGCTTCCTCAACCTGCTGTCGTTCCTGGACCGGCACGCGCCCGACCCGGTCACCCGTGCGGTGGTGCGCCTGGCCCACCAGGACGAGGCCCGCCATGTCGCCTTCGGCGTCGCCCATCTGGAGCACCAGTCGTCCGTGGACCCGGGCCTGCGCGGCCGGTTGCGCGGCGCGGTCGAGCGCCGGCACGACGTGCTGCGGGACACCGCCGGTCTCAACCAGGACGTCCTCGACTCCCTCGTCCTGCTGGCGGCCGGCGGCTGGGAGCCCACCGCCATCGGCCGCGGCCACCGGGCCGTCCGTGACCTCCTGGCGGCGATGGACGAAGGGCGGCAGCGCCGGCTGGTGCGGCTCGGCTTCCCCGCCGACGAGGCGGCCGAGCTCTCGGCGCTGCACACCCGCAACTTCATGTGAGCCGTCACCGGGGCCGGTCGGAAGCCCCCGCCTCGCGGGCCACGCCGCCCGTGGTCCGCAGCCGCTCCCGCTGCGGCACCACCACATAGGCCGGGTCCTTCGTCGAGGCCACGCCCGCCTCGAAGACGCCGAAGCGCTGCAGCGCGCTGCCGGCCAGCAGGGCCACGCCCGCCGCGGCGGCGGCCGGCCGGCTGCGCCGGGCCACCGTGACCGCGGCGACCGCTCCGCCCAGCGTGAGCCACTGCGAGGCCTGACGCAGCCGGTGCGCCCGGCCGGTGGTGAAAGCGGTGGGCACCAGGCCGGGTCGCCGTTCGATCAGCCGCGACGCGACAAGCTCCGCCGCCGCGCCGGCCGCCGCGAGCCGGCGGGCCGGGCCCGCCTCGGCCACCGGCGCCAGCAGCATCCCCAGCCCGCCGCCGCTGGCCGCCGCCGATCCGGTGAAGACGAAGGGCATCTCCGCGCGTGCCTCGTGCCAGGCCGGCACCGCCGTCTGGGAGAGCAGCACCGCGGTGTACGAGGCGAGTCCCGGGGCGAAGAGCGCCGCGGACAGGCCGGCCGGGCGGGCGGCCACCACCAGCAGCCGGCCCGGGAGGGTGGCGCGCACGGCGCGCGGCAGCAGCTCGGCGCCGGCCGCCAGCGCACTGCCCGGTCCGTAGGCCACCAGGATCCAGGTGCCGACCGACATCGGCGACGTCGGCTTGGCGACGCGCAGCATGTGGTGGAAGCGCTCCGGCCTGCCGAGGTCGGCGATCAGCAGATACGAGCTGACCAGCAGCGCGCCGAAGCCGCCCAGGCGGCCCGCCCTGCGCAGCGCCGGCCGCCCCGTCAGATCGGCGCCGGCCGCCAGCAGCCCGGCGCCGGCCGACAGGCCGCCGGTGAAGAAGTACGCCGGGATCTTCCACTCCCACACCGGGGGTTTCAGCACCGGCCGGCCGTAGTAGGAGCGGTGCCCGGGCGGCGTCCCGGTGGACGGCTCCGGCCTCGCCCCACCGATTCGGCCCCGGACGCGCGCCCATGCCTCGGCGGCCCTGGCGCCGGGCTTCGGCGGCCGGAGCTGCTCGGCGCTCATCGCCGGCCACCGATGAAGACGGCCACCGAGGCCGCCAGCAGTGCCGAGGCGGCGTACCCGGCGGACTTCCACATCGCCGGCAGGTCGCGGGTCGGCACCACCGGGTCCGGCGGCAGTCCGTACACCTCCGGCTCGTCCAGCAGCAGGAAGAACGCGCCGTCGCCGCCCACCCCGTCGTCGGGGTCGTGCCCGTAGAGCCGGGCCTCGCCCACCCCCGCCTCGTGGAGCTGCTCCAGCCGCCGCCCGGCCCGCTCGCGCAGTTCGTCCAGGGGGCCGAACTGGATGGACTTCGTCGGGCACGCCTGCGCGCAGGCCGGCTCCATGTCGCCGCGGAGCCGGTCGTAGCACAGGGTGCACTTGAAGGCCCGTCCGTCGTCGGGCCGCCGGTCGATGACGCCGTAGGGGCAGCCGGACACGCAGTAGCCGCAGCCGTTGCAGATGTCCTGCTGGACCACCACCGAGCCGAACTCGGTCCGGAACAGGGCGCCGGTGGGGCAGACGTCCAGGCAGCCGGCGTGCGTGCAGTGCTTGCACACGTCCGAGGACATCAGCCAGCGGAAGGCCGTACGGCTCTCCGCGCCGGTCCCCGAGCCGGGCAGGTCGAAGGAGGGGAATCCCAGGTCGACGGGGCCGGTCCCCAGCTCGGCGCCGCCCCGCGGCGCCGCGGGCATCGCGGCGGCGACCGTCCGGTCCGCCGTCGCGGTGACGGAGGGGCCGGTGGGAAGGCCCGACAGGCCAGCGTCCTGCCTCCCCAGCGGGGCCTCCTGCTCGATGAAGGCGACGTGCCGCCAGGAACTCGCGCCCAGCATGCCCGTGTTGTCGAAGGACATGCCCAGCAGCTCCAGGCCGTCCTCGGGTACGCCGTTCCACTCCTTGCAGGCCACCTCGCACGCCTTGCAGCCGATGCACACCGAGGTGTCGGTGAAGAAGCCGACCCTGGGCGGGTGATCGCGGTGGCCGGCGTCCGCGGCGGGGTCGGTGAGCAGCCCGTAGAGGCTGTGCTCCTGGGTCATGATGTCTCCTCCGGCCGGTCGGGCTCCGAGTGGGCGGGTCGGTCGCCGTCTCCGGCTGTCACGACGCGGGTGCCGGTCTGCGGGGTGACCCCGGCCCGGCGCCGGTAGTCCTCGACGTACCGCAGCAGCGCCGGTCCCCTCGGCCGGCGCCCCGGCTGGACGTCGCAGGTGAGCACCTTGCTCTCCTGGATGAAGACGTTCGGGTCGGCCACCACCCCGATCAGGTCGTTCACCACGTCCCCGGTGGTCAGGCCGGTCTGCCCCCAGTGGTAGGGCATCCAGACCTGGTGCACCACCCGGCCGTCGACCCGCAGGGGCGCCATCCGGTCGGTGACGACCACCCGGGCCTCCACCACGGTCCGGCTGGTGATCACATGTCCCCAGTCGAGATGGCGCAGGCCCCGCTCGGCCGCCAGTTCCGGCGACACCTCGACGAACAGCTCCGGCTGGAGTTCCGCCAGGTAGGACAGCTGCCGGCTCATTCCGCCCGCGGTGTGGTGCTCGGTGAGCCGGGCGGCGCCGAAGACGAACGGGAACACCTCGGTGTGCGCCTCGGGCGCCGCCGGGTTGGCCGGGTTGTCGGCGCGCCCGTACACCTTGCGCACCGGGTTGGCCTGCTGGCCATACAGCAGGTTGCACGCCGGCGACTCGGCCGGCTCGTAGTGGGTGGGCATCGGTCCGTCGGCCAGTCCGGTCGGCGCGAACAGCCACGCCTTGCCGTCGGACATCATGATGAACGGGTCGTCGCCGCGCAGCGCCTCGGGCCCGGAGGACCCCTCGGGCGGCCGGTACTCCGGCGGCTTGTTCTTCTCGAAGTCCGGGATGTCGTGTCCGGTCCACTCACGGCGCTGCGCGTCCCACCAGACCAGCTTCTTGCGCTCGCTCCAGGGGCGCCCCTGCGGGTCGGCCGACGCGCGGTTGTAGAGCACCCGCCGGTTCATCGGCCAGGTCCAGCCCCACTCCGCGTCGTAGGGGCCGCTCTCGAAGCGGGACTTCCGGCGCCGGGCCTGGTTGACCTCGTCGGCGTAGACACCGCTGTAGATCCAGCAGCCGCAGGACGTGCTGCCGTCGGCCCGCAGTTCGGTGTAGCCGCTGACGGTACGGCCGGTGCTCAGGTCGATCCCGTTGATGTGGCGCAGCACGTCCGCGGCCGACGGTTCGTCGCCCTCGGTCGCGTAGTCCCAGGCCAGGTCGAGCAGGGGACGGTCGCGCTCGTCGGTCGAAGCGGCGAGCCTCTCCTTCAGCCGGAGTCCGAGCTGGTAGAAGAACCACAGTTCGGAGCGCTGGTCCCCGGCGGGCTCGACCGCCTGGTCGCGCCACTGCAGCATCCGCTGGGTCTGGGTGAACGTGCCGGACTTCTCCACGTGCGAGGCGGCGGGGAAGAAGAACACCTCCGTCCGGCAGCTCTCGGTGGCGATCTCGCCGGTCTCGATCTCGGGTGCGTCCTTCCAGAAGGTGGCGCTCTCGATCATGGCGAGGTCGCGGACGACCAGCCAGTCGAGATTGGCCATCCCCAGGCGCTGCATACGGCCGTGGGCCGAGCCGACCGCCGGGTTCTGGCCGAGCAGGAAGTAGCCGAAGACCTTGCCGTCGACCATGTCCATCACGGTGCGGTAGGTGCCGTGGTCGCCGTTGATACGCGGCAGGTAGTCGAAGCAGTAGTCGTTGTCCGCGGTCGCCGCCTGTCCCCAGTACTCCTTGAGCAGCGAGACCGTGTAGGCGTCGGCGTTTCCCCAGAATCCCTTCTGGTTGCGGCCGCTGAGGCCCCGCAGATAGGCGCTCAGGTCCTCGTGGGTGGTGTCGGGCATCGGCAGATAGCCGGGGAGCAGGTTGAACAGGGTCGGGATGTCGGTGGAACCCTGGATGCTGGCGTGGCCGCGCAGCGCGTAGATCCCGCCGCCCGGACGGCCGATGTTGCCCAGCAGCAGCTGGATGATCGACCCGGCCCGGATGTACTGGGCGCCGACCGAGTGCTGGGTCCAGCCCACGCTGTAGACGAGTCCGGCGGTGCGCTCGCGGCCGGAGTTGGACGTCCAGGCCCGGCACACCTCCAGGAACTGGTCCTGCGGCACGCCGCAGACCCGCTCCACCATCTCCGGGGTGTAGCGCGAGAAGTGCCGCTTGAGCACCTGGAAGACGCACCGGGGGTGCTCCAGGGTGGGGTCGGCGGCGATCCCCTCCGCGGCGCCTTCGACGACGGGGCCGCTCGCGCCGTGGCGGTAGGAGTGGGACTGCTCCTTCGCCCGGCGGCCGGACCCCTCCTCGGTCGCCCTGCTCTCGTACGCCCAGACGGAGGAGTCGTACGAGGCGGTGCGCGCGTCGTAGCCGCCGAACAGCCCGTCCAGGTCCTCCGTGTCCTGGAACCCCTCGTTCAGCAGGAAGGAGGCGTTGGTGTACGCCGCCACGTACTCCCGGAAGTACAGGTCGCGGGACAGGATGTAGCGGATCACCCCGCCGAGGAAGGCGATGTCCGTACCGGCCCGCAGCGTGACGTGCTGGTCGGCGAGCGCGCTCGTCCGGGTGAACCGCGGGTCGATGTGGATGACCCGGGCGCCGCGGTCCTTGGCCTCCATGACCCACTGGAAGCCGACCGGATGGGCTTCGGCCATGTTCGAGCCCATGATGACGATGCAGTCGGAGTTGATCAGGTCCTGCTGGTAGTCGGTGGCACCGCCGCGTCCGAACGAGGCTCCCAGACCGGGAACCGTGGCGGAGTGTCAAATACGGGCCTGGTTCTCGACCTGGAGTGCTCCCAGGGCCGTGAACAGCTTTTTGATCAGGTAGTTTTCCTCGTTGTCCAGCGTCGCTCCGCCGAGGCTGGCGATCCCCATGGTCCGCCGGAGCGTCCGGCCCGACTCGTCGACGTCCTGCCAGCCCTTGCGCCGGGCGTCCAGCACCCGGTCGGCCACCATGTCCATGGCCTCGTCCAGGTCCAGGTCCTGCCACTCGGTGCCGTAGGGCGGCCGGTAGCGCACCTTCTGCACGCGATGGGGGCCGGTGACGAGCTGCTTGCTGGCCGAGCCCTTCGGGCACAGCCGGCCGCGCGAGATGGGACTGTGCGGATTGCCCTCGATCTGGATGACCTGCTCGTCCTTGACGAAGACGCGCTGAGCGCAGCCCACGGCGCAGTAGGGGCAGACCGAATCCGTCACCCGGTCGGCGGTCTCGGTGCGGGGCGTGAGTCCGGCGGAGCGGGGGGACCGCGCCGCTGTGCCCCGGCCCAGCGGGTCGTCCCCGGTGAGCTGGCGGTACACCGGCCAGCTGTCGATCCACTGTTTCACGCCCATCGGCCTGTTCCTTCCGGCCCGGTCCATCGCGGCGTCGATCACTTCATGTCGAAGGTACCGGCGGGCCGGTCGTCCGCAACTCAGGAACGCGCCGCACGGGACCATTTCCTCCGCCGTACGGGCCCGCTCGGTGTGCGGGACGGACGAAGACCCATTACATATCGGATAACCATCTCGCAGGAGGTCGCGAGTCCACGGAGAAGGCCCGGGAAAGAGCAAGGGTCAGAGGAGGCATGACGGTATGCAGATCACCTTCGCTCCCTCGGATTTCCCCCCGATCGCTCTCGGCTTCTTCGGCCTGGGTACGGGATATCTGATCTGGGCCCCGCACGAGCTGGTCGGCTGGCCGAAACGCGACGAGCGGGTGGACCGGTCGCTCGGCGTGTGGGGCATCTGGCTGCCGGGGTTCTGCCAGTTCGTCACCGGCCTCATCCTCATCATCGGACTGACCTGGTTCCAGGTGTTCCAGAACCGGACCCTCTATATGACCGCGTTCGCCTTCTCGGCCTACGGCATCCACTGGTTCAGCCTCGGCTGGAACCGCTACCGGGGAAACGATCCACGCCCCAACGCCGGTATGTCGGTGGCCTTCATGCTGATCTCCGCGATGGGCGCGACCGTGTTCTTCAGGGTCGGCGACTGGCCGGTCGGCCTGGTCTTCCTCGGTCTGTTCGCCGTCTACTTCAGCGAGTTCTTCCTCTCGTTCGGCACCCCGCTGGCCGAACGCGCGCTGGGCCTCTTCCACCTGGCCACGGGGGCGTGGCTGCTCTACGTGGCCTACGCGGTCGCCGTCGACTTCGCCCTCGGATACCACTGGCGCACGTAGTGTCCCGCCGTCCGCCGGCCATGTGGCGCCGGCGGTGGGCGTACGGGACCGGCGCGCGCCGGACGCCGCGCGCGCTTAGGCTGCGGGCAGGGGGACGCGCCCACGCGGAAGGACCGACATGCCCCCGATCTGGTCCGGGACCCTCACCTTCGGCCTGGTGGCCATCCCCGTCCGGATGGAATCCGCGACCCGCTCACACCGTGTCGCCTTCCGGCAGATCCACGCCGAGGACCAGGGCCGGGTCAGATACACCAAGGTGTGCGAGCTGGACGAGCACCCGCTGAGCACCGAAGACATCGGCCGGGCCTACGAAGCCCCCGACGGCACACTCGTGCCCATCGAGGACCGCGAGCTGGACGAGATGCCGCTGCCGACCGCGAAGACCATCGAGATCAGCGGATTCCTCGAACTCGGCGGCGTGCCCCCCGCGTTCTTCGACCGGCCCTACTTCCTCGCACCCGCCTCCGCCGCCGCGAACAAGCCCTACGTCCTGATGCGCGAAGCCCTCGCCCGCTCCGGCAAGGCGGCCGTCGGCAAATACGCGGTGCGGGGTGCGGGCGAAGCCCTCGGCCTCATCCACGCCAAGGACGACATCCTGGTCCTGCAACGCCTGCACTGGCCCGACGAGATCCGCCCCGCCGACGACGCCGCCCCCAAAGGCGACGTCGAGATCACCGACGACGAGCGGGCCGCCGCCGACCAGTACATCCGCGCGGTCGGCGACATCGACATGCGGACCATGCGCGACGAGTACGCCGAAGCCGTACGCCAGCTCGTCGAGGCCAAGGCCCAGCACAAGGCCCCACCGGAACCAGCCCGGCCCGAGCCGGAGGACACCGGCGTGACCGACCTCATGACCACACTCCAGCGGGCGACGGAACAAGCCCGCGCCGAGCACGAGGAAAAGGCCGAGGTCCACAAGATGCCCGCCAAGAAATCCGCCCGGAAGAAGACCCCGGCGAAGAAGACCACCAGAAAACGGGCCGGCTGACCGCGCCTCGCCCCGCCCGGCGGCCCAGCGGCACCCGGTCCTCCGGAGGGGGCGTGACGCGGACCCGAGGGGCTCGCCGCCCTACCCGAGCACCGCCGCGGCGCGGGTCATGTCCGGGCGAGCCGGATGGCGTGGACCGCTTCGGCGATGCCGTGGACGACCAGCCAGATGCCCACGACCAGGGTGAGCGCGGTGATGGACGCGAAGGGGGCCACCACCATCGCCAGCCCGGCCAGCACGCCGACGACGCCCAGGAACAACTGCGACGCCGACCACCAGCAGGCTGGGAACGGGCCAGGCCAGGACGATGACGCCCACGACGAGCCCGGCGACCCCTGCCGCGAGCAGCAGGTCCCTGAAGAACTGCGAGCGGTCGGCGCGCACCGCCTCGCGCATGCCGTCGAAGACCTCGATCGGCAGACCGCCGGGATGGGCATCGGTCCGCAGCATCAGCGGACCGACCGCGCCCAGCAGCACGACCTTGGCGACGCGGTCGCTGCCGTGGCGGCCGACGTAGCGGGTGACCTCACCGCCGCCGGTGGAGTGGGCCGTGGCTGAAGACGACGGGCTGTCCGCTGCCCCGGTCCTTGTAGAAGATCGAAGCGCCGTCGGTGATGGTGATCGCAGGCATGGTGAAGTCCTCCTCAGGACTTCAGTCATCTCACTGTCGCCGCCGCCTCCGCCCGGACCCGGACGCCACCGGGCGATGACTTAGGTACCCCCGCGGCCGCGGCGACAGTGAGGTGACTGATGCGGCGCGGCGGGCCTCCGGACCAGTCTGGTGATCAACAAGTCCGGCGCATCGCCCAGGCAGAAGAGGACCGACCACATGAGTGCGGCACCGTACGAACCCATCTCCGCGGACATCGATCCCGCCGAGATCCAGAAGGCGTCCCAGGACGGCCGGCAGCAGTTCGAGGGCTACGGACTGCGGGTGGCGAACAAGGCGGAGTTCAGCCTGATCGCCCCTGTCATCCAGCCCGGCGGCGCCGCTGTGTTCCGCGAGCGGGCGATCAAGGCGCAGTACGAGGCCGGGTTCTGGGAAGGACGGCTGGGAACCGTGCACGATCTCCGGGTCGGGCTGGTCAACAACGACACGCAGATACTCTTCGCCGCCACGTACAGCGATGATTTCAAGCCCTATGTCGCCGATGTCATCAAGTTCGCGAGCCCGTGGATCGACCACATGTTCGTCGGCGTCGCCGAGGGCTACCCCGGGCTGACGCACCCGTCGGCGGTGGACTACATCCTGAAGTACCAGGTCCAGGCGTCCGTCTGGTACGCCTCCAACCCGGAGGCGAGCCCTCGCAACATCGCGAAGGGCCTGCGCCTGTCGGCCGTGTTCGACGACCTGCTCGACGTCGCCCAGAGCTGATGCCGTTGCGAAGCCCGCGGGGTCCCCGGAGTCGGGAGGGCTGCGGCTCCGGGGACCCCGCGCGACCGGCAGCCGGACCCGGACCGAGAGGAGACCTCGCCATGGTCGAGGAGACAAGCCAGGAGACCGCCTCGGGGCAGGTCCTGGAACTGGCCGACATCCAGGGCACGGTGCTGCGGCAGCGGCCCTCCCCCTACACCGGCGCCTACTTCCTGCTGCGCGTCGACGACCCGGCCCACGGCCGGGAGATGCTCAGGCGGCTGGCACCGCTGGTGGCCACGGCGACGAACTGGTGGGACCCGCCGAAACGGGCCTGGCTGAACGTAGCGATCAGCCATTCCGGGCTGCGCCGCCTGGGCGTGCCGGAAGCGTCGCTGGACAGTTTCCCGCCGGAGTTCAAGGCGGGGATGGCCGCCCGCGCGGCCACGCTCGGGGATGTCGGGGACAGCGGCCCGGAGCACTGGGACGCCCCGCTCGGCAGTACCGAGGTGCACATCGCCCTGGCCCTGTTCGCCCCTGACGACACCGCGCTGCAGTCCGTGCTGGCCACCGCCCACCAGGCCCACGCCAATCTGCCCGGCGTATCGGTGGTCTACCGGATCGACACCCCCCAACTACCCACCGGGCACAGCCAACTGGGGTTCGTCGACGGGATCGGCGAACCCGATATCGAGGGCAGCGGTGTCGCCGACATCTTCCGGACCGGGGCCGACCACTACGGCGATCCGTCCGGCTTCGGCGACCCCGTCCGGGCCGGCGAGTTCCTGATGGGCTACATCAACCAGCTCGGCCAGGTCACCCCCATGCCCGAACCCGAGGTGCTGGGCCGCAACGGCACCTATGTGGCCTTCCGCAAACTGCACGTCCGGGTCGCGGCCTTCCGCCGCTATCTGCGCGACAACGCCGCCACCCCGGACGAGGAGGAGCTGCTGGCCGCGAAGATGATCGGCCGCTGGCGCAGCGGCGCGCCGCTGATGCTCGCCCCCGAGCACGACGACCCCGCGATCGCCGTCGACCCGCAGCGGGTCAACGACTTCGGTTACCGCGACCAGGACCCGCGCGGACTGCGCTGTCCCCTGGGCTCGCACATCCGGCGGATGAACCCGCGTGACTCGCTGGCCGGCACCGCAGTGGACCCGAGCCTGCACCGCGCGCTGCGTCGCGGGGCCACCTACGGTCCGGGGCTGCCGGACGGGGTGCTCGACGACGACGGCGTGGACCGCGGTGTCGTGTTCATCTTCATGGGCACCGATCTGGCCCGGCAGTTCGAATTCATCAAGTCCCAATGGGTCGACGACGGGGAGTTCACCGGGCTCGGCGCCGAGAAGGACCCCCTCATCGGCGCGAACGACGGCACCGGGGTGTTCACCATCCCGCGGCGCCCCGTCCGCCGGCGCCTGCAAGAGGTCCCCCGCTTCATGACCACCACCGGCGGCGAGTACTTCTTCATGCCCGGAATCCGGGCCCTGAACTGGATCGCGTCCGTCGGCGAGACCAGCGACTGAGGAGCGACATGTCCGATCACCTTTCCAGCCAGCGAGCCCTGCGGGACCCCGTTGTCGACCTGACCGATCTCTACGCCTTCCCGACACCCGGCGCCGACGGTCGGCTGACGCTCATCATGAACGTCTTCCCGGGCGCACAGGCGGGCGCCGCCTTCTCGGACGCGGTCGCGTACCGGTTCCGGCTCCGGACGGCGACGGTGCGGCCGGGTGACCATCCGCTCACCCGGTTCGAGGCGGCCGAGCACAGCGTCACCGTCACCTTCTCCGACCTCGACGGCACCGGCGGCACCGACGGTTCCCGGCAGACGGCGACCTTCCTGACGAGCGGCGGCTCGGCCCGGACCGTCGTGGTCGGTGAACCGGACGACGCCGGGGGCGACCTGCGGGTGTTCGCGGGGCTGCGGATGGACCCGTTTTTCATGGACGTGCCGGCCGAGGTCCGCACCAGGCGTACCCGTGAACTCGCCTTCCGGCCGGTGGGAACGAACAGCGTCGAAGGGCAGAACGCGCTCAGCGTCATCGTCGACTGCGATGTGCGCGCGGTCCTCGGTGACGGGGTCGGTCCCGTCGTCGCCGTCGTCGCCGAGACCACGACGCTGGGCCGGCCGATGTCCCGCTTCGAGCGGAAGGGGCGGCCGGAGATGAAGAACTTCATGCTCTCCCAGAACGGCAACGATCCGGCGAACCCGGAGCTGGATCTGCGGGACCTGTACAACCTGGAGGACGCGTTCGCGCTCGGCGACACCTATCTGGCCGCTTTCCGCGCCCGGATCGACGCCAATCTCGACCTGTTCAACAGCCTCGACCCGCGAAAGGACTCAGGACTGAAGGTCAACGGGAGATATCCGCTGACCGATCTCCTGCTGGACGACTTCCTCGTCGTCGACCTGTCCAAGCCCTACAGCGAAGACGGCTTCCTCGAAATCGAGCTGGCCGCGTTGGAAGGCAGAACCCATGTCAGCTGCGGCGGCCGGACACCGAACCACGACGTGATCGACGCGCTGTACACCCTGATCGTCAATGGAATCGGCGGGGAGGCCGTCAGCGACGGCGTCGACCGGGCGACCGTGCCGGCCACCACCACGTTCCCGTACCTCGCGCCGCCCAACCACCACCCTCCGGTGGCCGATCCGGGCGTGCCGATGGGCGGCCGGCCGGAGAGGTCCGCGTGAGCGCACGTCCGTCCTTGCCGGTCATGACGTCCGGCCGCATCGCGGCGGCCAACCTGACCGCGTCCATCGGGTCGGCGCGGCGTCGCGTCGCACGGGAATTCCAGCCGCCGGCGGTGGCGGAGCTGGTCACCGCTCTGCTCACCCGCGGTGGCGTGCTGGCGCGCGTCGACGACGTCCTGACCGCCCATCGATGGTCCGCCGCCCTGGTGGCCGCGTTTCCGCGGGACGGCACGGCCCACCTGACCCGGGCTCGCACCGAGGGCGCGCTTCACTTGTTCGACGCGGCGCTGGCGAGCCTGGACGAGGGGGAAGCCCGCGCGGCGCCGGCCCGGGAGCTGGCGGAGGAGCGCGCGACGGTCCTGCAGGCGACGGGACGTGTAGCCGAGGCGCTGCGGCTGTGGGAGGCGGCCTCCGAGATCACCCAGGACAGCCACGTGCTCGGCCGACTGGCCTGCGTCCAGGCCGAACTGGGCGCCACCGACGCGGCGGACGAGCTCTTCAACGAGGCTGTGGCCGGTTACCCGGACGTCTCGCCCGTCGCCCTGGCCGGTCTGTACCGCGACTGGGGCCACCTGCACGAGCACGCGGGCGCCTGGACCGAGGCGGAGGCCTCCTACCGGCGGGCCGTCGCCATCCTCCCCTGCCACGCCCGCGCCCAACTCGGCACCGCCATCGCGGAAGCCCGCTCCGGCCGGCTGCCCGCAGCCATCGCCCGCCTGCGTCCCGTCTGCGACGCGAGCGACGACCCCACCTACGCGGGCACTCTCGGCCTGCTCCTGCTCGCCCAGGGCCCCGACCCGGAAGCCGACGATCTCCTGGACCGGGCCCACCACCGATTCGACCAGCTGCTCGCCCTCCACCCGGAGGCCTTCGCGGCTCACGCCGCCGAGTTCCGCCAGGCGGAAGCCGACCTGCTCGGGGCGGCGTCCCGCCGGCACCGGTGATCGCGTTGTGGATCCCGGGGGCGCCGCCATAGGGTCGTCGGCATGTCTCTGCGTCTTCGTATGCGTCAAGCCCTGCCGGAAGCCATGCGGGTTCGTGACAAGGCCGCGGTGAGCGCCCTGCGGACGACGCTCGCCGCGCTGGACAACGCCGAGGCTGCGCCCGTGGACGAGGCCGGGCTGCGTGGCGTGGCCCTTGAGCAGTCGCCGGTCGGTGCCGGCGCCACCGAAGCGGCGAGGCGTGAGCTGAGCGAGCGCGATGTGGTGGACGTCGTACGCGCCGAGGCCGCCGAGCGGCTGGAGGCCGCGGCCCAGCTGACCGCGCCCGCGCACGCCGACCGGGCCGCGCGGCTGCGCGCGGAGGCCGCCGTACTGCTTCGCTTCCTCGACGGTCCCGGCACGGCATAGGACCCGGCATAGGACCCGGCGTCGCCTGCCGGGACACCGACAGGACCAGCCGGCCCGACAGCATCGCCCGTCATCCGATGTATAGGCCGGAATCCGCCCTTCCATCACTCGGTAAATACCCCCAACCCACTCATAGTCGAGAATCGCGACATTCAGAGCTGGGACTATTGACGACGCCCAGGGTTCGCAGTTGAATCACCCGCGCCGGGAGCCACACCGTCAGAAGTGTCCGGTGGGACAGGTGTGCCGTGGCTCACCGACCCGGCTCCGCTTCCCCCCACTTCGGTGGATCCGCCGCAGCAGATCCACCGCACGGAGCGTTTTCCATGAAAAGGACCTCATGAACCACGATCCAGCGCCTGACCGATTCCGCCCGCCGGGCCCGTCGAGGCCGCGCGGGCGCGCGAAGTTGCTCAGGGGCGCGGCACTGGTCGCGGTGTCGGCGCTGATACCCGGACTGGTGGTCGCCCTCTCGCTGCCCTCCGCGACAGCCGCGACGGTCGGCGCGACGACCCCGTTCACCAGCTACGAGGGCGAGGCCGGAACGCTCGGCGGCGGCGCCACCGCCGTGTCGGTGACCGCGGCGCCCACCACGCAGTACTCCAGCGCGGCGCTCGAAGCGTCCGGACACGCCTACGCGCAGCTCACCGGCACCGGTCAGTTCGTCCGCTGGACGAACACCACCGGACATCCGGTCAGCTTCGTCGACGTCCGGGCCAGCATCCCGGACAGCGCCTCGGGCGGCGGCACCACCGCCACCCTGAACCTCTATGTGGACGGCACCTTCCGCCAGGCGCTGAACCTCAACTCGAAGCAGAGCTGGCTGTACGAAGGCACCGCGTACAGCGGCCAGGACCAGAATCCGGCGGACGGCGACCCCCAGGTCTTCTTCGACGACGCGCACGCGTTCGTCACCGGTGCCGCCGTCGCGCCGGGCAGCACGATCACCCTGCAGAAGGACGCGGCCAACACCGCCGCCAAATACCTCATCGACGTGATCGACGTGGAGAATCCCCCCGCGCCGATCACCCAGCCGGCCAACTCGGTCTCCATCACGAGCTGCGGGGCCGTCTCCGACCCCACCCAGCCCAACGGCTCCGCCGACAGCGCGTCGGTGGACAGCTCCGGGGCCATCCAGACCTGTATCAACCAGGCGCAGTCACAGGGCAAGATCCTCTGGATCCCGTCCGGGACCTTCTATGTGAAGGGCACCAACGGCCTCTCGGCCACGGGCATCACGATCGAGGGGGCTGGCATGTGGTACAGCACCATCTACCGTTCCGTGCCCCTGCCCAACGCCCAGGGCCCGGCCGCGCTCTTCCACGGCGTGTCCACCACCCTGGAGAACTTCCATCTCGACTCCAACGCGACCAGCCGCGCCACCGTCGACGGCTCCGGCGGCTCCATGGACATGTCCGGCACCGACTGGGCCGTCAACGGAGTGTGGGCCCAGCACAACACCTCAGGGATATGGGGCGCCGGTACCGGCGGCACCGTGTCCAACAGCCGCTTCACCGACATGTGGGCCGACGGCGTCAACATCAACAACGTCTCCAACAACAGCAGCGTCGGCGACCACCTCACCGCGACCAACAACTTCATCCGCGGCACCGGCGACGACGGAATGGCCATCAACTCCGTCAACTACAACGTCACCGGCGGCACGACCACCTACTACACCGCGATGACCGCCCCCACCTTGACCAACAACACCGTCATCGCCGTCTGGGGAGCCCACGGCATCGGGGTCTACGGCGGTGGCGGCGACCTCGTGCAGAACAACTACATCGCCGACACCGCGCGCTATACGGGCCTGAGCGTCGGCCAGTTCAGCGCCAACGGCAGCCACCTCACCTCGGCCACGGTGTCGGGCAACACCATCGTGCGGTCCGGCGGCAACGCCTACAACCAGGGCCAGCCCGCGCTGCGCATCGGCATCGACGCCCCGGGCCAGTCCACCGGGGACGTCGCCAACGCCACCGTCACCGGCAACACCATCATCAGCTCCGTCTACGACGCGATCGGCATCTCCAGCTCGAACGGCACCAAGCTGACCAGCAACACGATCACCTCCCCGTGGCGCAACGGCATCGCGATCTCACCGCCCAACCTCCCGGCGCCCTCCGGATCCGCCACCATCACCGGCAACACGGTGACCGGTCTGAAGCCGGGAGCCTCCGCCTACCTCAACAGCTCCACCGGCTTCAGCGCGACGGTGAGCGGCAACAGCTGGCAGGGCACCTCGGGCCCGTCCGGCGTCGTGAGCCTGCGCGCCCACGCCAACAGCCAGTATGTGACGGCCGACAACGCCGGCGCCTCGCCGCTGATCGCCAATCGGACCGCGATCGGCGCCTGGGAGTCCTTCGACCTGCTGCACAACTCCGACGGCAGCGTCAGCCTGCGCGCCCACGCCAACAACGACTACGTCACCGCCGACAACGGCGGAGCCGCCCCGCTGATCGCCAACCGCACCGCCATCGGCCCCTGGGAATCCTTCGACCTGATCAACAACCCCGACGGCAGCGTCAGCCTGCGCGCCCACGCCAACAACGACTACGTCACGGCGGAGAACGCCGGCGCCGCCGCACTGATCGCCAACCGCACGTCGATCGGCAGCTATGAGGAGTTCGACCTGATCAACGACTGACCGGGGGCGGCGCCGTGCTGTCGCGGACGACGAGACTCGTCGCGAGCTCCAGCCGGCGCATGCCCGGCTGCTCGCCGCGCCCCAGCTCCAGGACGAGCCGGACGGCGGCCTCCGCCATGTCGACCAGCGGCTGTCGCACGGTGGTGAGCGGAGGGCCCATCCACGCGGATATCGGCAGGTCGTCGAAGCCGACGACGCTGAGATCTTCGGGGATGCGCAGCCCCAGCTCCCGCGCGGCCTGGTAGACGCCCATGGCCTGGATGTCGTTCCCGGTGAACAGCGCGGTGGGGCGGTCAGCGACGCTCAGCAGTTCCTTGCCGATGTGATAGCCCGCGTCGTGCTGGAACGTACCGTGCCGGATCAGTTCGCTGTCGGACATCACACCCCCCGTCTCCAGTGCGGCCCGGTAGCCGTCGATGCGCGCGCGGCTGCACAGCACGCCGGCCGGGCCGCCGATGACGCCGATGCGCCGATGGCCGAGATCCAGCAGGTGCCGGGTGGCGGTGTACCCGCCCTGCCAGTTGGTCGTGCCGATGGAGGGGACGTCGTCGGCCGGGGACCCGGCGGGATCCATGACGACGAACGGGACGTCCCGGCTGACGAGGAGGGAGCTCTGTTCGGCGGTCAGGTTGGACATGATGAGGATGACACCGGCCGGATCCCGGGTGAGCACCCCGTCCACCCAGGAGAGTCCCATCTCCTCCCGGCCCGCCGACTCGGAAAGGACGAGGGTGAGTCCCTCCTGACGGGCGACGTTCTCGGCGCCCCTGATAATCTCCGTCGCCCACAGGCTGATCAGTTCGTGAAAGACCAGTTCCAGCAATCCGGAAGGGCGGGGCCGCGCGACTCCGCGCTTACGGCGGTAACCGTGATCCCTGAGCAGCTCCTCCACTTTATTCCGGGTCGCGGGCGCGACATGGGCGCGTCCATTGAGCACTTTGGAAACAGTGGGTGCGGATACTCCGGCCTGCCGGGCGATTTCCGCGAGCGTCGCCGTACCGGCCGCCGCCAACTTGCCCCGTTCGCTCTTGGATTGCTGCTTGGGCGATTTGGGCACGGTCACGGTCCCATCGTACCGCCTGGCGCTGCGGCCAGGGCAGCCGCCCCGAGGCCATGGAGGAGGAGCGGCGGTACGGGGGCGCCGCCCGGCCTGCCGGCCGCCGGCCGCGGTCAGCCCAACTGCTTCTCGAATTCGGCGCGCATCTTGTCGCCGCCGGACGAGCGCCACTGGCCGACCGCCGTGTCCCAGGAGGAAATCGATTTACGGCCGGTGAGGATGTCGTTCGCCGCGTCGGACAGGTGCTGGGCGAGCACCGCGCCGGTCCGTGAGTAGGTCTCGGAGAACAGTGAGACGGTGGGGTCTTTTACGGACGTCGGAATGATCGCCCGCTGGTAGTCGTAGCATGCCTTGGTCGCCTCGGAATCGCCGGGCACGAAGATGGTATCGGGCGCGTCCGTGATGTAGCGGATGCCGAGTACGGTCTGGGCGAGCCCTGCCTGGGTGGGGGCGGGGCCGCCGTTCCGCAGGGAGTAGTCGGTCCCGGGCAGGCCGAACTTGCGGAAGAGGTACTCCTCGGTCCCGAACGGCGCGGCGAGCCAGTTGGCCACGGACAGCAGTTCCCTGATCCGCGACGCGGACGCCTTCTTGAGCGGGGTGAAGTTGTTGACCGGAGGCGACTGCCAGGTGCCGGCGAACCCGCCGCCGTCGAACTTCGGCGGCCTCATCCCGGCCACCTCGAACGCGGACCCGGCCACGTTGTCGGCGTAGTACTGGGGCCAGGCGGTGTAACGGTCCTCGCCCATCAGGCCGTTGCCGGCGTTGAACCACTGCTTCCAGGGCGCCGCCGGATCGAAGCTGTCCGGGTGGATCACTCCGGCCTGGACCATCGTACGGACCTGGGAGAGCGTCTGCTTGTACCTCTCGTCCTCGTAGGAGCTGGTGAGCTTGCCGTTCTTCTCGCTCCAGCCGTTGGGCACTCCGAGCATCTGGGCGACGAAGGCGACGGCGGAGCCCGCGGTGACGAGCGCCCACCGGCCCTTCTTGGCGTCGGTGACGTCCTTGCACAGCTGGAAGAACTCGGCGTAGCTGCTCGGGTTGGGGTCGGCTCCCAACGTGTCGAAGAGGTCCGCGCGGTAGAACATCAGACTGCCCGCCACGCCGCGGGAGACGGGCAGGCCGTAGATGCCGCCGTCGAACACGCACGAACGCCAGGCGTCGGTGGTGATGTTGGCCAGGTAGGGGTATTCCTTGACCGCGTCGCCGGAGAGGAATTCCGTCAGGTCCTGGCATTTGGCGGCGAGGAATTGCGGCAGACCGCGGACCCCGGCCAGCGGCGGCAGCGGGGGCACCATGAAGTCCGGCAGGTCGCCGCCGGCGATCAGGGTGGCGAACTTGGTGGTCAGGTCGGCCGCGGGGACGATGGTGAGGTCGAGCTTCGCCCCGACCCGCTTGTTCAGCTCCTGCCAGTAGGGGTTGCTGCCCAGGCCCGGTGGGATGGGCGACCCGGTCTCCACGAAGGCCGAGATGGTCCCGCCGTGCGCGGGCGGCGCGCCGATGGTTCTGGCCGGGTGCGCGGGGTAGCCGGAGAATCCGTTCAGCAGGCCCTGGGCGTTGCCCGGGTAGTCGGGGCGCACCGCGGTGTAGGGCTGGTAGGCGGGCAGTTCGACGGCGCTGTTGTCGGCGGCGTTGTCCGCAGTTCCGGCGCTCGACGAACTGCACGCGCTCAGCAGGCCGCCGCCGGCGGCGCCCACCGAGGCGAACGCGGCGCTCCGCAGGAACGATCGTCGGTCCATACGGGGGGTGTTGCCGGTCATGGGCTCTCCCTGGGGATCGGGTGGAGGGGGGATGCGGGCCTGGCCCTGCGGTCAGCCCTTGACGGCGCCGGTGAGGACGCCTTTGCTGAAGTGGCGCTGGACGAAGGGGTAGACGACCAGGACGGGCACGATCGAGATCACGAGGATCGCCATCTGGATGGCGGTCTGCGGCGGGAGCGACGAACCGCCGGCACCGATCTGGTCGACGCCCAGTGCGGTGTTGTTGACGACATAGGTGCGCAGCACCAGTTGCAGGGGCCACTTGGAGGTGTCGTTGAGGTACAGCAGCGCGCCGAAGAACGAGTTCCAGTAGCCGACCGCGTAGAAGAGGCCGACCACCGCGAGCACCGCGCGGCTGAGCGGCAGGACGATCCGCCACAGCACGGTCCAGTCACCGGCCCCGTCGATACGGGCGCTGTCGAGGAGTTCGCGGGGCAGCTCCATGAAGAACGCGCGCACGATCACCACATTGAAGGCGTTGACCATGGCGGGCAGGATGAGCGACCAGTAGCTGTCGAGCAGCCCGAACTGCTTGACCACCAGGTAGCTCGGGATGATGCCGGGCGCGAACAGCAGCGCGAAGAGCACGGTCATCAGCAGCGGGCGGTGGCCCACGGAGTCGGTCCGGCTCAGCCCGTAGGCCAGCAGCGCGGTCGACACGAGCGACAGCACCGTGCCCACAGCGGTGA
Source organism: Streptomyces polygonati (assembly GCF_042650325.1). Lineage (NCBI taxonomy): Bacteria > Bacillati > Actinomycetota > Actinomycetes > Kitasatosporales > Streptomycetaceae > Streptomyces > Streptomyces polygonati. Next base: position 13,683 of record NZ_JBHSBB010000052.1, on the reverse strand, counting down.
CCAGCAGGCTGACCACCAGGGCCCGCGTGACCACGCCGCCGGACAGCACCGCCTGGTAGGCCGCGAAGTGCGCGCCGTGGGGCAGCAGTACGAACCCACCGCTCCTGGTGATCTCCGCGCGGTCGGCGAGACTGGTGGCGAAGATGCCGGCGAAGGGGATCAGCACCGCGGCGCAGCACACGGTGAGGATCACGGTCTTGACGGTTCTGCCGAGTGGGGTCGGCCGGCCGAAGCGCGCCGGGCCGGGCGTGTTGCCGGTCATCGCTGGTAGATCCCCTGTTCGCCGAGCCGGTGGGCGACTTTGTTGGCGCCCAGCACCAGCAGCAGGCCGACGGCGCCCTTGACGAGCCCCACGGCCGCGGCGGCGCCCCAGTCGCCCTGCTGGATACCGTTGTTGAAGACATAGGTGTCCAGCACTTCGCTGGCGTCGATGCCGACACCGCCCTGCTGGAGCACGATCTGCTCGAAGCCGACCGTCAGGGACTCGCCGAGCCGCAGGATCAGCAGCAGCACGATGATGCCGCGCAGTCCCGGCAGTGAGACGTGCCAGACCCGCCGCCAGTGGCTCGCGCCGTCCACCGCCGCCGCCTCGTACAGGCCCGGGTCGATACGCGACAGGGCGGCGAGGAAGAGGATCATGGACCAGCCGGCGTCCTTCCACAGTGCCTGGGCGGTGATCATCTCCTTGAAGACCGTCGCGTTCCCGACCACGTGCACGGTGGCGAGGTCATGGCCGCGCAGGAAGGTGTTGAGCAGCCCCGCGTCCCCCAGCGTCTGCTGGAAGATGGCGACAACGATCACCCAGGACAGGAAGTGCGGCAGGTAGAGGACGCTCTGCACGATGCGCTTGACCCGCTCCGACACCAGGCTGTCCAGCATCAGTGCGAGCGCGATGGGGACAGGGAAGGCCACCAGGACCTGGAGCAGGGTGATCTCGACCGTGTTCTCCAGCGCGTTGACGAACGCGGGGTCGCCGTTGAAGATCACCGCGAAGTCGCGCAGGCCCGCCCAGGGGCTGCCGTTGATCCCCAGGTACGGCTGGTAGTCCTTGAAGGCGATGACGTTGCCCAGCAGGGGCAGGTACTGGAAGACCAGCAGCAGGGTGATGCCCGGCAGCGCGGCGAGCAGGAGCACCCGGTCCCGCCTGACGCGCTGCCGCAGGCTCATCCGTCGCGGGGGCGGCGGTTCCGCGGCGGTGGCGTTCGTCCCGTGGCTCGTCGTGCTGCTGCTGGCGCCGGCCGCTCGGCTCGTCTGCACGCTGCACGCTCCTTCAGCCGGACGGCGTCATCGTGCCGACGGCTGCCAGCGACGACCTTCCGGCCTCGGCCAGTTCAGCGGTGCCGTCCGGTCCGCGGTCGCCGTCGGCGATCACCACGGCGTAGCGCCGGGTCAGGGTCCGGCGGTCCTCGACGGTCACCTCCGTGTCGAAGAAGGGCGCGGGGCAGACGCAGGCGTAGGGAGTGGAACGGACGAACCACGTGACGTGTTCACCACCGGGCTCATTGCCGGCGCCGTCCACGAAGGCGAGGGTGGACAAGCGTCCGTGGGCGTCGTGGCGGCCGGTGAAGCCGATCCACGGCGTGCGCACACCCATCAGCTCGTCGCCGCCGGCGCCGTCGGGCGTGTAGACCGTGCCGCCGGTGAAGGACCGCGGCCCGCGCCAGAACAGACCGCCGTAGCCGGCGTTGTCCCGGCCCTCGGTGGTCGGGCTGCCGATCACCGTGTCCCGGCCCCGCACATTGGTGAGGGCGGTCTCGAAGACGAGCACCCAGGCGTCCTGGTCCGGCAGCACCTCCACGGCGAACCGGCGGACCTCGGTGAACCAGGGCTGTCCTTGTTCGGTGTGCCAGCGCAACCGTTCGGTGACCAGCAGACGTCCGCCGCGGACCGACAGTTCGGCGAACTCCTCGTGGTCCGTCGACCCGTTGTTGTCGTACTGGCCGTAGCCCGTGCCGCGCCGGTAGGTGGCGCCGCCCCAGAAGTTCTCCGTCTCGACGTTCGGCAGGGACAGCGAGATCCCTTTGTGCCAGATGTGGTCGTGCGGCCGGTAGATGCTGACCAGGTCGCCGCCGAGGGTGCGCAGTGGGTGGAAGTAGGGGCGGGGGGACTCCAGTTGGGCGTCCCAGGGCCGGTAGACATAGCGGGTCAGCGGACGCCCGTCGAAAGTGATCCGCAGCGAGGTGTCGAGCTCGTGGTCGACCGCGAGCCCGGAGGGACCCGGCTCCGTGCTGGGGGGATACGGCCTCGGGTGGGTGTTCACAGGGTCGTCTCCTGGGGTCGGGCGGCGGTCAGGGCGGGCGTCCACGGAGGGCCGCCGCCTTGCATACGCCGGTAGAAGGGACTGCCGGCGCCGATCTCCCCGCGCCGGACCGGGCGCCGTTCGAAGGCGGAGGCGTAGGTGGCCGCGACGAATTCGAGGGTGGCGCGGGACTGGGGCAGCGTCACCGGCAGCGGCGAACCCACCTCCAGCGCGTCGAGGACCGCCGCGAACTGCGCGGCGTGGCCGGACGACCGGCCGCTGGGTCCGGCCCGCCAGGCAGTGGTCACCGCGTCCTCGTGTCCGGGCGCGGGGTGGATCCGCCAGTCGTCGTCGCCGTATCCGTAAAGGTGCTCGACCTCGACCGTGGCGCGCTCGAAGTCGAAGCGCAGATAGCTGGTCTCCCTGGGCGACAGCAGGGAGTTGACGATCGTGGCCACCGTGCCGTCGACGAAGGTGGCCAGGGCGCAGGACACGTCCTCGGTGGCCGTCGGCCTGACCAGGCGCGCCGCCACGGCGCTGATCTCCCGCCACTCGCCGAGCACGGACAGCAGGAGGTCGAACTGGTGGATGCCGTGGCCCATCGTGGGACCACCGCCCTCGATCTCCCACTTGCCGCGCCAGGGCACGGCGAAGTAGTCGTCGGGCCGGTGCCACAGGGTGTGGCACACGGCGACCAGGGGTCTGCCGAGCGCTCCTGACGCCATCACGGAACGCAGCCGCGCGGCGCCGGATCCGAAACGGTGCTGGAAAACCGTGGCGAACGACGCTCCACGGGCCGTCTGGGCCGCCCCGATCTCGTCGAGTTCGGCGAGGCTGAGGGCCGGCGGCTTCTCGCACAGTACGTGGACGCCCGCGCGCAGACAGGTCAGCGCCTGCTGCTTGTGCAGCCCGGGCGGCGTGCACAGGTGCACCAGGTCCGGTCGGGCGACGGCCAGCAGCGTTTCCAGGTCGTGGTAGCGCCCGGACACGTTCCAGCGGTCGCAGAAGGCGTCCAGCCGTTCCCGGTCGATGTCCGCCGCCGCCACCAACTCCGCACGATCCGCCAGACCCGCGAGGTTCTGCGCGTGCACCGCTGCGATGTTGCCCGTTCCGACAACGGCTACGCGGAAGGTCCTGCCGGGCACACATGCCTCCTGCTCATCTTCTGCGTGGCAAGGGATACGAAACTTTCGGAATCAGTTCGGAAACTTTGCTGGCCAGGAAGCTACGTCCGGGCCGCTCGATCGTCAACACCTCGGACACAATTCCCGCACCTCCGGCACCAGATACCAGGTCTGGGCCATGTTCCGGTTCGGAACGGTGTCGGCATCAACGCCGACCGATACCTTGACTCTGCCGGAAGCCCGGCCCTAATCTTCCGGAGCTGACAGCGAAACATTCGGAATTCCGACCCGGCTTCGCCGTCTCCCGGAAGCCTCCGGAGTTCCTCCCGGCCACCCACCCCGGCCGCCCTCACACGGCGCCCCGCCGTGCCGCCGCACCTCGTCGCCGCGTCGCGGCGCACGCACCGGTGACCCGCGCACCGGCCAGCCGGCGGGCGGGAACAGGCACCGCCAGTACCGCTCGCCATGACGCGCACCAGTACCGCGGTCTCCGTCTTCGGCGCCGACCCGGACGGCTACCAGGAAAGGGATCGCATGACCGACATTCCGCTGCTGCCGGGAGGAGTCGGGCTGTCCCGGCTGCGGGTCTACCCCTGGCCCACCGAGGACGCCCTGCACGGCGGTACACCGCATACGCACCTCGCCTGCACCGAGTGCTACTACGTCCTGGCGGGCACCGGGGAGCTGCACACCCTGACCGCCGACGGGCTGCGCCGCACCCCGCTCGCCGCGGGCGACGCCGTCTGGTTCACACCGGGCACCATCCACCGAGCGGTGAACCTCGACCATCTCGACGTTCTCGTCGTCATGCAGAACGACGGCCTGCCGGAAGCCGGGGACGCCGTGATGACCTTCCCCCCGGCCCAGCTGGCCGATCTCGACAGCTACCGCGCCGCCGCCTCGCTGGGCGAAGGGCCGCCGGCCAGCCGCTTCCAACGGGCCCGTATCAGGCGGGACTTGGCGATCAGCGGCTTCCGCGACCTCGTCGCACAGGTCGAGGGGGGAAACGGCGAGGCACTCGACACCTTCTACGCCGCTGCCGCGGCCCTGGTCGCCCCACGGCTCGACGACTGGGAGCGGACACGACGCACAAGGGCGGCGGCCGCCGCCGAACGGACCGGCCGGGAGATCGCCGCCCTGCGACAGGGCGACATCCGCCATCTCCGGGAAGCTTCGGTGGCGTCACTGCCCGCGCCGGCGCAGGACGTGCTGGGCATGTGCGGCCATCTGGCGCCCTACAGCCGACCCGAAGCCACGGTCTGAGATCGAAGACGGCGTGGAGTGCACGCTGAGGACACCTTGGATCTGTGTTTGTTTCGGAAATCTTTCCGCACCAGGGCTGAAAACAACCATCCGGCAAAGCAGCAGGTAGGAGGGATAGAGGTGGCTGGTTTCATCCGCCCCGCCCGCCGACCGAGGCAGCACGCAGGTCGGATCACGGGTAAAAGCAGCCAAGTTGAGCTACCGGCGTCCGGAATGTTGCCGCGCCTGGGGGGCATCCCTACCCTGGGAGCGCTCCCATAGCCGGCTCCGTATCCGGCGCACCGCAACCCGCCCCATCGCGCCGACGGTACGGCTTCCACCCGGCTGGTCGGCGCGCATCCCCCCACCCCCGCGTGTTCCGGTACGCGAGCGGCTCCGCCCTGCGAACCGCTCCCCCGGACCGCACCCCCGCTCTGGAGGCTCACCCATGCGTTTCCATCGATATCGGCCCCGGATCTGGGCGGCAGTGGCCTTTGTGGCCGCCGCGACCCTGACCACCACCGCCCTCCTCCCGCAGGCGGGCGCCGCCGGAAGCAGCGGTGTCCGCGCCACCGCCCGGCTCGCCTCCACCGCCGCGGTCGCCTCTTCCGTCGAGGACGAGGGCGCGGACTGCGCCGTGTCCAGTGGCCAGACGGCGTCCAACTCCAAGCTGCCCGACCCCTTCACCAGGACGGACGGCACCCGGATCAGCACGGTCTCCGACTGGCGGTGCCGGCGCGAGGAGATCGTGCGGCAGGCCGAGACGTCCGTCTACGGCCAGAAGCCGGCCCGGCCCGCCAGTGTCACCGGGACGGTGTCGAGCACCAACATCACCGTCAACGTCAGTGACCAGGGCCGCAGTTCGAGCTTCTCGGCGAGTGTGTCGCTGCCGAGTGGCACCGGGCCGTTCCCGGCGGTGATCGTCTACGGCGGAATCGCGGACACGGCCACGATCAAGGCGTCGGGCGCGGCGGTGATCAACTTCGATCCCACCGCGGTCGGTAAGGAGGGCACGCCGCGCACCAACAAGCAGGGCGCGTTCTACAGCATCTACGGCGCGAACAGCAGCACCGGCCTGCTGATGGCCTGGTCCTGGGGCGTCAGCCGGATCATCGACGTCATCCAGCAGTCCGGCGGCAGCATCCTGAAAGCCGACGCGACCGGCGTCACGGGCTGCTCACGGTACGGCAAGGGCGCGTTCGTGGCCGGCGCGTTCGACCAGCGCATCGCGCTGACCATGCCGATCGAATCGGGTTCCGGTGGCACCGATGTCTTCCGCAGCATCCCCACCGAGAGTGGCTCGCAGCCGCTGAGCAGCGCGTACAGCGAGCAGCCCTGGCTGGGCGACGCCTTCGGGTCCTTCACGGGCAACCCGGCCGGACTGCCGGTGGACACCCATGAGGTCGTCGGCCTGATCGCTCCGCGCGGGGCCTTCATCATGGAGAACCCGCACGTGGACTGGCTGGGCGCCAAATCCGGCAGCCTCGCCGCCCTCGGTGGCGCGGAGGTCTACAAGGCGCTCGGCGCGGGCAGCAACATCTCCTACTGGTCCGATGTCCAGGACGGTACGCACTGCGCGGTGCGGCCGGAATGGAAAGCACCGCTCCAGGCCAGCATCCAGAAGTTCCTGCTCAACACCGGCAACGCGCCCGCCGTGTTCAAGGTCGCCCCCTCGAAGGCCGGCGACCTGGCCTCCTGGCGGACCTGGCAGACCCCGACCCTCACCGACGGCGGCGGGACCTCGGCCGGAACGTCGGCCGGCACCTCAGCGGGCACCTCCGCGGGGACATCGGCCGGCACGTCCGCCGGCACCTCGGCGGGAACGTCGTCGGGCACCTCGTCCGGCACCAGTACGGGCACGACCGGTGGCAGCGGCGGGAGTTGCACCGCGACCGTCACCGCCGGCTCGCAGTGGAGCGACCGCTACAACCTCAGCGTCGCCGTCACCGGCTCCACCAACTGGACCGTCACCGCCAACATCCCCGCCCCCGAAAAAGTCATGTCCACCTGGAACATCACCGCCACCTACCCCAACGCCCAGCAACTGGTGGCCAAACCCAACGGCAACGGCAACAACTGGGGCCTCACCATCCAGAAAAACGGCTCCACCACCTGGCCCACCTTCACCTGCACCACAAACTGACCCACCCCCACACAGCACGTGCAGGGTCCCACCGCGGACATGGCGGGACCCTGCACGTTTTCCGGTCGGCCGGGTTCAGCTGTCGCCGAAGCGCCGGTCACCCGTCATCGCCGTAAGCGGAGGAGATCTGGCCGAGCAGGGTGGCGAAGGACATGTCGAGCGCGCCGTAGACCTCGCCGGCCTCGGGGGCGGCGTTGTCGCCCATGATCTCCACCATCAGCGTGCCGTAGTCGCTGACGATCACACCGGCCTGCTGCGCCCTGGCGATGCCGGCTTCCCGCTTGGCCTGCCAGAAGGTTCCGCACGCGTCGAGTGCCACGTAGGTGTCATGGCCCTCCGCAGCCGCGGCGATGGCGGGCATCGTCGCGCAGACTTCCAGCGAGACTCCGGCGAAAATCAACTTCTTACGGCCGGTGGCCTTGATCTGCTCGCGGACCCCGTCGTCGTGCCACGCGTTGACGCTGGTGCGGTCGATGACCTCGGCGTCTTTCGGCAGCACCTCGGCCAGTTCAGGGATCATCGGACCCCACATGCTGTCGGCCGCGGTCGTGGTCGCCACCGTCGGGACGTCCAGCAACTGCGCGGCCTTGGCCATGCCGGTCACATTGTGCTTCAGCTCCAGCAGTCCGATGTCACGCACGCCGCTGTAAAGCCCTACCTGGTGGTCGACAAGGACGACTGCGGCATTTTCCTTGGTGAGGGTTTCCTGGAACTTCGATGTCTCGGACACGTCTGCTCACCTCTTCAGTTCCGGGTATTCCGCAGGCACAGGTCGATGCGGCCGCGGCGGCGGCGTGTCCTGGTCGGCCGGAGCGCCTGGTCTGCCCCTCGCAGCGCTGCCCGGGCACATTCCCGCAGCCAATTTCAGCGTACGGCCCGCGCGGCCGGCCGGCATCCGCGGACGGAGCCGCATATTCGTACGGCCGGGCGCAGGACATTGCGGTTTATGTTTTTCAGCGCGCTTTTATACTGGGAGGTGCAGACCATCATCGAGGATTTCCCTTGTCCGAGGGGACGGTCCGCACCGCGGGTCCGACCCCGCTGGCCAGTCATTTTGGAGACGATCATGCGTGCTGCCGAGCTTTCCGCCCCGCATACCGGCCTCACTCTCGTCGAGCGTGATGTTCCGGCGCCCGGACCGGGCGAGATTCTGGTGAAGATGATCGCCTGCGGGATGTGCAACTCGGAAGTCACCCTGACGAACGGCGAATACCCGATGGCCCGTTTCCCGACGATCCCCGGCCACGAGGTCAGCGGAACCGTCGCCGAACTGGGCGACGGCGTGACCTGGCCGGAGGTGGGCACCACCGTGGGCGCGCAGTTCCTGCACGACTCCGATATGCACTGCGACTACTGCGTCCGCGGCGAGCAGATCATGTGCCCGAACAAGCACATCACCGGCGTCGAGACCGACGGTGGCTACGCCGAGTACGCGATCTTCCGCGAAGGATTCGTCACGCCCCTGCCGGACGGAATCGACCCGGTCGGTGCCGCCCCGCTGATGTGCGCGGGCCTGACCGCGTTCAACGGCCTGAAGCAGGCCGGCATCACTCCGGGATCCCGGGTGGCGGTGATCGGCGCCGGGGCCATCGGCGGCATGGCGATCAGGTTCGCCGCCGCCATGGGCGCCCGGGTCGCCGCGCTGGGCCGCTCGCACCGCAGTGAGGACCGCGCGAAGGAACTGGGCGCCGAACGGTTCATAGCCACCGGCGACGGTGACCCCGTCGCCGAGCTGAAGAACTGGGGCTTCGGCGCCGACCTGATCGTCAACAGCACGCCCTCCACCGAAACCGCCTCCGCCATGCTCGGCGGACTGGCTCCCGAGGGCACACTGGTCCTGCTCGGTTACGGTCCGCAGCCGCTCGAGCTGCCGAGCCAGCCCATGATCATGAACCGGCTGCATGTGATGGCCTCGCCGTCCGGCTCCCCCAAGGACACCCGGGCCACCCTCGACTTCGCCGCGCAGCACAGTCTGATGCCGGACATCATCCCGGTCACTCTCGACCAGGCCCCGGCCACGCTCGCCGAGATGGTCGCGGGACAGTGGCACGGCGGTCGCGCGGTCATCACCTTCTGAGTCCGCGATCGTCCGCTCCCCGGCGCCGTATCCGCCGTCGCCGAAGACCGATCCGACGACGGATCTCCGCTGGTGTGCGCCGACGCGCTCCCTCTGCTTCTATGCGCCCCTCGGCGGGGGAACCCGCCCCCGGCATTGGTGTTGATTCCTGGGCAGGGCTCGAAGACGGCTTGACACCCTCGGGCGGGTGGGGGGCGCGGCGCTGTGCCTGTCGGGCGCGGCCTGGCTGATATGGGCCCAGGCAACCAGGCCGCCCGACTTCTCAGGTGGACTGGCCTCGGTGATCGCCGAGCTGGCAGCGCTGGGCTCATCGGCGGCTCTGATACTCACACGGCATGATGTGACAGCGCCCTCGTCCGACGCGGAGGTGGACGAGGCCGCCGACGCGCTGGCCGAAGCCCTCCGGGAGCAATGGCGTCCTGAGGCCGCCAAGCGAGGCCTTGTCAGTGCCGATCCGGCTGAAGTCGACTGGGATTCGAGCCGGTTGCCACCGGCGGGCGTCACGGTCAGCAGAACGACCACCGCGTCGCTCGGCCATACCTACGAGCACGCCTTCCTCGCGGAGGCCTTCACCTACCCGGACCCGTCGGCGAACGGGCCGGCGGCGGAACTGCACGGGGCCGCTCTTCCGAAGCGCGAGTGGGGCGCCGCGGACGCTCAGCGATGGCTTCGTCAGCTGGCCCGCGATCTGGACGACGACGATGCCGGGCATCTGTCCTGGTGACGATGGCACGGCATGGTGGGACCGCGTGCGTGGGCCTGCGTGTCCGGCCTGATGGCGGCCACTGTGTACGCGCTGACCAGTGGCTTCCCCACCGGACTGGCCCGCGGGACACCGGTGGGCATGGCACTCGGCCTCATCGCCGGGGTCAGCAGGAACCGAGCGGACGGCGCGCGCCAGGGCCTGCTCACGGCCGCCGCCGTCACCGTGACGGTCGGTGCCGTCGCCCTCGCCCTGCACGGCGGCGCCGTCGCGCTGCACGACAGCGTCGAACTCGGTGTGCCGCTGGGGCCCGGTGTGACACTGGTCGGCTGGATGCAGTCCTCCACCTGGCGACTCGCCGCCGGTATCGGCTCCATCGGCCTGGTGACAGGCTGCTGGTCCGGGGCCTGGGACGCGGTCGCCAAGTCGCCGTCCGACGGTCTGTCCCGCTGGCTGACCACCAGCCTGGGCATGGCGACCGCCGTCGCCATCACCAGCATCCTGGTCCGGGCGACCGGCTCGAACGGCACGCCGTCCCAGCCCACGGGCCTCAACACCTCCCTGAGCAACCACTGGCGCGAACTCATGCTGCACCTGAACGCGGGCGCGGCCGCGGGCAGCGCGATCGGGTTCGGCGGGGGAACGGTCATCGTGCTCCGTGAGCTGCTGGCGCACCACGGACGTGACGGAGTCCATCGAGCCGCCACGCTGGCCATCGGCTTCACCGGGGCTTTCATGCGCTGGCTCAACCGACCGCCCGACCATGAGCGTGCCGCCACACCCCGCACCACCCTCGCGGCGGCCCCTGACCGCCGCCGCCGCCGGTGCGCCGGGACGCTCGGGCCGTCGGCTCCGGTGTCCTCGGCGTGCGCCGTGGCCGCCGCTCACCCGTCACTCCGATGCCACGGCGCCGGCCAGCTGGGCCCGTGAGGTGATGCCGAGCTTCGGGAAGATCCGGTACAGGTGGGAGGCGACGGTGCGGTGGGAGAGGAACAGCCGCTCGCCTATCTGCTTGTTCGACAGGCCCTCGGCGACCAGCCGGGCGATCTGCGCCTCCTGGGGGGACAGCAGGTCCCAGGCGGCGTCCGGCCGCACCGGGCTGGTCTCGCCCGCGGCGCGCAGTTCGGCGCGGGCCAGGGCGGCGAAGGGCTCGTTGCCGAGCTTGTCGAAGGCGTCGCGGGCGTCCCGGAGCCGCTCCCGGGCCTTGAGCTGCTGGTGCCGGCGGCGCAGCCAGCGGCCGTAGGCCAGTTGCAGCCGGGCACGATCGAAGGCCCTCGCGCCTGCGGGGCCCGCCAGCGCCGCCTCCAGCCGCGCCGCGGCCTGCGCCTCGTCGGCCGTGACGGCGCGCGCGTAGTCCACGGCCGACTGGAGGGCCGGCGGCCACGGTTCGGGGACGGTGGCCTTCAGTACGTCGAGGGCGCGTTCGACATCGACGGCGCGGTCCTTGGCCGCTGCCGAGTCGGCGAGGTAGAACAGCGCGTCGTAGCAGGTGCGCCGGTCGTAGGTGGGGTCGTCGGGCTCGAAGAGCGTGTTCAGCAGGGCGAGCGCGTCGTCGTGCCGGCCGAGCATGGTCGCGGTGATCCCGCGGACGAAGGAGAAGTGGTTGTCCCGGTGCGAGGACAGCGTCCGCCGGTAGGCCACCACGAGTTCGTCGATGATCTCCTGGTGCCGGCGCTCATCGCCGCACATGCCCGCGATCGCCGCGCGGACGTAGCGGATCCGGTTGGCCCAGCCGGCCTGGACGGTCTCCTGGACCAGCCGTTCGGCCTCGTCCAGGATCTGCTCCGCGAGCTGCCACTGGCCGGAGCTGAACGCGGTGATACCGCGGAAGGTGAGCACCTGGGCCAGCAGGGCGAGCCGGGCGTCCTCGCGCAGTTGCCGCTCGGCCCGGTCCAGCAGCCGGGCGGCGCGGGCGTAGTCGGCGATGAACACGGCGACGAAGCCGATCAGCTGCTGGGCGGCCGGGTCGGTGAGCTGTTCGTCGTCCAGCCGCGCGAGGCGGGCCGCCACCTCGGCGTAGGCGTCGACCGGCAGTACCTGCGCGAGAATGCTGATGACGCGCAGATCGGTGCGGGTCACCGGTACCCGCTCGGCCGTCGCGACGATGGCGCGCCCGACCTCCTCCCACGGCTTGCCCCACGCGATCTGGGTGGCGGCGAAGCCGAGCAGCTCAAGGGCGCCGTCGTGGTCGGCCGCCGCGATGGCCTCGTCGGCCAGCCCGATCAGCTCCCAGGCCGGCCGGGGATCCGCGGTGTCCGGGTTGTCGACGGCCAGCGCGAGCCGCCGCGCCGTCGCCCGGTCCGCCCGGGCCAGCGCGACATCGTCGGTCTGCGCCAGGAAGCGCCGGACCTCGTCGGCCTGGCCGAGTTCGAAGCTCAGCCGGGCCGCCCGTACCAGCCGCCTGCCGCGGGCCGGGCCCAGCGAGGTCAGCGTCACCGCCTGGTCGAGTGCGAGGACCGCTGCCGCCGGTGACCCATGGCGCAACGCCGATTCGGCTGCCGCCGCCAGCTCGTCCGCCAGCTCGTCGTCGTAGCCGACGCTCGCCTCCGCCCGGTGGTACAGCCGCCGCCGCTGGTCCTGGACCGCACTGGCGAGGGCCTGATGCGCGGACCGGCGGACCGAGACGGGGGCCGCGTGGACCACACCGGACCGCACCAGCGGGTGGCTGAACCGGATCTGCCGGCCCTCGATGTCCACCAGCCGCTCCCCCACGGCCGCGTCGAGCGCCGCGAGCCCGATCGGCGACCCGGCGAGTGTGCTCGCGGCCGCCAGCACCTCCGCCAAGGTCGCGGTCGGGGCGAGTGCGGCGATCAGCAGTACCGTCCGTGTCGCCGCCGACAGCGGGGCGGTGCGCCCGGCGAACGCCGCCTCCAGCCGGTCGGTCAGCGGCAGCACCTCGCTGAGGGCGCTGCGGGCGGGCCGGGCCGTGTCGATCGAGCCGGACAGCTCCACCAGTCCGAGGGGATTGCCGTCGGCCTCGGCGAGTACGCGCAGCCGCAGCGCCGACGGCAGCCGCGGGGCGCGTGCCACCAGCAGCGCCTCCGCCGCCGCGCGGTCGAGCGGTGCCAGCCTCAGCTCGGGCAGCCCTCCGTCCGCGGCCCAGCCGCCCTCGCGTCCGGCCGCCAGCAGCACGATCGGGTCGGTGCCCAGCCGGCGCGCGACGAAGCGCAGGACCACGGCGGACGCGGCGTCGAGCCAGTGCACGTCGTCCACGACGACGCAGAGCGGCGCGGACTCGGTGGCCAGCCCGGACAGCAGGCCCAGCACGGCGAGGCCGACCGTCTCCACTCCGGGAATCGCGGCGTCCACCAGGCCGAGCGCCGCGAGCAGGGCCCTGCGCAGATGCCCGGGCAGGCCGAGGTCGGTGTCGACCACCGGGAGCAGCAGCGGCTGGAGGGCCGCGAAGGGGAACGCCGACTCGGCCTCCACCCCCGCCGTGCCCAGCAACCGGAAGCCGAGCGTCTCGGCCCGGGCGCGGGCGGCGTCGAGCAGCGAGGTCTTGCCGATCCCGGCCGAGCCGCGCAGCAGCAGCACACCGCCGCCGCGTCCCGCCCGGCCGAGCAGCAGCTCGCAGGCGACCAGCTCCCGTTCACGCCCGATCAGTCGGGCGTCGGACGGTGCGGGGTACGAGGCCACGACGGCCACCCTCATTTCCCTCGCCGGGATGGCGGTGGCCATCACTTCGACTCAGCAGCGCAGAGCCGTCAACGTAACACAAGCATTCAGGGCGTCCCGGGCCCCACCGTCGTCGGCACATGGCCCCCCGCCGCGCGGTCCGTCGACCGGGCAGGCCGGGTCTGAAAGCGCGGGGGAAACGCGGCTCGGTGGGAGCTGAAAAAGCGGCCACATAACGCGCATCAGGAATCACATAAAGCGACGCGGGAGGCGCCCTCCCGTGATTCGGTCCATAGGACGTGCGTCACATACCCAGCCGCCTAGTATTTCCCCGCCCACCCTACAGCGCGATACGCGGACATTCGACGGCCCTTCCGGACCCGGCTACGAACCATATTCGTAGCCGGGGTCTTTGACCGGTGAATTCGAAACGACTAAGAATTCACGTGTCCACCAACGGAAGAGGTAAGTACCGTATGCAGCTCACCACGATCCCGAACAAGCGCCCCCCGTTCTCCGCGTTCAACCGGCTGTCGAAGA
>NZ_JBHSBB010000051.1:18437-61498 GCF_042650325.1 Streptomyces polygonati | reverse complement strand
CCGCCCTCGTCAAAGCCGTCCTCACCCTGCATCTGGCCAGCTCAGAGCCATGATGGAAAAGCCTCACTATGTCGGAATAACCATGATCAGGTGGACCGCCCGCTTCAGGTAAAGCCGCGGTCCCGGGTTCTCTTACGCTCGGCGAGCCCCCGTCATCCGAGGTGAGCACCTGGCCGGTGTGGACGGCCGGGCGACCTGCCCGGCTGTCCACGCCGGTCCCATGACCCGCTCCCCCACCGATCCGGCCGCTCGGGCGATACGTGTGCTGCTCGCCGAGGACCAGGGGATGACGCGTGGCGCGCTCGCGCTGGTGCCCGGGCCGGAGGCGGACATCGAGGTGGTCGCCCAGGTGTCGGCGGGGGACCGGATCGGGACGGCGCGACCGTGGCGGACATCGCCGGCCGGGTGTTCCTGTCGGAGTCCACCGTCCGCGACTACCTGTCCGCCGCGATCGGGAAGACCGGCACTCGCAACCGTATGGAAGCGGTACGGGCGGCCCGCCGGAAGGGCTGGCTGTCGCGGCCCCCAGCCCAGGTCCAGGTCCAAGCCTGCCCCGGTCAGGCCACCCGCGCGGCCGGCCTTGGTGCCGGTTTCGGGAGCAGGACGATCAGGCAGCTGCCGACCGCCAGGAAGCCCGCGCCGATGAGGAAGGCCGCCGCGTAACCCGAGGTGAGGGCCTGGCCCGTGACCGCTCCTGAGTCGCTGCGGGAGGAGATCCGGTCGGCCGCCACTGTCGCCAGGATCGTCAGGCCGAGAGCGCCGCCGAGCTGGCGCGAGGTGTTCAGCAGGCCGGAGACCAGGCCCTGTTCGCCGATGCCGACACCGGAGGTGGCCGCCGCCGCGATCGGGGTCATCAGCAGGCCGGCGCCGAACATGGTGAGCATCCCGGGGCCGAGGATGTCCCCGGCGAAGGTGCCGTGCGCGGTCAGCGTGCTCTGCCAGGCCAGACCGGCCGCCGAGGTGAGGCCGCCGAACAGGCCGATCAGCCGGGCGTCGACGTGACTCATCAGCCGCGGGGCCAGTTTGGAGCCGGCGATGATGCAGACGGTGTGCGGGAGGAAGGACAGGCCGGTGCGTACGGGGCTGTAGTGCAGCACGTTCTGCATATAGAGGGACAGGAAGTACCAGGTGGAGAAGGTCGCGGCGCCGGAGGCGAGCAGTACGGCGTTGGCCGCGGACACCGAGCGGATCCTGAACATGCCCAGCGGGATGAGGGGTTGGTCGGTCCGGGCCTCGACGAACGTGAACAGCGCGAGGATCGCCAGCCCGCCGAGGATCGGCCCCAGTGACCTGCCCGAGGTCCAGCCGTGGGACTCGCTCTCGGCGATGCCGTAGGCGAGGGCGGAGACTCCGCAGGTGACCAGGAGCGCGCCGGGTATGTCGAGCTTGCGGCCGGTCGCGGCCCGGCTCTCGGTGAGGCACCACGCGGCGCCGGCCAGCACCAGCGCGCCCACCGGCACATTGACCAGCAGCACCCAGCGCCACGACAGGTAGTCGGTGAGCAGGCCGCCGACCAGGGCGCCCGCCGCGCCGCCGCCCGCGCCGACCGCGCTCCAGGTGCCGATCGCCTTGATCCGCTGCGGGCCTTCGGGGAAGGACGTGGTGAGGATGGACAAGGTGGTCGGGGCGAGCACCGCCGAGCCCAGGCCCTGGACGGCGCGGGCGCCGATCAGCATCCAGGAGTCCTGGGCGAGGCCGCCGGCCAGGCTGGCCAGGGTGAAGACGGCGAGCCCGGTGAGGAAGACCCGCTTGCGGCCGAACAGGTCGGCGGCCCGCCCGCCGAGCAGCAGGAAACCGGCGAAGGTGAGCGCGTAGGCGTTGACCACCCACTGCTGGCTGGTCTCGCCGAGCCCGAGGGCGGTACGCATCGAGGGCAGCGCCACATTCACCACGGACACGTCCAGCACGACGAGGAACTGCCCGGCGCAGACCGCCAGCAGGACCGCCCACGCCGGGGACACCCCTGATCCGCCGCCGTAGCGTCCGCGTCGGGTGGGGGTGGGCGTGGGGGTGGGCGGTCCTGCGAGTTCGGTCATGGTTTCCATACTGCGGCCCGCCCGGCCCGGGGTCATCGGGATTTCGGCGGACGCCGGGCTACGTCTCCGGGCCCGGGCACACAGCTGGGAGACAGCTGGGAAACAGGTGGCCGCCGGGGAGGGCGGGCCCCTGGCGTGGCGGCCGGCGGCGGATTCGTAGGCTGGCCGTATGACCGATGTGCTCGCGGCGTTCGAGGCCGCCAAGGGTTTCATGCCGCCGGACGAGGGGCTCGCCCTGTACGCCGCCGCGCAGGAGGCCGCCGCCGCGCTGGGGCTGCCGCTGCTGGAGGTGGGTACCTACTGCGGGCGGTCGACGCTGCTGCTGGCGGAGGCCGCCGCGAGCGCGGGCACGGTCGCGGTCACCGTGGACCACCACCGGGGCAGCGAGGAGCAGCAGCCGGGCTGGGAGTATCACGACGCCTCGCTGGTGGACCCGGCGACGGGCCGCCTCGACACGCTGCCGGAATTCCGCCGGACGCTGTACGCGGCCGGTCTCGAGGAGCATGTGATCGCGGTCGTCGGCCGGTCGCCGCAGGTGGCGAGGCTGTGGCGGCAGCCGCTCGGCCTGGTGTTCATCGACGGCGGGCACACCGACGAGCACGCGAGCGCCGACTACGAGGGGTGGGCGCCGCTGGTCGCCGAGGGGGGCCTGCTGGTGATCCACGACGTCTTCCCGGACCCGGCCGACGGCGGGCAGGCGCCCTACCGGATCCATCAGCGTGCGCTGGCCTCCGGGGTGTTCACCGAGGTGTCGGCGGTGCGTTCGCTGCGGGTGCTGCGGCGGGGGCCGGGCGGCTTCACGGCGTGAGGGGCGCCGGGCGGCCGCACCGCGCCGCCGCATTCTCCTTTCAGGGGCGGTGCGGGGCCACAGGACGGGCCGATAGAGTCACGGGCGTGTTCAGCAACGAGTCACGCGGGGGCGGACGCGGCGCTTACCCCCTCTTCATCGCGGTCGCCGCGACGGCGGTGTGCCTGGCGGGTTGCGGCTCCGGCACCGGCCCCGCTTCCGGGCAGGCGAACGCCGCCCCGGCCGGGAGCCCCGCTCCCGGCATGACGCGCGCGACCCTGCCGGCGGCGATACCCTCGGCGCGCCGCCCGCCCGCCGCGAGGCTTCCGCTGGCCGGCAAGGTGATCGTGCTGGACCCCGGTCACAACCCGACCAACTACCAGCACACCGCCGAGATCAACCGCAAGGTCGATGTCGGCAACGGCCGCAAGGAATGCGACACCACCGGCACCGAGACCAACGCCGGTTATCCGGAGGCGCAGTACACGCTGGACGTCTCGCGCCGGGTGCGGGCGCTGCTCGTCGCCCGGGGCGCGAAGGTCGTCCTCACCCAGGACGGCAACCGGCCGTACGGCCCCTGCGTGGACGAGCGGGCCGGCATCGGCAACCGGGCGCACGCGGACGCGGCGCTGTCGATCCACGCCGACGGCGCCCCGGCGGCGGACTACGGCTTCCATGTGATCGCGCCGCAGTCGATGCACGTGGGCGGCGCGGACACCCGGGCGATCGCCGCCCCCTCCTACCGGTTGGCCACCACGCTGCGTACGGCCTTCGCCGCCGCGACGAAGGAGCCCTTCGCCGACTACCTGGGCGGCGGCAAGGGATTGATGGTCCGCGACGACCTCGGCGGGCTCAACATGTCGACGGTGCCGAAGGTGTTCATCGAGTGCGGCAACATGCGCAACGCGCACGACGCCAAGGCGTTGACGAACCCGGCCTGGCGGCAGGACGCTGCGCGGGGCATCGCCGACGGTCTCACCGCGTTTGTCGAGAATGCGCCCAAGGGCAGCGGGTGACCGTCCCCGTACCATGGGGCACCGCCGAGCCGTGTGGACCACCGCGGCGACGACCACGGCGGCGAGCGCTGCGGCGAGCACGGCGATCACCGCAGCGACCACCGAATGAACCGAACTGACGAAGGACAGGACCTGACGTGAACATCCGCTCCCTGACCCGAGGTGACGGCGCGGTGATCGGAGCAGCGGTGCTGCTCCTGATCGCCTCGTTCCTGCCGTTCTACAAAGTGTCCTTCGCGGGCGCGTCGTCCTCCCGGAACCTGTGGCACTCGGACTACTTCCCGACCCTGCCGTCGGTCACGCTGGCGGCGCTCGCGGCGGCGGCCGCGGTCTACCTGGCCCGTTCGGGACAGTTCACCGGCCGTCAGCTGCTCGGACTCAGCCTTGAGCAGTGGGCCGTCGCGATCTCCCTGTTCGTCGGCTGGACGGCCGTGTGGGCGACCCTGTTCAACAACCCGAACGGTCTCGACAAGGGCGCGGGCAACTGGCTGACGCTGCTCTTCGGCGTGGCCATCGCGGTCGCCGCCCCGCTGTCCAACCGGCTCCCCGCGCTGAAGGTGCCGCTGCTCCCCGCCGCGAAGCCGTCCGTCGGACCGTCCTACGGCACCGGCGCCTCGCTGCCCGGCCAGGGACAGCCGTACGGCGCGGGCCAGCAGCAGTCCGGTTACGGCTACCCGGGCGGCGGCCAGTCCGTCGACCCGTCGTACGGCCAGGCGGCTCCGGGTCAGCACGGTCAGCACGGCCAGCAGCAGGGGGTTCCCTACGGTGCCGCCGCCCCCCAGCCGACCGCGGCGGCCGCAGCGCCGGCCGGCGACTTCACCGCCTTCTGGTTCGCCGTTCCGGCGCCGCGTCCGCTCTACGCGGAGGACGGCACGGGCAGCCAGATCGCCGAACTGACGCCCGGCACCTGGTACTTGGCAGTGGACCAGCACGGCCACGTGCTGATCGCCCAGACGCAGGACGGCCGGCGCGGTGTGCTCCAGGACGCCAGCGGCATCCAGCGCGGCTGACCTCCGCGTCCCGCCGCCGGAACCATCCGGCCCCTGTCCGGCCCTTCCGGCCCGCATCCGTCCCGCACGGACTCCGGCGGCCGGCCACCCCGTCACAGGGGCGGCCGGCCGCCGTTCTGCGATCTCCGGTGCCCGGGCCGGGCCGGGCACCGACCAGGGGCGCCGTGCGCGGCGAGCTGCGCTTTTCTCATCTCCCGGCGCGAGTTTCAATCACTCTTTCGGGGCAATGCGGTGGTCATGGCCAGACGGTATGGCGGCAACCCCGCCGCGGTGATCATTCTCATCGCCGCAGACATCGCTGCATTGATCCTGATCCTGTGGATCCTCTTCTTCGTCTTCGACGCCAACCGGGCGAACGACCTGGTCGACTGGGTCCACCACTCGGCCAACTGGCTGGCGGGCTGGTCGAAGGACCTCTTCACCGTGCACAACCTCAAGTGGCGCACGGTCCTCAACTACGGTCTGCCCGCAGCCGTGTACCTGCTGGTGGCGCACGCCATCGCGGGCCGGGTGAACCGGGCCTGAGGGATCGTCATCCAGCTGTTGAGAAAGCTGTTTCAGCAACAGCCGGGCGGCAGACCGTCCGGCAGCCTTTCGCCACCGAAGACGGCGGTGGTCGCCTCGTCCCCCCCGAGCGCGGCCACCGCCAACAACATGGCTCCCGCCGTCCAGGTGGTGCGCTCGACCGGCCACATCTCACGGTTCTGGAACTCGTAGCCGGTCCAGTACAGGCCGTCGTCGGCCCGCAGGTGCTGGATGTCGGCCAGGATGCGCACCGCGCGGTCGGACTCCCCCACCGCCCAGAGCGCCAGCGCGAGTTCGGCGCTCTCGCCGCCGGTCACCCAGGGGTTGGGGATCACACAGCGCACTCCGAGACCGGGTACGACGAACCGCGACCAGCCCTCCTCGATCCGTTCCAGGGCGAGCGGCCCGCGCAGCGCCCCGGACAGCACGGGGTAGTACCAGTCCATCGAGAACCGGCTCTTGTCGAGGAAGCGCTCCGGGTGCCGGCGGATCGCGTGGCCCAGCGCGCCGGTCGCCAACTCCCAGTCGGGCTGCGGCTCCTCGCGGTGCTCGGCGATGGCCAGCGCGCAGCGCAGCGCGTGGTGCACCGATGAACTCCCGGTCAGCAAGGCGTCGGTGACCGCGGCCCCGCTCGGCTCCCGCTTCCAGCCGATCTGTCCGCCGGGCTGCTGGAGCGCCAGTACGAACTCCACCGCCGCGTAGACCTGCGGCCACATCCGGTCCAGGAAGGCGTCGTCCCCGGTGGCCAGATAGTGGTGCCAGACGCCGACCACCGGATAGGCGCAGAAGTTGGACTCCCGGCCGAGGTCGGTGGGCCGCTCCGGGTCGCCGTCCTGATAGCCGGCGTACCAGGAGCCGTCGGAGTTCTGGTGCCGGGCCAGCCAGCGGTAGGCCGCCCCGGCGCGTTCGTGCTCGCCCGCCGCGTCCAGCGCCATGGCCGCCTCCACGTGGTCCCAGGGGTCCAGGTGGTGGCCGGGGAACCATGGGATCGCGCCGTCCGGGCGCTGCGCGGCGGCGATCGCGGCGACGGTCCGGGCGGCCTGCCCGGCGGTGAGCACGCCGGGCAGCACAAGCCGCTCGATACTGTCCTGGCTGTCCTGGCTGTGGCCCTGCCCCTGGTCGGACCAGGTCACTTGACCGCGCTCGCGGGCAGGTGCGGCTTGGTCGCGTAGGCGACGAAGCTCTTGCCGATCACCGGGTTGAGCGCCTGTTCGACGACCCGGGTGGCCAGCGGCTTCTTCATGATGTCCCACACCAGCAGCTTGTGGTAGAGCTTCACCGGCAGCGCCTGGTCGTTGTCCACGCCCATCGCGCACTTCAGCCACCAGTAGGGCGCGTGCAGCCCGTGCGCGTGGTGGGTGCCGTACGGCTTCAGACCGGCCTCGCGCATCCGGTCCAGGAGTTCGTCGGCCTTGTAGATGCGGATGTGGCCGCCCTCCACCTCGTGGTAGGCGTCGGACAGCGCCCAGCAGACCTTCTCCGGGCCGTAGCGCGGCACGGTCACCGCGATCCGGCCGCCGGGCCGCAGCACCCGGACCATCTCGGCGAGCACGCCCTTGTCGTCGGGGATGTGCTCCATCACCTCGGAGATGATCACGACGTCGAAACTCTCGTCGGGGAAGGGCAGTTGGAGCGCGTCGCCCTCCATCGCGACCGCCGAGGCGCCCTGCGGGGCCTCCCCCGCCTCCGCCATCGCCGCGAACCACTTGGCGACTTCGCGGATCTCCGCGCCGTCGCGGTCCAGCGCGACCACGCGTGCCCCGCGCCGGTAGCACTCGAAGGCGTGCCGCCCGGCTCCGCAGCCGAGGTCCAGCACGCGGTCGCCGGCGGCGAGCGGAAAGCGGGTGAAGTCGACGGTCAGCATCAGCGGTTGCTCCCCACGGGCGATCCCGTTCCAGCGGTGGCGGGGCCTGCGGCGATACCCCCGGTCGGTGCGGCGCCCGCGACGGCCCCGGCGCCGGCGGCCCCTGCGGCCCCGATCGGGCCGGCCGGCGGCCGGCGCTGCGCCGCTATCGCCTCGCGGTACAGCTCGGCGGTGGACTGGGCCGCGCGGGTCCAGGTGAAGCGGGCCAGCACGCGCGCGCGGCCGGCCGCGCCGAGACGGCGGCGGAGCTCGGGGTCGCCCAGCAGGCGGTCCAGCGCGGTGGCCAGCGCGTCCGGGTCGCCCGGCGGGACCGCGAGGCAGGTCTCGCCGTCGGGCCCGGCGACCTCCGGGATGGCGCCGCCGGTGGTGGCGACCAGCGGGGTGCCGGTGGCCATCGCCTCGGCGGCCGGCAGCGAGAAGCCCTCGTAGAGCGAAGGCACGCAGGCCACTTCGGCGCCGCGGATCAGATCGACCAGTTCCGTATCGCTGATGCCCTTGACGAACTCGACGGCGCCGCCGAGCCCGTGGCTGTCGATCGCCTCGGCGACCGGCCCCTTGTCCGGGCGCCGGCCGACCACCACCAGGTGTGCGCCGGGCCGCCCGGCCCGCAGTTTCGCCAGCGCCTCGACCAGGTGGACCAGGCCCTTGAGCGGTACGTCGGCGCTGGAGGTGGTGACGATCCGCCCGGGCACCTCGGCGACCGCCGGGTCGGGCGAGAACAGCCGGGTGTCGGCGCCGATGTGCACCGCGTGGATACGGTCCGGGCGCACGCCCAGGTCGTCGGCGATCTCGTCCTTCGACGACCCGGAGACGGTCAGCACGGACGGCAGCCGCCGCGCGACCCGCTTCTGCATCCGGGTGAAGCCGTACCAGCGCCGCAGCGACAGGCGCCGCTTCCAGTCGGCCGCGGCGGCCAGTTCGAGCCGGCGGTCCACCGTGATCGGGTGGTGGATGGTGGTGACCAGCGGCATGCCGAGGCCCAACAGGCCGTAGCCGAGGGTCTGATTGTCGTGCACCACGTCGAAGTCGCCGCGCCGGGCGGCCAGATGGCGGCGGGCGCGCAGGCTGAAGGTGAGCGGTTCGGGAAAGCCGCCGGTCCACATGGTGGCGACCTCCAGCGCGTCGATCCAGTCGCGGTACTCGCCGCGGCCCGGCGTGCGGAACGGGTCCGGCTGGCGGTAGAGGTCGAGGCTGGGCAGCTCGGTGAGGGTGACGCCGTCGCCCACCGCGTCCAGCACCGGGTAGGGCTGGGCGCCGATCACCTCGACCCGGTGGCCCAGCGCGGCCAGTTCGCGGGACAGATGGCGGACGTAGACGCCCTGGCCGCCGCAGTAGGGGTTGCCCTTGTAGCTGAGCAGCGCGATACGCAGCGGCCCGGCCGGGGCGGAGGCAAAGGTGGCGGAGGTGCTGGCGGCCCCTGCTGAGGTCACTCAGACCCCCTTCTCGCTGCGGTCGAGCGGGCGCCCGGCCGGTCGCGCTAATCTAGAACAAGTTTCAGACTCGATGGTACAGAAGGCGAATCCACCCGGCGCCGGTCGGTCCCCGGGGCGGTCCGGACGACGCGCGCGGCACGGCATGGCACGGCACCGGGGGCACGGACGGCGCGGCAGCGGTGAGGCGGCACGCATGGCAGTACGCACGGCACACACCGGCTCAGGTATCGGTACCGGAGCCGGAGCCGGTACGGCGACCGGACCCGCTGCCCGCGCCCGCACCGAGCCCCGGCCCTCGCCGCTGCCGCTGACCGAGCGGCAGGAGGCCCGGCGCCGCCGCATCCTGGACACCAGTACCCGGCTGGCTTGCCAGGGCGGCTTCGACGCGGTGCAGATGCGGGAGGTGGCCGAGAGTTCGGGCGTCGCGCTGGGCACCCTCTACCGCTACTTCCCCTCCAAGATCCATCTGCTCGTCGCCATCATGGAGGACCAGCTCGGCCTGCTGCGGCTGGCGCTGCGCAACCGCCCGCCGGCCGCCACCGCCCCGGCCGAGCGGGTCGCCGAGACGCTGCTCCGGGCCTTCCGCGGACTCCAGCGCGAGCCGAAGCTCGCCGACGCCATGGTCAGGGCGCTGATCTTCGCCGACCGCTCGGTGAACGCCGAGGTGGACACGGTGTCCCGGCTGACCCGGACGATCATCGCGGACGCGATGGGCAAGACCGCCCCCGGCGAGGCCGGGACCGGGCAGGAGCAGGCGGCCGGCCCGAGCGGCGCGTGTCTGTCCGCCGTCCGCGTGATCGAACACACCTGGCACGCCGCGCTGGTGACCTGGCTGTCCGGGCGGGCGACGGTGGCCCAGGCGACGGAGGACATCCGCACGGTCTGTGCCCTGCTCGACCACGTCTGACCCGGGCCTCCGGCCGGGGCGGCAAGCCGCGCCGGGAGCGGCGTGCGGGGTGATGGGGTGCGCTCCCGGCGCCTCCCGTTGGACCCCGACTGCTTCCGGCCAGACCGATGACGGGTCCTCCGGCGGGGTGGTCCCGGGTAGGAAGGGAGGGCGCTTGTGGGGGCGCATGGTCCGTAGGCACGCCTGCGGTCGTACCCGGGACCGAGGGGACGACGTGACCGGGCGACGACACGAGGTGAACCCAATTGATACGCGTTGTGGTAGCGCATGACACCAGCCTGCTGCGTTCCGCGCTGGCGGCCCTGCTCGGCAGGGAGGCCGACTTCGAGGTGACGGACACCGGATGGCCGGGCCTGTACGCGTCGGACCGGACGCCACGCCCCGATGTGTACGTGGTCGACGCGGACTGCCCGGGCTGGCGGCAGCACACCGGCACCTCGACCGGCGGCCGGTTCGCGCTCCCGGGCGGGACGCGTCAGCGCGGCGTGCGCGGCCGCCGGCCGCAGAGCAGGAGCGACCGGGACTGTGCGTGCGGCGCGTCCGTACCGCCGTCGCTGGTGGTGCTGACCGGAGCGGGCCGGCCGGGCGATCTGCGGCGCGCCTACGAGGCGCGCGCCCTGGGCTTCGTCAACAAGGACAGGTCTGCGGACCGCCTCCCCACCGCGGTCCGGCGGGTGGCCCAGGGGAAACGATTCGTCGACGAGTCACTGGCGGTGGAGTTCCTGCACGCGGCGGACATGCCGCTGACCCGGCGGGAGTTGAGCGTGCTGTCGCTGAGCGCCGAGGGCGCCTCCGTCACCGAGATCGCCCGCAGCCTGCACCTGTGCAACGGCACGGTGCGCAACTATCTCGCCGCGATCACCCGGAAGACCGGGGCCCGCAACCGGGTGGACGCGATCCGGATCTCCCGGGTGGCGGGCTGGGTATAGGGGCGGGGCCGGGCCGGCGGCCCGAACCGATCCGGCGCGCGGGCGCCGCCGGCCCGCCACCCGGCGAAGGCCGCCTTCACGACGGCCCCGACCGCCTGCCGAGGCAGCGCGTCGCCTCGTTCGGCGCGACCGACTGCCGCTCCCGTCCCGCCCCCAGCACCCGAATCCGCCCCAGCCGCCAACCCGCCCGGCCCCAGCAGCAGTTGGCCACCTGCGCGGGCGCCGCCGCCCGGCGCAAACCGCCTTCACAACGGCCCCGACAGCTCGGTCGAGGCAGCGCTTCGCCCCGGCTGGCGCGGCCAGCCGCACCGGGGCCGGGGCCGTCCCGGCGGACGCGACCGACTGCCGCTCCCGTCCCGCCCCCAGCACCCGAATCCGCCCCGGCCGCCAACCCGGGCCCACCACCCATTGGCCACCTGCACGGGCGCCGCCGCCCGGCGCAAACCGCCTTCACAACGGCCCCGACAGCTCGGTCGAGGCAGCGCTTCGCCCCGGCCGGCGCGGCCAGCCGCACCGGGGCCGTCCGGGTGGGCGCGATCGGCGCCGCTCCCGCGCGCGGCGCCCGGATCCGCCCCGGCCCGCTGACCTTTGGCCACCGGCCACCGCCTCCCCGGCGCCGCGCACGACCGCGTCCGGCGGCCGGGAACCGTTCAAGGGCCGCCCACCGGGGGCGGCGGGAGGAAGGGCAGTGCGGCCGGGGTGTCCCCGATCGCGGAGCCGAGGGCGAGCAGGCAGCCGGCGGTGCCGGTGCCGAGGTCCATGGACAGCCGCATCATCCGGTCGCCCGGGAAGGCGAGCCCGTCGCCGTACGGCATGCCGTACCAGCCGAGCGCGTCGATCTGCGCGGCCAGCGCGTCCTCGGGCACCCCGGGGGTGGTGGTCCTGGCCAGGTGCAGGATCATGCCGGCCCGGCCGGCGAACAGCCCGGACTGGGCGTAGAGCCGCAGTGCCGACGCCCGCGCGATGTCCCGTCTGGCCCGCTCGAAGCGGTCCGCGGTGGCCGGTTCCAGGTCGCCGACGCCCCGGGCCAGGCCGAGGAAGTCGTCGAGGACCATGCCGATCCCGGCGCTGCCGTCGCCGACGTACGGCATGGTGCGCCGGCCTTCGTCGACTTCCAGGCCGCCGCTCGTGGTCCGTACGCAGGAGCCGAGGTCGAGGGTCAGCGCGCGGGCCGCGTGGTCGAGCAGGGCGGGCGCGCCGGTGTGCTCGAAGAGCCGCAGGAAGAGCAGGGCGGGTCCGGTCGCGCCCCGCAGCAGCCCGGCCCTGCGGGGCGCGGAGTCCTTGCCGGGGGCCGCCGCCAGCCGACCGGCGACGATGCCGGCCGCCTCCAACGCCCGCTCCCGCAGGGCGGTCTCGCCGGTGCTGCGGGCGAGGTGGTCCAGCACCAGGCCGATGCCGGCCAGGCCGCCGGACAGGTCGGACGCCAGCCGCTGCCATGTCTCGGCCAGCAGCGTATGGATCAGGTCCAGCGCGCGGTCGGGGTGGCCGAGGCGGTCCAGCACGTAGGCGATACCGGCCAGGCCGTCGTAGAGCCCGAGCCCGATGCCACGGGGCAGCGTGCGGGTGCGGTCCAGCAGCCAGCGCTCGCCCTCCGGATAGCGGGCCAGCCCGGTCTCGGCGAAGGCGTACAGCACGCCGGCGGCGCCGTGCGCGATCCCGAGGCCGCCGCCGCCGGAGAACTGGAGGATGTCCCCCGGGAAGAGCCGGTCCTGCCGCTCCGGCGTGGCCGAGGCGAGCACGGCCCGCGCCATGGCCTCCCGGGTGTCGTCCCAGTCGGCGAGCCGGACCGGCAGATAGGGGTCGGGGTCGGCGCCGCGGGGAAGCCGGCCGGCCGCCGCCGGTTCCCGCAGCGGCCCGATGACCGGCGTCCGCGGGGCCGGCACGAAACCCCGCTCGGCCTCGATCCGGGCCGTGCCCGCCGCCGCGGCCGGCGGCAGGACGACCGGCAACGGCCGCTCCCCGCTTGCCGGTCGGGCGTCCCGGGTGATCTCCGCGACCGCCTCGTCCAGGAAGGACGGCGGCACCGGGAACTCCTCGGCGATGACATCGGCGAGGTGGGCGGCCTTGCCGCGGTCGATGGCGATGAGGGTGGTGACCGGCAGGAAGAGGGCCAGGCGCAGGCAGGCCAGCGCGTAGCGGTCGATGTCGAAGCCGCGCCGGTCGGCCGGGGGCACGAAGCCGGGGTGGGCGACGGACCGCCTGCCGGGCCCAGCAACGGGCGTTGCGGCCTCGAAGTCCAGCAGCGACACGGTCTCCTCGTCCGGGCCGACCATGACGTCGGACATGCGCAGGTCGTTGAGGACGATCCCGCGCGAGTGCACCGCGGCCACCGCCCGCTCGATCCCGGCGTGCACGCGCAGCGCCCAGCGGCTGTAGTCGGCGACCGCCACCGGGTCGGGTTCGGGGGTGAGCAGCGGGTGGCGGCGGCCGAAGCGGGAGTTGAGGGTGCTGCCCTTGATGAAGTCCGTCACCAGGAAGCCGTGGTCGCCGATGGTGAACCAGTCCCGTACCTCCGGCGCGACACCGAGCCCGGACAGCCGGCCGAGCGCGTCCCGTTCACGCTCCAGCCGGGTGACCGCGTCGGCGCCGTCGAGGGCCAGCCCGGCGTGCGGACGGCCCTCCTTGATGACGACCTGCTCGCCGCTCCTTTTGTCCACTCCGGTGTAGACACCGCCGCCGTTGGAGAAGCGCAGCGCCGACCCGATCCGGTACGGCAGGTCGGCGACCGCGGTGGCGTCGCGGGCTGCCAGGTGCGGGGCCAGGAATTCGGGCAGCGACACCCACGCGGGCAGGTCGAAGGCGGGCGCCGCACTGTCGGGTACGAGCCGGCCCTCGCCGTCCTCGACGGCTTGCACGAGACCCCCGTGCTCGCCGACGCAGTACCGCTCGGCGAAGGCGCCGTAGCGTACGTGGAGCGGGCCTTCGCGCCAGCGCAGATCGGTCAGGATGTACGGTCCCGGCTCACCGTCCAGCAGTTCGCCGAGTTCGTGGAGCACGACGCGCAGCCGGTCCTCGTCCGCCGGGTAGATCGTGATGAATTTCCCGCCGGCGTCGCGCCGCGCGTATGTCGAATTGCGCAGGTGGAGCAATTGCGGGCTGGGCACGAATGTGAACGGTATGTGCCGGGGAACGCAGTAGTCCCAGACCTTCGCCGCCACTTTGTCGGCATTGTCGAGGCCGGCCGAGACATGTACTTTCCAGCCCTGCGCCGGCTGGGCGTCGGCGCCGAGCGGCGGGTCGATGTGCAGCCGGTCGCCGTCGCGCGAGGTGCGCCAACCGGGCGGCACCTCGCGCTGGGCGGTCTCGAAGAGCGCCACCCGGCGGTTTTCCGCGACGGAATCCGGACCGGCGGACATACGGTCGAGGCTCTCGTAGAAGTAGCGGTCCGCGAGACAGAAAACCTCGTAGCGGTGGTCCATCGATCCCCCTCCAGTGGTGACGGACAGAGATTCGCACGCCCGATGAATCGGGAGAAGTCACCGATGTCACTTCATGGGTGTGCGGAACGCATGGTTCCCGTGGGCCGGTCCGCACGGCGAGCGGCGGCGGTGCAGTTGCAGAACCGGGCCGCGGCGCTCCGCGCGGTCTGGGGGCCGGGTTGTCCCTTGGGGCGCCGGGCTCAGCGGACTTCAGCGGCATACCCGACCAACAAGTCTGCGGCGCAAGGGAGTTGACTGTCCGCATACGATTGCTTCAGAGGGCGTTATGGGGCAATAGTGCACCTCTGCAACCTTGTCTCCGGAATTTCCAGAAACGATCTGGACCCCGAGAGAGCGGAACGGCACACTCAGAACCAGCGTAAAGAAGGGACACCATGCCGCTCAGAAGCACCGCAACCGCCCGCCAGGAGCGCCTCGGTGCGGAGCTACGGAAGATGCGGGAGGCCGCCGGCACCACCGCCCGCGACACCGCGCGGCTGCTCGGCACCGACCCGGCGAAGGTGAGCCATATCGAGGCGGGCCGGCTGGGCGTCAGCGAGGAGCGGTTACGGCGTCTGGCCGCGTTCTACGAATGCGGGGACACGTCCCTTATCGACGCGCTCGTCGTCATGGCCAACGGCCAGGGCCGCAAGGGCTGGTGGGAGGCGTACCGCGGCGTCGTCCCGGCGTCCCTGCTCGATGTGGCGGAGATGGAGCACTACGCGACCCAGCTGCGGACCATCCAGATCACCCACATCCCCGGTGTGTTCCAGACCGAGGACTACACCCGCACGGTCTTCGGCTATGCGATACCCCCGCTCCCGGACAACGAGTTGGAGGCGCGGGTCGCGCACCGCCTGGAGCGCTCCGGGGTGTTGTACCGGGACGCCGCGCCGCCGTACGAGGCGCTGATCCACGAGGCCGCGCTGCGGATGAGGTTCGGCGGCGGGAAAGTCGCCCGCGCCCAGCTCGAACACATCCAGGAACTCAGCCACTTGCCGCACATAAGCGTCCGGGTGATCCCCTTCTCGGCGGACGGGCACATCGGTTCCGGACACGCGATGCTCTACGCGAGCGGACCGGTGCGCCCGCTGGACACGGTCCAGATCGATTCCGCCCACGGCATCAGCTTCCTGCACGCGGCGCCGCAACTGACGAACTACCGGGCCCTGTACGACACCCTCGCGGAGGTGGCTCTGGACCGGTCCCGGTCACGTGACTTCATCCACACCGTCTCCCGAGACCTCTGAAGGGCTCCTATCCCATGACCGCGTCCCTGATATGGCAGAAGTCCACGTACTCCCAGGAACAGGGCGAGTGCGTCGAGCTGGCCGCCGACAGGGGCGCGGTCCTGCTTCGGGAGAGCGACGAACCGACCGTCGTCCTCACCACCACCCCCCGCGCGCTCGCCCGCTTCCTCCAGGGCATCAAGGTGGGCCGCCCGGGCGGGTGAGCCGGGGCGGGCCGGGGTCAGGTCCGGGTTGGGTCGGGTCCGGGTCGCGTTAGGCTGGGGTTTCCCCGTGTTTTCCCCGCACCCGCAAAGGCGTCCCTCCTCATGTCCCAGCGCCGCCGCGCCGCGAGCCTCGTGGCCGTCACCACGGCCGTCCTGCTGGCCCTGGCGGCTTCCCCGGCCTCTCCCGCCTCTGCCACGGCGCCTTCGGCCGGGCCGCAGGGCGTCCACAGCCTGGCGGCCTCGCGCCTCACGGACGCCGCAGCGCGGGCCTCGGTGACGACGGGGGCGGTGCCGACGGCTTCGGCCCCCGGCTCCGCGTCCGCGTCCGTGTCCGCCGCGGCCCCCGCCAAGGACAAGAAAAAGGATGACGCGTCCCGTAGCAGCACCTGGCTGATCGTCGCGGTCTTCTTCGTCGCCAGCGTCGGTGTCGGCTTCCTGCTCAGCGGGCGGCGTCGGCGGCGGCAGGACTGAAACGGCGGACCCGCAGGCACGGATGCCTGCGGGTCACGGGTGGGCTCGGCTGCGCGGTTTCCCGCCGAGGGGCGCCGTCAGCTCACGTTGAGCAGCTCACGGGTCATGTCGCGGTAGCGGGTGAGCGCCACCCGCAGCTCCTCCGTACCGGTCCGGTCGCCGTCGTTGTCGTCCTCGCCGTGCCAGCTGCCGCGCAGCGAGTCGCGCCGCGCCTCGACCATCCGGGTCAGCCGGCGGACCGCCTCGTCCAGCACCGCGTCGGCCTCGCGCACGGCACGCCGCGGGTCGTCCACGAAGCCGCCGACGGCCTGCTCCATGCGGTGGTTGAGTTCTTCGACGTCCTGGGTCCCGCCCGCGGCCTCCTTGGTGGAGGACGGGGTCGGCGTGGTGATGGTGCCGTGGCCGTTCTCGGCGGCAGGGGTCCCGGCGGCGGCGGGCCCGGTGCCCTTGGCGCGCGGCGCCGCGGTCCCGGGAGAGGCGACGGTGTCCGTACGCCGCTGTCCCAGGTCGGTGCCGGCGTCCGTGTCGGCCTTGGCGGCGGCCCGCTCGGCGGCGGAGGTGTCCTTGTCCGTGTCCGTCCGGGCGTCCGCGATACCGGTGGTGTCACGGGCCGACGCGCCGGAGGCGGAGCTGCCGGGGGTCACGGCCGTGGCGGTGGGGCGCTTCAGGTCGCTGCCGGTGCCGTTGCGCGTACCGGTGCCGGTGCGGGTACCGGTGCCGGTGCCGGTGTCCTTGGTGCCGCCCGAGGGAGCGGTCGGGCGCCTCATGCCCATGCCGCTGCCCGCGCCCACGGCCTTGTCCGCGTCGTCGTCCATGACCGCGCCGTCGGTGTCGTCGGTGTCGTCCGCGCCGTGCGTGTCGTCGTCCGCGTCGAGATCGCGGCCGGTGGTGGTCCCGGTGGAGGACCGCGGGGTGCCCAGCGGGGTCGCGGCGGTCCGTCCGGCGGTGGTCTTCTTGCCGTCGGTCGTCGTCGCCCCGGCATCCGCCGTCGTCGCGTCCGTAGCCGTCGAGTCCGTCGCCGTGGGGTCGGTGACCTGGCCGTCGGTGCTGTCCGTGTCGGCTCGATCCTCGGTACGGGTGCGGTTGATGTTCATCGTCTTCGTCTCCTCAGAATCCTGCTCGTCATGTGCGGGTGACCGTCCTGGGCCGGCTCCGGGCCGCCCGCCCGGGCTGCCCGCCCAGGGGGGAAGGGAGCGGGCAGCCGGGCGTCCGGAGCGGTCGGATCAGCTGTGGTCGTCGGTGCCGGCGTCGCGACCGCGCCGCGTGCCGCCGGTCAGGCCGGCGAAACGGTCGGCCAGCGGGCGGTGGTGCTCCTGGCCGTCGTCGGCGGCGTCCGGGTCGGCGGGGTCCGCGTCGCCGCGGCCGTCCGCGGTGACCGGCTCGCTGGCGGGCGCCGGGACGGCACCTGCCGGGTCGGTCGCCGTGGTGCCGACCGGGGTCTCGGCGGCCGGGCCGTCCACCTGCTTGCGGGAAGTCGTCCCCGCGTCCCGCAGCATGTCGTCGAAGAGCGCCCGGGCCGAGACCAGCGCCTGCCGCATGTCCTCGGTGCCCTTACTGCCACTCGCGCCGCCGGTCGCGCCGCCGTCCGTCCCGGCGCGCTCGGTCAGCGCGCGGGCCTGGCGGTAACCCTGGAGCTGGTGCGGGTGGTGCACCGACAGGGCGTCGAAGTGCTCGGGCGAGTCGGCGGCCGGGTAACCGCGCTGGGCGGCGACCTCGGCGATCAGCCGGTCGGCCTCGGTCAGCGCCGTGCCGGGGTCGTCCACGAAGCGTGTCTGGATCTCCGCCCAGCGCTCTCCGTACGCCTCGCGCTGCTGCGCGCTCACCGGCTGCCGTTCCATGCCGCCGTACCGCTTGACGCGCTCGCTGAGTTCCTGGCGCGTGGCCTTGTCGTCGCCGTCGTGCTGGGCCAGCGTCCGTTCGTACTCGGGGCCGAACCGGCGCTTCAGCCCTACTCCACTCGCGCCGCCACCGCGCATCATGGTCATCGCCGCGACGATCGCGATCACCACAACTACCGCCACGATGACGGCGATTATCGCTCCGGACATGACGTGCCTCCCGTCTCTTCTCTCTTGTCGGTCGGCTTACCGCTGCCGGGCACCCCAAACACCGGCCGTGGCCCGCCGACCGGTGAACGCATGCCGTGACCTGCTGATTTGCCGCCCAAAGCGGCGCGACCCCGTACGCGTGGCGCCGGGAACGCTCAGGCGGATGTCCCCTTCTCCGCGGGCGGCGGGCCGTTGGTGCCGCGCTCCGGGTGGTCGGCCTCGCCGCCGCTCAACTCGGTGCTCAACTTCGTGATCAGCGCGGCCAGTTCGGCGTGCCGGGCCGGGTCCCAGTCGCCGAGGAGTTCGGCCAGCACGGAGCGGCGGGCGGTGGCCAGGCGCGCGACGAGGGCGCGGCCCGCGTCGGTGAGGACGAGCGGCTGGCCCGGGTGCGGGGCGCGGGTGGCGTAACCGCGGGCTTCCGCCTCGACCACGGAGGCCGTGATGACGCCCAGCGGCACGATGGTGTGGCGGGCGAGTTCGGCGGAGTCGATCTCGCCGCGCTGTTCCAGCCGCAGCAGCAGCCAGCTGGTGGCCGGACGGAGGTCGAGCCCGGCCATCCGGGTGATGCGGATGTAGAGGCCGGCCCGGGCCTCCCGGCTGCCGAGCACCGACAGGGAGCGGGCGATCTCGTCCAGCGAGCTGCGCTCGACCGGGTTGGTGGCGATCGTCTCGCCGCCGTCGGGCACGGTGACCGAACCGCGCAGCGGCTGCTCCTTGAGGAACAGGGCCAGCACGAATCCGGCCGCCGCGACCGGCACCGCGTACAGGAACACGGCGGTGATGGACGTCGAGTACGCGTGCAGCACCGGTGGCCTGGCGGCGGCCGGCAGCCGGGCGATGGAGGTGGGGTCGGACCGTAGCTCGGCGGGGCCGAGACCGGACGGCAGCCGTACGCCGCGCAGCGCGGGACCGAGCCGGTCCCTGAGCCGGCTGGCGAAGATCGTGCCGAAGATGGAGACGCCGAAGGACGCGCCGATCGAGCGGAAGAAGGTGGTGCCGGAGGTGGCGGAGCCGAGGTCCTGGTAGCCGACCGCGTTCTGCGCGGCGAGCACCAGCACCTGGATCACCAGGCCCAGGCCCAGGCCGAACAGCAGGAAGTACAGGCTCATCACCCAGGTGGCGGTGTGCTCGTCGAGCTGGTGCAGCAGGACGAGGCCGACGGCGGTGACGCCCGTACCGGCGAGCGGGAAGACCTTGTAGTGGCCGGTGCGGCTGACGATCTGCCCGGAGACGGTGGAGGAGATCAGCAGGCCGACCACCATCGGGATCATGTGGATGCCGGACAGGGTCGGCGAGTAGCCGTGCACCACCTGGAGGAAGGTCGGCAGGAAGGTCAGCGTGCCGAACATCGCGAAGCCGACGATGAAGGAGATCCCGGCGCAGAGCAGGAAGGTGCGGATCCGGAACAGCCGCGGCGGCAGTACGGGCTCCTGCGCGCGGCGCTCGATCACCACGAACGCGGCGACCAGCACGGCGCCGAGCACCGCCAGGCCGATGATGACGGCCGAGCCCCAGGGGTAGGTGGTGCCGCCGAGCGAGGTGAAGAGCACCAGGCAGGTCGCGGCGGCGGCGACCACCGCCATCCCGGCGTAGTCGATCCGGTGCGAGGTGCGGCGGACCGGGATGTGCAGCACCGCGGCGATCACGGCCAGCGCGACGACGCCGATCGGCAGATTGATGTAGAACACCCAGCGCCAGGAGAGCTGTTCGGTGAACACCCCGCCGAGCAGCGGCCCGAGCACGCTGCTGGCGCCGAACACCGCGCCGAACACCCCTTGGTAGCGCCCGCGTTCCCGGGGCGGCACGATGTCGCCGACGATCGCGAGCGACAGCGCGATCAACCCGCCGCCGCCCAGGCCCTGAACGGCACGGAAGGCGATCAACTCGGTGAGGTTCTGCGAGATCCCGCACAGCGCCGAGCCGACCAGGAAGATCACGATGACGGTCTGGAAGAGCCGCTTCCGGCCGTACATGTCGCCGAGCTTGCCCCACAGCGGGGTGGCGGCGGTGGACGCCAGCAGATAGGCGGTGACCACCCAGGACAGATGGTTGATGCCGCCGAGCTCGCTGACGATGGTGGGAAGGGCGGTGGAGACGATGGTCTGGTCGAGGGACGCCAGCAGCAGGCCGAGAGCGAGGGCGCCGATGGCCAGCCGGATCGTGCGCTTGTCGAGGGGCGCGCCCGGTGGCGCCGCCGCGGGCCCCGCGGCGGCCGTGTCCTCGGCCATGAAGGCTCCTCCCGTCGTCCCCCGACGGCCAGCGCCTATATATTCGCACTGTTTGTACCGTTATGGGTTGTGATCTTCGGGGGTCCGGCTGTCCGACCGAGCGGTGGATCGGCATAATCGCCCGTGGCTCAGCGCATGAGGGTGCGAACAGGGGAACGACGGCGGGGAGGGGACCCAGTGACGTCGCAGCAAGAGGATCGGCCGACCGAGCCGCAGCCGCTCGGTACGGATGAGGGTGCGCGCGGGGGCGCGGGCGGAGGCACTGTGGCGGACGCCGTGGCGGACGGCGGCGAGATACGGGCCGCCGAGCGCTCGGCCGAGCGGGCCGCGGCGGTGGCCGCCACCGAGGGCTTCCACCCGCTGCGGATCAGGCCGTACGTCGCCGAGCCGGACGGGGACCCGGGCGAGCGGACGCCGCGGGCGCGGCCGCTGATCCCGGTGTACGAGGAGGAGCCCGAGACGGCGGACCTCCGGTTGTTCCCCTCGATGTACTCCGGGGTGGAGTACGCCCCCGAGGAGCCGCCGCCCTTCGAGCCGGTGGCGCTGCGGGGACGGCACCGGCGACGCCGGCGCAGCATCGTGGTGGCCGCGGCCGCGGTGGCGGCTTCGGCGCTGGCGGCCGGGGCGGTCGCGGTCACCGGGCAGGTGATGGGCGACGAGCAGGGCACGGCGGACCGCGCGATGCCCGATCTCAACTCATCGGTGCCGGATGTGCAGCTGCCGCACGTGCCGTCCCCCCGCACCAGCGAGTCGGCGGCCCCGCCGGAGGCGTCCTACCGGACGGCGCCCACGAACGCTCCGACGACTGCGGCGACCCCTTCGGTGACCCCCACCGCGACGCCGTCGGCGAGCATCCCGGTCACGATGCCCTCCGCCGCGCCGCCCGGCACGGCGACCGCGACGCCCCCGGTCGCGGCTCCGGACACACCTTCCGCGACGCCGGCCTCGGCCACCCCGACCGCTGCCCCGACCACCACGGCGCCGCCCCCCACCGTGGTCCCGCAGAAGCAGCCGCTCCAGCCCGACGACACCCTCACCCTCCGCCTCGGCGACTCCGGCTCAGCGGTGCTCACCCTCCAGCACCAGCTCAATGCGGCCCACGTCTACCACGGCCCTTACAACGGCGTCTTCGACTACACCGTCGAAATGGCCGTCACCACCTTCCAGCTCTGGCACCACGTCAGCGACTCCCCCCTCGGCACCTACGGCCCCAACACCCGCGCCGCCCTCACCTCCCCCTCCACCCGCCACCACTAGGGCCTGTCGTTTGGATCTCCGCGGCGTCGCGGCGCCCGGCACGCACATCTGCCGCGTTCTCGTCGGTCGACGACGTCCCCCTGGCCTTCGGCCGGGAGGTGCCCCCACCGCGTCGCCTCCCTCCTCCGCCTTGCAGCTGCACGCACCGGACACCGCTCCTCCATCCACGGAGATCCAAACGACAGGCCCTAGCCCCTGCGGGGAGCTTCCGCTCGGGGTGGCGCACCTCCCGCCGGCCGGGACGCTCCCGGGTGCCAATCCGTCGCCCCCCGTGCACGGGGCTCACCCCACGACCCGGCAGGGCGCGGGATTCCCGGTCCCGGGCTCCCCATTGGCCGCCCCCGGCCTTGGGCCCCAAGGCACGCAATTCTTCCTGCCAGGGGCCACCAAACCGCAGACCGGCCAGGCTCGGGGGCCCGCCCCATCGCCCCCGCCCCCGAGCCACCCGGGCAGGCCGACCAACCCAGCGCGCCAGCGCCCACGCACCGGCCGCACGAAAGAACCCGCGCCCTCCGGGGCACCCCGGAAGACCCCGCGCGCGGGTACTCCCCGGGCACGGGAGGACCCGCAGCCGACCACACGGCACCCTCCGGAAGCAACCCACCGCCGGGCCAGGCCGGAGGCCTGCCACCATCGCCCCCGCCGCCGAGCCACCCGGGCCCCGCCGACCAACCCCACGCGCCAGCGCCCACGCACTGGCCGAGCGAGAAGATCCCGCGCCCTCCGGGGCGCCCCAAAAGTACGTCGCGCGCGGGTGCTCCCGGGCACGGGGAAGGGAGGAGGTCCCCTCCGTCCCGCACCCGGCGGGGCGGAGCCCGCAGCGTGAGCGCACTGCCCGGGGCGGCGGGCCCAAGTGCCGAAAAGCGGGCCGCAGGCCGTCGCATACGATCGGGGCGTGTCCACAGACGCCCCCTTCGGCCTCGCTCACTTCCAGCTCGTGCTGCTGCGCAGGATGGCCGACCACCAGCCGGACCTGGTGGACGACGCGCTGCGGACGCTGGGTGCGAGCCATGCCGAATTGCGGGACGCCCACCGCAGGTGGCAAGCGCGGCTGCATGCGCGGACGTTCCCCGGTGGGGAGCGGCGCTACCGGACGGCGCTGGGTCCGCCCGAGTCGACGCGGGAGCAGCGGATCGGCGACCTGACCTGCACAGCGCTGCTGTGGCCCCTGCCGCTGTGGCCCGATCTGCGCTTCGAGGTGCTGACCGCCCCCGGCGGCGGCGCGGTCTGGAACGAGTGGCTGGTCAGGGCCCCGGGCGCCCCCGCGCCCACGCTGCGCGGGGTGGCCGACCTGACGCCGTGGTCCTGCACGGTGGACGACGCGGCCCGCGCCTTCCCCCCGGCGACCCCGCTGCCCCCCGACGCGCCGACCCGCTCCGTGCTGGCCCTGAGCACACCGGGCACCCCGGCCCGTACGATCGCCCACTTCACCTGGGGCCTGCTGCAGTTCGTGGTCCCGCGGCACCCGTAGGCCGCCGGCAATTCATCTCCGTCACCCCTGCGGGGGCTGGCGCATCACCGAAATATTTTGTACCGTACAGAAACAAAGTGGTTCCGCCCGCTTCCCCTGACCGGCGGGCGGGGCCACGTTGCACTTGGTCACAAGGAGCCGCATGCCGTCCGTGTTCACCGCCCGCGCCCTGCTGCTCGACATGGACGGCACCCTGGTGAACTCCGACGCCGTGGTGGAGCGCTGCTGGCGCCGCTGGGCCGACCGCCACGCGCTGGACCCCGCCGCCGTACTGGAGGTCGTCCACGGCCGCCAGGGGCACGCCACCATGGCCGCGCTGCTCCCGGACCGCCCGCCCGCCGAGAACTTCGCCGAGAACGCCCTGATGCTCGCCGAGGAGACCGCCGACCTCGACGGCGTCGTCCCGGTGGCCGGCGCCCCCGCCTTCCTCGCCGCCCTCGCGGGCCACCCGCACGCCCTGGTGACCTCCGCCGACGAAACGCTGGCCCGGGCCCGGATGGGAGCCGCCGCGCTGCCGCTGCCGCCGGTCGTGGTCACCGCCGAGCGGGTCAGCGCGAGCAAGCCCGATCCCGAGGGCTTCCTGAAGGGCGCCGCCGAACTCGGCTTCGCCCCCGAGGACTGCCTGGTCTTCGAGGACGCCGAGGTCGGCATCGCCGCCGCCCGCGCCGCCGGGATGCGGGTGATCGGCATCGGCCCGCGCGCCGCCGCGCACCACCCGGACGTCCAGGTGGCCTCCCTGGAGCTGATCCGGGTGGCTGCCGCCCCGGAGGGCGGCCTGCGGATCACGGCGGGCTGACAATCCCGACAGCCCGCCGCCGTACGGTCCTTGGACGACCCCTCGGCGAGCCGCTCAGCCCGCGACCGCCTCGTAGAGGCTGAACCCGGCCAGCACCACCATCACCGCCGCCGCCACCTTCGTGATCAGCGCCAGCGGCACCCGCTTCATCAGCAGCCGCCCGCCGAAGACGCCCAGCGCCGCCACCGCCCACAGCCCCAGCACCGCGCCCAGCCCCACCGACACGGGGTCGGAGTAGCGCGCGGCCAGGTTCGCGGTCATGATCTGCGTCAGGTCGCCGAACTCCGCGACCAGGATGAGCATGAAGCCGGTGCCCGCCACCTTCAGAAAGCTCTGGTCGGCCGGCGCCCGCACCTTCTCCTCGTCCTCGCCCCGCGAGAACAGCAGCATCGCCGCGCCGCCCAGGAAGAGCACCCCCACCACGCCCTGCACCAGGCGGTGGGGCAGCAGGGTGAGCAGGCTGCCCGCCGCTATGGCGAGCGCGACATGGACCACGAAGGCCGCGGCGACACCGCAGAAGACGTACGACGCCCGGTAGCGCGTGCCGAGCACCAGGCTCGCCAACGCCGTCTTGTCGGGCAGTTCGGAAAGGAAGATCACGCCGAAGACGACGGCGATGACGGTCAGGCTCAGCACGGAAGGCGATCCTCGATCGGTCGGGGCAGCCGTACCGGAGGAACCGCGGGGAGCGGGATCGCTTCGGCCCGGCAGCGTCGGAACACTGCGGCCGAAGGTCTCGCTGGCGGCCGGCGCCGTCATCCGGCACCCACCGCCTCCGGGCGCCGGCCCGGTCCGTCCGGCGCCGGGAAACCCGACGCGGTGAACGGCCCGAGCAGTATGTCGACGGTCCGGCGAAGAGCTACTCCCCTTCTGCTGCCGTCAGTCTAGGGGACGCCCGGCGTACCCTCGAAGGCAGTGTCCCGAATGTGCGGAAGGGGGGCACGGCCCCCGTTCGGCCAAAGTATTCCCACCGTTATAACGCCGTGATTGTCTCGTACGTCACGCGCCCCCGACGGAACCGAAGGTCGCTACTGGCGTACGCTGTACGGCTGACGGCGGATGAAGATCCGCTGCCGCGCGAGCGGCGTCCCGCACCAGGTCAGGACCCGGTACGGAACCGTCCGGATCGGGCGTAACACCCCGTCCGCCCGACGCTCCTCCGCGGATCGGCACCACCCGTACAGGACCAAGAGCACCACCCCGAGCACCACCACATCGCACCACCCGAGCAGGCCCGGCGAAGGACGAGGAGGCGCAGTGCTGCACGGCATCGGCTCCTTGTTCGACTGGCCGTGGATCTATCTGCTCGTCGCGATCTCCGTGCTGCTCGACGTGTTCGTGCCGGTGCTCCCCAGCGGTGTGCTGGTGGTCAGCGCGGCGACCGCCGGGTCAACAGGCGGCCGGGACGGGGCACTCGACATCCTCGCGCTGCTGGGCTGCGCGGCCCTCGCGTCCTGTATCGGCGACATACTCGCCTACCGGCTGGCCTGGCGCGGCGGCGAGTGGTTCGAGGGCCGGCTGGCGCGCTCCCGGCGGCTCGCCGTGGCGCACGAGCGACTCAGCCAGGTCCTGACCGGTGGCGGCGGCGCCTTCGTCGTCCTCGCCCGCTTCGCGCCGGCTGGCCGCAGTGTGTGCAGCCTCGGCGCGGGCGCGGCGCGGCGCCGCCCCGGGGAGTTCCTGCCCTGGTCCGCGCTGGCCGGGCTGTGCTGGGCGACCTACAGCGTGGGCCTGGGCTGGATCGGCGGCGAGTGGCTCGGCGCGAGCTGGCTCGGCACCGTGATGTCGCTGGCCGCGCTGGTCGGGGCGGGCGCCTTCGCGGCCTACGTCTTCCGGCGCGAGCGGCGGCTGGCGGTCGCCGCCGCTTACGCGACCGTCCCGTTGGCGATCCCGGGGCAGGGCACGCCGCCCGACCGCGGTTCGGTCATCGAAGCGCTCTGAGCCGCCGAAGCGCTCCTGACGCCCCCGAACCGACCTGAACCCGATCTGAGCCCGCCCCGCACCTGCCCGGCGCCGCCGGACTCAGCGACGACGGCGCGTTCTCGTGCCGTACGACCAGCCGGTGCCGACCCCGGCCAGGTGCAGCGCGACGAAGAACAGCCCCGCGACCATCAGGCTCCAGGGCGTGAACGCCGCGTCCGTGTGGGTGTTGGTGACGTTGATCAGCCAAGCGATGAAGAAGATGACAGCGCCTACGGCAGCCAGCATGTGGCTCTCCTTGCGAAGGGCCGCCGTTGGGACGGCGGCGGGTCCGGTGGTGACGAACGGGCGCCGGCGGCGCCCGTCGACGTTCGGTTGCCCGCAAGTGGCTGTTCGACGCACATGGGTTCGACTCAAGTTCGATTCCGGGTTCGTCTCGGGAGCGCATGAAGTTCGAGTGCGGCTCGAACGGTGCCCGTTTTCGGCCGCGAAGACCGCCACTTACCCGTATTTCGGAAAGTATTCTCACTCGTTCCGGCAATAGGCAGCCCCCGGCGCACTGGCAAGAATGAGCCCGTATCACCCACTTACGGGAAGGACAGCCCATGTCGGTTGATGCGGGCCAGGACACCGCACAAGGCGCCCCGCAGAACGGACAGCCGCGGACGAGTCTCGACACGGCCGCCGCTCGGAATCTGGCGACCACCACCAAGTCGGCTCCGCAGATGCAGGGCATCTCGTCCCGCTGGCTGCTGCGCGTGCTGCCCTGGGTCCAGGTCAACGCCGGTACTTACCGAGTGAACCGCCGGCTGAGCTTCTCGGTCGGCGACGGTCGGGTCACCTTCGTGAAGACCGGGTCCGAGGTTCGGGTCATCCCGCAGGAGCTCGGCGAACTCGCCGCCCTGCGGAGCTTCCAGCACGACGCGGGGCTCACCGCACTGGCGGATCGTTTCGTCCAGCGGCAGTACGAGCCGGGTGAGGTGCTCGCCGAGGCCGGCCAGCCCGCCGACACGGTCTTCCTCATCGCCCACGGCAAGGTGGAGAAGCTCGGCGAGGGCTCCTACGGCGAGCAGACCCGGCTCGGGGTGCTCGCCGACGGCGACCACTTCGGCGAGCAGGCGCTGCTGGGCGAGGGCACCTGGGAGTACACCGCCAAGGCCGGCGCCGCCACCACCGTGCTCGCGCTGTCCCGCCAGGACCTGGAGCCGCTGCTGTCCCAGTCCGCCGAGCTGCGCGACCACCTGGAGGAGTACCGCTCGCTCCCCCGCCAGCGGGCCAACAAGCGCGGTGAGGCCGACATCGAGCTGGCCTCGGGACACCGGGGCGAGGCCGAACTCCCGGGCACCTATGTCGACTACGAGGTCAAGCCCCGCGAATACGAACTCAGCGTCGCCCAGACCGTGCTGCGCATCCACAGCCGGGTGGCCGACCTCTACAACGAGCCGATGAATCAGACCGAGCAGCAACTCAAGCTCACCGTCGAGGCGTTGCGGGAGCGCCAGGAGAACGAGCTGATCAACAACCCGGAGTTCGGGCTGCTCAACAACGCGGACTACGAGCAGCGCCTCCAGCCGCACGCCGGCCCCCCGCTGCCCGACGACCTCGACGAGCTGATCAGCCGCCGCCGGGGCACCCGCTATCTGCTGGCGCACCCGCGGGCCATCGCCGCCTTCGGCCGGGAGTGCACCCGGCGCGGCCTCTACCCCGATCCGGTCGAGGTACTGGGCTCCACCGTCCCGGCCTGGCGCGGTGTCCCCATCCTGAGCTGCAACAAGATCCCGATCAGCAGCGCCCGCACCAGCTCGATCATCGCCATCCGCACCGGCGAGGACAACCAGGGCGTCATCGGGCTCAACCAGACGGGTATCCCGGACGAGTACGAGCCGGGGCTCAATGTCCGCTTCATGGGCATCGACGAGAAGGCCATCATCAGCTACCTGGTGAGTACGTACTTCTCGGCCGCGGTCCTGGTGCCGGACGCACTGGGCGTGCTGGAGAATGTGAACGTGGCCAACTGGCGCTGAGCGGCCCGGGCTTCCTGGCCCGATGAGCCGACCGACACACCTACGAAGAGCGGCTCCCCTGCCCGGCCGGGCAGGGGAGCCGCTCTTCGCCGTTGTCACCTCACCTCTCAGATCCTGAGATGCCGCGGCCTCAGGAGCCGAGCACCAGGTCCCGGAAGACCGAGGCCGAGACCGTCAGTCCGCTGCCGAAGGGCGCGTCCAGATCCCAGATCAGGAAGAGCAGGAAGGCGATCAGCGCGCTGAACAGCCCGGCCAGCAGCAGTTCACGCGGTGAACGCCGGATCTGCAGGGTGAAGATGAGCCCGACCGTCACCAGGGCGCCGGCGATCAGCCCGAACCACACCATGCCGGGCATCGTCGCCCCGGCACCCTGCCCGCGCGCCGCCCTGGCCTGATCGGCGGCCGCCACCTCGTCCACCACCGGCTGGTACGCCTGCGCGGCCAGATCGCTCTTCGGATCGAACTGGGTGACGTCGGTCCGGACCTGGTTGAGCAACGCGGTCCCCTCCGGCGCCAGTTCGCCGTGATTACGCATGTACCGCCACTCTCTGTCAACGACGAAGGCGGCGTAGGTGTCCACGTCCGCACGTACTTTGTCCCGTACTTCCGGCGGATAGACCTGCACACGGGACTTCACCTCGTGCAGCGCCTGGGCCTCGGCCAGGGCGTCCGCCTGGGCGGAGCCGCGGCCCTCCCAGACCCCGGCGATGGCCAGACCGATGACGATCGCGTAGACCACTCCGATCATCATGACCATGTATTCGATGACGTCCGGTGTCTCCGACGGGTCGTCCTCCGCGGTGATCCTGCGGTGTCTGAGGACGACCACACTGACCACGACAGCGCCGACCGCGACCATGGCGATAAGCAGTGCCACCCACTGCGACATACCGAAATCCCCCTTGCTGTGGGCTAGTTGTTCCTGCGATACGTACGGGAGCCGGGCCGCAGCACCGCCACGGCGAGCAGGGCCGGCACGGTGGTGAGCAGCATCGTGAGAGTCAGCGGCCGCCGGTGCGGCTCGGGCGGACCGGCCGGTTTCGGCTGCCGCACCGGCCAGTGCACGGCCACCGGGGTGATCGCGGGCGAGGGCCGGGGCTTGATGCTGGGCGCCGCCGACGGCGTCGGTGCCGGCGGCGGTGGCGGTGGCGGTGGCGGGCTGGGTGCGGGCGTCCGGGTGATGGCTGGTGGGCTCGGGCGCGGTGGCGGCGGCAGCGCTGCCGCCGGCGGTGCGGGAGTGGCGGTCGGGGACGGGCGGGGGGTGGGACTCGGAGTCGGGGTGGGCGTCGTCGGCACCGGTGTGGGCGTCGGTGTGGGTGTGGGCGTCGGACTGGGTGGCGGGGTCGTCGGAGGAGGCGGTGGTGGGGGCGGCGGGGGCGGCGGCTTCTCGCAGGGCCGGGGCCACGGCCACGGCGGCCGGTGGTGGTGGTGATGGTGGTATTGCTGCCACTGCCAGATCCACGGCCAGCCCCACTGCCAGGGCACGCACCAGTCGGGCCGGTGCCCGTGCCAGGGCGGGGACGGCAGGCCCGGCCCCGGCCG
The DNA here is from genome assembly GCF_042650325.1 of Streptomyces polygonati. Taxonomy (NCBI): domain Bacteria; kingdom Bacillati; phylum Actinomycetota; class Actinomycetes; order Kitasatosporales; family Streptomycetaceae; genus Streptomyces; species Streptomyces polygonati. The sequence goes on along the minus strand of NZ_JBHSBB010000051.1, from coordinate 32,365 downwards.
GTGGTGGTGGCCTGGCGGCCGCCCGTGCCCGGTTCCGGGCCTGGGCCCGGACGGGGGGCCGGCCGGTTGCTGGCCGCCGGACCCGCCCGGCCGGGACGTCGGGTGCTCGGAAGGCCCGCTCGGCGCCGCTGAAGGCGACAGCGCCGGGTCCGCTTCGGCCGAAGGTGCCGGCGCCGGTCCCGATGGCGGCGCGGGACTCGGGTCCGGCGCCGGCGCGGGAGTCGGTGTGGCCGGATGCGGTGCCGCGGAGGCGGTCGGCGTCGGGTCCGGCACCGGCTGATGCGCGGGCGTAGGCGAGGGCGAGGGTGAGGACCCCTGGCCGGTCCCGCCCCCGGGCTCCCGCTCATGGTGGTGACCGCCCCCGGCGGAGCCGCCCTGGCGGGAGGTCCCCGGCCCCCCTCGGCCCTCCCCGCCGGAGCCGCCTCCCGTGGGAGACCGCCCGCCGTGCCCGGAGGGTGCCGCACAGGCCTGGCCAACTGGGCTGCCAGGGGCGGGAGTCGAGTACGCCGACTGATGGGACGACGAGCAGGGGGCCCGGGGGGCCGCCGAAGCCGGTCCGCCGAGTCCCCAGGAGCCCGTCGCCATGACGGTAACGGCCATGGCCGCCCATAAGCGGGTGTGCTTGCCCCACTGAGTGCTCATTCGCTCATGGTCAGCACCTGCCGCCGGACCCGCCCGACTGGATCCAGCCGTTCCCCCGAACGGGTTATTCAAAGGCCAAACCATCGATCGGACGATCGACCCGCGGTCCCTCCCGGCGGCCCCGAACCGCTACGGTCCGTCACCACGCCGAGCAGTCGCCGCGAGCCGGTCGCGGGAAAGCGGACGGCCAGGCACGGGCGCTTGTCCCGACCTGGCCGTCGTCGCTGGTGGTGATGTCCGCGTGGTGGGCGTGGACGGTTTCGAACCGCCGACATCCGCCTTGTAAGGGCGGCGCTCTACCGCTGAGCTACACGCCCGGGGGTTGCGACGTCAAAGAGTACCGTGCCCCGGGGGCTGGTCAGCAACCGTGGGCAGGTGGCCCGCACGGTGTGTTCGCGGCGGCCGGGTGGGAGGATGGAGCCGATGGTGGTGACGGCCGAACGCGGGGAGAGAGTGTCACTGTGACGACGGCACGTTCGTGGTGGCGGCGCGGCGACAGCAACCTGCGTGCGGAGGCCCAGGCGGCCAAGGACGCGGCGGGACAGGCGTTCTACGAGCTGGACACCGCGCAGCGCGAGCTGGAGATCTCGATAGAGACGATCTCCGCGGTGGACGACTCCGCCGAGGCCCGCCGCGCGCTGGCCGGATTCCGCGCGCTGGGCGAGCGGATCGACCAGGTCAGCGGCGCCTACATCGCCGCCGTCGACGCGCACGACCTGGACCGGGACGAGCTGGACCACACCGCGGCGGGGCGGGCCCGCAGCGAGCTGACCCGGGCCAAGGAAGAGCTGGACAAGGCGCGGACCGAGCTGGAGCGCTTCCAGTCGGGCCTCGGCCCGCTGCTCGGCAAGGCCGAGACACAGCTCGCCCGGCTGGCGCCGGCCCGGGAGAGCGCCAAGCAGTCGCTGCTGGCGGCCACCGACGCGCTGGACGCGGTCCGCGCCGCCGGGCTGCGGGCGGACGATCTGGCCGCCCGGCTGGCCGCGCTCGCCCCGGAGCTGACCAAGCTCAACGAGGGCGCGAGCAAGCACGGCGTGACCGAGACCGTGCGGCGCGCCGACGACGTACGCCGCAGGGCGGAAGCGGTCCGGGCGGAGGCCGAGCGGCTGCCCGAGCGGGCCAGGGAGCTGGACAAGCGGCTGGTGTCGCTGCGGACCAGGGTGCAGGCGCTGGCCACCCGGGCGGAGGGCGTGTCCCCGGTGCTCAGCGAGCTGCGGCGGCGCTTCTCGGTGGAGTGCTGGCAGGATCTCCAGCAGGTGCCCGAGCAGGCGGCGCAGGCCGTGCGGCACGCCGAGGAGGAGCTGGCCGAGGCGCGCCGGGCCCGGGCCGAGCAGCGCTGGGCGGACGCCACCGCGAAGCTGGCCGCCGTCCGGTCGCTGATGGACGAGGTGGACGGGGCTGTGGGCGCCGCCGGTGACCGGCTGCGGCGGCTGAACGAGGTCAGCAAGGACCCCAAGGCCGAGGTCGAGAAGACCCGCTTCGCCATCCGTGACGCCCAGCGGCTGGCCATGCAGGGCCGCGCCACCCCCGAGCCCCGGCACGCCCGCCCGCTGGACGAGGCCGTGGCCCGGCTCGACCGGGCGCTGGCGGCCCTGGAGGGCCGCCACCCCGACTACTGGGCCTTCCTCACCGAGACCGCGGCCGTCCGGGAGACGGCCACCCGCGTGGTCTCGAACATCCGTGAGGACCGGGCCGCGGGCCGCTGAGCCCAGCTCAGCTGCAGCAGCCCCCGCCGCAGCAGCCCCCGCCACCACCGCTCGCCGGGGCCGGCGCGGACGACACCGCGGCCGAGCCCGAGGCGGACGACGAGGAGGAGATCCCCACCGAGACGGTCGACAGCAGCTTCACCGTGTCGTCGTGGCCCTTGGGGCAGGGCGGCGCGGCGGCGTTGGCCTGTGACATGGGGCGGCGCATCTCGAAAGTGGCTCCGCAGGACTTGCACCGGTATTCGTAACGAGGCATGGCCTCAGCGTATCCCCCGGCCCCTGGAACGGTGCGTGTTGCCGGGCCGGTCGAACGACCAGCCTTAGATCCTGCGGGCCAGTGTCAGCCCATCCGCGACGGTGAGCAGCACGTCGTCCACCCGGTCGTCGGCCCGTACCCGGTCGTTGAACGCCCGGATGGCCGCCGCGCCCCCGCCGGCCGTCGGGTCGACGACCTCGCCGTGGTAGAGGGTGTTGTCGGCGACCAGCAGACCGCCGGGGGCCAGCCGGGGCACCAACTCCTCCCAGTAGTCGAGGTACGAGCCCTTGTCCGCGTCGAGGAAGACGAAGTCGATCCACCGGCCCGCCGGCAGCGCCCGCAGTGTCTCGATCGCCGGGGCGATCCGCAGGTCGATCCGGTCGGCGACACCCGCCTTGGCCCAGGCATCGCGGCCGTAGGCGGTCCACTCCTCGGAGACGTCGCAGGCGATGAGCCGGCCGTCGGCGGGCATCGCCTGGGCCATGGACAGGGTGGAGAAACCGGTGAAGGTGCCGACCTCCACGATCTGCCGGGCCCCGGTCAGCCGGACCAGGAACGCCAGCAGCGGGCCCTGCTCCTCGGCGGTCTGGAGGAAGGCCGCGTCGGCGAGCTTGCGGTGGGTGGTCTCGACCAGTTCACGCTGCGCGGCGTTCAGCGGCGGGTTGTGTTCGAGGACATACGCGTACAGCTCGGGGGTGAGCTGCGGATTCTTCGTCTCGGGCAACGTCTGCTCCTGTGTGTGGGCCAAGGGCCTAGGCTGACGAGATGCTCGTCGATGACGCGGTGGCCCTGGTGCCCAGCATTCCAGGCCGCAGAGCCCTGCTGGGTCTGGTGGGCGCGCCGGCCGCCGGGAAGTCGACGCTGGCCAGGCGGCTGGTGGCGGGGGTGAACGAACGGCTGGGGGCGGACACGGCGGCGTATGTGCCGATGGACGGTTTCCATCTGTCCAACGCGCAGTTGGACCGGCTGGGGCTGCGGGACCGCAAGGGCGCGCCGGAGACCTTCGACGTCGACGGTTATGTGCAGCTGCTGCGCCGGCTGCGGTCCGAGCGCGAACGGCCGGTCTACGCGCCCGACTTCGACCGGCGGCTGGACGAACCGGTGGCTGCCGGGCTGGTGGTGCCGGCCGGGACCGGGCTCGTCGTCACCGAGGGCAATTACCTCGCCGACGACGGGCCCGGCTGGGGCCACGTGCGGGACCTGCTGGACGAGTTGTGGTACGTGGACGCGCCCCGCCGGCTGCGCGAGCGCCGTCTGCTGCGGCGGCATGTGCGCGGCGGCCGGACGGAGTCGGAGGCGCGCGCCTTCATAACCGCCAGCGAACGCCCCAACGCCCTGCGGGTGGAGCGCGGCCGCGCGCACTGCACCCGGATCGTCGTACCGGGCCAGCCGGACGAGAACGGCACCTGGGAGGTGTGACCGTACGGCGTACGGGCCCCGGTGGCTACGCCGCGATCTCGTCGCCCGAGACCGCGACCAGCATGCGGCGCAGGATCTCCTCACCCGCCGCGACCCCCACCGTGCCCAGCGCGGTGATGTGCGGGGCGGTCCAGCCGCTGTCGGCGAGTTCGCCGTGGCCGGGGCTCCAGCCGCTGTCCGCGGCCATCAGCAGGTCGGCGTCCAGGAGCGAGTCGCCGGCCGCCAGCACCTGTTCGACGCCGGCACGGCGGATCACCTCGGCCAGCGCGGCGCTCTTGCGGAGCGGCTTCGGCACGGCGTAGATCTTGCGGCCCTGGAGGGAGACCGTCCAGCCGCGCGGCTCGGCCCAGTCGGCGAGTTCCTTGACCCAGCCGGCCGGCAGCCGCTCGCGGTCCACCACCAGATAGGCGAACAGGTCCTCGGCGACGCGCTCCTTGCGCAGCCACGCGGGGTCGGCGGTGGCGGCCAGATGCGCGCGGATCTCCTCCAACGGGGCCGATCCGTCGGCGAGTCGGCGGCGCATCTCGGCGTTCCAGTCGTGGTCGGTGTGGCCGTCCACCAGCAGGTGGCCGCCGTTGGCGCAGATCGCGTAGCGGGGCTGGCGGCCCGGCAGGCTGATCCGGCGGTACTGCTTGCGGGTCCGGGTGGTGACGGGCATGAAGCGCGCGGAGTCGGCGAGTTCGACCAGCAGCCGGCCGGCCGCCTCGGTCATGAACGACAGCGGCTTGGCCTCGTGCACCTCGACGCACAGCAGCCGGGGCGCGTTCTCGTCCGGCATGGTCAGGGCCAGCGCGGCGCTGGAGTAGATGAGGGTGCGGTCCAGGTCGCTGGCGACCAGGGTGCGGCTGGGCGCGGGCCGCTCGGGCCCGGCGGGCTGGGGCTTGGACTCGGGCTTGGTCTGGGGCTCGGTCTGGGGGGTCACTTGGTGCCTACCGCCTTGCCGTCGGTTCCGGTCGCGCCACGGGTGTAGCGGGGGTGGATCAGGCCGACGCAGGAGTACGGCAGGCCGTCGACCTCTTCCACCGGCACCCCGCGCTGGGCGGCCAGCAGCCGTACGTGGTCCAGGTCGGCGCCCGCGCCGCGCTGGGCCAGGATCTTCCAGGGCACCCGGCGCAGCAGCACCCGGGTGGTCTCGCCGACCCCGGGTTTGACGAGGTTGACGTCGCCGATGCCGTACTCCTCGCTGATCCGCTCGACCGCCCGCCAGCCCGCCCAGGTCGGTGAACGGTCCTGCGAGCGCAGCGCCTTGACGTCCTCGGCGACCGCGTCGGCGACGGCGTCGAAGGCGGCGGACACGGTGTCGAGGAAGGAGCCGGAGACGTCGGCGCCGAGCAGTTCGCGGTAGAACTTCGCGCCGTGGAAGTCGTCGGGGCCGATCAGGTCGGCGTTCAGCACGGTGCGCGAGATCAGGCCGGAGACGGTGGAGTTGAGGCAGGCGGACGGGATCAGGAAGTCGTCGCGGGTGCCGTAGGTGGACACGCAGCCGCCGGGGTCGGCGAGGACCGCGATGTCCGGGTTGAAGCCGTCGAACTCCGCCACGGCGTCCGCGAGTTCGCGGGTGATGGCGCCCTTGCCGGTCCAGCCGTCGACGAACACCGCGTCGGCCGCGTTGTGGTGGGCTGCCAGCCAGCGCAGCGCGTTGGCGTCGATGCCGCGGCCCCGGACGATGGAGACGGCGTAGTGCGGCAGGTCCAGGCCGTGCGCGTGGCGCGCCCAGCGGCGCATCAGCACGCCCACCGGGGTGCCGGCCCTGGCCAGCGAGACCAGCACGGCGTCGGGCCCGCGTTCGGCCAGGACGAGTTCGGTGACGGCGCCGACCGCCCGGGCGATCCGGGCCGCCGAGCCGGCCAGCGCGGTGCGGAAGAGTTCCTGGTACTCGGGGGTGGGCTGGTACTCCACCGGCAGCGACTCGGCGTAGTGCGCGCCGCCGCTCTGGATCGCCTCCTCCCGCTCCTCGGTCGGGGCCTCCAGTTCCACTCCGGACAGGTCCTTGAGCAGCCAGCCCACTTCGTCCGGCCGGTAGGACGAGAAGTCCGGCCCGCGCAGCGGCTCCGGCAGCGGACGGGGTGCGGTGCGGCTCATGCTGCGGTCGTTTCCGTTCGGTCGATAGGACGGCACGACGGCGAGCAGCACCGTCTCCGTGACCCCGGCCAGCCGGCCGAGCAGCCCCCCGGGCTCGTACAGCGCGTCCGTGTCCCCCACCGAGTCCACCACGCACACCACCGCGTCGAAGCCGGTCACGTTGTACGCGTACCGCTCCCGCGACCCCTCGTCGGTGGGTCCGTCGTGGGCCCCGAAGACGATCCTGGTCCGGATCGCGTACCCCGGGTCGTCCACGGCGAGTACGGGTGAGCGGGTGGTGGTGGAGTACCGCACGGTGGTCTCCGGCTCGCCTTCCGCCGTTCCCAGCGCGTCCTGGAGGGCCTGGGCCAGGCGCAGGGGCGCGTACATCAGTTCCTCGTTGCCCAGCACGAGCACGCGGCGGGCGCTGTCCGGCAGCGCGTCGGCCAGCCGCCGGCCCATCGCGGGCAGCGCCGCCTCCAGCCGCTCCCGGTGCTCCGGCGAGAAGCCGTGCCGTCCCCCGTCGGGCAGCCCCTCGGGCCAGCCCAGCTCGACCCGTCGCGCGGAATTGCCGTCCGGACCGCCGAGAAGACTGCCGACCGGAGCCGGCCGCTCGGCCGGGGGCTCATGGGCCGCCACCAGCGCCTGACCGCGTGCCAGGACGCCCGGCGGCAGGGTGACCGTGCCGGTGGACAGGGTGAGGACGTCGATGCGGGTGGACAGGGCCGACGCGAAGGCGGTGAGGGCGGTGCGGTCGGCCGGCGGGCGGAGGTCGGTGAGGGCGACGACCACATAGTGGTCGCGGGGGTGGCGCCCGTGGAGGTCGCGGATGGTGTTGCGGATGGTCCGGCCGGTGGAGAACTCGTCGTCGACCAGCACCAGCGGGCCGGGGCCGGCCAGCAGCGCCGGGTCGGCGGGCAGCAGGAAGTGGCCGGTGGCGTGACTGTGCTCCTCCTCGAAGCCGCCGGCCGGGGCGACGCCGGGGACCTCGCGGCGGGTGGAGTGGAGGTAGGGCGCCGTGCCGAGGCCGTCCGCGACCGAGTGGCCCAGACCGGTCGCGGTCTCGGCGTAACCGAGCACGACGGCCCGGTCGGCCTCGGCCGGCCCGAGCAGCTCCCGGACCCGCCGACCGAGCCGGAAGCCGTGTCCGTACACCGTGTCCGGCCGCTGCGGCACATGCTTGCCCAGCACCTGCGAGACGAGCAGGTGCGCCCGCTTGGGGTTGCGCCGCAGCGCGAGGCCGAGCAGGTCGTGCAGGCCCTCGCCGTGCAGGGCGACGCCCAGCCGGTCGGCGACCCACTGGCCCGGCCAGGGCGCGTTCGTGGCCATCAAGCGGATTTCCCTCACTCCAGTCGTGTTCCCCGGGCGGATCCGCCCGGGGTCCTTCGGTCCTTCGGCGCCCGCGCCCGTCAGGAGGACGGCAGGCTGGCCGCCAGCAGTTCCACGAAGCCGACGTCCTCGCCCGCCACGCCGAACACCTCGGCCCGCCGCAGCGTCCGCTCCGCCCAGGCGCGGTGCGGCTTCACCTCGTTCATCTTGTTGGTGTAGGCCGACCGCAGGACGCCCCCGCCGCCCCGGTCCTCGTGCAGGATGTCCCCGGCGTCGCAGAACTCCTCGTGGGTGACGACGTTGAGCGCGTGCACCAGCGGGACGTGGGTCGGGTGGATACAGGTCTTGCCCTGGAGTCCGTTGGCCCGGTCGAGCTCGATCTCCCGCAGCAGCCCGTCCATGTCGCGGGCCAGCAGCGCCTCGCGCAGATCCTCCGCCTCGGGGGTGAAGGGGCTGCGCCGCAGCTGCGGCTTGAACATCCGCTCGTGGTGCCGGAAGTACTCCCAGACCGGCCCGCTCACCGTGAAACCGCTGCCGTCGGCCCGCCCGAAGGTGTTCACCACGTCGCCGATCACCGAGGCCACGATCTGGACGTCGTAGGCGGTCATCGCCGGCGCCCGGCGCAGCCCGTAGGAGGCGCAGAAGTCGGTGACGCCGAGCCGCATCGCCAGCACCCGGTCGCGGTATTTGTCGACCGTCCGCGAGATGCCCTGCAGTGTCTCCACCCGGCTCTCCAGGTGCAGCAGCTGGGGTGACTCCAGGACCGGCATGGCGAACAGCCGGCGTCCGCAGGCGGCCTCGGCCTTGCTGAGCGCCTCCAGGAAGGGGACGCCGGTCTCCTCGGTGAATTTGGGCAGCACGAACCCGGACAGCAGCTCCACCGTCCCGCCGAGCCGGTTCACCAGGTCGGTGATCTGCTCGGGTGTGCGGACCCGGATGAAGAGCAGCGGGATGGCGCCGGCCGGGTCGGGGCGGGCGGCCAGATCCGCGAACTGCGTGATCAGATTGGCCTCGCCCGCGACGACATCGCGGTCGTCGATGGAGTCCTCCAGGCACAGCACCATGGACACCACGCCCTGGGCGGCCTGCTTGCGTATGTCGTCGGCGAGCCGGGGACGGGTGGCCGGGCTGTAGAGCGTGGCGCCGAGGGCGACAGCGAGTGTGTGGGCGGGCGAGTCGGCGGTGAATTCCTGCGGCTCGCGGTGAAACAGTTCACTTCTGAGATCAGAGGTGAGGTGTCCGAAGTGGCGCATACGCCCCCTTTCAGGTGGTCGGGCCGGGAGACATCTGGCCGATTATCGTACGTGCGACCATGGAGTACTGGTTCCCTTCGTTCGTGAAAAGCAGGTAACCGGCGCAGGTCCACCGCATGACCGTCGCACCGGATCGGCCAGATGGGTACGCCATCGATACAGGCCGGTTCTTTACGGTCCCGCACCGCACCCGTCCCGCCGCGCCGCGCGGCGTTGTGGGCCGGCCCGCCGGAAGGGCAGGATGACCGGTATGACGCACGTGATGGTGAAGGGCTCGAACATCCCGCTGGACGCCTCCGGCGTCCGGGCCGTGCTGCGCTGGAGCCTGCGGCCGGGAGCCCCGGACGTGGACGCCTCCGTGCTGCTGGTCGGTTCCGGCGGCCGGGTCCGCTCGGACGCCGACTTCGTCTTCTACAACGAGCCCCGCCATCCCTCCGGCCTGGCCCGCCACCTGCCGAAGAAGCGGGTGCCGGAAGGACTGACCGACACCGTCGAGGTGGACCTGGCGGCGCTGGACGCCACCGTGGACCGGGTGGTCGTGGCCGCCTCCTGCGACGGCGGCCCCTTCAGCCAGGTGCACGACCTGGCCCTGATGGTCTACGACAGCGCCGGTCCGCAGCACGCCGCCCCGGTGATCACCTTCGACGTCGTCCCGGACACCGGCCAGGAGACCGCCCTGATCTGCGGCGAGTTCTACCGCAAGAACGCCGGCTGGAAGTTCCGCGCACTCGGCCTCGGGTACGCGGACGGGCTGGTCGGACTGGCCACCGAGTTCGGTATCGCGGTGGACGACGGGGACCCGGAGCCCGCTCCGGCGCCCCAGCAGACCCAGGTCCAGCCGCGACCCGAGCCGTCGCTGGCCCCCACCGCGGCGATGCCCGCGCCGGTGCGGGCCGAGCCGCAACCGGCTCCCGCGCCGGCCGCCACGACCGCCTACGGCTATCCGCTGCCGGCGCCCTCGCCCGCACATGTGCCCGCCCAACCAGCGTACGGCTATCCGCAGCCGGTCGCGGCGACCGCCGCCGTCCCGCCGCCGCCCACCGTGGCGCCGCCGGTCCACCAGCAGCCGCAGCAGGGCTACCCGTCCTACGGCTACCCTCAGCCGGTGGCGGCGACCGGGCAGCGCAGGGGCGACAGCGGCTTCCCGGACAGCGGTCCGCCGGACAACGGCTTCACGCTGCCGCCACAGGGCCCGCAGTTCCAGCCGGCCCGCTGACACCGGGCCGCCCGGCCCTGCCAGCCCAGCCGGACCTGCCGGCCCGCTCCCGACCGGCACCCCCGGCCCGACCGCGCTACACCTTCGACTTGTAGCCGCGCCCCCACTGCAGGCCCCAGCCGTACAGCCGGTCGATCTCGGCCTGGAAGCCGTAGACGTACTTCACCTCGCGCCGCACCACCAGCTCCCCCTTGCGGTTCTCGATCAGCAGCACCGCGCAGGACCGGGCCTGCGGTTCGCGCTCGCTCAGCGGGATCTCGATCCGCGGACCGGAGCCGGGGAAGATCTCCACCTTGGCGTGGGCGCGGTCGAAGGCGGGGGTGCCGTCGTAGATGTAGACGAAGACCAGCAGCCGCTTGAACTCGTCGCGCTTGTCGAAGTTGATGAAGAGCGTCTCGCCCGAGCTGCCGCCGAACCGGTCGTCGCCGCTCATCTGGATGTAGGGCGGTGAGTCCAGGTCGCCGAGGAAGTCGCCGAGCGGCTGGACCACGCCCTTGGAGCCGTCGGCCAGTTCGTACAGGCAGGCCAGGTCGAGGTCGACATTGACCATCGCCGGTCCGGCCGCCTGCACCACGTGCGGCTTGAAGATCTCCAGCTGGCGGCGCAGGAAGCCGCCGCTGTCCGCGTTCCAGCTCGCGGTGTCCGAGGTCCGCATCTGCCAGGACAGATTGACCCGCATATTGCCCACCGCGGCGCCCTGCTTGGTCAGCGAGATCTCCGGGCGCCGTTTGGTCAGCTCCACGGAGTGCACATTCGTCAGGTCGAACTGCTGGGCGCCGCCGGGCCCCAGAACTTTCCGCCAGTCCATCGCTCCCACTCCCGGTGCTCCGCTGTGTCCGTACGGTGCCGTGCCCTATCCGTACAGTGACATGCGGCTGCCCCCACCGGAAGAGCGGGAAGGCGGGGGCAGCGTGCGCACGGCAGGTGTTCCGGCCAGGCCCCGGACCGGGCCCGGCCGGGCCTCTTCGAGCCGGGGTTCAGACGCCGGTGGTGATGTGCGGCTTGTCCTCCGTCTGCTCGGACTTCTTCCCGACCCGGCGGTTGCGGACCACCGAGGACCAGTAGGACGCCCCGATCAGCACCACACCGATGAGTCCGGTGACGACCTCGCTGACTTCGTACTTGATCGTCACCAGCAGGATGATCGCCAGCGCGCCGATCGCGTAGTGTGCGCCGTGCTCCAGGTAGACGTAGTCGTCCAGGGTGCCCTTGCGGACCAGGTAGACGGTCAGCGACCGGATGTACATCGCGCCGATACCGAGGCCGAGGGCGATCTGGAAGATGTTGTTGCTGATCGCGAAGGCGCCGACGACACCGTCGAAGGAGAAGGACGCGTCGATGACCTCCAGGTAGAGGAACATGAAGAACGCGGCCTTGCCGGCCAGGCCCGCCACCTGGGAGACGGTCGCCCCGCTCCGCTCCGGGCTGGGAACCGCCTCCCGGTCGGCCTCCCGCTCGGCGTCCAGCTCCGCGTCGGCCTCCTCGTCCTCGTCCTCGATCTGCTCCTCGAAGTAGCCGGAGATCCCGCCGACCACGAGATAGGTGATCAGGCCCAGGACGCCGGACAGCAGCACCGTCTCGCCCTTGTCGACGCTGCCGTGCCCGCCGTGCACCGGTACGCCGGTGGCCACTGTCGTGGCGGCGATGACCAGGGCGCCCATCGCGACCACCACCGAGAGCATGTCCAGCTTGCCCAGCTTGGACAGCGGCTTCTCCAGCCAGGTCAGCCAGGTGATCTCCCGCTCCGCGAAGATGAAGTCGAGGAAGATCATCAGCAGGAAGAGGCCGCCGAAGGCGGCGATCGCCGGATGGGCGCCGGTGACCAGCGCCTCGTAGCGCTTGTGGTCGTCGATGGCGACCTTGACCGCTTCGTAGGGGCTGAGCTTGGCGGTGAGGGCCACGATGATGATCGGGAAGACCAGCCGCATGCCGAAGACCGCGATCAGCACGCCGACGGTCAGGAAGATCTTCTGCCAGAAGGCGTTCATCTTGCGCAGGATGCCCGCGTTGATCACCGCGTTGTCGAACGACAGCGAGATCTCAAGGACGGACAGGATCGCGATGAGCGCGACCCCCTTGGCCCCCCAGAAGTAGCCGGCCAAGGCGAGGCCGACGGCGGTGATGCCGAGCGACCAGCCGAATGTTCTGAGGAGCACGTGCTTCCCACCCAATCCCTTGAGATCCCCCCGAGCAAGGGAACCCCCGCGCGGTACGCGGCTTTACGAAACGTTGACCCCGAAGTCTAGGGCGATACCGCGCAGTCCGGAGGCGTACCCCTGACCTACCGCTCTGAACTTCCATTCGCCGCCGTAGCGGTAGAGCTCGCCGAAGATCATCGCCGTCTCGGTGGAGGCGTCCTCGGTCAGGTCGTAGCGGGCCAGTTCGGCGCCGTCGGCCTGGTTGAGCACCCGGATGTAGGCCTCGCTGACCTGGCCGAACGTCTGCACCCGGGCATCTGCCTCATAGATCGACACCGGGAAGACGACCTTGTCGACGGCGGCCGGGACCTTGGACAGGTCGACCAGGATGGTCTCGTCGTCGCCGCCTGAGCCGCCGGTGAGGTCGTCACCGGTGTGCTCCACGGAGCCCTCGGGGCTCTTGAGGTTGTTGTAGAAGATGAAGTATTCATCTCCCATCACCCGGCCGTTCGCGCACAGCAGCGCGCTGGCGTCCAGGTCGAAGTCGGCTCCGGTGGTCGAACGGGCCCTCCAGCCGAGGCCGATCTGCACCTGGGTGAGATTCGGCGCGGCCTTGGACAGGGAGACGTTGCCTCCCTTGGCGAGCGTGACGCCCATCGTGGTTCTTCCCTCCCCGCGAGTTGGTTCGCGACGCGTACGGCGTACGGCGTCCCGTCCGGCCGCCGGACAGTGGCGTACGGCGGCCGGACGGTGGCGTACGGCTGTCAGACGTTGACGCCGAAGTCCTGGGCGATGCCGCGCAGCCCGGAGGCGTAGCCCTGGCCGATGGCGCGGAACTTCCACTCGGCGCCGTGCCGGTAGAGCTCGCCGAAGACCATGGCGGTCTCGGTGGAGGCGTCCTCGGTCAGGTCGTAGCGGGCCAGTTCACGGTTGTCGGCGGCGTTGAGCACCCGTATGTAGGCGTTGCGGACCTGGCCGAAACTCTGCTGGCGCGGCTCGGCGTCGTAGATGGAGACCGGGAAGACGATCTTGGCGACATCGGCCGGCACCCCGGAGAGATTGACATTGATCACCTCGTCGTCCCCCTCGCCCTCGCCGGTGAGGTTGTCACCGGTGTGCTCCACCGAACCGTCCGGGCTGCGGAGGTTGTTGAAGAACACGAAGTGCGCGTCGGACAGGACCTTGCCCTGCTCATTGGTGAGCAGCGCGCTCGCGTCCAGGTCGAAGTCGGTTCCCGTGGTCGTACGGGCGTCCCAGCCCAGACCGACCACGACGGCCGACAGGTTCGGCGCCTCCTTGGTCAGCGAGACGTTGCCACCCTTGCTGAGGCTGACTCCCACGAGTCCTCCCCTCCCCTTCGGTGCGGATGCAGCTGTGCGTACCGGATCAACGTGCCGAGCTTAGTGACCGGTTCCCCGCGACTACAGCGCTTCGAGCGCCTTTGCGTACTCATGAAGGTCACGGGCCTCCGGCAGGCCGTTCACGATGGTCCAGCGGACCGTCCCCCGCTTGTCGATGACGAAGGTGCCGCGCAGCGCGCAGCCCTTGTCCTCGGCGAAGACGCCGTAGGCGCGCGAGGCGGTGCCGTGCGGCCAGAAGTCGGACAGCAGCGGGAAGTCCAGCGCCTCGGCGTCCGAGAAGACGCGCAGGGCGTGCATGGAGTCGCAGGAGACCGCGAGCAGCTGCACGTCCTCGTTCTGGAACGCGGGCAGCTCGGCCTGCACCGCCCGCAGCTCGCCGGTGCACACGCCGGTGAAGGCGAAGGGGAAGAACAGCAGCACGACATGCTTGACGCCGCGGAAGTCGCTCAGCCGGACCGTACGGCCGTGCTGGTCGCTGAGGCGGAAGTCGGGGGCCGGGTCGCCCACACCGACCTGGGTTGGCACGGTCGCGGTCCCTCCGTCGGTG
>NZ_JBHSBB010000051.1:0-18424 GCF_042650325.1 Streptomyces polygonati | reverse complement strand
CCCCCCCCCCACCACGGTACCGGGCTGAGCGCGCGGTTCCCCGCGCCCTCGGGACGGGCGCCGTCGCGGACGACGACGGCCGGCGAAGGGGCACGGCGAACCGCGCGCTCAGCCGCGTTCGACTGGCAGCTGAAAGAGCGCGCAGCCCTGGGGCGCTACGGGGTCACCGCCGGGCGGCCCTCGCCGCCTTCGGGGTGACCAGGCGGCTGCCGGTCCAGTCCCGAGCCGCGTTGACGCTGCTCGTCTGGGCCAGGCCGGCCGTCTGTGCCGCCTCGCCGATCTCGCTGGGCTCGACATGGCCGTCACGCCCCGTCTTCGGGGTCATCAGCCAGATCGGGGCGCCGGGGTCGACCGTCGATGTGGCGTCGACGAGTGCGTCGGTGAGGTCGCCGTCGTCCTCGCGGAACCACAGCAGGACGGCGTCGGGCACGTCGTCGTAGTCCTCATCGGCGAGCTCTTCGCCCGTGAGCTCCTCGATGCTCTCGCGAAGCTCCTGGTCGCAATCCTCGTCGTACCCGAGCTCCTGGACCACCTGTCCGGGCTCGAAACCAAGCCGGCTCGCCGGGTTGGTCCGCTCCTCCGCGTGGTCCGCGGTCGCGCTCACGCTTTGCCTCCTGTCATGGGAACTGCAGAGTTTGGCTGATCCGTATGTGCCCGCTGCGGCGCGAGCTTATTGGCGGTAGTCCACACGGGCGCGGCGGATCGCGCAAGTACCCGGCGTACGAGACCGCCGAAACGGTGATGATTCGCCCGTCTTCCCCGCAACCCGCACGCTAGATTTCTTACCCATAGTGACGCAGACCACTCCGGTTTGCCGGTGTTGTGGGTGATTGGAGCCACCAGTCGGTCGTACGTCCGACTGGGCGTAGAGTGCGGGTTTGGCCGCCCGGCGACCCCGCCCCTCGCTGCCGCAGTCCTCGCGATCCCGGCGCGGGCAGCGGTTACCGCCCGGTAGAGATGACGTATCGGACCACGCGGTACACGATGGAGGCGGCGCGACCCCACCGAGCCCCCAGGCATCAGCTACCACCCGAGCAGCGAAGGAAAAGCGTGGCTTCCGGATCCGATCGCAACCCGATCATCATTGGCGGCCTTCCCAGCCAGGTCCCGGATTTCGATCCGGAGGAGACGGCGGAATGGCTCGACTCGCTCGATGCGGCCATAGACGAGCGCGGCCGGGAGCGGGCCCGCTACCTGATGCTTCGCCTCATCGAGCGCGCGCGCGAGAAGCGCGTGGCGGTGCCCGAGATGCGCAGCAGCGACTATGTGAACACCATCGCCACCAAGGACGAGCCGTTCTTCCCCGGCAACGAGGAGATCGAGCGCAAGATCCTGAACGCCACCCGGTGGAACGCCGCGGTGATGGTGTCCCGCGCGCAGCGTCCCGGGATCGGGGTCGGCGGCCACATCGCCACCTTCGCGTCGTCCGCGTCGCTCTACGACGTGGGCTTCAACCACTTCTTCCGCGGCAAGGACGACGGTCTCGGCGGCGACCAGATCTTCTTCCAGGGGCACGCCTCCCCCGGTATCTACGCCCGCGCCTTCCTGCTGGACCGGCTCTCCGAGGCGCAGCTCGACGCCTTCCGCCAGGAGAAGTCCAAGGCGCCCAACGGACTGTCCAGCTATCCGCACCCGCGGCTGATGCCGGACTTCTGGGAGTTCCCCACCGTCTCGATGGGCCTGGGCCCGCTGAGCGCGATCTACCAGGCGCGGATGAACCGCTACATGGAGGCGCGCGGCATCGCCGACACCTCCAAGTCGCATGTCTGGGCCTTCCTCGGCGACGGTGAGATGGACGAGCCGGAGTCGCTCGGCCAGCTGTCCATCGCCGCCCGCGAGGGCCTGGACAACCTCACCTTCGTCGTGAACTGCAACCTCCAGCGGCTCGACGGCCCGGTGCGCGGCAACGGCAAGATCATCCAGGAGCTGGAGTCGCAGTTCCGCGGCGCCGGCTGGAACGTCATCAAGCTCGTCTGGGACCGCTCCTGGGACCCGCTGCTGGCCCAGGACCGGGACGGCCTGCTGGTCAACAAGATGAACATCACCCCGGACGGCCAGTTCCAGACCTATGCCACCGAGACCGGCGGGTACATCCGCGAGCACTTCTTCGGTGACGACCAGCGGCTGCGCCGGATGGTGGAGGACCTCAGCGACGAGCAGATCCTGCACCTCGGCCGCGGCGGCCACGACCACCGCAAGATCTTCGCCGCGTACACCGCCGCCCAGGAGCACAAGGGCCAGCCGACCGTCATCCTCGCCCAGACCATCAAGGGCTGGACGCTGGGCCCGAACTTCGAGGGCCGCAACGCGACCCACCAGATGAAGAAGCTCACGGTCGACGACCTCAAGCGCTTCCGCGACCGGCTGCACCTGCCGATCAGCGACCAGCGCCTCGACGAGGGGTACCCGCCCTACTACCACCCGGGCCGGGACTCCGAAGAGATCCAGTACATGCACGACCACCGCAAGGCCGCCGGCGGCTATGTGCCCACCCGGGTGGTCCGCGCCAAGCCGCTGCCGCTGCCCGGCGACAAGACCTACGCCACCGCCCGCAAGGGCTCGGGCCAGCAGTCGATCGCCACCACCATGGCCTTCGTCCGGGTGCTGAAGGACCTGATGCGGGACAAGGAGATCGGCAAGCGCTTCGTGCTGATCGCCCCCGACGAGTACCGCACCTTCGGCATGGACGCGTTCTTCCCGAGCGCGAAGATCTACAACCCGATGGGCCAGCTGTACGAGTCGGTCGACCGCGAACTGCTGCTCGCGTACAAGGAGTCGCCGACCGGCCAGATGCTGCACGACGGCATCTCCGAGGCCGGCTGTACCGCCTCGCTGATCGCGGCGGGCTCCGCGTACGCCACCCACGGCGAGCCGCTGATCCCGGTGTACGTGTTCTACTCGATGTTCGGTTTCCAGCGCACCGGTGACCAGTTCTGGCAGATGGCCGACCAGCTCGCGCGCGGTTTCGTGCTGGGCGCGACCGCGGGCCGCACCACCCTGACCGGTGAGGGCCTCCAGCACGCCGACGGCCACTCGCAGCTGCTGGCGTCCACCAACCCGGCCTGTGTCGCCTACGACCCGGCGTACTCCTACGAGATCGCGCACATCGTGCAGGACGGTCTGCGCCGGATGTACGGCGAGACCGCCGACGGCAGGCCCGGCGAGGACGTCTTCTACTACCTGACCGTCTACAACGAGCCGATCCAGCACCCGGCCGAGCCCGCCGACGTGGACATCGAGGGCATCCTCAAGGGCGTGCACCGCGTCAGGGCCGGCGAGGCCGGCGCGATCCCGGCGCAGATCATGGCGTCCGGTGTCGCCGTGCCGTGGGCGATCGAGGCGCAGCGCCTGCTGGCCGCGGACTGGAACGTACGGGCCGACGTATGGTCCGCCACCTCGTGGAACGAGCTGCGGCGCGAGGCCGTCGCGGTCGAGCAGTACAACCTGCTGCACCCGGAGGAGGAGCAGCGGGTCCCGTATGTGACGAGCAAGCTCGGCGCGGCCCAGGGTCCGTTCGTGGCGGTGTCCGACTGGATGCGCTCGGTGCCGGACCAGATCGCCCGCTGGGTGCCGGGCCGCTACAACTCGCTCGGCGCGGACGGGTTCGGCTTCGCCGACACCCGGGGCGCGGCGCGGCGCTTCTTCCACATCGACGCCGAGTCGATCGTGCTGGCGGTGCTGACCGAGCTGGCGCAGGACGGCACGATCGACCGCTCGCTGCTCAAGCAGGCGGTGGACCGCTATCAGCTGCTCGATGTGACCGCGGCCGACCCGGGCCCGGCGGGCGGCGACGCCTGACGGGTCGTTGATCCGATGATCCGTTAGTACACAGAGCACACTTTTCGAAGCTCCGGCCGGTGATCCCTACTGGTCGGAGCTTCGGTCGTTTTCGGCCGTAACTTATTCTCGCCATATTCCGTTGCCAAACGTGATGTCCGTCACGCATCCCCTGGCTATCGATCCCCGTCTTCTACGCTGGACCGCGGAGGCGCCGTCGGCGACGGCGCCGGTCCTCACCCCCGGCCGACCCGCTGACCACGGGAAGAATGCGCGAGGCAACAGCGAGTGACTCTCCTTTATATGCGCATGGGCCCGGATATGCGGATGAACCCGGCGGCGTTGCGGGCCCTGCTCGCCCTGGCGGTGGTCTTCGTCATGCTGGCGACGACCGGATGGACCGCGGTGCGGCCGCACGGCATGGCCGAACCACGGGCCGCCTCACTGTCGGCGTGGATGAACGGCAAGGTGGGCACCCGCAAGCTCCCCGACCCGAAGGCGGCGCCCGCCGCCATCGCCCGCTTCTTCGCCTCGCTCACCAGCGCACAGCGCCGCACCCTCGCGGAGCGGTATCCGCTGGTGGTGGGCAATCTCAACGGCGTCCCGCCGACCCTGCGCTATCTGGCCAACCGCCGGGGCCTCACCGAGGCCCGCGCCGCCGAGGCCGCCCTGGTGCACAGCGACCGGCTCACCCCGGCCGGCCGGCAGAACGCCGCGGATCTGGTGGAGCGCTACGACTCGCTGCTCACCGGCCAGCGGCAGATCCTCGCCTTCGACCCCACCGGCACGGGCCGGGCCGCGGAGGTGCTGGGCGACCTCGACACCGCCACCCGGGTCTCCATCGTCGTCCCCGGCGTGGACACCGACATGCTCAGCTTCGAGCGCGACAACATGCCGTACGCGGCGCCGGTCGGCATGGCCGGCCAGCTCTACGACGCCGAGCGGGCCACCGACCCGGACGCGCGCACCGCGGTGATCGCCTGGGCCGACTACACCACCCCGGCCGGGGTGGGCCTGGACGCCACCATCGGCGCGGACGCCGAACGCGGCGCGGTCCGCCTCGAAGCGCTGCTCGACACGCTGCCCCGGCGGGTCGACGTGGCGCTGTTCTGCCACTCCTACGGCTCGGTGCTGTGCGGGGTGGCCGCGCCCGACCTGCCGCGCGGGCGGGTCTCCGACATCACCGTCTTCGGCAGCCCCGGCATGCGCGCCCGGCACGCCTCGGATCTGCGCACCAGCGCCCATGTCTGGGCGGCCCGCGACTCCGGCGACTGGATCAGCGACGTGCCCCACCTGGAGTTCGCCGGCCTCGGCCACGGCGCGGACCCCGTCTCCGACTCCTTCGGCGCCCGCGTCATCAGCGCGGCCCGCGCGGTCGGCCACCCGGGCTACTTCGCCCCGGACACCACCAGCCTGGCCAACTTCGCGGACATCGCCCTGGGCGAGTACTCGCGCGTGGCCTGCCACGTGGGGAACACGTGCCGGGCGGGACTCTAGGCAAGGCCGGGCGGGCCCGGAGCGGGCCGGTGGCCGGTCCGGGGGGAGGCCGGGCGCCTGTGTCCGGGGCCCCGAGGGCGGGGCGGCCATAAGCTGGCCGTTATGGGTGATGTGCTGGCCGGAAACAACGCCGTATGGGAGTTCGAACCCGACGCGGTGCTGATCCGGTACAGCCGCTCGGTGCGCGGCTCGCGGCTGCTCCAGGCGCTCGGCGAGCGGCGGGTGCCGTACGCGGCGCTGGAGAGCGTGGAGGTCGCGGACGGGCGGCGCGGGACCGTGGTGCTGCGGGCGGTGGCCCGGGCCGGGGCCGATCCGGTGGTCGAGATGGCCGGCGGCCAGCTGCGGGAGACCGCCGATCCGTACCGGCTGGTGCTGCCCGAGCAGGACCGGGCGCCGGCCGAGGCCGGCCGGGACCGGTTGCGGGAGGCGATCGAGGTGTTCGGGCAGGACGGGCCGCCGGGCCGCTTCCTGGTGCCGGCCCCGGCCGGGCCCCGGGTGTTCAAGGCGTACGACGCCAAGGCGTTCTTCGACGGCCGCACCGTCACCTTCCGCTGGTTCTGGACGGGCGCTTCCACCGCCAAGTGGAAGGCCGGCGACCAGAGCTTCGCGGTGGAGCGGCTGAGCGGCGTCGAGTGGCGCTCCCCCGAGCTGCTGCACGGCCATCTGCGGCTGCTGCGCCGGGAGGCGGGCGAGCCGGGCGCCGCCGACGGGCCGCCGGCCGCGGCCGACCAGGACCCGGCGGCGGTGATCTTCGGCCTCGGCTACGGGCCGGTGCACGAGTCGCTGCCGTTCGCCGCGTCCGTGCTGGCCGCGATCCGCGCGGCCCGGGTGGGGCCGGAACCCTGGCAGTGAGGGGTCTGAAGGGTCCCGGGCCCCGGGGGCTGCCGCTATTCGCGGGCCGCCGACGTACCGGTCATGTCCGGGTAGCGGTCACCGGCGACCTGACCGGCGATCGGTTCCAGCCACTTGAGTTCGAGCTCGTCGAGGGTGATGCGGGACGCCGCGGTGTTCTCCCGGACCCGGGCGGCCCGGCGGGTGCCCGGGATCGGGACGACCGCCAGCTGGTGCGCGGCGGCCCGGTGGTGCACCCAGGCCAGCGCGATCTGCCCCGGTGTGGCGCCGTGTGCCGCGGCCACCTTGCGGACCGGGGCCAGCAGATCCGCGTTGCGGCGGGCGTTCTCGCCGGTGAAGCGCGGCTGGTCGCGGCGGAAGTCGCCGGCCGCCAGATCGCTGCCCGCGTCCTGGAAGGACCCGGTCAGGAAGCCCCGGCCGAGCGGCGAGTACGGCACCACCGCTACACCCAGCTCGGCCGCCGCGCCGGTCAGCGAGCGCTCCACGTCCCGGCTGAACAGCGACCACTCCGACTGCACGGCGGCGATCGGGTGCACGGCGTGCGCCGTCCGCAGCTCGGGGCCGGTCACCTCGGACAGCCCGAGATACCGCACCTTGCCCTCGTCGACGAGTTCCGCCATCGCGCCGACCGACTCGGCCAGCGGCACCCGCGGGTCGCGCCGGTGCATGTAGTACAGGTCGATCACATCGGTGCCCAGCCGCCGCAGGCTGCCCTCGACGGCCCGCCTCATGTAGGTCCGGTCGTTGCTCACGCCGCGGGAGGCCGGGTTGGCCGGGTCCCGGACGATGCCGAACTTGGTGGCGAGGGTGATCTCCGCGCGGTGCGCGGCGACGAAGGGGGCCAGGAACTCCTCGTTGCCGCCCAGGCCGTAGACGTCGGCGGTGTCGAACAGGGTGACGCCGACCTCCAGCGCCGTCTCCAGCGTCTCGCGGGCGGCGGCCTCGTCGGTGGGCCCGTAGAACTCGCTGATGCCCATGCAGCCGAGGCCCTGCACCCCCACGACCGGGCCGTCGGTGCCCAGCTTCTCGGTGCCCGGCTGCTCCGTACCGCCGTGCTCGCCGTGCTCGCCGTGCTCGCCGTTGGTCTCCGCCATCAGATGCCTGTCCTCTCCGGCGCCCGGCAGGCGCCCGCGTACGTTGCGATCTTTCCGTCGAGGACGGTCAGGGTGTCCTGGAGCTCGCCGATGCGCCGCAGGACGTCCAGCCGGGTCGACTCCAGCAGGGCCCGGCGGTCGGCGTAGGTGTGCTCGCCCGCCCGGACCATCTCCGCGTAGGCCACCATGTCCGCGACCGGCATCCCGGTCAGCCGCAGCTTGCCGACCAGATCCAGCCAGGTCAGGTCCCGGTTGGAGAACCGCCGCTGCCCGGTGTGGGAGCGGTCGACGTGCGGCATCAGCCCTATCCGCTCGTACCAGCGCAGGGTGTGCGCGCTCAGGCCGGTGAAATCGGCGACCTCGCTGATCGTGTACTGGTCCCGCCCGTCGGGCCGCGGGAGGCCCGTGCCGTCCTCGGCATCGCCCGTACTGCCCGGTTTTCTCGTTGTCGCGTGCACGACCGTCATGGACCACACGCTAAGACCTTGGAGTGCGCTCTAAGCAAACGATGTCCATCCGGCTCCGGCGGGACGGACCTTCGGGCCGGGCGCCGCCGGGCAGGCCCTAAGCTCGGCGGCATGGAGAGCCTGCGGTTGATGGGGAATTGGCCGGTGCGCGAGGCGGCGGGGATCGTCGTACGGCGGGACGGGACGGTGGCGGGGACATACGGGCAGGTCGAGCGCGAATTCACGCTCGCCTCGGTGACCAAGCCGCTGGCAGCCTACGCGGTGCTGGTCGCCTACGAGGAGGGCGTCTTCGAGCTGGACGACCCGGCCGGGCCCGACGGCTCGACCGTCCGGCACCTGCTGGCGCACTGCTCCGGGCTGGCCTTCGACGAGCACAAGGTGACGGCCGCGCCCGGCACCCGGCGGCTGTACTCCAACGCCGGGTTCGAGGTGCTCGGGGACACGCTGACGAAGGCGGCCGACATGCCGTTCGCCGAGTATCTGCGGCAGGCGGTGCTGGAGCCGCTGGGCATGACGGCGACCTCGCTGCCCGGCTCGCCCGCCGCGGGCGGCGTCTCCACGGCGCGGGACCTGGCGCTCTTCGCCGCCGAGCTCCAGGCGCCGAGCCTGCTGCATCCCTCGACGGTGGCGACCGCGACCTCGGTGGCCTTCCCCGGCCTCAGGGGCGTACTGCCGGGCTACGGCAACCAGAACCCCAACGACTGGGGCCTCGGCTTCGAGATCCGCGACGGCAAGTCCCCGCACTGGACCGGTTCGCTGTCCTCTCCCGGCACCTACGGGCACTTCGGCCAGTCCGGCACCTTCCTGTGGGTGGACCCGGCGGCGGGCGCGGCCTGCGTGGCCCTCACCGACCGCGACTTCGGTGAGTGGGCGCTGCCGCTGTGGCCGGCCTTCACCGACGCGGTGCTGCGCGAACTGGGCGGTGGCGGCCAGGCCTGAGCCGGACCGCCGCCCCTGGCTGCGAGCCTGGTCCCGGCAGGGACAGGAAACCCGGCGCCGCCCGCCGTACGGTGGAGCGATGGCCACCGGAAACAGGCTCGGCGACTTCCTGCGGTCCCGCCGTGAGCGGGTCGGACCGCGGGACGTGGGCCTGCCCGGGGGCGCGCGCCGGCGGGTGCCGGGGCTGCGCCGCGAGGAGGTCGCGCTGCTGGCCGGGATCAGCGCCGAGTACTATCTGCGGCTCGAACAGGGCCGCGACAAGCACCCCTCCGAGCAGGTGCTGGACAGCATCGCCAGGGCGCTGCTGCTGGAGCCGGACACGGCGGCGTATCTGCACCAGCTGGCCCGCCCGCCCCGGGCCGCCGCCCGCCGCGACCCGGCTCGCCCCGAACACGTCGACGAGGGGGTGAGCGCGCTGATCGGCAACTGGACCACGACGCCCGCGCTGGTGCACGGCCGCCTCATGACGACGCTGGCCGCCAACCCGATGGCGGTCGCGCTGTCCCCGTACTTCGCGCCCGGCGTCAACACGCTGCGGGCGGCCTTCCTGGAGCCGGAGATGCGGGTCTTCCACCGCGACTGGGAGGCGATGACGGCCAAGGCGGTGGCCTACGTGCGGTCCCTGGTGGGCGCGGCCGCGGACGACCCGGAGCTGATCGAGCCGATCGGTGAACTCAGCGTCCGCAGCGAGCGGTTCCGCACGCTGTGGGCCCGGCAGGACGTCCACCGGAAGACCAGCGGCCGGACCGCCCTGCGCCACCCGCGGGTGGGCCCGCTGGACCTGCGCTACGAGAAGCTGGCCCTGCCCGGCTCCCCCGGACAGATGCTGATCACCTACCACGCCGATCCGGGCTCGGAGTCCTACGAACGCCTCCAGCTGCTCGCCCGCCTCGCCGACGACCGGCTCAGCCGTACGACGGCTCGGCGTGCATCTCCCACACCAGGAACTCCGCCGCCCCCGGCCACCGGACGGACGTCCCCGGCTCGTCCCTGAGCCGGGCCGCGTCGCCCGGCTCCAGCACGTGGTCGCCGAGCCGCAGCCGGCCGCGTACGCCATGGACGTAGACGAAGGGCGCGGCCGGCAGCGGGCCGGAGCCGGCGGTCAGGGGGCGGCCGACGTAGAGGGCGGCGGCGCGCTGCCGGAGCCGTAGCGGGGGGGCCGGGTCGGGAGAGTCCGCGCCGGAGGCGAGCAGCCGCAGCCCGGGGCCGGGCGGGGCCGGATCGGCGGCGGCCGCGTAGTCGGGCGGGCCGCCGAAGGTGTCCGGGTGCAGCCACATCTGCAGGAAGCGCAGCGGTGTCCGGCCGGCGTTGCGCTCCTCGTGCCGTACACCGCCCCCCGCGCTGAGCCGCTGGAGTCCTCCGGGGCCGAGCCGGACCGTCCGCCCGTCGCCGTCCCGGTGCTCCAGCTCGCCCTCCAGCACCCAGGTGACGATCTCGGTGTCCCGGTGCGGGTGCTCGGCGAAGCCCGCGCCCGGGGCGAGCCGCTCCTCATTGCAGGCCAGCAGCAGCCCGAACCGGACGTTGTCCGGGTCGTAGCGGGCCCCGAAGGAGAACGCGTGCCGGCTCTCGATCCCGGTCCCCGGCTCCGCCGTACGGTCCCGGTCCCGCGCCCGCCGCACCTCGATCATGCCCCCACGGTACGCACCCGGCGGCCCGCGGAGGCCCCGCCCTCCCCCGTACCGCGCCCGGCGCCGCACCCTCCGGGCACCCCCGGGCAAACCGGCGGAGACCCACGCAGCGCCCGCGGCAGGCGATAAGGCAGGCTTGTGCTGTGCCCGATGCCTCGCAACTCCCGCAAGTGTCCCCCGAACCTCCACGTGGGGACCACTCCGCGACGCTGCGGCGGCTGGAGAAGGCCGCCGGCCGGCTGGCCGCGAACGCCATCGCGCGGATGGACGAGCAACTCCCGTGGTACCGCGCGATGCCGCCGGAGAACCGGTCCTGGATCGGGCTGGTCGCGCAGGCCGGTATCTCCGCCTTCACCGAGTGGTTCCGCCACCCCGAGGCGCCGCAGGCGATCAGCACCGATGTGTTCGGCACCGCGCCGCGCGAGCTGACCCGGGCCATCTCGCTGCGGCAGACCGTGGAGATGGTCCGCACCACCATCGAGGTGATGGAGGCGGCCATCGACGAAGTGGCCGCGCCCGGCGACGAGTCGGTGCTGCGCGAGGCGCTGCTCGTCTACGCCCGGGAGATCGCCTTCGCCACCGCGCAGGTCTACGCGCAGGCCGCCGAGGCACGGGGCGCCTGGGACGCCCGGCTGGAGTCGCTGGTGGTCAACGCGGTGCTGTCCGGGGAGGCGGACGAGGGCGTGCTGTCCCGGGCCGCGGCCCTCGGCTGGAGTTCACCGGACAAGATCGTGGTCGTGCTCGGCACCGCGCCGAGCGGGGACAGCGAGCTGACCGTCGAGGCGATCCGCCGGGCGTCGCGGCACGCCAAACTCCAGGTGCTGACCGGGGTGCTCGGTGAGCGCCTGGTGGTGATCGCCGGCGGCGACGACGATCCGATCCGGGTGGCCAAGGCGCTGATCGGGCCGTTCGCGGCCGGACCGGTGGTGGCCGGCCCCGTGGTCGGCGACCTGCTGTCCGCGACCCGCTCCGCGCAGGCCGCGGCGGCCGGCCTCAGGGCGTGCGCGGCCTGGCCGGACGCGCCGCGCCCGGTGCTGTCGGACGATCTGCTGCCGGAGCGGGCGATGGCCGGCGACCGCTACGCCCGTGAGCAGTTGGTGGAGGAGATCTACAGGCCCTTGGAGGAAGCGGGCTCCGCGCTGCTGGAGACGCTGAGTGTCTATCTGGAGCAGGCGTCGTCCCTGGAAGGGGCCGCGCGCATGCTGTTCGTCCACCCCAATACCGTTCGCTACCGGCTACGACGTGTGACCGATGTCACCGGTTGGTCACCTTCGGATGTGCGTTCGGCGTTCACCCTGCGCATCGCTCTGATCCTGGGCCGGCTGGCCGCGGCGCACCGGCCGCGCTGAGGCTTTGTGGGACACCCACAAATCACCTGACAGTTCTTGGTCCCTGTCCCCACCGGCGGCGGGGGCCGCCCGCGCGAGAGAGTGTGAGGGTGCTCGTACTCGTCGCTCCCGGCCAAGGTGCCCAGACACCCGGCTTCCTCGCGCCCTGGCTCGAACTCCCCGGTGCCGCAGACCGGCTGGCCGCCTACTCGGCCGCGGCCGACCTCGATCTCACCCACTTCGGGACGGCGGCCGACGCGGACGAGATCCGCGACACCAAGGTCGCGCAGCCGCTGCTGGTGGCGGCCGGCCTGCTGTCCGCCGCCGAACTCGACCTCGTGCCGGGCATGGTGGCCGGGCACAGCGTCGGTGAGATCACCGCCGCGACGATCGCCGGGGTGCTCGACCCGACGGACGCGATGACCTTCGTCGGCGCCCGCGGCCGGGCGATGGCGGACGCGGCGGCGGTCACCGAGACCGGCATGGCCGCGGTGCTCGGCGGCGACCCGGACGAGGTGGTGGCGCACCTGGCGGGCCTGGGCCTGACCCCGGCGAACATCAACGGCGCCGGCCAGATCGTCGCGGCCGGCACGGTGGAGCAGCTCGCCGCGCTCACCGCCGACCCGCCGCAGGGCGCCCGGGTGCGGCCGCTGAAGGTGGCCGGGGCGTTCCACACCGCCCACATGGCTCCCGCGGTGGCCGCGCTGGACGCGCTGGCCCCCTCCCTCGCCGTCTCCGACCCCCGGCTGCCGTATGTTTCCAACGCCGACGGGCAGACCGTGGACAATGGCCCGGAGGTCGTGCGCAGGCTGGTCGCGCAGGTGTCGAACCCGGTGCGCTGGGATCGGTGCATGGAGTCGTTCAAGCAGCATGGTGCAACCGCGCTCATCGAGGTCTCTCCCGGCGGCACACTGGTGGGTCTGGCCAAGCGCGCGCTGCCCGGGGTCCGCACCCTGGCGCTGAAGACGCCGGACGACCTCGAAGCGGCCCGCGCGCTGATCGCCGAATTCGGCGCGCCCGCCGAAGTACGAGCCGAATAGGAGTCCTGTCGGATGACAGCGAAGATCAGCCCCACGAAGGGTGCGCCGTACGCGCGGATCCTCGGCGTCGGCGGTTACCGCCCGACCCGTGTGGTGAGCAACGAAGTGATCCTGGAACGTATCGACTCCAGTGACGAATGGATCAGGACCCGTTCCGGTATCGCGTCCCGGCACTGGGCGGGCCCGGAGGAGACCGTCGCCGAGATGTCGCTGGCGGCCGGCGGCAAGGCCATCGCCGCCGCCGGGATCGACGCCTCCGCCATCGACGCGGTGGTGGTGGCGACCGTCTCGCACTTCAAGCAGACGCCGGCCATCGCCACCGAGATCGCCCACCGGATCGGCGCCGGCAAGCCGGCCGCCTTCGACATCTCGGCGGGCTGCGCGGGCTTCGCCTACGGGCTGACGCTGGCCAAGAGCCTGGTCGTCGACGGCAGCGCCTCCTACGTCCTGGTGATCGGCGTGGAGCGGCTCAGCGACCTCACCGACAAGTCGGACCGGAGCACCGCGTTCCTGTTCGGCGACGGCGCCGGCGCGGTGGTGGTCGGCCCGTCCCAGGAGCCGGCCATGGGCCCGACGATCTGGGGTTCCGAGGGCGACAAGGCGGACACCATCACCCAGACCGTCGCGTGGGACAGCTTCCGGACGGGCGACACCCTCCGGATGCCGCTCGACGACAACGGCGAGGTGAAGTTCCCGGCGATCACCCAGGAGGGCCAGGCGGTCTTCCGCTGGGCGGTGTTCGAGATGGCGAAGGTGGCCCAGGAGGCGCTGGACGCCGCCGGGATCACCGCCGACCAGCTCGACGCGTTCATCCCGCATCAGGCGAACATGCGGATCATCGACGCGATGATCAAGGCGCTCAAGCTCCCGGACCATGTCGCGGTCGCCCGCGACGTCGAGACCACCGGCAACACCTCCGCGGCGTCCATCCCACTCGCCATGGAACGGCTGCTCGACACCGGCGAGGCCAAGAGCGGTGACACCGCGCTGGTCATCGGCTTCGGGGCGGGTCTGGTGTACGCGGCCGCTGTCGTTACTCTCCCCTAGGCACATCCCCACCGCGGCGCCGCAGTCCCGCACGCCGCACCACCTGGTTCACACACAAGGAGCGCCGCAATGTCCACCAAGGAAGAGATCGTCGCCGGTCTCGCCGACATCGTCAACGAGATCGCCGGCATCCCCACCGAGGACGTCCAGCTGGACAAGTCCTTCACCGACGACCTCGATGTCGACTCGCTGTCCATGGTCGAGGTCGTCGTGGCCGCCGAGGAGCAGTTCAGCGTGAAGATCCCGGACGACGACGTGAAGAACCTCAAGACGGTCGGCGACGCGGTCGACTACATCCTGAACGCTCAGGGCTGAGCCGGTCCCCCTCGCGGGCACCACCCCTTCCGGACGACGCGCTTGTCGCCCGCCCTTCTAGACGTGGAGAGACATTCCTGTGAGCCCGACCAATCGCACCGTGGTCGTCACCGGTATCGGAGCAACCACACCGCTGGGTGGCGACAGCGCGTCGACCTGGGAGGCGCTGCTCGCCGGCCGTTCCGGCGTGCGGACGCTCACTGAGGACTGGGCGGCCGAGCTGCCCGTGCGGATCGCCGCACGCGTCGCGGTGGAGCCCGGCGAAGTGCTGCCCCGGCCCTTCGCCCGCAAGCTCGACCGCAGCGCGCAGTTCGCGCTGATCGCCGCGCGGGAGGCGTGGGCCGACGCCGGCTTCACCGCCAAGGCCGGCGAGGACCCGTCGGTGGACCCCGACCGGCTCGGCGCGGTCGTCGCCTCCGGCATCGGCGGCGTCACCACCCTCCTCGACCAGTACGACGTCCTCAACAAGCAGGGCGTCCGCAAGGTCTCCCCGCACACCGTGCCGATGCTGATGCCCAACAGCCCGGCCGCGAACGTGGGGATCGACGTCAACGCGCGGGCCGGCGTGCACACGCCGGTCAGTGCCTGCGCCTCGGGCGCCGAGGCCATCGGCTACGCCATCGAGATGATCCGCACCGGCCGCGCCGACGTGGTGGTCGCGGGCGGCACCGAGGCGGCCATCCACCCGCTGCCCATCGTGGCCTTCGGCAACATGATGGCGATGTCCAAGCGCAACGACGACCCGCAAGCCGCCTCGCGCCCCTACGACTCGGGGCGGGACGGTTTCGTGCTCGGCGAGGGCGCGGGCATCGTCGTCCTGGAGTCCGCGGAGCACGCCGCGGCGCGCGGTGCCCGGGTGTACGCGGAGGCGGTCGGCCAGGGCCTGTCCTCCGACGCGCACCACATCACCCAGCCGGAGCCGTCGGGCCGCGGTATCGCCGCGGCGCTCCAGCACCTGATGGACCAGTCCGACCTGAAGCCGGCCGAGATCGTGCACGTCAACGCGCACGCCACCTCGACCCCGCAGGGCGACATCGCCGAACTCAAGGCGCTGCGCCGGGTGTACGGCGACGACGTCGACCACATGGCGATCTCGGCGACCAAGTCGATGACCGGCCACCTGCTCGGCGGCGCCGGCGGCATCGAGACGGTCACCACCGTGCTGGCCCTCTACCACCGTGTCGCCCCGCCGACGATCAACCTCGACCACCCGGACGCGGACGTCGACGTGGACATCGTGCGGGCCGAGCCCCGCCCGCTGCCCGCGGGCGGGATCGTCGCCCTCAACAACTCCTTCGGCTTCGGCGGCCACAATGTGGTGCTGGCGCTGCGGACGGTCCATCACTGACCGGTGTCCCAGGGGCGTTCCCGGCGGCGCCGGCCTAGCGGTCGGCGCCGCCGCCCTGCCCGGTCCCGGGCGGGTCGCCCTCGAAGCTCGCGAAATAGGCGGCGGCCATGTCCTCCTGGCCGTGGCCGAGTTCGGCGGCGCGGCGGAAGCGTTCGACGCCGGCCTCGGCCTGGTCCAGGCGCAGGCCCGCCGCCTTGGCCGCTGACACGATCAGCCGCAGGTCCTTGTCGGCGGCCTTCACCGTGAACGAGGGCGCGTAGTCGCCGCCGGCGATCACGGCGGCCTTGTTCCGCAGATAGGGAACATCGAACGAGCCGCCCTCGATCGCCTGGAAGAAGTCGTCCGGGTTCACGCCGACGCCCTGGGCCAGGGAGACGATCTCGCCGGCCGCGTTGTTGATGGTGAGCACCCAGAGATTGAGCACCAGCTTCAGCGCGCTGGCCGGACTGTCGGCGGCGTCCCCCTCCAGCCACACCGTGCTGCTGCCGATCGCGTCGAAGACCCTGGCCGCGACCGGGCGGGCGGCGGCGGGCCCGGCGGCCATCACGGTGAGCCGGCCGGCCTCGGCGACCGGCTTGCTGCCCAGTACCGGTGAGTCCAGGAAGAGCAGGCCGTGCTCGGCGGCCAGCGCGGCCAGTCCGGCCTGCGCCTCGGGCCCCACGGTGCTGGTCTGGGCCCACACCGCGCTGCCGGACAGTACGGGGGCGACCGTGCGCATCACGTCCATCACGGCGGGGCCGTCCAGCAGCATGGTGATCACCGCGTCGGCGTCGCGTACCGCCTCGACCGGGTCGGCGACGACCTCGACGCCGTGATCGGCCAGCGGCCGCGCGCGGGCGATCGTACGGTTCCAGGCGCGGACCCGGTGCCCGGCGGCGGCCAGGCTGCGGGCCATGCCGCTGCCCATCAGGCCGGTACCGAGGACCGCGACGGTGAGGGGGGCTGACGTGTCGTGAGAGTCGGAGGACATGACAGCCAGGCTATGCCGGTGACCGGTCAGACCACCTGGTGCAGCCAGCGGACCGGCGCGCCTTCGCCCGCGTAGCGGAACGGCTCCAACTCGTCGTCCCACGGCTTGCCGAGCAGCTTGGACAGCTCGCTCTCCAGGTCGGCTTCACCCTTACGAGCGCGCTGCATGGCGGCGCGCAGCCGGTCCTCGGGGATCAGGATGTCGCCGTGCATGCCGATCACCGCGTGGAAGATGCCCAGCTCCGGGGTGGCGCTGTAGCGCTCGCCCTCGGCGCTGGCGCAGGGCTCGGCGGTGACCTCGAAGCGCAGCATCTGCCAGCCGCGCAGGGCCGAGGCCAGCTTCGAGGCGGTGCCGGGCTCGCCCTGCCAGGAGAACTCGGCCCGCCAGGTGCCGGGCGCGGCCGGCTGCCGGATCCAGTCCAGCGAGACGCGCACGCCGAGGACGCCCGCGACAGCCCATTCGACATGCGGGCAGAGCGCGCGCGGTGCGGCGTGCACGTACAGAACACCACGTGTCGTCACCGGTACCTCCAGTGTGGGACGAGGTTCGCCTTCCCCAGCGGCCTCAACACCCGAACCGGCTGCTCCCGGGGCAACATGAGACATTCTGCACCATTGCCAGCAAACAGGACAACTTTCACTCATCGTGGCTGAAAGTACGGACCTCCGGTTCGGTCGCCTCGGGTGTCAGGCTAAAAGCTACCGTGCGGCGTCCGGGAGAGAGTGACGTAACGTCGGGCTGGTAACAGATGTCACCCACTCGTCGGAGGGGAGCGCCGGATGTGGCACCCGATGCGAACACCTGTCCGCCGCCGACCGCTGCCCGCTGTCGCGGTCCTCGTCCTCGGCTGCCTGCTCGCGGTGGCCGGATGCGGGGCGGGGGGCGGGGCGGGGGGCGGGGCGCCGGACGCACGGCGGTCGGCCGCCGTCGCCCGCATGCCGGCTTCCGCCGCCCCGGACGGCGGGGGGCACGCGGCGCCCAAGCCCGCACGGCCCTGGAACGTCTCCCCCGCGTCGGTCGCCGCGCTCGGCGACTCCATCACCCGCGGCTTCGACGCGTGCGACGCGCTGGCCGACTGCCCCACGGTGTCCTGGGCCACCGGCTCCGACACGGCGATCGACAGCCTCACCAGCCGGCTCACCGCCGCCGCGCCGGGCACCCAGAGCTGGAATCTGGCCAAGTCCGGGGCGCGTGTGTCGGATCTCACCACGCAGGCCCGCGCCGCCGCGGCCCACCGGCCGGCCATGGTCACGGTGCTGATCGGTGCGAATGACGCCTGTACGGCGACGCCCGGGGCGATGACGCCGGTCGCGGACTTCCGGGCGGACTTCGACAGCGCGCTGACGTATCTGCACCGCACCCTGCCCACCACCCAGATCCTGGTGGCCAGTATCCCCGACCTCCAGCACCTGTGGTCGGTCGGCCGGACGAACGTCCTCGGCGCGCAGATCTGGAAGCTCGGCCTGTGCCCCTCCATGCTCCAGGACGCCCAGGCCCAGACCCCCGCCGCCCAGCAGCGCCGCACCGCCGTACGCGACCGCGTGATCGACTACAACACCGCCATGGGGCAGGTCTGCGCCCAGTTCCAGCGCTGCCGCTACGACAACGGCGCGGTCTTCGACTACCGCTTCACCGCGTCCCAGCTCAGCGGCTGGGACTTCTTCCACCCCAACGACGCGGGTCAGGCGCAGCTGGCCCGCATCCTCGCGGGCGTGGCGGGCCTCCCGCCGAAGCCCTGAGCTTCCCCCTCCGGGTCGGCCCCGACCTCCGACCGCACGCCCGCGGTGATTCCCCGCGCCCCCTGCGGGGCCAACCACAACGGACCACCGCCAACCCCCGGCCACCGGTACGCCGTGGCTGGCCGCGCAGTTCCCCGCGCCCCTGACGGGGCCGATCGCAATGGGCCACCGCCGACCCCCGACCGCGCCTACGCGGTGGTTGCTCGCGCAGTTCCCCGCGCCCCTGACGGGGCCGGTCCTCAACCCCGCGACGCAGGCGCGGCCCAGCCGGGCTCGCCAAGCGCCGCAGGGCGCCCCATAGGGGCGCGAGGAACTGCGCGACCAACCCACGACCACCCGCACCCCACCACCGCACAGCACCCCCCAGGGGCGCGAGGAACCGC
>NZ_JBHSBB010000050.1:0-257712 GCF_042650325.1 Streptomyces polygonati | reverse complement strand
CCCTCAGCGCCCTCCGCGATGCCCCGGCAGGGGCCCGGTCGGCGACCATAGCCCCCCGCCTCAAAAGCCGTACCCAGCCGTCCGCAATGCCGCGCCTGGCCCATCTGCCGCGCCCCGCCACCTTGGGAGCCTCCCTGGCCCGGTGCGGTCCGCAGTCGGAGGCGGGGGTGCGGCGCCCCCCGCCTGAAACGCCGTCTGGAGTTCAGCGAGACGCGCAGTAGGGGGCCGCCGGCCGGTTCCGTCCCGACGGGGAAGGCGACGGACCCGCGCAGACGGCGTTTCAGGCGGGGGCCTGGCCCCGCCTTCGCTTCTGTCCGAGGTCCAGATTTCTGCGTCACAGCGTCATCTGCGTCATGCGTGCGTCTGACCTGCGGCTTTGCATGACGCAGCGCAGAGAGGCTGCGTCATCCCTGCGTCACGGCTTCGTCATGGGGTGACGTAGGGATGACGCAGATGACGCAGGATGACGCAGAGCTTTCCGTCTGCGTCATGGTCCTTTCCGCAGCTCAGGGGACGTTTTGTGACGCAGATGACGCAGATGACGCAGGATTTCCTACTTAGGAAAAGAGGAGGGGGAGATCTGTTGTAGTGCGCGCTCATGCCGAACAGCAAGAAGAGCACCCGGGGGCGGCGTGCTCTTCTTGCTTGTACCCCGGGTGCGCAGGTGCGGGGCATGGCGTCCTGGGTGACTGCCCAGGCTGCTTTTGAGGCGGGGGGCTATGGTCGCCGACCGGGCCCCTGCCGGGGCATCGCGGAGGGCGCTGAGGGTCGTCGCCCGAAGGGCGTCCTTCCTGCCCTTGATCGCTGGCCCGCGCCCGGTAGCGGCACATCCGCTACCCGCTACCTCATCCGCTACCTCGATCATGCCCCTGACCTGCACGGTAGCGAAGGTAGCGGAAGTAGCGGACCTGGCCGGATGGGCAGGGGGACGGGCCGTGTAGCGGACCTACCCGCTACACCCGAGCAAAACGCTACACGATCACGCCCTCTGACCTGCGGTGTTACCGGTGTAGCGGATGTAGCGGACTTCCAGGGGGAGGGGGGCAGGGGGCAGACATCCCGGAGCTCCCAGACGGCGGGGCGGACCTGGCAGCTCCCCTGAGAGGAGAGCGCACACACGTTGGGACCGTCTACTCCAGATCGTAGTCAGCGCTCAACTCGCGGCCCGCCCCCAGAAAGTCGACCGCGTACTCAGTCACTTCCCCGTTCTGGTCCCAGTAGTGGTTGGTCATCACGAGCGTCAACGTCCCTGCGACGGTTTCCAGCAACGCCGCAGCGTCGTCCGGAACCGGCTGGATGGTCACCGTATCCCGGCGACGTACAGCGCGTCGGCCGGTCCGTTCCTCAATGAGGCCGAACGTCATCTTCGGAAGCGGTTCGGCAACGATCAGTTCCGGCGCCGCTGCCACCAGTCCGCCGGCAAGCCACGAAGTGGAGAGGGTGACAACTCCCTTGTCATCGAGGTACCTCCTCTGGCGTTGGACCACGGAGGCACCCTCTTCCAGCCCAAGGGCATCGGCCACATGCTCGGGTGCAGGTGCAAGTTCCGCCCTCAAGATCTCCGCACGCTCACCCTGCCGAAAGCCCGTACCGCCCGCGCGCAGCATCTGGAGACGATCGGACCCTGCGGTGAGCTTGCGAGGCACAGTGACGATGGTGCCGATGCCCGGCACCGACTGCGCGTAGCCCTCAGCGCGCAGCACCGCCGCTACGCGAGTAGCCGTTGCGGTCGAGACACCCTCAACCCGGATGATCTCCCGCACCGAAGGGATGTGATCCCCGGGTTGAAGTTCCCCCCGCTCGATCCGGTCCCTGATTTTGGCGGCAATGCGCTGGTAGGGCGGCATCGCCTGCGGATTGGTGGTCACCGTCAGGTCTCCTGTTCTAGAACACTCTGAAACACCCCTTGACTTTCCGGGTGCTCTAGAACATCTTAGAGCCGTGCCCCGCCGAACCAAAAGGTGAGGCGCAGACAGACATGGCAGGGAGCGGCGTCCAACCGCCAAGCAAGCCGCCGCTCCCGTGACCCTCGAAGGGGTGTCTTCATCATGCCCGGAATCTCTTCTTTATTGTCCCGTCCGGCAGTGTCCGGGTCTGCGGACGTCTCGCCGGAAGTCCCGTGGGTTCCGCCGGTTGTGGAGCACGGGCCGGTGCTGTGGTCGTCGGGTGCGGTGACGTCTACCGGTCCGGTGTCCGGTTCGGCGGCGTGCGACCAGGTGTGGGGGGTCGAGTCGTGACCACCCTGATTGTCGAGACTGCTGCGCTGGTCGCGGCCGGTGCTGGTGTGGACATTTGCGACCTGACGTACGCGGAGCGGACGGTTGCGCTGTACGCCTCGGACATGCCCACGACGCCCCGCGAGTGGCGCCAGGTTCACGTGTGGATCGTGCAGGGCGCCGAAAGGTTGGGCACCGACGAACTGCGGCGGCGTGGCGCCTTCCTGTGGGGCCACCGGCTGCTGGACAGGGCCCGTGTCCTTACGCCGCAGGTCCAGGCGCGGCACGAGCAGCGTTTCCCCCTGGCGCGCCGTCTGCGGAACGCCGAGAAGGCGGCATCAGGCAGTATCTCGCGGCTCGGGATGAGCGACGCCGCGGTGCGCCGCAACGGGGCGGGGCAGGTCGACGGCGACTGCCCCTGCCGGGAGACGGGCACGATCGAGTGCCCCGACACGGACCCCGACCTGTCGTACGACCTGGTCTGCCCGGTCCACCGGCCGCGCCGTACCGGCCCGTTCGGCGGTGCCGCGTGAACACTGCCGTCAAGGCGCGTGCGCTGCTGTCCGCCGTGCCCGGCGACCCCGCCCCGGGGTCGCTGGTCCGGCGGGCCGCAGGCCACTGCCTGCCCCCGCTGGCGGTCGACGGCCTGTGGCTGTCGCGGGAGGAAACCGCCGCCGCACTGTTCGAGTCGTTCACCGACGAATACGCCGTGCCCGGCATGACCACCGACGCCCTGTGGGCAGCGCTGCGGGCCAGCGTGCGCACCCTGGGACGCGACGGGGTGAGCGAGGTTGCCGAGACGTTCGCCGAACTGGAGTCGGCGGAGTTCTTCGAGGTGGCGTACTGCCGCTGGTACGCCTACCGGCTGCACCTGTCGTTCTGGTACTTCGACGCGCGGGCCCGCCCGGCAACGGTCGGCGAGAGCGCGGCGGGCCTGTACCTGTCGGACTGGCAGCAGACGGCCGGCGGCCCGCGCACCGACCCCCGGGCGCTGGCCCGCTGGATCCGCCAGGGCGCCGCCCGCGTCCCGACCACCTCCCTGATGAACCTGGGCACCGCCCTGAGCGCCGAACTGGCCCACGCCGGTCCCCAGGCGCGGGGATGGCTGGGTGAGCGGCTGCTGCCGGACTACCGGCGCCGCCGCGCCTGCTTCGACCTCATCCGCGCCCAGGGCCGTATCCCCACCCCCGTCATCGTCCGCCCCGACTCCGGCGGGTACGCGCTCGGCGCCACCCCGCCCCCCGGTCCCGGCAACCACTGGGCGCGCCCGATCCGGGCGGCGTGGTGAGCGCGATGACCACACACGCAATCGTGGAAGCGGACAGTCACGCACGTCACCCCCACTCCGCACCCGGCACCGAGCACGTGCGCGACGCCGACCGTGACGCCGTCGCAGAGTGCGTCACGGGTGCCGACGAACACCCCCGCGCCCGTGTTCACACCCCGACTCAACCGGCGTTCACGCACTGCGGACGGCTGCTGCTGGCCCGACTGGCTACCGCGTACGAGTCGACCCGCACCCTGACCGAACCAGCCGACCGCGCACCCGACTGCGCACGCGAGCAGTCGAGGGCTGACCAGCCCCAACACCGACTCGTACGCGCCGACTCCGCCGCGCCGACCGGCGCCGTCAACACCCGTGAGCGCGACGCCGCCGACATGTTCACCCACCCCAACCGCAGTACGCCGACCGCGTTCACGAACGCAGTCGACCGCACTGCGCACACGCACCCGACCGCACGCACCGACGTCACGGGAGAAGCGGCATGAACACCACCCAGCCCCCGAACGCCCCGCCCGCCGACCAGGCGCAGCCGACTCCGAGCGACCGTGCCGGACTTCCCGACCGCTACCTCACCCCCGAAGACATCGCCGAGATGTTCGGCGTGCCGAAGGAAACCGTCTACGGCTGGCGCAAGAAGCACACCGGCCCGCCCGGATTCCGCGTCGGCCGGCACATCCGCTACGACCCCACCGCCGTCCACGCCTGGGCAGCACAACGCATGGCCACCGACGCCGCCGCGTAACACCCCGTGTTGGGGAGGCGGCTGGGGAGGCGGGGAGTTCTCCCCAACTGCCTCCCCAGCTAGCCTCCCCCAGGCCCACCAGCAGCAACACCCCGCCGGGGAGGCGGGGGAGGCACCGGCAGGGCCCTGCCGGACACCCCCGTACAGCCCTCCCGCCTCCCCGACACCCCTCCCCCTCCCCAAGCCGACCGTCACACAGAGTCAGGGAGCAGCCCAGGGAGGCAGGGAGAACTCCCTAACAGCCTCCCTGACTCCGCCTCCCCGACCTGACCTGTGGTTACCACCCGCCGGGGAGGCAGGGAGGCACCCTCCCGCCACCTGCGGAAACCCCCGAAAACACGGTCCCCGGAACGCCCCGCGCCTCCCTCCCTGAACGCACCGTAACGGCCGGTAGAGGGGGCCCCTCTACGCCGCGCGCCGCCGCACACCCGCCCGGCGGGGGTCTACCCGGCCCCCGCCGGTAGCGGGGGGCCACTACCCCGGTAGCGCCCCCGGTAGAGGGCCCCCGACCAGGCAGGTAGCGCCCGGTAGACGGGCCGCCACCCACGCCGCTCTCACCCCTGAAAACCACCCCAGCAACCCACAGGAGACACCGCCGTGGCAGGCCACATCCAAGACCGCTGGTACAAAACCGAACCGGGCCCGGACGGCAAGCCCGTCAAGGTCAAGACCGACCGCTACGGCACCGGACTGCGCTACCGCGCCCGGTACATCGGACCGGACGGAAGGGAGAAGTCGAAGGCGTTCCCCGACCGGCAGAAGCGGGCCGCCGAAACGTGGCTGACCAACCTCGAAGCCGACATGAGCCGTGGCCAGTACATCGACCCCAAGGCCGCCCGCACGACCTTCCGGGAGTACGCCGAACGGTGGCTCGCCGCGCTCACGACCGACCCCACGAGCCGGGCCGCCGTCGAGGGACGCCTACGGCTGCACGCTCTGCCGTATCTCGGCTCTCGCCCGATCGGGTCGTTCCAGGCAGAGCACGTACGCGAGTGGCTTCGTGAGCTTGAGGACGTGGTGACTGCAACGTCGTACCGGCGTCTGATCTTCGACGCGGTGTCATCGGTGCTCAACGCTGCGGTTGACGATCGACTGTTGGCGTCGAACCCCTGCCGGGCCCGCTCGGTGAAGGCGCCCCGCCCGGCACCGACGCGGGTGCACCCGTGGTCTGCCGAGCAGGTCTTCGCGGTCCGCAAGGGACTTCCCGATCGCTACCAGGCCATGGCCGATGTCGGCGGGGGGTGCGGTCTGCGGCAAGGTGAGATCTTCGGTCTCGCGGTCGACAACATCGGGGATCTCGGCTGGCTGTACGTGCGTCAGCAGGTGAAGAAGCTACGGGGTGGCCTGGTCTTCGCTCCGCCGAAGCGGGGGAAGGTCCGTGACGTTCCCCTCGATCCCGAGGTGTCGGCAGCGCTGGCCGAGCACATCAAGCGCTTCCCGCCCGTTGAGGTGACTCTGCCCTGGTTGACGCCGGTTGGACCCAAGGTCACCCACCGGCTCGTCTTCACCAGCGGTGCCAGTACGGCGTTGTGGAGCAACGCGTTCAACGATCAGGCTTGGAAGCCTGCGCTGGCGTCCGCCGGCGTCATCCCGCCCCGGGACAAGGGCAAGCGTTACACGGCTGTACGGGAACACGGCATGCACGCCCTGCGGCACTTCTACGCGTCGGTACTTCTGGACGCAGGGGAGAACATCAAGGCGCTGAGTCTCTACCTCGGCCACAGCGATCCAGGGTTCACGCTCCGGGTGTACACGCACCTGATGCCGAGCAGCGAGGCTCGGACACGGACAGCTATCAGCGCCATCTATCGTGCCGCCTACGGTTCATGCCCCACGCCATCGTCCAACCCCAACGCTAGCTCCACTGCGTGACCAACCGGAAGCACCCCGGACTTCGCCCAGACTCCGGACGCATCCCAACCCAGGACTCCTGTTGCTGGGAACCTCCCCTCGGGCAGAACAGCGCTAGCCCGAGGGGGTTCTATGGCAAACAATGATCACGGCCTCAGCCATAGCCCTTATGAGCTCAACCTCCCGCTGCTTGCGAAAATACTCGGGAGTGATACCGAAGCGAGCCGCTGCCCGTCGACGGCGTTCGCTTGCAGGGTGGTCAGCGACGCCCGACCCTCTCAGGCCAAAGAGATCCGTCGCCGCCCCTCCAAGAGCGGGACTTAGTTGCTCAACAGCCCGCTGGAGGAGGTGTTCCAAGGCGAATCTATCCGGAAGAGCAGCAACAGCCTCATCGTTCAAGAGAGTATGCCCGGCCTGTTTCAGGACGGGGAGATCCTTCTGGGAGCCCGCCAGGAGTCCTGCCAACCGCAGTGCTCGCAGCTCTTTGATCAGTAAGTCCTGATCCAACCCCAGCATGAGCACAGGTTCCGTGATGGGTGCTTGAGGTACCGACTCCTGAGGCGACCGGCTGGAGCCCACCGGCTGAGGCCGACGTGCGGCCGCCTGCCAAAGGGCTCGGAACTCCTGATACTCCCCGCCTAAGTAGCTGACGACCCAGGCAACACGCTGCCAAGACGAGAGACGAGGGCCGTTGATGATGTTTTGCACGGTCCCCTGACTGATGTGCCGATTCGTCCTACGAAGCCCTGCCGCGATCTGCCGTCCCGGTGGCGCTCCACGACTCCACCAAAGATCATTAAGACGCTCAAAGAACGTTCGGACTGGGCCCGGCGGCAGCTTCGCCCATGCATCGCGCGGCACAGAGACCTCCTGTTCAACCCCGTCTAAGGTTGTTCAAACAGTGAAGGATCAAACGGCACACGTAAACTCGGCTGACCTGCGGAAACTCCAGGTGAATCGGCCTACGGCGTGTTCAAAGTCGTTCAACGGGCCCAGCCTGGCTGGTCATTTATAGGCTGCCTACAGGACACTCAATCCTGAGACACGGCGTCCATCTCGCCCTCTTTTCCCAAGTAGCCGAGTGGACGCCGCTCGCCCCGAGTCCAGAGGCACGCAGGCCTGACACGTCCGGCCCGATACCAGAGGGGGACATCACTAGTATGCCAAGAAATTCGAACTCGGAGGGGCTCGATCTTCGGACCGCCGTGATCCTACTTGCTTCACTGTTCGTCGGCGTGGCAGCAGGACTGCTGACCTACGCGGCCGAGGGCCAGTGGGCCCTGGGTGTCCTAGCCGGCGGAGGCAGCGTCGCTGGGGCAGCCTTGTTCTTCGACTGGCTCATCAAGCATCACTGAGGCTCGAAGGCCCGTCAGACCACTGCCCCAGGGCCCACAGACGGCCCAGGGAACGCAAAGTGGCTCCTCACCTGACGTTGCCCCAGGTGAGGAGCCACTTTGCGCTCGGCTGGACTAGATACACCCCATCTTGCCGTACGTCCACCCTTGGGGGCGAACGGGTACGTCGCCCGCTCTCCCGTCCGGCCGCCCGCCCGCGTCCCACTGGGCCGGCCCGCCGGACCCGACCCGCGCCGGACGGGCCGGTGGCCTGCGCCGTGGCCCGGGCGCCCCGGCCGGTGCGCCCGGGCGGGCGCGATGTCTCCGGGCTGCTCCCACCCGGTGCGGAGTCCTCCGCTCCTCAGGGCACCGGCGCTGTCAGGGACGGTTCGGGAGCCGCCGGCTCACCCTGACGCCCCCGGTCTCCCCGGGGGACCACCGACGGCGCCGTCCCCCGGGTGAACCGGGCGACGCCGCGCGTCAGATCGTGGCCCACCGCCACCGCTTCGATCTCCGCCGACAGAAAGCGGCGTCCTTCCTTCTCCTCGTCCCGGATCCTCAGCCGGCCCTGGACGACGAGAGGTTCGCCGAGTCCGATCGACTCCTTGACGTTCCCCGCGAGGCCGCGCCACGCGCGCACCGTGAAGAAGCTCGTCGACCCGTCGGTCCACCCGCCGCGTTCGGCGTCCCAGCGGCGTGCGGTGGTGGCCAGCCGGAAGCGGGTCATGGGCACACCGGTGGCGGTGACATGGGTTTCCGGCGCGGTGGCGACATTTCCTACCACGGTGACCAGCGTCTCGTTCATGGGATGTCCTCCTGTGTGGAAACACGCTCCCGTGCGGAACGCGTTAAGGACATCGTGCGGGAATTCCGGTGTCCGTGGCGGAATCCGGCGCAATCTGTTGACAACTATCCGATTGTGGATAACTCCATCACCCTCGGGAGTGAGGCGTGAGGAGTGAGGGGAGAGCGAAGGGGGCGCATCGTCACTCGGCGGCGCGGCGATCGAACGGCCGGGGCACCGTACCGGCCACGACCGCGAACTGCTCGCGTACTTCGGCGTATCTCGCCAGCTCGGCGCCGACCGGCCCCAGCACCCGCTCCCGTCCGCACTCCGCCGCTGACTCCCGCAGGCCGTCCTCCGCCGCCTGTCCGTAATCCCGGGCCGGGCCCCGAGCGGCGAGACGGCAGATCCAACTGACCAAGGGTCCGCCGAGACCGCCCAGAACGGCCGTCACCAGCCCCGGCCACCAGGGCAGTTCGAGGGAGTGGGTCAGGGCGCCCACCAGGCCCACCGCGCCCGCCACCGCCAGCGCCATCAGCAGCGACTGCGCGGCCCGGACCACCGACCACCAGCCCGGCCGCACCGGCGGCCCCGGCCGGGACCGCTCAACCGCCGCGTCCAGCGCCGCCGGCAGCCCTTCGCCGCCGCGGCGGGCGGCGTCCCGCACCGCCTCGGCCCACGGCGTGGGCAGCCCGCCGACCGCGTCGGCGGCCAGGCCGCGCACCGCTTCGTCGATCATCGGCCGGGAGGCCGACGGAGTCGCGGCCGCGTTCCGTCGCCGGGCCCCTCGAAAGGGTGAATCCGGCGATGTCGGTCCGAATCGGGAATGGCTCCGCAGACCGATCCGTTGACCGATCAGTCGACTCCACGGGGTGCGGCACGCGTCCCATGCGGCACTCCACCATTCCCTTTCCGCCAGCTGACCGGCGGCGGTCGCGCCCACGGCGTCCGCCAACCGGTCGACGAACTCCTCGCGCGCCGGACCGGTGAGCCCGGCGCCGCCCTCGCCGACGTAGAGCGGGTGGAGCGCGCTCGCCGTACGGTCCATGTCGGCCGCCAGCCGCCGCCGCGCCGCGGCACGCTCGGCGACGATCTGGGCCAGTGCGGCACGCAGATCCCCCACGCCCTGCCCGGTGAGCGCGGAGGTGGCGAGCACGACGGCTCCGGCCTCACCGTGCTCCCCCACCGCGAGCCCGTCCTCGTCGAGCAGCCGCCGCAGGTCGTCGAGGACGAGGTCGGCCGTGTCCTCGGGCAGCCGGTCGACCTGGTTGAGGACGAGCATGGTGACATCGGCGTGCCCCGCCAGGGGCCGCAGATATCTCTCGTGCAGGGCGGCGTCGGCGTACTTCTCCGGGTCCACCACCCAGACGACGACGTCCACCAGCCGCAGCAGCCGGTCCACCTGCTCACGGTGGCCGGGGGCGGCGGAATCGTGGTCGGGGAGATCGACCAGGACCAGCCCGTCGAGGCTCTGTTCCTCGGCGCCCCTGGGGCTCTCACCGGCTCCGGCGGCGTCACCAACTGAAGAGCGTGCGAGGCCGGTCCCCCCGGCGCCCGCCGACCAGTCCAGGTATCCCCGCCCGGCGTAGCGGTCCTGGGGCGCGATGCCCAGCCGGTCGAGCAGCCCGACCGCGTACGCGGGCTGCCAGGTGCAGGCGACCGGGCGGGAGGTGGTGGGGCGCCGCACACCGGTCGTGGACAGGTCCCGCCCGGCCAGTGTGTTGAACAGCGAGGACTTGCCGCTGCCCGAGGCCCCGGCCAGCGCGACGACGGTGTGGTCGGCCGACAGGCGCCGCCGCTCACGGATGCGTGCCAGCAGTTCGCCTGGCTCGGCCAGGGCGTCCGGGCTGATCCTGGTCCTGGACAGCCCGAGCAGTTCGCCGAGCGCGTCGGCCCGTACGGTCAGCGGATCGGGCCCGGCGGCGGTCCGGCGGGACGCGACGGGTACGTGCGGTACGCCCGGGGGCGAGTGGGTGGCGGCCACCTCGGTCACCTCTCCTTCTGCAGTACGGACAGGGCGGCGATCAGGGCGGACTGCTGCCCGGCGGTGACGTCGTAGCCCTCGACCGGCGTGACCCTGCGGTCGCGCTCGACGCGCAGCAGGTCGGCGATGACCTCGCCCAGGACTTCGGCCGCCACATCACGCAGCCGCAGTGCGGCCTTGGCCCCGACGGTCTCGGCGAGCCGCTCGCCCGCCGCCCATCCACCGGGGCTCCCGCCGAGCAGGGCGGTGGCCAGCAGAGCGGCCACGTCCTGCGGGTCTGCCGAGGGCCGGTCGGAGGCCCGGGCCGGCCGGGCCTGCACATCGGCGAGTTCGGTGAGCCGGCGGTGCCAGTGGCGTACGCCCTTGTCGATCCGGGCCGCCACGGCCACCCGGTCGCGGTCGGGGCGGGTGGCCGGTTCGTCGAGGAGGGCGGCGCCCGCCCGGTCGCGCTGCCAGGCCGCGCGGATCCGTTCGTCGGCGGCGTCGGTCTCGGTCCGCAGCAGCGCCGCCAACTCCTCGGTCAGGGCGCGCTGCAGAGCGGCGGGCCCGCAGGCCGGGTAGCCCTGCCAGTGGGTGTGCGCCTCTCCGGCCAGTGGGGCCCCGGCGGCGATGGCCGCGTCGATCCGGGCGGCGGCCTGCCGGTAGGACTTCTCGGCGGCACGGGCCAGTCGCAGGGCCGCGGCGTGCTGGGCGGCGGAGGCGGAGGCGAGCGCGGGCAATCGTGCCCGCAGCGAGTCGAGGGTGCCGGTCAAGGTGCGGCGGGCGGCGTGCCGCCGGGCGGCCGGATCCTCGGCGCAGTTCTCCAGCCAGGCCCGCAGCGAGGCGACGGTGGTCTGCGGCAGCAGTCCGCCGCCGCCTGCGGACTCGGGCAGTTCGGGGACGGTGAAGCGCGGCACGTCGCCGAGACCTGCCTTGGCCAGCAGGGCCGCGTAGTGCCGGCTCACGTCTCCCGCGATCTGGTGCGGCACCCGGTCCAGGACAGTGGCGAGGGTGACCTCGTACTCCTTGGCGGTGCGCAGCAGATGCCAGGGCACCGCGTCGGCGTAGCGGGAGGCAGTGGTGACCAGGATCCAGATGTCCGCGGCGCAGATGAGCTCGGCGGCCAGCTCGCGGTTGCGGGTGACCAGGGAGTCGATGTCGGGGGCGTCCAGCAGCGCGAGGCCGCGGGGCAGGCGGTCGTCGGTCTCCAGGCGGAGTTCCGCCTCGTCGGCTTCGGACCGGTCCAGGCCGTCCTCGTCCGCCCGGGAGCGCTGCCGTACGGACCAGGAGCGGGTGAGCCGGGGCAGGACCCGGGAGTCGGCGAACCAGGCGCGGTCCCCCGGATGGCAGACCAGGACCGGCGTACGGGTGGTCGGCCGCAGCACACCGGAGGCGCTGACCCGGCGGCCCACGAGAGAGTTGACGAGGGTGGATTTCCCGGCGCCGGTCGAGCCGCCGACCACGGCGAGCAACGGTGCTTCCGGTGCCTTGACACGGGGTACGAGATAGTCGTCGAGCTGGCGGAGCAGCTCCTCCCGGGTGCGGCGGGCCCGGGCGGCTCCGGGCAGCGGGAACGGGAAGCGTGCGGTGTCGACACGCTCGCGCAGCACGGACAGCGCGTCAAGCAGCTCAGGCCGTACGTCCAAGATCACCACAATGGCAGAATGCCCCATATTGGGGCACTTTTGAAGCGCATTCGGGATAGT
Organism: Streptomyces polygonati; assembly: GCF_042650325.1. Taxonomy (NCBI): domain Bacteria; kingdom Bacillati; phylum Actinomycetota; class Actinomycetes; order Kitasatosporales; family Streptomycetaceae; genus Streptomyces; species Streptomyces polygonati. The sequence continues at coordinate 245,831 of NZ_JBHSBB010000050.1, read as the reverse complement.
TTGCCCTATTCGGCCCGCGCGTGGTCCCAGTGGGGCGTACGGGGGTCAGGGGACAGAATGAGCCACCGGCATAACGACTGCACAACAGCAGGATTTCGACGCGTCAAAAGCGGTGCACCTTCTGCACATGCCTGCGATTATCGGACCGCTTCACCGAACCTCCACAACGTGTCACGCGGGTGAAGCGCCCGGCAGCAGGCGTGTGGCGCCCTATCCTTGACCTCGGAACAAGGTCACGGAACAACCCAGGGGCGGAGCAGCCGCGGCCACTGTCCGGCCCCCGTAGCTCAGTGGATAGAGCAGGCGCCTTCTAAGCGCTTGGCCGCAGGTTCGAGTCCTGCCGGGGGCACTGTCCATCTCAGCGCCGCTTTCCCGACCACTGGAACATCCGCCCAGGTCAGAGATCTGTCACGGTCGGCCCGGCCATCGGGCCGGCGCCAGCAGGCCGCTACTGGAAACGCCGCGCCGCTCGATTGCCCCTGGCTGGAACGGACAGCCCCGTTCCGTCCCGGGAATGGCGCTGCGGTCCAGCGCCAGCAATCGTGTCCGTTCCGCCCGCCCAATCACCGAAGGCAGAACCGTGCTTCACGCCGACGACATCCGCCGTATCGCCCTGTCCCTGCCGAACACCGTGGAGAAGGAACTCTGGGGCCATCCCACCTTCCACGTCGCCGGCCGGATGTTCGTTACCGTCCCCGGCGACGGCACCTCCTTCGCGGTGCGCTACCCCAAGCACGAACGGCACGAGCTGATCGCCTCCGACCCGGACAGGTTCTGGGTGCCCCCGCACGAGGCCAACTCCTCCTGGGTACGGGCCCGGCTGGCGGCGCTGGACGGCCTCGACGAGCTGTACGACATCCTTCTCGACTCCTGGCAGCAGGCGGCCCCCGCCCAGATCGCCGAGGCATACGTCCCGACCGGACCGGGGCCCCAGCAGCCACCGGCCGAGCACCCCCGGCGCTCGTAGCGAGGCCCCCGGCCAACCGGACCGGCCAAGCACCCGTGTCGGGGGATGTCCCGCGGCCCGGCCCCCCGACGGCTGTTCGCCTCATCCGGGGGGGTTCGTACCAGGTCGGCGGCTCAGTCCCCCAGGACCAGCCTCTCCAGGGCCGCCCGGGCGCGGGCGTCGGACCGCGCTCGCAGCGCGATCGCCGTCGCCAGTTCCTTCGCCCACTCGTCCAGGGCCACCGGCTTGCGCGACAGCACCACACCGCGCACCACGGTGGCCACCTCGCCCTGGGGGCGTCCGTGCGCCAGGGTAAGGATCAGCCGCCGGTCGTCCAGGAAGACCTCGAGCTTTTCCACCTTGCCCTTGCGCCCGGCGAGCCGGTCGCTCATGGTGCGCTTGCGTTCGAACGTCACCGATCCCGGCGGCAGGGCGTCCGCCAGCGATTCCGTCAGCACTTCGGTGTAGATCTCCAGATCCGCCGAATCCCGGCGCAGCGCCGCGGCCAGCAGGTCGATCGAGGCGGCCGGAGCCGCTTCCCCGCCGCTGGGCACGACCTCCCCGGCACCGCTGTTCTCCTCCGGTCGCCCCGGCAACGGATCATGCTCGCTCATCGTCTTTCCCCGCACTTCGAGAACCCGACCTGACTCCACCGAACGCAGAGCTTGTCACCCGTCGAGGCTCAGCACCATGGTGGGCCGCTCGATCTCGTGGTCGGCCCGCAGCGGCCGCACTGCCGTCCCGATCGAGAAGAACTCGGTGGTGTGGCCGCCCCAGCGGTGGTTGTGCGCGTTGAGCTGCACCCCGACCACGCCTTCCGCGTGCAGTTCCTCCGCCTCCGACTGCATCCGTGCCATGGCCAGCTCGCGGGCGTCGTACAGCGCCTGGGTGAACTGCTCGATCTCGACGTTCCGGCCCATGTTCGAGAAGACGGTGCCCATCTTCTGGTGCGCGATGTGATAGACGCAGGTGCCCATCACCATGCCGAGCGGTGCGTAGCCGGCCCGGATCAGCGTCCAGAAGTCCTGCCCCGACAGGTCCGAGGTGAAGGGCTGCTGCTTGTTGTTGCGCCAGCTGCCGCCACCGGGAGGCGGGCTGTCGGCCTTGACCGCGGTGCCGATCGCGATGAACTCCGCGATGTCGTTGCCGAACTCCCGCGCCTCCACCGTCAGCCGGACGCCGACGATGCCGTCCGCGCCGAGGGCCGCCGCCTCCGCCTCCATTCGGGTCATCGCCAGCTCACGGGCGTGGTACATCGCCTGACTGAGCGTCTCCAGCTCCTGGTTCTTGCCCCAGCGGCCGATCTGGATGCCGACGTGGTAGATCGAGCTGCCCAGCACCAGGCCGATCGGCTTGAAGCCGGCCTCGCGTACCAGGAGGAATTCGTTCACCGACAGGTCACTGGTGAAGATCGACCCGGGCTGGCCGGGCGAGAGTTCCGACAGCCTCCGCATCGCGTCCGCGGGAACGCCTTCGGCACTCGGCTGTTCCTTCGTCATATCAGTACCCCTCATCACACCGTGCGGTTCGAACAGCCATAGGACAGTCATATGCGGTCGGCCGGGCCTTGCCCGGCCTAGTCATTCAACTCGCTGATCTGCTGCACCAGCCGCCCGTACTCCGCGCGATCGCCGTAGGGACTGGACGCCACTGCCGCCAGCCGTTTGCGCAGCTTGTCGCCCCGGTCGCCCAGCGGCATCACGGTCAGCGTCCGCGGCGGCTGCTGCCGGGCCCGGAAGCGCGCGACGGTGGTGCCGACCATGGTCGACTCCGCCACATGGTCCTCCTGCTCGGAGTTGCTGCGGTTGCGGGCGCGCAGACAGCCCTCGGCCCACACCCGCAGCTGGCTGTCGGCCATGATGACCCCGTCGCCGCCCTTGCCGGCGCCCTGCAGCTGCAACTGGCGCCGCGCGTCGGAGCGGACCGCGTTGACCAGCTCGCTCCAGCCGCCCACCTCGACATTGCTCCAGGAGTACGACTGGGACCGGGTGCGGTAGTCGTCGTGCCGGACCCCGATCGACATGCCCACCAGCAGCTCGACCGGCACCCACCCGGCGCCGAGCAGTTTGGCGAAGCCCTGCCCGTCCAGATGCAAGGTGAACGGCCGGTCGGAATGGTATGAGCCCTCCGCCCGTACCGCCGTGCCGATGACCTTGAATTCGTAGCAGTTGGGCTGTCCGATGAACGGGGCCATGGTCAGCTCGGCCGCCACCACGCCGTCGCCGCCGAGCGTCCGGCACTCGGCCGACATCCGCCCGAGCGCGGTTCGCCGGGCCTGGTCGAAGACGCCGACCAGGGCTCGGGAGGGGGCGCCGGAGCCCGAGACGGCCACCGGGGCGTCGCCGGTGTTGACGTAGCTGAAGCCATAGCCGGCCCCGGGGAACAGGCAGTCGTGGTAGCCCCAGTACCTGCCGCTGCGCCCGATGTGAAAGACCGCGGAGCCCATCACCTGGCCCACCGGCTCGAAACCGACCGAGCGGATCGCGGCGAACTCCCCGGTGGACAGCGCGGACGTCCAGGTCCCGCTCCCCTTGACGGCGGCGACCCGCTCCGCCGCGGCCGGCGGCAGTCCTTCGCCGCTCCATGGCACCGACATGTGTCCCTTGTCTCCCGTCCGGTGAATCCGCGCAGATCCGCCCACCGCACCATAGAACTGAAAGCGGCGTCTTGGTGGTATCTACGGGCCGGGCGTGACCGGGTGAACATCATGACCGCCGGGAACCCGGTGCACCGCCGGCCCGGAAGCAGTGGCGCGCAGGCGCGCTCCGGCGTCATCGTCCGGGGAGGCAGGGGTCGCTTACGCGATGGGTCAGCGGGACCCGTCGCCTCGCGCCAGGTTCTTCTCCTTGATGCGGGCGGTCTCCTTGCGCACCTCGGCCTGAGTGGCGCGCTCCCGCTGGAGCCACTCGGGGCGGTCCTTCATCAGCGCGTCGATCTGCTCGGTGGTGAGGGCCTCGGTGACGCCGCCACGGGCGAGACCCGCGATGGAGACGCCCAGTTTCGCCGCGACCACCGGCCGGGGGTGCGGTCCGTCACGCCGCAGTTCGAGCAGCCACTGGGGCGGATCGGCCTGCAGGGCGCTCAATTCGGTGCGCGAGACGACACCCTCCTGGAAGTCGGCGGGGGTGGCCTGAAGGTACACACCCAGCTTCTTGGCCGCGGTGGCGGGCTTCATCGTCTGGGTGGTCGGGGACGACGTCATGCCAGCAAGACTATCGAGCGCGGACGACACCTCCGACCACGGCTCCGGCCACGACTCCCGCCACGACCGGTAACCTGCCATGGTGACAGGCTCGGAAGTACCCCCTTCGTTCCGCCTCGCGTACGTGCCCGGCGTGACGCCGACCAAGTGGGTGCGGATCTGGAACGAGCGGCTGCCCTCGATCCCGCTGACGCTCCTCCCGGTGCCCGCCGCCGAGGCATCCGATGTCCTGCGGAGCGGCGGCGCCGACGCCGGTCTGCTGCGGCTGCCGGTCGACCGGACGGAACTCAGCGCGATCCCGCTCTACGCCGAGACGACCGTGGTCGTGGTCCCCAAGGACCACCTCGTGTCGGCGGCCGACGAGGTGACCGCGGAGGATCTCGCCGACGACATCGTGCTGCATCCCCTCGACGACCTCCTCGACTGGGAGTCCCGGCCGGGGCTGCCCGCCAAGGAGCGCCCCGCCACGACGGCGGACGCCTTCGAGCTGGTGGCGGCCGGAGTGGGGCTGCTGCTCGTCCCGCAGTCGCTCGCCCGCCTGCACCACCGCAGGGATCTCACCTACCGGCCGGTCGTGAACTCCCCGGAGTCCCGGGTCGCCCTGTCCTGGCCGCTGGACGAGACCACCGACCTGGTGGAACAGTTCATCGGGATCGTCCGCGGCCGGACCGTCAACAGCTCACGCGGTCGCCCGGCCCCCGTACCGCCCAAGGAGACGCGCCCCGCTGCGGGCGACGCGCGGCGCAAGCCCCCACCGGCGAAGTCGAACGGCAAGAACCCGCGGGGCGGCTCCGGCGCCCCCAAGGCCGGTAAACGCGGCAAGCCCCGCCGCCGGTCCTGACCCGCGACACCGCGCGTCCCCAGCTGTCCGCGGCCGACCGGATCACACGGCACGTCCAAGGGCACGGGCGAGGGCGGTGAGGTGTCCGGCGACGGGGCCGAGGGTGAGCAGGCCGCTGCCCGCTCCGGCCAGTTCCGCGGCGGCGGGCATGAGTTCGCTCCGTGCGCGTCCCATCACCTTCCGGTCACCGACGGCGATCGCCGCTCGCGCGGTGAGACACCACATCGCCTCGAACAGCAGGTCGTGAGGCGGGTCGGGGACCGTGCGCAGGGCCGCCGCCGCCTCGGCGCGGCGGCGTCGCGCCAGCAGCACCAGCGGGCGGGCCCACGGCTCGTACGGTCCCCAGTCGAGGCGGGTGTTCGTCTGAGCGGGCAGTTCACGCTGTACGCGCAGGCTCAGCAGCGCGAGTGGCAGCAGGCCGCGTTCCAGACCGGGCATGCCGGCGCCGTCGAGGAGGGCGGCGGCGTCCCGGTACGCCCGCTCCGCTTCGGCCACCGGCGTCCGGCCGGTCGCGGCGAGCCGCAGCGCGGCGTACCACCGGGTGAATACGTGGACGAGCGGCAGTTCGTGACGTTCCGCCAGTCGGTCGGCGGCCGTCGCGTGCCGGTCGGCTCCGGGGAAGTCCGCGAGCGCGGCGCACGCCTGGAGCCGGATGAGATGCCCCAGAACCTCGAAGGTGGCCAGGCTGTGCCGGGCGGACACAGCGATCAGTTCGGCGCCGAGCCGGTCCCTGGCCGGCGCCAGGCCGGCGCGCTCGAAGGTCTGCATGAACACGGCGTTGAGAGCGAACGCCAGCAGCACGGGATCATCCAGGCCGCGGGCGATCCGCTCCGCCTGCCGGGCGGCCTGAGGTCCACGCGCGGAGCGGGTGCCGCGTGATTCCAGCGCGACGGTGGCCAGCAGCCGGGCCCGCACGGCCGGGTGCGCGTCCGGCCGGAGATCGGCCAGGGTTCGCTCGGCCACCGTTACGACACGCTCGGCCTGCCGCGGATCGTCGACCCGGGTCCACAGGGCCGGTACGTCGTAGGCGCCGATCACCCGGGCGGTCAGCTCGGCGTCCCCCATCTCCTGCGCGGCCGTGATCGCCGCCACCCGGTGCTCGCGGGCCGCCTGGAGCCCGCCGCCTCCGGTGACGGCCAGGTTACGGAGCAGGCCCATCGTCGCCTCCAGCCGGGCGCGTGATCCCGAGGCCACGCTGCGGTCGTAGGCAGCCGCCGCCTGCGCCCACACACGTCCGGCCGGACCGCCGGAGTCGGGCCCGGGGGCCGGCCCCGATCCAGGATCGAGGTGGTCCGCCTGGCCGAGGATGTCCGCCTCCAGCCGGCGCAGGCCCGGTCCGGGGTCCAGCCCCAGTTCCTCGACCAGCAGGACACGGGCCCGGCGCAGCACCGCCAGCGCGTCGCCCTGACGGCCCGCGCGATAGAGCGCGAGGGCGAGCAAACGCCACGCGTCCTCGCGCCAGGGGTGCTCGGCCACATGCGCGTCCAGATCGGGCACCGCCCGCGCGGCGAAGCCCAGCGCCAGCCTGGCCTCGGCCTTCCGCTCGACGGCGTAGAGCCGCAGCTCCGCGAGGCGGGACCGCTCCCCCCGGGCCCATGCCGCGTCGTCGAACTCGGCGTAGGCGGGACCGCGCCACCATGCCAGCGCCTCGTCCAGCCGCACGATGACGTCCCCCGGAGCCGCGGTCGCCGCCGCGGCCACCGCCCGCTCGAAGCGCCAGGCGTCCACCGCTTCCGGTTCGGCGCGCAGCGCGTACCCGGGCCCCTCGGTGACCAGTGAACGGGCCGGAGCCCGGGGCGGACGCTGCGGCTCCAGCGCACGTCGCAGCGCGGCCACGAAGGTGCGGACCGCCCCGACCGCGCCCGGGGGCGGATCGACCCACAGATCCTCGACCAGTCGGCTGACCGGTACGACGCGACCGCGGGCCACGATCAGCCGGGCCAGCACGGCACGGTGCCGCGGACCCTTCAAGGCGATCGCGTCACCGGCGTCGTCCCAGGCCGTCACCGGCCCGAGCACCCCGAACACGACCCGCACCCGCGACCACCCTGCCTCTGCGCCTGTTTCTCCGGGCCGGTTTCGGACCTGCTCCCCGATATCCCGAGGTCCCCCCGCAGGTCCCGGCCTCCCACGGTATAGCGCGCTGATCCGATGCTCATCCGCGTACCGCAGGCTCGAAGCACCTGGTCATCCACGGAAAGAGGCGGAATCATGGCGCCAGCCACCACCGGCCCGGCCACCACCGGCCCGGCCACCAGCGGCCCGGCCATCAGCGGCTTCGACTACCGGCGTGTCCCGGTCGCCGACGGTGTGTCGCTCAACGCGGCCGTCGCGGGTACGGGCAGTCCGATCGTCCTGCTGCACGGCTTCCCCCAGACCCATCTGATGTGGCGGCACGTCGCCGCCGGCCTCGCCGCCGACCACACGGTGATCTGTCCCGACCTGCGCGGCTACGGAGCCAGCGACAAGCCCGCCGAGAGCGACAGCACCACCTACTCCAAACGCACCATGGCGGCCGACATCGTCGCCCTGGCCCGCGCCCTGGGGCATGAGCGTTTCGCCCTGGCCGGGCACGACCGCGGCGCCCTCGTCGCCTTCCGCGCCGCACTCGACCACCCGGAGGTCATCAGCCGGCTGGCGTGCCTCGACGTGCTGCCGACCCTCGACATGTGGGAGGTGATGCACGGCGCCGACGCGGCCATCGGCTTCCACCTCTACCTGATGGCTCAGCCCCCGGGCCTGCCCGAGCGGATGATCGCTGTCAGCTCGGACGACTTCTTCGGCCACTTCCTCGACCTGTGGACCAACGACCCGGGGGCCGTCCCCGCCGACATCCGGGCCGCCTACCTGGACGCCGGTCGTGCGGCGGTGCCCTCGATCGTGGCCGACTACCGCGCCTCCGCCGGTATCGACGCCGACCACGACCGCGCCGACCGCGCGGCCGGCAACCGGCTGCGGATGCCGGTCACCGTGCTCCAGCAGGACTGGGGCGCCGCCCTGGGGTACGAGGCCGAGACGCTGTGGAGCCGTTGGGCACCGGACCTGCGGCACCTCACCACGACCTCCGGCCACTTCATGGCCGAGGAAGCGCCGGCCGAGGTCACCAAGGCCCTCCGCGACCTGCTCGCCCGCTGAGCAGGCGGCTGAGGCGAGCCGACGCCCTCACAGCCGCCGCGTGAACACGCCGTACGAGAAGCCCTCGGCGGTCATCACATCGCCGTCCACCGCGATGCCCCGCACCTCCAGCGGGTGCAGCTCGGCGGCGCTCGGGAAGGTGAACCGGGCCGGTTCACGGCGGGGGTTGATGATGATCAGATGATCGTCGCCGCGGCGATAGACCAGCGGGTACGTCTCGTGCAGTACGTCGACGGCAGCGGTGGAACCGAGCGCCGGGTGCGCCCTGCGCAGGGCTATCAAGCGCTGTACCTGGTTGAGCAGCGAGCCGGGATCGGCCAGCGAGTCCGCGACGTTGGGGCGGTCCGGTTCCGGGTCGAGCGGGAGATAGAAGCGGGCCGGGTCCGCGGTGGAGAAGCCGGCGCCCTCGGTGCCGTCCCACTGCATGGGTGTGCGCGAACCCTGGCGGCGCTGCCCGTCATCGAGATCGGCGCCTTCCACATCCGGCGCGTCGGGGACGTACCGCATGCCGATCTCGTCGCCGAAGTAGATGGTCGGCAGGGTGGGCCAGGTCAGCAGGAACGCGAAGACGGGCGCGATCATCTCCCGCGTCCGGGTGCCGACCGCCAGCCGTGAGAAGTCATGGTTGGCGGTCGGCAGCGCGACATGGCCGACACCGCCGATCGCGGTGGTGGCCCGCCGCCAGGCGTCGAGGAAGGGGCGCATGGAGCCTTCGCCCTCGGGGGCGAAGAAGCAGGGTTCGGTGCCCCAGCGGAAGCTGTGGCTGCCCTGGCTGTTGTCCCACAAGGAGCGCAGCGCGTCACCGACGAAATGCAGGAAGAAGTCGGCGTGGAAGCCGGCCGGCACCGAAACGCCCGGGTCCCCCCATTCGGCGATCAGCGCCCGGTCCGGGTAGGCGCGGTCGATCCACTGACGTATCCCGGTCCACAGCCGCCCGGTCTCGACCATGCCCGGGTCGTCCTTGACCAGCGAGAACGCCATGTCCACCCGGAAGCCGGCCACCCCCTGATCGAACCAGTAGGCCATGATCTCGCGCAGCGCGGCCCGGTTCGCCCGCGGCCCCGGCGCGTCCACCGGTTGCCGCCAGGGCTCGGCCGGGTCCATCCGCGCGTAGCCGAAGTTCAGGGCGGGCTGCACCGGATAGAAGTTGGCGAGGTAGTAGCCGTCCCGGGTCCCGGGCGCCGGGATCCAGCGGCTGACCGGGCTGCCGACACGGTCGGACCAGATGTAGCGGTGGTCCTCCGGATCCGCCGCCGACGCCCGGAACCACTCGTGCCGGTGCGAGGTGTGACCGGGCACCAGATCGAGCATGACGCGGATGCCCCGCTCGCGCGCGGCATCGACGACCCGCCGCAGGTCCTCGTTGGTGCCGTAGCGCGGGGCGATGGTGAAGTAGTCGGCCACGTCGTAACCGGCATCGGCGAACGGCGACGCGAAGCAGGGGCTGAACCAGACCACATCGACCCCGAGCCAGGCCAGGTAGTCCAGGTGTCGCAGCACGCCGGGGAAGTCCCCGATGCCGTCGCCGTCGGAATCGGCGAAGGACTGCGGATAGATCTGGTAAAGCACCGCCCCGGACAGCCAGTCCGGAGTCGACTCGGGAGCGGAGGGAGCAGTCAACGACATCTCTTTTCTCGGATCGCGGGGTGAACGCCCCTGTGCGGGTCGGCTCTCTCCTACCCCTTCAGGGCGTGCCCGCTCAGCCCTCGCAAGCGGTTCGTGTCCCGGCTCGCATGCCGGGCCGGACCGCTGGAAACCGCCGAAAGGATGGGCGGCCCATCGGGGAGCGCGAGTTGACCGAAAGATTGCCGCTGTTCCGGGGCGCTGACGGCCCCCGATCCCGGTCCGGCTTCCCGGCCGCCGGACCGCACGGGACCGGGCCGCTTCCCCGGGCGCGGGCGGTGGCAGGCGGTGGGCGGCGGAGCGGCCTTGGCGGGCAGCATGGGGCGCGTACTTCGGAGTATTCGAGGTGGGAGCGCCTCGGCAACGGGATCCGAAAGGGACGGCGGCACCTTGCCGGGAAGACCGGAGACCGCGGGACGGCGGGACGGCAATTCTGGCGGGCGGCGGATTACCGGCCCCGCAGCGCTTTTCCAGCGGCCTTGATGAAATCCTCTCCGATCGCCCGGCGTCGCCATACCGCCGAATGGGTGGCGGTTCTCCCGATCAGGCGGCTCCGGCCCTTCGCGGCTTTCGCACCAGCGGCAGCCGGGACTTCCCGGCGAGTGGCAAACTTGACGCTCCATCGGCCCGCCCGGCGGCCGGCCCGCCGCGCTCCGCACCGGGAATGCCCCCAAGACCCTCGCGGTCGGGGACCCGGCGTTCCCGCCTCCGCGGCACTCGCTCCCGGGGTCGGTCACGGCTGCTCCTTGCCCACGTCCGGTCACCGCCGGTACCCGGCGGGGTCAGCGGCGACGGCCTGCTCGCCGGGCGGGCGAAGCGCGCGGGGAGACCTCTCGACTCCCATAGCACTCCTGCTTCCACAGCATTCACACAGCGCGGCCTCGCCCGGCCTCTCCGCCGGCCGGACGGAGCCTCAACGTTTCCCAGAAGTCTTCGAGTTGAAAGGAGTGCTGTGAGAAGGTGTGCGCTTGAGCCACCCTCCGGATGGCTGGTTATTCGGATCAACCGGCCGCCGGTATCGTGACCGCTGCCAAGGGCCGTGCGGCGTTCATGTGGCCAATCTAGGCGAGCGAGCGACACGAGGATCGTCACCTATGGATTCCACACTCCCCGGGGCCGCGCAGGCATCGAAATCGGCGGCATCGTCGGCACCCGCGGCCTCGACCGCGCGGCGCCGCAGACGGCTGACCGCCCGAATAAAGGACGGCCTGCGCGATCTCAGCATCCAACTCTCCCTGCTGACCCACCAAGTAGGCGCTCATCTCGACCTCCGGGACGCCGATCTGGAGTGCCTGGACCTGATCAGCCGGTACGGCCCGATCGGACCGACCGCGCTGGCCAAACGCGCGGGACTGCATCCGGCCACCCTCACCGGCGTACTCGACCGCCTCGAACGCGGCGGCTGGGTCATCCGCACCCCCAACCCGAGTGACCGGCGGGCCATATTGGTCCGGGTGGTCAAGGAGAAGGAAGCCGAGGTCGTCTTCCTCTTCTCCGGGCTCAATCGCGCCATGGACCAGGTGTGCTCCGACTACGGGGAGGCCGATCTGGTCATGATCGCCGACTTCCTGCTGCGGACCGCGAAGGCGGCCCGCGTGGCGACCGACGACCTCGCCGACGACTGACGGCGCTTCCCCGTCGGCGACTACGGCTCTCTGCGGGCCGCGGGTGCCTCGCACCCGCGGCCCGGAGAGAGCGAGGCGGCTGTACTTTTCTGCTCGTTCCGTGCTCGTTTCGAGCAGGATCGGTCATCTACACTGACGCGAGCAGCAGCGCGGCGCCAGCGTGCCGCGTCATCGCCGGCCCTTCGTGAGGAGCACCGATGTCCGCGTCGTCCCTGACCGCCACCGAGATCGCCACCCAGCCCGAGTGCTGGCAGCGGGCGGCCGAACTCGTCGGCGGCGAGGGCGAGAAGCTGCCGCGAGCCGGCGAGCGCGTCGCGGTGATCGGCTGCGGCACCTCCTGGTTCATGGCCCAGTCCTACGCGTCGCTGCGCGAACGGAGCGGCCAGGGGGAGACGGACGCCTTCGCCGCCTCGGAGTTCCCCTTCGACCGCGGCTACGACCGCGTCGTGGCCATCACCCGATCGGGTACGACCACCGAGGTGTTGCTCGCCTGTGAACGGCTGCGTGGAGCGATCCCCGTCACCGCCCTCACCGCCGACCCGAACACCCCGGTGATGGGCGCGGCGGACGAGGTCGTCGTCCTTGACTTCGCCGACGAGCAGTCCGTCGTCCAGACCCGCTTCGCCACCACCGTGCTGGCCCTGCTGCGCACCCACCTGGGAGAGGACCTCTCCGCCGCGGTCGCCGACGCCCGCAGGGCGGTCAAGGAGGAGTTGCCCGCCGGGCTGACGAAGGCCGAGCAGTTCACCTTCCTCGGTACCGGCTGGACCTACGGTCTCGCCCAGGAGGCCGCCCTCAAGATGCGGGAGGCGGCAGGCGCCTGGACCGAGGCCTACCCGGCGATGGAGTATCGGCACGGCCCGATCAGCATCACCGGCCCGGGTCGCGTCGTCTGGTCCTTCGGCGCGCTCCCCGACGGCCTGGCCGACAGCGTGGCCGCCGTCGGCGGCCGTCTTGTGGCCCACCCTGTCGGCGATCCGCTCGCCGACCTCATCCGGGCCCAGCGCCTCGCGGTGTCCATCGCCCAGGCCAAGGGCTTCGACCCGGACCAGCCGCGCAATCTGACCCGCTCCGTCATCCTGCACTGACCCCTCCTCGTCCGCCCACAGCCCGTACCGAGGGGTCCGCCGCATGACCGCCGCCAGCACCGCCCAACTCGTCCTCGCCGCCCGCGCCTCGGGCCGCGGTACGGCCGCCTTCAACGTCATCACGCTGGAGCACGCGGAAGCGGTCACCACCGCCGCGGAGCAGAACGGTCTCCCGGTCATCCTGCAGATCAGCGAGAACGCGGTGAGGTTCCACGGCGGCCGTGCCGAACCGCTCATCGCGGCCGCCGCGGCGATCGCCCGCGCCGCGGCGGTCCCGGTCGCTCTCCACCTGGACCACGTCGAGGACGAGGACCTGCTGCGGGCGGGGATCAGGGCCGGTGTGACCTCGGTCATGTTCGACGCTTCCACCCTGCCCTACGAGGAGAACGTCCGTGCCACCGCGCGGCTGGCCGCCTGGGCCCATGACCACGGGGACAGGGTCTGGGTCGAGGCCGAACTCGGCGAGGTCGGCGGCAAGGACGGTGCCCACGCCCCCGGGGTGCGTACCGACCCGGACCAGGCCGCGGCCTTCACGGCGGCCACCGGCGTCGACGCCCTGGCCGTGGCGGTGGGCAGTTCCCACGCGATGACCGAGCGCACGGCCGGCCTCGACCACGAACTGATCGCCCGGCTACGCGCAGCCGTCGACGTCCCTCTGGTCCTGCACGGGTCGTCCGGGGTGCCCGACGGCGAACTCCGCCGGGCCATCGCCGCGGGCATGACGAAGATCAACATCGGGACCGCGCTCAACATCGCCTACACCAGCGCCGTCCGCGACCACCTCGGCGCCGACCCCGCGGTGGTCGACCCCCGCCGCTACCTCCGCCCGGCGCGCGACGCGATGACCGCCACGGCCTCGCAGCTGCTCCGGATCGTCGCGGGCTGAACACCGCTGGGACAGCCGTACGGTCATCCCCGGCCGCGTCCCCGGGCGAACCGCTCCTGCCCTTCGGCGAGCGACACCATCGGCTCCGGATAGTCGTACCCGGCCCGCTCCGGCCCGCTCAGCTTCCAGGGCTCATGGATCTGCCGCCTGGTCAGTCCGGTGAGTTCCGGCACCCAGCGCCTTACGTATTCGCCCTCCGGATCGAAACGGACGCCCTGCCGCACGGGGTTGAGCACCCGGTTGGGCCGGGTGTCCGTGCCGGTGCCCGCGACCCACTGCCAGTTCAGCTGATTGTTTACCAGATCCCCGTCCACCAGCAGGTCGAGGAAGTGCCGAGCTCCGATGCGCCAGTCGACGTACAGCGTCTTCGTCAGAAAACTCGCCACCAGCAGTCGCCCGCGGTTGTGCATCCATCCCTCGTGCAACAACTGCCGCATCGCGGCGTCCACCACCGGATAACCAGTACGTCCCTCCTTCCACGCGGCCACCTCCTCAGGGGCGGTGCGCCAGCGATCGTTCCTCTGCCGGTAGTCGGCCCATGCCGCGTCGGGGCGGGCGGCCAGAACCTGATAGTGGAAATCCCGCCAGGCCAGCTGCCGCACGAAGTCCTCGGCCCCGGATCCCTCCCCCGCACTCCCCCGGTCGCCGGACCCCCTCGCCCGGTGGACGAGTTCGGCCGGTGACAGACAGCCGAAGTGCAGGTACGGCGACAGGCGAGAGGTGGTGTCACCCGCCATGTCGTCATGCCGCTCTCCGTACTCGGCGATCCGATCGCGCCGCCAGCTGTTCGCCAGCCGGCGGCCCGCCGTCTCCCCGCCTCGCGGCAGCCCCGGGGACGGCGTGCCGCCCTGCCGGCCGGTCAGCTCGGAGGCTGTCGGCAGCGGGAGCGAGTCCACCGCCTCGGGCACGACGACCCGGCGCGGGGCCGCCTTCGGCGCTCGGAGGCGCTCCGCCTGCCAGCGCCGCCAGTAGGGGGTGAACACCGCGAAGTGGTCACGGTCCGTGGGGGTGATCGCGCCGGGGGGCACCGCCGTGATCACCGCTTCATGGGCCACCAGTTCGCAGCGGAGCCCGGCCAGCTCCTTACGGAGCCGCTCCTCACGTCCGCTCGCATACCGGCTCACCCCGCCGGCGATATGCACCATGTGCGCGCCCGTCTCGCGCACCACCGCGCAGACCTGCTCGACGGGATCGCCGCGCCGCAGGACAAGGCGGCCCCCTCGCGATCGCAGCCCCTCGTCCAGGTCGGCGAGGCACTCGGCGAGGAAGACGGCCCTGTTCGGTGCGACGAACCCGGCTCGGGCGATGCCCGGGTCCAAGACGAAGAGCGGTACCACCCGGTCGGCTTCCGCGGCTTCGGCCAGCACCGGATTGTCATGCAGCCGGAGGTCCGCCGTGAACAGGGCCACCGACACGGACTCACCCATGGACGGTGAGCAGCACGAGAGGTGTGGGGGGTGTCATGCGTTCGAAGTCTGCCGCAGAATCTTTCGGTCGGAACGGTAGAACACGGCAATTTCCCCGAAAGAGTGATCGAGCCACCTTTCTCGGTCAGAGTTACCCGCTCGCCTCTTTGTCACCGTTACGCGGGTTCCCTGTCACAGAAGATCGACAAGCCCATGCGGCGATCTTCACGCGTCGTTGACCGGACGAAGGAACCGATCGACATCCCCACCGCATGGAGGTGCATCATGACCGACCGGACTCTGTGGTCGTACGCGGACATCGCCGCACACATCCGCGTGCAGGTCGAAACCGTGCGCTCTTATCGAAAGCACGGGCACTTGCCCGAGCCGGATGTCGTGGAGGGCGGCAAACCGTTCTGGTACGCCGACACCATCCGGGCCTGGAGCGCCCGGCGGCCCTCCAACCGGGGCCGCCGGGACTCCGACTGACGTCGGGTCTCAGGGACTGCCGGCCGGCTCGGGGTCCCGCCGCTCTTCGGAGTGCGGGGCCCCGGCACGGTCCGGCGCGGTGACGGCGCCGCCCTCGGATATGCCGAACCGGTCGTGGAATCTGCGCAGCGCCGGGGGCGCCCACCAGGTGAACCGGCCGGTCAGCCGCATCACCGCGGGCACCAGCAGTGTCCGCACCACCATCGCGTCCATGAGCACCGCCAGCGCGATCCCCAGACCGAGCATCTTGGTGTTGGTCACCCGGGAGGTGCCGATCGCGACCATCACCACGGCGAGGATCACCGCGGCCGCCGTGATCAGTCCGCCGGTCCGGCTCAGCCCGAACACGATGGAGGCACGGTGATCACCGGTCCGGTCGTACTCCTCCTTGATGCGGGACAGCAGGAAGACTCCGTAGTCCATGGACAGCCCGAACGCCACGCAGAACATCAGCACCGGCAGGGTCGTCTCTATGCTGCCGGTCGAGGTGAAGCCGAGCAGCCCGGACAGGTGGCCGTCCTGGAAGACCCAGACCACCGCTCCGAACATCGCGGTCAGGCTCAAAGCGTTGAGCAGCACCGCCTGCAGCGGAATGATCACGCTCCCGGTGAGCAGGAAGACCAACAACAGCGTGACCAGGGCGATGATCCCGGCCGCCCACGGAAGTTTCAGGGCGATGGCGTGCTTGCTGTCGACCAGCACGGCCGCCTGGCCGGTGACCGAGGCGCGGAAGTCGGCGGGCTGGGCCCGTATCGTCCGCACCAGATCCTGGGTGCCGGTGTCGACCGCCTCGCCCTTCGGCAGCACCGTCAGATAGGCCGCGCCCGAGCCCGGGGCGCTGAAGGGTCCCTCGACCCGCACCACGCCCGGCAGCGCGGCGACCCGGCGGTCGTACTGCGCCAGTCGGCCCGGGTCGGCGCCCTCGGTGAGCACGGTGATCGCGCCGTCCGGGCTCCCGGGGAACTGCTGGCGGATGTGCTGCTGCACCACATGCGCCTGCGCGGAGGCGGGCAGCTGGCGGTCGTCGGCGGTGCCGAACTTGACCTGGAGGAACGGCAGGCCGAGCAGGAGCAGCCCCGCGACGGCGCCGATCGCGAACACCGGGGCCCGGCGCATCACCAGTCGTGCCAGCCGGGCATAGGCGGCGCCCGGTTCACCGGCGGACCTCAGCCGCAGCGCCTTGCGCAGGTCCAGTGCGTTGACCCGGTCACCGAGCAGCACCAGGGACGCGGGCAGCACGATCAGTGCGGCCGCTGCGGCCAGCAGCACGACGGCGATGCCCGCGTAGGCGAAGGAACGCAGGAAGTACTGCGGGAAGACCAGCATCGCGGAGAGCGAGGCGGCGACCGTCAACGCCGAGAACAACACGGTGCGGCCAGCGGTGCGCAGTGTTCGGCCCACGGCTGACCGCGGTGTGACCCCGGTGGCGAGCTCCTCGCGGAATCTGCGCACGATGAACAGCGCGTAGTCGATCGCCAGTCCCAGGCCCAGGGCGGTGGTGAGGTTCTGCGCGAAGACCGAGACATCGGTGAACCCGGTGATCCCGCGCAGGACCGCGTTGGTACCGAGGATCGCCACGACGCCGATACCAAGCGGAAGGAGTGCCGCGATCGCGCTGCCGAAGACCATGACGAGCAGCAGCAGAGTGATCGGCAGGGCGATCACCTCGGCGCGCACCAGGTCTTCCTGGACGGTGGTCTGCAACTCGTCGTGCACTGCCGCGGATCCACCGACCGTCACCGTCACCGCACCGTGCGGGCCGCGGTAGGCGGGAGCTATCCGCTTCACCTCGGCCGCCACCGCGTTGTCGTCGCCGCGCAGCCGGGCGGTGATCATCGCCGAGTGGCCGTCATCGGCACGCAGCGCGGGAGAGTGCGCGCCCCAGTAGGAGGTCACCCCGGTCACCGCCGGATCAGCGGCGAGCCGGCGGGCCAGTGCGCCGCCCTGGGCGACCACCGCCGGATCGTCCACACCCGCGCCCCGGGTGCTGACCAGCAGCACCAGATTGGGCTGGGACGCGGGGAAGCGCTCGGCCAGAGCGGCCGTGGCATACGAGGACTGGGAGGCGGGTGCCTCGAAGCCCCCACTGGCCAGGCGGTCGCCCACTCCATGTCCCGCGACCACCGCGAGGGCGGTGAAGAGCAGAGCCAGCAGCAGCGTCAGCCGTGGCCGGGCGGTGACGACACGCGTCCAGCCACGGATCGCTGTCTCACGGTTGACTTCCGGCATGACAGAGGTGTCCTCTCCCCGTAGAACGGCATGACGACATAGCCCGCATTCGCGGCATAGAATGAAAACGCGAACGATCGCTCGCGTTTCCTAGAATGCGAGCAACCTCTCGCGTTTGTCAATCCTCCCTGGGAGTCCATGTGTCCGAGCCGGACGAGCCGCCGCGCCGGCGCCAGGCCCGCGGCGAGCGGCGCGTCACACAACTGCTGCAGGCCGCGGCCAGCGTGTTCTGCGCGCTGGGGTACACCGCCTCCAGTACCAACGCCATCGCCCGCGAAGCCCGGGTGTCCCCGGGGACGCTCTACCAGTTCTTTCCGAACAAGGAGGCCATCGCCGTCGAGCTGAGCGGCCGGCTGATCAAGGAGATGGAGGCCACCCACGGCCGGGTCTTCACCCCGGAGATCGCGCGGCTGCCGCTGGATCGGCTGATCGACGAGGTGACCGACCCCTTCATCGAGTTCAACACCGCCAACCCGGCGTTCCTGGCGCTGATCAAGGGCCCCGACACGCCCGGCCGGGTCGCCGACGAGCACGACGTACTGCACAACTCACTGCTGGAGCGGGTCAGCGAAATGCTGGAGGTCCGCACACCGTCCCTCTCACGCGCGGAGCGCGCGCTGATCTCGGAGATGTGCCTGGCGATGTTCAAGGCGGGCCTCAACCTCGTCATGCAGCACGAGGGCGAGGACAAGGACGCCTATGTGCGGGAGCTCAAAGGCCTGCTCTACCGCTATCTGGCGCCGTATCTCGGCACCGGTGCCGCAGTCGGGACGCCGGCAATGAACCAGACATGACAATTTTCCCGCCCGGCCAGAACCCCGGAGGCCGGCGGTGCTACTTCCCTCGTCCCACCAGTCCGCAGCGGAAGGCACCGGTGGTCGCAGCGGGGTCGTCCTCATCGCGATCGGCCTCGTCCGGCGGCGCGGAGGGCGGCCCGATCTTCGGACCGCCCTCTGATACGCCCCGCAGCACGGGCGGGCCGGCCGTCGCGGCGCCCGCCGTACGCCGCAGCGGAGCCGCCACGGCGCTGTCCCTGGCCAAGGACGCCGACACGACGGCCGACGGCCAGGCGGTGAACTCCCCGGGTCCGCGCGGCAGTCGTCGTTCCCTGGCCCTGGAGATCCACTGGGCCAGCATGCCGATGCCCGCGACCAGCACCGATATGCCGACACCGAGGGTGAGCGCGTAGAAGCTGTTCGAGGCCGCGCGCCCGCTGAAGTAGCCGGCGCCGACCGAGTACGAGGCCCACAGCACCTCGGCCGTGCCCGCGCCCAACGCGTAACGCCGGGCCGGATACCGGACGATGCCAGCGGCGAGGCCGCCGATCACCCGGCCGCTGGGCAGGAATCGGACGCCGATGACGAAGGGCACTCCGTGGCGCTGGATGCGCAGAGCCGCCCAGTTCAGCAGGGCGGCCTGGCGGGGGCGCCGCTGGATACGGCGCAGGACTCTGCCGCTCACCGCGTGTCCGGCCCGGTGCAGCAGCAGATCGCCCAGGACGGCGCTACCGGCGACCACGAGCAGGACGAGTACGAGATTCAGCCGCCCTTCGGCCGCCATCACCCCGCCGGTGACGAGCAGCACGGCGTTGGGCACCAGCGGCGGGGCCGTCGTGGCGGCCAGCAGCAAGTACGCCCATACGACGTTTCCACCTCGTAGGTACTCGGCGAGCCCAGAGGTGAAGTCAATTGACGACACAGAGAGTGCAACGTGCATCCCGCCGCTCCTCTTCCCGTGCGCCGGGGCGATTCGGCTCCGGCGTCCCGACGCCGGCAGCGGGCATCAGCAGCCGAGGAGGCTCCGCTCAGCGGCCGAGCAGCTCTCCGCCGTTGCACTGCAGGATCTCGCCGGTGATGAAGCCCGCCTCGGGGGAGGCGAGAAAGAGCACGGCCGCGGCCACGTCGGCCGGTCGGCCGACCCGCCCGACCAGGGTGCGGCCGGCCCGGCGGGTCACTTCCGCCTCGTTCAGCCGGGAGCCGAAGAACTCGGTGCCGGCCACTGTGCCCGGCGCCACGATGTTGCAGGTCACGCCCTGCGGACCGAGCTGGGCGGCGAGGGAGTGGTTCCAGGCGTGCAGGGCGGCCTTGGAGGCGCCGTACGAGCCGCCGCCGCGCAGCGCCGCCACCGAGGTCACGGTGACCACCCGACCGCCGTCGGTGGTGAAGCGGTCTCGGAGCGACTCGGTCAGCAGGACGGCGGTCAGCACATTGCGTTCGAAGTCCCCGCGCCAGCGGGCCAGCACTCCGTGCGGACCGGCACCGACCGCCAGCTCTCGGCTGCCCGCGTTGTTCACCAGTACGTCCACCTGATCGGGCAGCTTCGGCAGCACGGCCTCGACGTCGTCGGGATCGGCGAGATCGCAGACGACCGGGGTGATGTCGAGACCGCGGGTGGTCCGCAGATCCTCGGCGGTGGCACGGAGCACCTCACGACGGCGGCCGACGATGGTGACGCGGTGCCCGTCCTCGGCGAACCGCGTGGAGATGGCCAGCCCGATGCCCGTGCCCCCACCGGTGACCACGACATTGCGGACCGGTGTCCCGTTCTCTGCCATGTGCTCCGCCCCTCGAGAAGAACAGCACGCTACGGGATCGCCCGCCGTCAGCCGCGAGCGGGGGGTAGCCTTTCAGAGGGCGTTTCAGCGAAGAGACGTAGATCACAGCGCTTGGAACGTAACCATTAGGGTGGTTGGTGGGTCTTATGTCTTGAGCACCGTGCTCCCGGCGGAGGCGGTGCGGGGGATGCGGTACGGACTGTCTTGGGGGACGGTCCGAGTTGCGTCGCCGGGGCGATGCCCGGGGAGCTTGAGCGGCCCTCCCGGGTCCTCCGTCCCGGCCGCGACTCTGCCGCCCATATACGCCCGGTACGGACCCGTGGGGGGATTCGCGCCGGGAGACGGGAGCGCCCCGTGCCGGACCCGTGGGGGGATCCGTCGCGGGGCGCTTCTTCAATTTCCGCCGAGCCGCCGAGGCCTCGGATCAGCGGGCCTCGACCGGTACGTAGTCGCGGTTCACGACGCCGGTGTAGATCTGCCGCGGGCGGCCGATCCGGGAACCGGGCTCCTTGATCATCTCGTGCCACTGGGCGATCCAGCCGGGCAGCCGGCCGATGGCGAAGAGCACGGTGAACATGCTGGTCGGGAAACCCATGGCCCGGTAGATCAGGCCGGTGTAGAAGTCCACGTTCGGGTAGAGCTTGCGCGACACGAAGTAGTCGTCGCTGAGGGCGTGCTCTTCGAGCTTGAGCGCGATGTCGAGCAGCTCGTCGGATTTGCCGAGCGCCGACAGGACGTCGTGCGCCGCCGCCTTGATGATCTTCGCCCGGGGGTCGAAGTTCTTGTAGACGCGGTGACCGAAGCCCATGAGCTTCACGCCGTCTTCCTTGTTCTTCACCTTGGCGATGAACGAGTCGACGTCACCGCCATCGGCCTGGATACGCTCCAGCATCTCCAGCACCGACTGGTTGGCACCGCCGTGCAGCGGGCCCCACAGCGCGCTGATGCCCGCGGAGATCGAGGCGAACTGGTTCGCCTGCGAGGAGCCGACCAGACGGACCGTCGAAGTCGAGCAGTTCTGCTCGTGATCGGCGTGCAGGATGAACAGCTTGTCCAGCGCGCTGACCACAACCGGGTCCAGCTGGTATTCCTCGGCCGGCACCGAGAAGGTCATCCGGAGGAAGTTCTCGACGTAGCCGAGGTCGTTGCGCGGGTAGACCACCGGCTGGCCGACGGACTTCTTGTACGCGTAGGCCGCGATCGTCGGCAGCTTGGCGAGCAGCCGGATCGTGGACAGGTGGCGCTGCTTGGGATCGAACGGGTTGTGGCTGTCCTGGTAGAACGTCGACAGAGCGCTGACCACCGACGAGAGCATCGCCATCGGATGGGCGTCGCGCGGGAAGCCGTCGTAGAACCGTTTGACATCCTCGTGCAGCAGGGTGTGCTGAGTGATCTCACCCTTGAACTCGGACAGCTGGTCGACGGTCGGGAGTTCGCCGTTGATCAGCAGGTAGGCGGTCTCCAGGAAGCTGCCGCGCTCGGCGACCTGCTCGATCGGGTATCCCCGATAGCGCAGGATGCCCTCCTCACCGTCCAGGAAGGTGATCGCGGACTTGTAGGCCGCGGTGTTGCCGTACCCGCTGTCCAGGGTGACCAGGCCCGTATCGGCACGCAGCTTGCCGATGTCGAAGCCCATGTCGCCGACGGTGCTGTCCACAACCGGGTAGCTGTGTTCGCTGTCCCCGTATCGCAGTACTACAGAGTTGTCGCTCACGTCATTCCCTCACCGACGGTGTTGCCTCTTCTTCGAGGTGCCCTGACTGTGTCCACTGTCCCCCATTTGACACTGAGGTGTGCACTCGGGGTCGGCCATCGGCACAAAAAGTGGCACGGAGTGCCTATTCTGCGCCCCGGGAGAGCCTGTGGTCGAGAGCCGTGAACCGTCTTCCGGCCGACACCGTGCGCACCGCCTGCCCGATCGCGCGCCGCGACCCGACCAGCACCACCAACTTCTTCGCCCTGGTCACCGCCGTGTAGAGCAGATTGCGCTGGAGCATCATCCAGGCGCCGGTGGTGACCGGGATCACCACGGCCGGATACTCACTGCCCTGCGAGCGGTGGATGGTCACGGCGTAGGCATGCGTCAGCTCGTCCAACTCGTCGAAGTCGTAATCGATCTCCTCGTCCTCGTCGGTGCGGACGGTCAGCTTCTGCTCGTCCGGGTCCAGGGCGATGACCACACCCACCATGCCGTTGAAGACGCCGTTGGCCCCCTTGTCGTAGTTGTTCCTGATCTGGGTCACCTTGTCCCCCACCCGGAAGGTCCGGCCGCCGAAGCGCCGCTCGGGCAGGTCCGGGCGGGCCGGAGTGACGGCCTGCTGGAGCAGACCGTTCAGCACACCGGCGCCGGCCGGCCCGCGGTGCATGGGGGCGAGCACCTGTACGTCCCGCCGCGGATCGAGACCGAACCTGGCGGGAATCCGCCGCGCCACCACATCCACGGTGAGCCGTCCGGCCTCCTCCGAATCCTCCTCGGGGAAGAGGAAGAAGTCGGGCAGCCCCTGGGTGATGGGCGGCTCGCCGGCGTTGATCCGGTGGGCGTTGGTCACCACGCCGGACTGCTGCGCCTGGCGGAACACCCGGGTGAGGCGAACCGAGGGCACCGGACTGCCGGGCGCCAGCAGATCCCGCAGCACCTCGCCGGCCCCGACACTGGGCAGTTGGTCCACATCGCCGACGAACAGCAGGTGAGCGCCCGGGGGTACCGCCTTCACCAGTTTGTTCGCCAGCAGCAGGTCCAGCATGGAGGCCTCGTCGACCACCACCAGATCGGCGTCCAGCGGCCGGTCCTTGTCGTACGCGGCGTCACCGCCCGGCTTGAGCTCCAGCAGCCGGTGCACGGTCGACGCCTCCGCGCCGGTCAGTTCCGCGAGCCGCTTGGCCGCCCGGCCGGTCGGGGCGGCGAGGAGCACCTTGGCCTTCTTCGCCAGGGCGAGCGCGACCACCGAGCGGACGGTGAAGGACTTGCCGCAGCCCGGTCCGCCGGTGAGCACCGCGACCTTCTGGGTCAGCGCCAACCGGACCGCCTGCTGCTGCTCGGGAGCGAGGTCGGTGCCGGTGGTGGCGGTGAGCCAGGACAGCGCCTTGTCCCAGTCCACGTCGCGGAAGGCGGTCAGCCGGTCCTCCGACCCGCGCAGCAGCCGCAGCAACTGGCCGGCCAGCGATATCTCGGCCCGGTGGAAGGGCACCAGATAGACGGCTTTCACCGGCTCCCGGTCCCCGTCGGCGGCCGGGACGTCCTCACGTACCACCCCCTCCTGGTCCGCGAGTTCACCGAGGCAGTCGATCACCAGGCCGATGTCCACCTGGAGCAGCTTCACCGACTCGGCGATCAGCCGCTCCTGCGGCAGGAAGCAGTTGCCCTGGTCGGTGGCCTGCGACAGGGCGTACTGGAGACCGGCCTTGACCCGCTCCGGGCTGTCGTGCGGTATCCCGACCGCCTGCGCCAACCGGTCGGCGGTGAGGAAGCCGATACCCCAGACCTCGGCGGCCAGCCGATACGGCTGGTTCTTCACCACCGAGATCGAGGCGTCCCCGTAGGTCTTGTAGATCCGTACGGCGATGGACGTAGAGACGCCCACGCCCTGCAGGAAGACCATCACCTCTTTGATGGCCTTCTGCTCCTCCCAGGCGGCGGCGATCAGCTTGGTCCGCTTGGGGCCGAGTCCGGGCACCTCGACGAGACGCTTGGGCTCGGACTCGATGACGTCCAGCGTGCCGGTGCCGAAGTGTTCGACGATGCGCTCGGCAATCCTCGGTCCGATGCCCTTGATCAGCCCCGACCCCAGATACCGGCGGATGCCCTGGATCGTGGCCGGCAGGATCGTCGTGTAGTTCTCCACGGTGAACTGCTTGCCGTACTGCGGATGCGATCCCCAACGGCCGTGCATCCGCAGCGACTCGCCGGGCTGCGCGCCGAGCAGGGCTCCGACGACCGTCAGCAGGTCGTCCGAGCCGCGGCCGGTGTCCACCCGGGCGACGGTGTATCCATTGTCCTCGTTGGCATAGGTGATGCGTTCCAGGACGCCTTCCAGTACGGAAAGGTGCGTCGCCGTCTCCGCCATGTCCGGCCTCCCTTCGGGCTGCGGTGGTGATCCGCTCAGAAGGTACCGCCCGGCGGGGACAGTCCGTCGGCCGATCGGCCCGGGCCTGTGGAAAACCCGGAGGCCGAACACGGGGCGACCCGGAGGCGCGACCCGGAGGCGGACATACGAAAGGGGTCCGGCACGAGGCCGGACCCCTTTCGTGTTCCCCCCACTTACCCCCGAAGCCCCCCTCGGGCGTTTTTACCGTCCTGGCTCCCTGAACCCCTCCTGAGAGCCGTGATGCCATGTATGACAGCCCACCCCCCGGAAGGGTTGTAGTACGAGCATGAGATTTCTCAAGATCTTTTCAGAGCACGTGCCGCTGGTACCGCTCGGCGACTTCCGCCAGCACCTCGGTGCCGCTCCGGGCCCACAGCGCCGGGCTGAAGATCTCCACCTCGACGGCGCCGCGATAGCCCGCCGCGTCGACCTGCTCGCGGAATCCCCGCAGGTCGACGCAGCCTTCGCCGAGTTGTCCGCGACCGAGCAGCACTCCCTCGGGCAGCGGGGTCACCCAGTCGGCGACCTGGAAGGCGGCGATCCGGCCGCCCGTCCCGGCCCGTACGATCTGCGCCGGCACCTGGTCGTCCCACCAGAGGTGGTAGGTGTCCACGACGACCCCGACCTGGTCCACCGGAAAGCGTTCGGCGATGTCGAGGGCCTGGCCGAGCGTGGAGATCACACAGCGGTCCGAGGCGTACATCGGATGCAGTGGTTCGACGGCGAGCCGTACCCCGCGCTCGGCCGCGTAGGGGGCCAGCACGGCGACGGCCTCGGCGACGCGCTCCCGGGCGGCGGCGATGTCGCGGTCACCCGGCGGCAGGCCGCCGGAGACCAGGACGAGGGTCCCGGTCTCCAGGGTCGCGGCCTCGTCGATCGCCCTCCGGTTGTCGTCCAGGGCCGCGGCTCGGCGCGCGGCGTCCGACTCGGTGAAGAATCCGCCCCGGCACAGCGAGGTGACGGTCAGCCCGCCGGCGCGCATCAGCCGTGCGGCGCGCTCGACTCCGTACTCCTGCACCGGCGCCCGCCACAGTCCGACCTGGGTGATGCCCGAAGCGGCGCAGCCCTCGGCCAGTTCGGGCAGCGACCACTGCTTGATCGTCTCCTGGTTGATGCTCAGCCGCGCCAGCGCGCCGGGCGCCTTCCGGGATGCCGCCTCTTCGCTCACGCGTCCACCCCGTGCAGGGCCAGCAGGGCGCGCATCCGGCTCTCGGCGAGGGCCGGATCGGGGAACAGGCCGATGCGGTCGGCGAGTTCGTACGCCCGCGCCAGGTGCGGCAGCGAACGAGCCGACTGCAGTCCGCCCAGCATGGTGAAGTGCGTCTGATGCCCCGCCAGCCAGGCGAGCAGTACGACGCCCGTCTTGTAGAAGCGGGTGGGGGCGCCGAACAGGTGCCGGGACAGCTCCACGGTGGGATCCAGGACGCGCCGGAAGCCGGCGGCGTCGCCGGTGTCGAGGACGCTGACTGCCGAAGCGGCCAGGGGCGCCAGCGGATCGAAGATGCCGAGCAGCGCGTGGCTGAAGCCCTGCTCGTCGCCCTCGATCAGCTCCGGGTAGTTGAAGTCGTCGCCGGTATAGCACCGCACGCCCTTCGGGAGGCGCCGGCGCAGCGCGATCTCACGGTCCGCGTCCAGCAGGGAGACCTTGACGCCGTCGACCTTGTCGGGATGGGTGGCGATGACGGCGAGGAAGGCTTCGGTCGCCGTGTCGAGGTCGTCCGAGCCCCAATACCCGGCCAGCGCGGGGTCGAACATCGGACCGAGCCAGTGCAGAATCACCCGATCGGATGACTGCCGCAGCAGTCGCTCGTAGACCTCCAGGTAGTCGTCCGGGCCTTTGGCCACGGCCGTCAACGCGCGGGACGCCATCAGGACGGCTTGCGCGCCGGCCTCCTCGACGACTGCCAGTTGCTCCTCGTAGGCGGCTACGACGTCCCCGAGGTCTGCGGGTCCGGTGAGCTGGTCCGTGCCCACACCGCAGGCGATCCGCCCGCCCACGGACCGCGCTTCGGCCGATGACCTGCGGATCAGCTCCGCGGCTCCGGCCCAGTCCAGGCCCATGCCGCGCTGCGCCGTGTCCATCGCCTCCGCCACACCGAGCCCGTGGGCCCACAGGTGGCGGCGGAAGGCGAGGGTCGCTTCCCAGTCGACGGCCGCGGGCGCGTCGGCCGCCGCGCGCAACGGGTCGGCCACGACATGCGCGGCGGAATACACCACCCGGCTGCGCAACGGAAGATTCGTGGCATAGGAGACGGCTTCCGAACGCGGCACATAAGGACGCGAGACTCCGGTCTCGGACGGCAGCAGGATGCTCACAGCGACAGCTCCGGAACCTCGATGCGGCGGCCCTGCTCGGAGGACCGGAGGCCGAGTTCGGCCAGTTGCATCCCGCGGGCCCCGGCCAGCAGATCCCAGCGCCACGGCTCGTCGAGCACGACATGCCGCAGGAACAGCTCCCACTGCGCCTTGAAGCCGTTGCCGAACTCGGCGTTGTCCGGAACCCGCTGCCACTGGTCGCGGAAGGACTCCGTGACCGGCAGATCCGGATTCCATACCGGCTTCGGGGTGGCAGAGCGGTGCTGTACCCGGCACTCCCGCAGTCCGGCGACCGCCGAGCCATGGGTGCCGTCGACCTGGAACTCGACCAGTTCGTCGCGGTTGACCCGCACCGCCCAGGAGGAGTTGATCTGCGCGACCGCCCCGCCCTCCAACTCGAAGATGCCGTAGGCGGCGTCGTCGGCGGTGGCGTCGTACGGCTTGTCCTGCTCGTCCCAGCGCTGCGGGATGTGCGTGGTGGCCAGCGCTTGGACGGTACGCACCCGGCCGAACAGCTCGTGCAGCACGTACTCCCAGTGCGGGAACATGTCGACCACGATGCCGCCGCCGTCCTGCGCGCGGTAGTTCCACGAGGGGCGCTGGGCGCTCTGCCAGTCGCCTTCGTGCACCCAGTAGCCGAACTCGCCGCGCACGGACAGGATCCGGCCGAAGAAGCCGCCTTCGATCAGCCGCCTGAGCTTCAGCAGGCCGGGGAGGAAGAGCTTGTCCTGCACCACTCCGTGCTTGATCCCGGCCGCTTCGGCGAGACGGGCGAGTTCCAGGGAACCCTCCAGCGTGGTCCCGGTCGGCTTCTCGCAGTAGATGTGCTTGCCGGCCGCGATGGCCTGCTTCACCGCCGCCTCGCGGGCGGCGGTGACCTGCGCGTCGAAATAGATCTCCACGGACGGATCGGCGAGTACCGAGTCGAGGTCGGTCGTCCAGTGCTCGATGCCGTGCTGTTCGGCCATCGTCTTGAGAACATGCGCGCGCCTGCCGACCAGCACGGGTTCCGGCACCAGGACGTCTCCGTCCCCCAGATCGAGCCCACCCTGGTCACGCAGGCTCAGGATGGAGCGGACCAGGTGCTGCCGGTAACCCATGCGTCCGGTGACGCCGTTCATGGCGATCCGCATCGTCCTGCGTGTCATGGCTGCTCTCCTCGGAGCCGGATGGTGATCCCCGGGAAGGGATCAATAGCAAGCGCTTTCTTACCGCTGCACGCTAGCCTGCTGGCGCGGAGGGAGCAAGGGGCACCCTTTGAGGTAGGGGTAAGCGCTTTCTATCGCTCTCGATCGGCCCGCCCCCCGCGTGGCCCGATGGTCGGCCGATCCGATCCGATCCAGGCCGCCGCTCCCGTCCGCGGCCGCGAAATGAGAGCATGAGCCGCGCCGCACGGCGGTCCTCGCACGGGGACCGCGGCCGGCGGACCAGTGCCCGCCCTTGAGGAGGACCGGACCGAGATGGCAGTGACTCTGGCCGATGTCGCGGCGCGTGCCGGAGTGTCGTCCGCGACCGTCTCCCGCGTCCTCAACGGCAACTATCCGGTGGCGGGCAGCACCAAGGACCGTGTGCAGCGGGCAGTCGAAGAGCTGGACTACGTCGTCAACGGCCAGGCCCGCGCGCTCGCCGCGGCCACCTCGGACCTGATCGGGGTCCTGGTCAACGATGTGGCCGACCCCTTCTTCGGCCTGATCGCCAGCGCGCTCCAGGGCGAGATCGGTGCGGGCGGCACCCAGCCCGGCGGCGGCAAACTCGCGGTGGTCTGCAACACCGGCGGGTCGCCCGAGGCCGAACTCACCTATCTCACCCTGCTCGAACGCCAGCGCGCCGCCGGGGTGGTGCTCACCGGCAGCACCGTGGAGAGCAAGGCGCACACGGCCGCGGTCACCGCACGGTTGACCCGGCTGGCCGCGTCCGGCACCCGGATAGTGCTGTGCGGCCGTCCCCCGCTGGAGCAGGCCGAGGACTCCCTCGGCCTGATCACGATCGCCTTCGACAACCGCGGCGGCGCCCGGCGGCTGACCGAACACCTGCTGTCGCTGGGGCACCGCCGGATCGGATACGTCGCCGGACCCGCCGAGCGCAGCACCACGCGGCATCGGCTGGAGGGCCACCGGGAAGCGCTGCTCGCCGCCGGGCTGGGACCGGACACCCGAGCGGGAGCGAACGCCCTGCGACTGACGGTGCACGGCGGCTACGACCGGGCCTCGGGTTATGACGCGACGCTGGAACTCCTGCGCAGGGACACCGGGGTCACGGCGATCGTCGCCGCCAACGACACGGTGGCCCTGGGTGTCTGCGCCGCGCTGCGGGACAGCGGCCTCAGGATTCCCGGTGATGTGTCGGTAGCCGGTTTCGACGACCTGCCGTTCAGCGTGGACGCCTCGCCGGCGCTCACCACGGTCCGCATTCCGCTGCAGGACGCGGGAGCGCGGGCCGGGCGGCTGGTGATGGGACGCCAGGCGCCGCCACCGGGCGGGGTCGCCACGGTCGCCACGGAGCTGATGGTCCGCGGGTCGACGGCGCCGCCCTCGCCCGGCCGTCGCTGAGGGTTGTCGGGGGCGCCGGCACCACGGCTCGGGGCGCGGCCTTCCCGGGCGCGACCTTCCCGGGCACCACCTGACGCTGTGGACGGCTCGCGGCTGATCGTTGTTGACCCGGCTCGGCCGGGTGCCTAGTGTCCGGCCAATGAGATTCGCCTTCTCCACCCTCGGGGTCCCCGCAATGCCCGTCGACCAAGTGGTCCTGCTCGCGTCGGAGCACGGCTACCACGGGGTCGAACTCCGCGCGAGCGACGAGGGGCCGGTCCACACCGGGCTGTCGGCCGGCGAGCGCGCCCGGGTCGCCGAGCAGTTCGCGAAGGCGGGGGTGGAGATCCTCACGGTGGCCGCCTACGCCAAGGTGGCCGCGCCCGGGGACGACGGCCCGGTGCTGGAGGAGATCGGCGCGGCGATGACGCTGGCCGCGGACTTGGGCGCCTCGTTCGTACGGGTCTTCCCCGGCGGCGGGGACCTGCCCGCGGCGGAGGCGGACGAACTGGCGGCGGGGAGGCTGGCGGCGGCGGCGCCGATCGCCGGCGACCTCGGGGTGCGGGTGCTGCTGGAGACCCATGACTCGCATCGCGGCGGCGCCGATGTGGCGCGGGTGCTCGGCCTGGTAGGGCACCACGCGGTCGGGGCGATCTGGGATGTGATGCACACCTGGCTGGCCGGGGAGCAGCCGTCGGCCACCTATCCCGTGCTGGCTCCCTACCTGGGTTATGTGCAGGTGAAGGACATCGCCTCGGCCACCGAGACGACGCCGCTGCCGCTCGGGGCGGGGACGCTGCCGCTGGCGGAGACGGTCGAGGTGCTGAGCCGGGCGGGCTGGGACGGCTGGCTGTGCTGGGAGTACGAGAAGCGGTGGTACGGCGGGGCGGCGGAGCTGGCCGGGCTGCTGGACGCGGGTCGGGAGCATCTGGTGCGGCTGCTGGTCGAATCGGCCTGAGCGGGGCCGAGCGGTGGGCCGGTGAGCACCGACCGGGACGGTCCGGCCACCGCCGGGTGGAACCGGTCCGGGGCCGGCGCCGTCTGATCGGCATGCTGATGGTTGACCCGCGCAGAGTGTTCACGGCCGTGGTGATGGCCGCATCGCTGGCCACCGCCGCCGCGGGATGTGGTGGGACGTCGCAGAGTGGTGGGGGTCCGCGCCGTGACCCGGTGCGGGCGACGCCGTCATGGACGCACGTCCGGCCGTCCCCGTCCGAGGGGAAAGGGGCGCGGAGCCGGGTGGTGTACTTCTCGTCGTCGGCGAGAACGGTCAGCGGAGTGCACGAGGTGGTGCGCGATCCGGCGGAACTCGCCGGATTCGTTCAGCGGGTGGCGGCGCGCGATGCCCGGGCGGCGGCGGGGATCACGGCCGGTGCGAAGGCGGCGGACTTCTCGCGGGATGTGCTGGTGGGCTGGACCGCGACGACCGGGTGCAGCGCGGCCGGCACCGCGACGCTCGATGTGTCGGGTGAGCGGCTGCTGCTGCGGGTCAGCCGGCCGGCCGCTCCGCCGGAGTGCTTGCGGCCCTTCTCGGTGACGGTGGTGTTCGCGGTGCCGAAGGAAGGCATGCCGGATCGGCCGGTGTTCGGCTGACGCGGGTCAGGCCGGGGGCCGTGCGCCCTTGGCGCCCCGTCAGGCGGCAGCGCGCAGCTCACCGGTGAAGGTGCGCCAGAGCTCCGCGTAACGGCCGCCACGGGCCAGCAGCGCCTCGTGCGTGCCGTCTTCGATCACCTGGCCGTGGTCGAGGAGCACCACCCGGTCGGCGCGGGCGGCGGTGCTGAGCCGGTGGGCCACGACCAGGGTCGTACGGCGAACGGCGAGCCGGTCCGAGGCCTGATTGACCAGCCCCTCGGACGCCAGGTCCAGGGCCGCGGTGGCCTCGTCGAGCAGAAGGACGACCGGATCGACGAGTTCGGCCCGGGCCAGCGCGATCAGCTGCCGCTGTCCGGCGGACAGGTTGCGGCCGCGCTCGGCGACCTCGTGCAGATAGCCGCCCTCCAGTGTCGCGATCATCGCGTCCGCGCCGACCGCGCGCGCCGCCGCTTCCACTTCCGCGTCGGTGGCGTCCATCCGCCCGTAGGCGATCGCGTCCCGCACGGTGCCGGCGAACAGATAGGGCTCCTGGGGGACGACGCCGAGCTGCCGGCGGTAGTCGGTGAGGTCGAGTTCGCGGATGTCCGCGCCGTCCACCAGGACCGCGCCGTCGGTCGGGTCGTAGAACCGGGCGACCATCTTGACCAGGGTGGACTTCCCCGCGCCCGTCTCCCCGACGAAGGCGACCGTCTGGCCCGCCGATATCCGCAGCGAGATGCCGGCGAGGGCCTCGGTGCCGTCGGCGGCGCCCGCGTAGCGGAAGTGCACGTCGCGGAAGGTGACCTCACCGCGCAGCCGTCCCACCGGCTGGGGCAGCACGGCGGCGGGGGTGGTGGTCGGCTCGCGCAGCAGCTCGCGGATCCGGCCGAGCGAGACGGTCGCCTGCTGGTAGCCGTCGAAGACCTGCGAGAGCTGCTGCACCGGGGAGAAGAAGAGATCGATGTAGAGCAGGTAGGCCACCAGGGCGCCTGTCGTGAGTGTCCCCGCGGTGACCCGGTCGGCTCCGATGGCCAGCACCAGGGCCGCCGCCACGCTCGAGAGCAGTTGCACGAAGGGGAAGTAGACGGAGATCAGGAACTGGCCGCGCACCCGGGCGACACGGTATTCGTCGCTGCGGCGCACGAAGCGTTCCGCGCCGAGCCGCTCGCCGCGGAACGCCTGGACGACCCGGAGTCCCGCGACGTGCTCCTGCAGGTCGGCGTTGACGACGGCGACGCGCTCGCGGGCGAGTTCGTAGGCCCGCTTGGACTTGCGGCGGAAGACCCAGGTGGCGACCACCAGGATCGGCAGGGTGGCGAAGACCACCAGCGCCAGCTCCACGTCGATGGCGAGCAGCGCGACGAGGATGCCGGCGAAGGTGAGCAGGCTGACCAGTGCGGTGACCAGGCCGGTCTGCAGGAATGTGGACAGCGCGTCCACATCGGTGGTCATCCGGGTCATGATGCGGCCGCTCAGCTCGCGCTCGTAGTAGTCGAGCCCGAGGCGGTGCAGGTGGGCGAAGATCTTCACGCGCAGCGTGTACAGGACGCGTTCACCGGTACGTCCGGTGAGCAGCGTCGAACCCCATTCCACCGCCCACTGGGTGATCACCAGGGCGAGACCGAGCAGCGAGGCCACCCACACGGCCCCGAGGGCCGCCTGGCGGACACCGGCGTCGATGCCGTGCCGGATCAGGATCGGCAGCAGCAGTCCGGCGACCGCGTCGACGGCGACCAGCAGCAGACTCAGCAGCAGCGGGGTGCGGAATCCGCGCAGCAGACTGCCCAGGCCGAAGGAGCTGTCGGCCGTCCTCGCCCGCTCCTCGTCCACGTCGGGCGTGTCGAGGGCGGGCGGCAGGGCGGCCACCTTGGCCAGCAGTTCGGGCGTGGCGGGCATGCCGGCCAGCGCGCCCGCCATGGCGCCCGACCCGCCGAGGACCGGTCGCGACGGCATCGCGGCTCCGGGTGCGTCGGATCGGCCGCCTGTCGGGGTGTCGGCATCCGCCGTAGGGCGGTCGGCCGGCCACAGCGCGGGGGTGATCCCGGCGGTGGCGCCCTCCCGCGCCTCCACGAGGGCCACCGAGCCCGCCGGGTCCAGCTCCACCACATCCGCGCCGAGCGCTTCCGGGTCGGTGAGCAGGGCGCGGTAGAGGGCGCTGCGCTCCTCCAGCTCCTCGTGGGTGCCCACGTCCGCCAGGCGCCCGGCGTCCAGGACGGCGATCCGGTCGGCGAGCGCGAGCGTGGAGCGGCGGTGGGCGATCAGCAGTGTCGTCCGGCCGCGCATGACCTCGCGCAGCGCTTCGAAGATCTCGGCCTCCACCCGGGCGTCGACCGCCGAGGTGGCGTCGTCGAGCAGCAGCAGCCTGGGGTCCATGAGGATGGCCCGGGCCAGTGCGACCCGCTGCCGCTGACCGCCGGACAGGGTCAGTCCCTGTTCGCCGACCACCGTGTCGTAGCCGTCGGGCAGGGCGGTGATGAATTCGTGTGCCTGGGCCGCCCGGGTGGCGGCGACGATCTCCTCGTCGGTGGCCTCGGGGTGGCCGTAGGCGATGTTGGCCCGCACGGTGTCGGAGAACAGGAAGCTGTCCTCGGGGACGAGGCCGATCACCGAACGGAGCGCGTCGAAGGTCAGCTCGCGCACGTCGGTGCCTCCGACGCGCACGGCCCCGCCGGTGACGTCGTAGAACCGGGGCAGCAGCAGCGAGACGGTGGACTTGCCGGACCCCGACGAGCCCACGACGGCGACCGTCTCGCCCGGCGCCACCCGCAGGTCGAAGCCGGCGAGGACGGGCCGCTCCCGCGTGTAGCCGAAGGACACCTGGTCGAACTCGACGGTGGCCGGCGCCTCGGCCGGCAGGGTGCCGGTGCCCTCTTCCATGGTCGGCTCGGTGTCGATGAGCTCGAAGACGCGCTCCACACCGGCCCTTGCCTGCTGGCCCACGGTGAGGATCACGGTGAGCATGCGCACCGGTCCGGTGAGCTGGGCCAGATAGGTGGAGAAGGCGACGAAGGTGCCCAGGGTGATCTGGCCACGGGTGGCCATCCAGCCGCCCAGCGCCAGCATGCCGATCTGGCCGAGCGACGGCACGGCCTGGAGGGCGGGGGTGTAGCGGGCGCTGAGCCGGACCGTACGCACCCGACCCGCGAACAGGCGGCGGCCGACCTGCTCCAGCTTGCCCATCTCCTGCTGCTCCTGGCCGAATCCCTTCACCACGCGGACGCCGGTGACCGATCCGTCCACGATGCCGGCGACGGCGGCGGCCTGCCCCTGGGCGTACCAGGTGGCGGGGAAGAGCCGCTTGCGGCTCAAGTCGGCGATGAACCACAGGGCGGGGGCGACCGCCAGGGCGACCAGTGTCAGCAGCGGGGAGAGCACGAGCATCACGACGAGCGAGAGGACGAAGAGCAGCAGATTGCCCACGACCATGGGCAGCATGAACATCAGGCCCTGGATCAGCTGGAGGTCGCTGGTGGCCCGGCCGACGACCTGGCCCGTGCTCAGCTCGTCCTGCCGGCGGCCGTCGAGACGGAGGATCGAGCGGAACATGTCGGCGCGCATGTCGTGTTGGACGTCGAGGGCGAGCCTGCCGCCGTAATAACGCCGGACGTATGCCAGTGCGTACACCACGACCGCGGCGGCCACCAGGGCGATCGCCCAGGGCAGGAGCGGCTTGTCGTGCTTGACGATGACGTCGTCGATGATCAGCTTCGGCACCAGCGGGACCAGGGCGGTGACCGCCATGCCGCCGAGCGAGGCGCCCAGTGCCAGCAGCACCTCGCGCTTGTACCGCCAGCTGTACGCGGCCAGCCGCCGGAGCCATCCCTGCTCCGGTTCGTCCTTCGCCCTCGTCACGCGCTTCCTCCCACTGGAACTCCGCCCGACCGCGGTCGGCCGTGTCTCACCCCGCCCGTCCGTTCTACCCGAGCCTGCAACGCCACGGGCTGCGGGTTTCATCCTCCCGCAACAAACCCAACGACCAAAGTCGCACATGAGTGCGACTTTGGTCGTCATCTCTTCGGGTGATTCAGCGGGCGTCCGCGATCTGCCGGGACATGATCGTCGTCAGCTCGTAGGCCGTGTGCGAGGCGGCGATCGACGTGATCTCGGCGTGGTCGTACGCCGGGGCGACCTCCACGACGTCCGCCGAGACCAGCCGGCAGCCGGACAGCCCGCGCAGGATCTCCAGCAGCTCGCGGGAAGTGAGGCCGCCGGCCTCGGGAGTCCCCGTGCCGGGCGCGTGCGCCGGGTCGAGTACGTCGATGTCGACGGAGATGTAGAGCGGCCGGTCGCCGATCCGCTCGCGGAGCTGCTGGGCGACCTCGTCCACACCGCGGCGCATCACATCCGCGGAGGTGACGATCCCGAAGCCCATCCGCTCGTCGTCGTCCAGATCCTTCTTGCCGTACAGGGGGCCGCGGATGCCGACATGGCTCAGCGCGGAGGTGTCGAGGATCCCCTCCTCGAAGGCACGGCGGAAGGGCGTGCCGTGCGTGTAGGCGGCACCGAAATAGGTGTCCCAGGTGTCCAGATGCGCGTCGAAGTGCAGCAGCGCGACCGGGCCGTGCCGGCGGGCGACCGCGCGCAGCAGCGGCAGCGCGATGGTGTGGTCGCCGCCGAGGGTCATCAGCCGGGCGCCGGTGCCGAGCAGGTCGTCGGCGGCGGCTTCGATGGTCTGCACGGCCTCATCGATGTCGAACGGGTTGGCGGCGATGTCCCCCGCGTCGGCCACCTGGGTGAGGGCGAAGGGTGAGGCGTCCTGGGCGGGGTTGTACGGGCGCAGCAGTCGGGACGCCTCGCGGACGGCGTTGCCGCCGAAGCGGGCGCCGGGGCGGTAGGAGACCCCCGCGTCGAAGGGCACGCCGACCACGGCGATGTCCGCCGATCCGACCTCGTCCAGGCGCGGCAAGCGGGCGAAGGTCGCGGGGCCCGCGTAACGGGGGACGCGGGAGGAGTCGACGGGGCCGCGCGGCTCTGCGCTGCTCATGGGCCTGCCTTCCTGGTGGGTGGGGTCCGCCGGCGACCTTATGCCGCCGCCAGCCGGTCCCGGACTGTACGTTTGCTCCAATTCGCAGCCGCGATTGCGCCTCGGCGTCGATCGGCGGGTCCGGTTGTCCACAGCCCGTCGCACGCCCGTACGCCGGTCGCGGGACAATGTCCCCATGCCCATGGATTCCGCGCCCGTCGCCCCCAGCCGTCAGGCCCTCGCCGACCACCTCGTCCGTACCCGGATAGCCGGGGATGTCGCGACCAGCCGTGAGAACAACCTGGATCACTACCGCGAGCTCGCCGAGGGCAACCGCTACTTCTGGTTGGGCCTGGATCTTGGCGACCGCTGGACCGATCCGGCCGACGTGCTGGAGCTGATGGTCGAGCGCTGCGGGGTCGTCGCCGATCCGGGACACCGGTACGGACAGGACACGATCGACGTGGAACTGACCATCGACGCATTGGACCGGATGGCCGAAGCCCTGCACAAGGCCGCGCGGAACAGCTCGCGGGTGCTGCTGGCCACCGGGCATCCGGCGGGGCTGTTCGCGGTGCATCACGCGCTGGCCACCGCGTTGCAGGAGGCGGGCTGCTCGGTGGTCGCACCGGCCGAGCACCTGTACGCGGACGGCGGCGAGATACGCCATATGGCGGGTGTCTTCATGCTGCACCGGGGTGGCGGACTGGTGCACACCCACTCCCCCGACCCGATGCGGGAGATCCTGAACGCTCTGGAGCGTAATGGGGAGCCGATGCCCGATCTGGTGATAGCCGACCACGGCTGGGCGGGGTGCGCGGGCGGGCGGGGCCTGGAGACGGTGGGCTTCGCGGACTGCAACGACCCGGCGCTGTTCGTGGGCGAGGCCGAGGACAGCATCCTGGTGAGCGTGCCGCTGGACGACAACGTGGCGCCGCACTTCTACGCGCCGATGACCGCCTATCTGCTGGCAGCCGCCGGTCTGGGCCCGGGGGCGTAAGCGCTCAGCGGCGCGGCACCCGGACCAGTCCCTCCTGGATCACCGACACCGCGAGCTGACCGTCGCGGGTGTAGATGCGCGCGGTGCCGAGGCCGCGCCCGCCCGAGGCGGACGGGCTCTGCTGGTCGTAGAGGAGCCACTCGTCGGCCCGGAAGGGCCGGTGGAACCACATGGCGTGGTCCAGGCTGGCGCCGACCACATCGCCGACGGCCCAGCCGCCGCGGCCGTGGGCGAGGAGGACGGAGTCGAGCAGGGTCATGTCGGAGACGTAGGTGGCCAGGCAGACGTGCAACAGCGGGTCCTCGGCCAGTTTGCCGCGGGTGCGGAACCACACCTGGGAACGCGGTTCGCGGGCGACCCCCGCGGTGAGGAACGGCGGGGACTCCACGTAGCGCAGGTCGACGGCCGCGCGGGCCTCCAGCAGGCGGTCCACGACGGTGGGGTCGGGGAATTTGTCCGCGTGCGCGGGCAGTAGTTCCTCGGCGGTCGGCAGCGTCTCGGGGTCGGGCGCGTACGGCATCGGCTCCTGGTGCTCCAGGCCGTCCTCGTGGATCTGGAAGGAGGCCGAGAGATGGAAGATCGGCTGGCCGTGCTGGACCGCCACCACCCGCCGGGTGGTGAAGGAGCGGCCGTCGCGGATGCGGTCCACCTGGTAGACGATCGGCGCGCCGGGGTCGCCGGGCCGCAGGAAGTAGGCATGCAGGGAGTGCGCCCCGCGCTCTTCGGGCACCGTGCGGCCCGCGGCGACCAGGGCCTGGGCCGCGACCTGGCCGCCGAAGACCCGGGGCACGACCGCCGACCGGCTGACACCGCGGAAGATGTCCTGCTCGATCCGCTCCAGATCGAGCAGATCGAGCAGGGATTCGAGCGGTGGCAGGCCGTCGTCGACCACCCGGTCGCAGTGGTTCACAGGCCCATCGACTTGGCGATGATCGACTTCATGACCTCGCTGGTCCCGCCGTAGATGCGGTTGACGCGGTTGTCGGCGTACAGGCGGGCGATGGGGTATTCGTTCATGTAGCCGTAGCCGCCGTGCAGCTGGAGACAGCGGTCGATGACGCGAGAGGCGACTTCGGTGCAGAAGAGTTTGGCGGAGGCGGCGTCGGCCGCGGACAGTTCGCGCCGGTCGTGGGCTTCCAGGGCGCGGTCCACCACGGCTTCGGCGGCGTCGACCTCGGCCTTGCAGGCGGCCAGTTCGAACTTGGTGTTCTGGAAGGAGGCGACGGTCTTGCCGAAGACGACACGGTCCTGGACGTACTGCTGGGCGAAGCGGATGGCCGCGGCGGCCTGGGCGTAGGCGCCGACCGCGATCCCCAGGCGTTCCTGCGGGAGGTTCTGGCCGAGGTAGGAGAAGCCCTTGCCCTCCTCACCCAGCAGGTCCTCGACCGGGACCTTCACATCGGAGAAGGAGAGCTCCGCGGTGTCGGAGACCTTCAGACCGAGCTTGTCCAGCTTGCGGCCCACCGCATAGCCCTCGGACTTGGTGTCGACGACGAACAGCGAGATCCCGGCCCGGCGGTCCTCCGCGCCGGGCGGGGCGGTGCGGGCGCAGACGATCACCCGGTCGGCGTGGACACCGCCGGTGATGAAGGTCTTGGCGCCGTTGAGCAGGTAGTGGGTGCCGTCGGCGGAGAGCTTGGCGGTGGTCTTCATACCGGCCAGGTCGGAGCCGGTGCCGGGCTCGGTCATGGCGATGGCGAACATGATCTCCCCGCTGGCGAAGCCGGGCAGCCAGCGCTTCTTCTGCTCCTCGGTGGCATACGCGACGACATACGGCAGGCACAGTCCGACATGGACACCGCTGCCCCCGAAGCTCACGCCGGCGCGGGCGCACTCCTCGCTGATGACGGACTGGAACTTGAAGCTGTGCTCGCCGGCGCCGCCGTACTCCTCGGGCACCTCGATGCCGAAGATGCCGAGTTCGCCGAGCTTGTAGTAGAAGTCGCGGGGCACCTGGCCCGCTGCCAGCCACTCGTCGTAGACGGGGACGACCTCGGCCTGGATGAAGGCCCGTATCGTCTCGCGGAACGCCTCGTGGTCCTCGTTGAACACCGTACGACGCACAGCGCCCCTCCCATCGGCCAGCGGTCCCGGCCGCTGCCCGCGGCGGCCGATCATCAAATGAGCAAATAAGCAAGCGCTCAGTAAGTTACCGGTCGGTCCTTGTCGCTGTCCAGAGTGGCCCGCGGCCCGGAAGCGGCGCCGCCGTCCAGCGCCTCCAGCGCGCCGAGCGCCAGCCGGTGCAGCAGGGCCGCCATGGCGGAACGATCCGGCAGCCCGGCCTGACCGCCCAGATGCGGGGTGGAGTTCAGCAGGCCGAAGACAGCGTGCACGGCGGCGCGCGCCTCCAGCTCGGTGGCGTCCGGAAAGACCCGGCGGACCACCGCGACCCACTCCTCGACGTACTGCCGCTGGAGCTGCCGGACGAGCTTGCGGTCGGAGTCGCGCAGCCGGTCGAGCTCCCGGTCGTGCAGTGTGATCAGCGGCCGGTCGTCGATCGCGAAGTCGATGTGGCCCCGGATCAGCGCGTCAAGGGCCTGCTCGGCGTCGTCGGTCTCGGCCACCCGCATCCGGCCGGCGGTGAGCAGCCGGTCGCTGATCCCGACCAGCAACTCGGCGAGCATCGCGTCCTTGCCCGCGAAATGCCGGTAGAGGCCCGGGCCGCTGATGCCGACCGCGGCACCTATCTCGTCCACGCCGACACCATGGAAACCGCGCTCGGCGAAGAGCCGCGCGGCCTCTCGGAGGATCTGCTCACGGCGGTTCTCTGCCGTCTTCGTCGGGTTCATGGAATTGAGTCTAGACAATCCTGTTAGCGAGCGTTAACGTGGAGTCATCACGTTAACGCTCGCTAACACCCGGGGGGCCGAACCATGGCAGCACCCGCCCTGTCCAGCGCCGCCGATCCGGCGTCGGAGGCGTACCGCGCCAATACAGAGGCACATGCCGCACTGCGCGCCACGCTGCGCGACAGACTCGCCGCCGCCCGCCTCGGCGGCGGCCAGAAGGCGCGGACCCGGCACACCGCCCGGGGCAAGCTGCTGCCCCGCGACCGTGTGGACGGGCTGCTCGACCCCGGCTCACCGTTCCTGGAACTGGCCCCGCTGGCCGCGGAGGGCATGTACGAAGGACAGGCGCCCGCCGCGGGCCTGATCACCGGCATCGGACGGGTCCGCGGGCGCGAGGTGGTCGTGGTCGCCAACGACGCGACGGTCAAGGGCGGCACCTACTACCCGATGACGGTGAAGAAGCACCTGCGCGCCCAAGAGGTGGCCCTCGACAACCGGCTGCCGTGCGTCTACCTGGTGGATTCGGGGGGCGCCTTCCTGCCCCGGCAGGACGAGGTCTTCCCCGACCGGGACCACTTCGGCCGGATCTTCTTCAACCAGGCCACCATGTCCGCCCGCGGCATCCCGCAGATCGCCGCGGTCATGGGCTCGTGCACGGCGGGCGGCGCCTATGTCCCGGCGATGAGCGACGAGGCGGTGATCGTGCGGAACCAGGGCACGATCTTCCTCGGCGGTCCGCCGCTGGTGAAGGCGGCCACCGGCGAAGTGGTCACCGCCGAGGAACTGGGCGGCGGGGAGGTGCACGCTCGCGTCTCGGGCGTCACCGATCATCTGGCCGAGGACGACACACACGCCCTGAGCATCGTCCGCGACATCGTGGCGACGCTGCCGGCCCGCGGGGCTCCGCCGTGGACGGTACGGCCCGCGGAGCCGCCGGCCGTGGACCCGATGGGGCTGTGCGGGGCGGTGCCGGTGGACTCCCGCACGCCCTACGACGTGCGCGAGGTGATCGCCCGGCTGGTGGACGGCAGCCGGTTCGCCGAGTTCAAGGCGGAGTACGGCACCACACTGGTCACCGGATTCGCCCACGTGCAGGGGCACCCCGTGGGGATCGTGGCCAACAACGGCATCCTGTTCGCCGAATCGGCCCTCAAGGGCGCCCACTTCATCGAGCTGTGCGACCAGCGCGGCATCCCGCTGCTCTTCCTGCAGAACATCTCCGGCTTCATGGTGGGCCGGCAGTACGAGGCGGGCGGCATCGCCAAGCACGGCGCGAAGATGGTCACCGCGGTCGCCTGCGCCCGGGTGCCGAAACTGACCGTGGTGATCGGCGGGTCCTACGGCGCCGGGAACTACTCGATGTGCGGCCGGGCCTACAGCCCCCGGTTCCTGTGGATGTGGCCCAACGCCAAGATCTCGGTGATGGGCGGGGAGCAGGCCGCCTCGGTGCTGGCCACCGTCAAGCGGGACCAGTTGGCGGCGGCCGGGGAGAAATGGAGCGAGCAGGCGGAGGAGGAGTTCAAGGCCCCGATCCGCGAGCAGTACGAGACCCAGGGCAACGCCTACTACGCCACCGCCCGGCTGTGGGACGACGGAGTCATCGACCCGCTGGAGACCCGCACCGTGCTCGGCCTGGCGCTGACCGCGTGCGCCAACGCCCCGCTGCCCACCGCCGATCCGACCGCGCCGGGCTACGGCGTCTTCCGGATGTGAGCGCCATGACCGAATCCGGAGCTCTCACCGTGAACACCCCACCGACGAAAGCCACCTCCGTGAACGCCAGGTCCGTGCCCACCGCGCCCGCGAACCCCATGTTCGACACCGTGCTGGTCGCCAACCGCGGTGAGATCGCGGTCCGGGTGATGCGTACCCTGCGCGCGTTGGGGGTGCGGTCGGCCGCCGTCTTCACCGACGCGGACGCCGACGCCCGCCATGTCCGGGAGGCCGACACGGCGGTGCGGGTGAGCAGTTACCTGTCGGCCGCCGAGCAGGTGCGGGCCGCCGCCGTCGCCGGGGCCGGGGCCGTCCACCCCGGCTACGGCTTCCTCGCCGAGAACGCGGGCTTCGCCGGGGCCTGCGCGGAAGCGGGACTGGTCTTCATCGGCCCGCCGGCCGAGGCGATCGAGCTGATGGGCGACAAGATCCGCGCCAAGGAGACGGTGGCGGCCGCCGGGGTGCCGGTGGTGCCGGGGAGCAGCGGCAGCGGACTGACCGACGCCGAACTGGCCGAGGCGGCGCGGCGGACCGGGCTGCCGGTGCTGCTCAAGCCGTCGGCCGGCGGGGGCGGCAAGGGCATGCGGCTGGTACGGGACGCCGAGCTGCTGCCCGAGGAGATCGCCGCGGCCAGGCGGGAGGCGCGCGGCTCGTTCGGCGACGACACCCTGCTGGTCGAGCGCTGGATCGACCGGCCCCGGCACATCGAGATCCAGATCCTCGCCGACGGCCACGGCGGGGTGGTGCACCTCGGAGAGCGCGAGTGCTCGCTGCAGAGGCGCCACCAGAAGGTCATCGAGGAGGCGCCCTCGGTCCTGCTGGACGCGGCGACCAGGGCCGCGATGGGTGAGGCGGCGGTGCAGGCCGCGCGGTCCTGCGGCTACACCGGGGCCGGCACCGTGGAGTTCATCGTCCCCGGTGACGATCCGGGCGCCTACTTCTTCATGGAGATGAACACCCGGCTCCAGGTGGAGCACCCGGTGACCGAGCTGGTCACCGGGCTGGATCTGGTGGCCTGGCAGTTGCGGGTGGCCTGCGGGGAGCGACTGGACTTCGACCAGCGGGATGTCACTCTGACCGGCCATGCCATCGAGGCTCGGATCTGCGCCGAGACGGCGCGGCCGGGCGAGGGGCGCATCGACTTCCTGCCCTCGGCCGGGAGGGTGCTGGGGCTGCGGGAGCCCGGCGGGCCCGGGGTGCGGGTGGATTCGGGACTGGCTCTCGGCACGGAGGTGGGTACCGCCTACGACCCGATGCTGGCCAAGGTGATCGCCTACGGACCGGACCGGGCCACGGCGCTGCGCCGGCTGCGGGCGGCGCTGGCGGACACCGTGGTGCTGGGTGTGGACACCAACACCGGTTTCCTGCGGCGGCTGCTGGGTCATCCGGCGGTGGTGGCGGGCGAGCTGGACACCGGGCTGATCGACCGGGACGCGGCGTCCTTGGTGCCGGAAGCGGTGCCGGACGAGGTCTACGAGGCGGCGGCGCTGCTGCGGCAGCGGGCGCTGGCACCGGTGCCCGGCGAGGGCGGCTGGACCGATCCCTTCTCGGTGCCGAGCGGTTGGCGGCTCGGCGGTGAGCCGGCCTGGACGGCGCACCATATGCGGGTCCCGGGCCATGAGCCGGTGACGGCAAGGGTCAGGGACGGGCTGGTGCGGCTCGGCGACGGCCCGGCGGTGGAGGCGCGGATCGCCGTGGACGGTGAGCGGGCGCTGCTGCACCGGGAGGGCACGGTGATCGCCTTCCACCACGTGGGCGAGTGGCTGGGCCGGGAGGGCGACGGCTGGCGGGTGCGGCCCTACGACCCGGTGGCGGCGGCGCTGCGCGGTGGCGCGATCGGCGTGGGAGGCGGCGCGCTGACCGCCCCGATGCCCGGCACGGTCACGGTGGTGAAGGTCGCCAAGGGCGACGAGGTGACGGCGGGGCAGAGCCTGCTGGTGGTGGAGGCCATGAAGATGGAACACGTGATCACCGCGCCGCACGACGGCACGGTGGCGGAGATCGATGTCACCGCCGGGGCGGCCGTGGCCATGGACCAGGTGCTCGCGGTGGTGACCCCGGCCGGGGACGCCGGGGACGCGGCCCCCGAGCGGGACGGGGCGGCGTCATGACGGGCATCCCCGCGACCGCCGGCGGCGCCGGGGCTGAAGCGGCCGGAGTCCCGGCCGCCGACGGGGACGCCCTGCCGGCCGGGCTGCCGATGGCCGTGCCGCTGGACGGACTGCCCGCCGAGGTCCGGATCCACGAGGTGGGTGCGCGGGACGGGCTGCAGAACGAGAAGGCGACGGTGCCGACCGGTGTGAAGGCCGAGTTCATCCACCGGCTGGCCGCGGCGGGGCTGAGCACGATCGAGGCGACCAGTTTCGTCCACCCCAGGTGGGTGCCCCAGCTGGCGGACGCCGGGGAGCTGATGCCGCTGCTGGCCGATCTGACCGACCGGGACCCCGCCCTGCGGCTGCCGGTGCTGGTGCCCAACGAGCGCGGTCTGGAGCGGGCGCTGGAGCTGGGGGTGCGCGAGATCGCCGTGTTCGGCAGCGCCACCGAGAGCTTCGCCCGCGCCAACCTCAACCGGACGGTCGACGAGTCGCTGCTGATGTTCGAGCCGGTGGTGGCCAGGGCCAGGGCGGCCGGGGCCCGGGTGCGCGGCTACTTGTCGATGTGCTTCGGCGATCCCTGGGAGGGCCCGGTGCCGGTCGCCCAGGTCGCCGGGGTGGCCCGGCGGCTGTACGAGATGGGCTGCACCGAGTTGAGCCTCGGCGACACCATCGGAGTGGCCACGCCCGGCCATGTCACCGCGCTGCTGGACGAACTGACCGGCGGCGGGACGGGCAGCGGACCGGACCCCGGCGGGACGGGCACCGCCACCGCCGCCACCACCGCCGTGACTGCCACCACGTCCCCACCCCCGAGCGGCGGCGTCCCCGTGGCGCGGCTCGCCGTGCACTTCCACGACACCTACGGCCAGGCGCTGTCCAACACGCTGGCCGCGCTCCGGCGCGGCGTCACCGTGGTGGACGCCTCGGCCGGCGGCCTCGGCGGCTGCCCGTACGCCAAGAGCGCCACCGGAAACCTCGCCACCGAAGACCTGGTCTGGATGCTGCACGGGCTCGGCATCCGCACCGGGGTCGATCTCGGCCGCCTCAGCGCCACAAGCGTCTGGATGGCGGAGCAGCTGGGACGCCCCAGCCCGTCCCGTACCGTCCGCGCCCTGACCCACCAGGAGCAGTAACCATGTCGATCGACCACCGGCTGTCCGAAGAGCACGAGCAACTGCGCGCCACGGTCGCGAAGTTCGCCCGGGATGTGATCGCCCCGAAGATCGGGGAGTTCTACGAGCAGGGGGAGTTCCCGTACGAGATCGTGCGGGAGATGGGGCGGATGGGCCTGTTCGGGCTGCCGTTCCCGGAGGAGTACGGCGGGATGGGCGGTGACTACTTCGCGCTGGGGCTGGCGCTGGAGGAGCTGGCCCGGGTGGACTCCTCGGTGGCGATCACCCTGGAGGCGGGGGTGTCGCTGGGCGCCATGCCGGTGTTCCGGTTCGGCACCGAGGAGCAGAAGCGGACCTGGCTGCCGAAGCTGTGCTCGGGCGAGATGCTCGGGGCGTTCGGGCTGACCGAGCCGGAGTGCGGTTCGGACGCGGGCGGCACCCGGACCACCGCGCGGCTGGACGAGGCGACCGACGAGTGGGTGATCAACGGCACCAAGTGCTTCATCACCAACTCCGGTACCGACATCACCGGACTGGTCACCGTGACGGCGGTGACCGGCCGCAAGGAGGACGGCAGGCCGAGGATCTCTTCCAT
Source organism: Streptomyces polygonati (assembly GCF_042650325.1). Lineage (NCBI taxonomy): Bacteria > Bacillati > Actinomycetota > Actinomycetes > Kitasatosporales > Streptomycetaceae > Streptomyces > Streptomyces polygonati. The sequence continues at coordinate 201,038 of NZ_JBHSBB010000050.1, read as the reverse complement.
CATCGTGCCGTCGGGGACGCCCGGGTTCACCGTGTCGAAGAAGTACAGCAAGGTCGGGTGGAACGCCTCCGACACCCGGGAGCTGTCCTTCGCCGACTGCCGGGTCCCGGCCGCGAATCTGCTGGGCGAGGAGGGCCGGGGGTACGCGCAGTTCCTGCGGATCCTTGACGAGGGCCGGATCGCCATCTCGGCGCTGGCGACCGGTCTCGCCCAGGGATGTGTGGACGAGTCGCTGACCTACGCGCGCAGCCGGGAGGCGTTCGGGCGGCCGATCGGGGCCAATCAGGCGATCCAGTTCAAGATCGCCGACATGGAGATGCGGGCCCACACCGCCCGGCTGTCCTGGCGGGACGCGGCCGCGCGGCTGGTGCACGGAGAGCCGTTCAAGAAGGAGGCGGCGCTGGCCAAGCTGTACTCGTCGGAGATCGCGGTGACCAATGCCCGGGAGGCCACCCAGATCCACGGCGGCTACGGGTTCATGAACGAGTATCCGGTGGCCCGGATGTGGCGGGACTCCAAGATCCTGGAGATCGGCGAGGGCACCAGCGAGGTCCAGCGGATGCTGATCGCGCGGGAGTTGGGGCTGATGGACTGACCCCGGTCACCCCGCCGGCCAGTCCACCTGCGGCGAGCGGTAGTAGCCGATCCCCAGCGCCGCCCAGCGCGGCGCCTGGGCGGCCAGCCGGACCCGGTAGGCGTCCCAGTCGTGGGTGTCCGCGGGGGACCAGCCGAGCTCGGCGATCCCCGGCAGCCGGGGGAAGGCCATGTAGTCCAGATCGGCGCTCGTCGACAGCGTCTCCGTCCACAGCGGCGCCTCGACCCCGTACACCGCCGCGGCCGGGACGCCGGAGACGAAGGTCGCCGGGTCCCAGTCGTAGGAGGGCTTCACCTCGACATAGCCGGCCCATGCCTTGCCCAGGGTGGTGGACGCGGTGTACTTCATGTCGAGGTAGGCCCGGTTGGCCGGGGACATGATCACTCGGGTGCCGTTCTGGGCCGCCGTCGCGACATCCTGCTCGTCGCCGGCGGTGCCCCAGTACTGGACGATCGTGCCCGGGGCGGGATGCGCGCCGACGATCTGGTGCCAGCCGATCACCGTCTTGCCGTGGGCGGCGACGATCTGCTGGGCCCGGTCCACATAGGAGACGTAGTCGGAGGCGCTGGTGGACTGCGCCTCGTCGCCGCCGATGTGCAGATACGGGCCGGGGCTCAGGGCGGCGACCTCGCGGATCACGTCGTCCAGGAAGCCATAGGTGCTCTGCCCGGCCACGCACAGCGAGCTGAAGCCGACGGCGGTACCGGTGTAGAGCGGCGGGGCGGCGCCGTCGCAGGTCAGTGCGGGGTAGGAGGCCAGCGCGGCGTTGGTGTGGCCGGGGCCGTCGATCTCCGGCACGACGTCGAGGAAGTGGGCGGCGGCGTAGCGGACGATCTCCCGGTAGTCGTCCTGGGTGTAGTAGCCGCCCGGGCCGCCGCCGACCTGGGTGCTGCCGCCGTAAGCGGCCAGCCGCGGCCAGGAGTCGACCGCGATCCGCCAGCCCTGGTCGTCGGTGAGATGCAGATGCAGCGTGTTGATCTTGTAGAGGGCCAGCTCGTCGATGAACCGCTCCACCTGCGCCACGGTGAAGAAGTGCCGGGCCACGTCCAGCATCGCGCCCCGGTAGGCGTAGCGGGGCACGTCCCGGATGGTGGTGCTGGGCACCGTCCAGGCGGTGCCGGCCACCGCCGACCGGCTCTCGACCTCGGCCGGCAGCAGCTGCCGCAGCGTCTGGACGCCGTGGAAGAGTCCGGCCGGCGTCCGGGCGCTGATCAGCACGGAGGTCGCGCTGGTCCGCAGTTGGTAGCCCTCGTCGCCGAGGCCGGCGTCCGGGTCCCCGAGGGCCAGCACGATGCCCGCCGGGGCGTCGGCCGCAGGTGCGAGGCGGTCGGTGCCGCCGCGCCCGGCCAGGCCCCGGGGCGCGGGCACGGTGACGACCGGCAGCACATATCCGGTCGCGGGCCGCAGCAGCCCGGCCGCGTAGTCCGCCACATCGCGGGCGCCGGCCGGGGAGTCGGCGTCCAGCTCGACGGCGGTACCGGATTCGATCCGGAAAGCGCCGTCACCGGGCCCCACCGAGGCCGGCACCGGCACCACCCGGGAGGTCACCGCCGCGACCGCCGGATCGGCCCCGTCCGCCGCCCGGTCCCTCGTGGACGCCGCACGCGCATCGGCCGCCGAGGCCCCCGCCGCCAGCATGACCGCACACAGCACACGCAGCAGCGCCCCGCGGCGCGGTGGCCGCCCATCGAGTCGGTTCACGCCTCGATGGGTACCCGTGAGCTTCCAACGGGTCAAGGCGGCTCCCCGCGTCTCACCCCCGGATCACCCGTTCTCAGCACCCCATCACCCGTTTGGCTGCGCTAAGGACGCATGGGTGCCCGATATCGGGCAGGATTCTTGCAAAGCCCAGATGATCACACCAGTATCAACGAGTGCTCGAACGCCGGACGTCCCACGAGGACCTGATCGACCACCTGGTGCGGACCACGCCGCTGCACCGCGGCGAAGCCGTCCGGGTGGTGCTGGACGTACTGGCGTACTTCGACGAGACGACCGAGGAGTTCGTCCGCCGCAGGCACCGCGAACTCCAGGCGAAGGGCCTGGTGAACGCGGAGATCTTCGAGCGGATCGGCGAGGAGCTGCCGCACCGGGCGGTGGCCCCGGTGGCGCTCTCCCAACGCCAGCTCCGCCGGATCGTCTACGGCTGACCCGGCGCGCGGACCGGACCGGGACCCACCGGCCGCACCGGCCGCACCGGCCGCACCGGCCGCACCGGCCGCACCGGCCCATGTGACCGGCCCGCCCGACCCGCCCATCCGACCCGCCCACCCGATCAGAAAGAGCAGACCGCAGGAACAGCACCCCGCCCTCCTCCAGGGGCACCCCTCCCGGGACCGCCACCCCGGGCCGCGGGGGACGACGTACGGCGAAGGACGACCGAGAGGGACGACACATGTGCGGAATCGTGGGCTACATCGGCAGGCGTGACGTGGCACCGCTGCTGCTGGAAGGCCTCCAGCGGCTGGAATACCGGGGCTACGACTCGGCCGGCGTCGTCATCACCGGCAAGTCCGGCGATCTGCGGACCGTGAAGGCCAAGGGCCGGGTCCGCGACCTGGAAGCCCGTATCCCCAAGCGGTTCGCCGGCACCACCGGGATCGCGCACACCCGCTGGGCCACCCACGGCGCCCCCAGCGACGAGAACGCCCACCCGCATCTGGACGGCGAGGAGAAGGTCGCCGTCGTCCACAACGGGATCATCGACAACGCGTCGGAGCTGCGCGCCCGGCTGACCCTCGAAGGCACCGTCTTCACCTCCGAGACCGACACCGAGGTGCTGGCCCACCTGATCGCCCGCTCCCCGGCCGAGACGCTGGAGCAGAAGGTCAGCGAGGCGTTGCACGCGATCGAGGGCACCTACGGCATCGCGGTGCTGCACAAGGACTTCCCGGACCGGATCGTGGTGGCCCGCAACGGCTCCCCGGTGGTGCTGGGCATCGGCGAGAAGGAGATGTTCGTCGCCTCGGACGTCGCCGCGCTGGTGACGCACACCCGGCAGGTGGTCACCCTCGGGGACGGCGAGATGGCCACCCTCAAGGCCGACGACTTCCGCACGTACACCACCGAGGGGTCCCGGACCACCGCCACGCCGACCACCGTGGAGTGGGAGGCCGAGTCGTACGACATGGGCGGCCACGACACGTACATGCACAAGGAGATCGCCGAGCAGGCCGAGGCGGTGGACCGGGTGCTGCGCGGCCGGATCGACGACCGGTTCGCCACCGTGCACCTGGGCGGGCTGAATCTGGAGCCCGGTGAGGCGCGGCGGGTGCGCCGGATCAAGATCCTCGGCTGTGGCACCAGTTACCACGCCGGTCAGATCGGCGCCCAGCTGATCGAGGAGCTGGCGCGTATCCCGGCCGACGCCGAGCCCGCGTCCGAGTTCCGCTACCGCAATCCGGTGGTGGACCCCGACACGCTGTATGTCGCGGTGTCGCAGTCCGGTGAGACCTACGACGTGCTGGCCGCCGTGCAGGAGCTCAAGCGCAAGGGCGCGCGGGTGCTGGGCGTCGTGAATGTGGTGGGGTCGGCGATCGCCCGCGAGGCGGACGGCGGTACGTATGTGCACGCCGGGCCCGAGGTGTGCGTGGTGTCCACCAAGTGCTTCACCAACACGGTGGTGGCCTTCGCGCTGCTGGCGCTGCACCTGGGCCGGATCAGGGACCTGTCGGTGGCCGACGGCAAGCGGATCATCGCCGGTCTGCGCCGGCTGCCGAGCCAGATCGACGAGATCCTGAAGACCGAGCCGGAGATCCAACTGCTGGCCCAGGAGTACGCCGACGCCAAGTCGATGCTCTTCATCGGGCGGGTGCGCGGCTACCCGGTGGCCCGGGAGGCGTCGCTCAAGCTCAAAGAGGTCAGTTACATCCACGCCGAGGCGTACCCGGCCTCGGAGTTGAAGCACGGCCCGCTGGCCCTGATCGACCCGGGCATGCCGACGGTGGCGATCGTGCCGGACGACGATCTGCTGGAGAAGAACCGGGCGGCGATGGAGGAGATCAAGGCCCGCAGCGGCCGGATCCTCGCGGTCGCCCACCAGAAGCAGGAGAAGGCCGATCACACGATCGTCGTACCGAAGAACGAGGACGAGCTGGACCCGATCCTGATGGGCATCCCGCTGCAGCTCTTCGCCTACCACACGGCGCTGGCCCTGGGCCGGGACATCGACAAGCCGCGCAACCTGGCGAAGTCCGTCACTGTGGAGTAGTCGCCAGGCATACAACCGTACGAGAGCCGGGCGTACCGGCAGTGGACAGGGCCCCGCCCATCAGGCGGGGCCCTTACGGAATCACCACCACCGGCCGCTGTGCCCGCCGGGCCAGCCGCCCGGCCACCGAGCCGAAGATCCGGCCGACCAGGCCCTGCGTACCGCCCACCACGATCGCGTCCGCCTCGTACTCCCGGCCGACTTCCTCCAGTTCGTGGCAGATGTCGCCGCCGCGCTCCACCAGCACCCAGGAGATCTCGGCGAGGTGGTCGGAGCAGGCCAGCTCCAGTCCGAGCAGTTCCGTACGGTGGTCGGGGACGTCCACGAAGACCGGTGGCTCGCAGCCCGCCCACACGGTGGCCGGCAACCGGTTGGCGACATGCACGATGATCAGCGCGGAACGGATCCTGCGGGCCATGCCGATCGCATAGGAAAGGGCACGCTCGCTGGACATGGAGCCGTCGAAGCCCACCACGACGCCGTGCCGGAACGCCGGATCGCAGGCGTGCCGTGCCGCCGGGACCGGTTCGGTCGGTGCCGTGGCATCGGCGAGCGGCCTGCTGTCGGCGGGTTCGGGAAACTCATGACCGGCCATGATGCGGATTCTCGTCGGCGAGGGCGGCGCTGACGCGCCGAGCAGCGGACAGGACGGTTCGAGCGGGGCGGGCCGCCGCAGCGGCCGGTTTAGGCCAGTTCGCCACTTCCCGTCCCACTCTCTCCAGCGTACGGCCGCGAAGTCCGCCTGCACAGACTTGGCGGTGTCCTCACAGGGTCACCCGTACCCGGAGTTTCCAGGAGGATGCCGGAGCCAGGCCGCGAGCGCAACGCCATCCCGCCAACGCGCAGCACGATTCGGCGCATGGGGCGCACCCCGGGGGCGCACCACATTTCACCCGTCCGGCCTAGGTCAGACCGTGGTTGGCCAGGTGGCCGGCCCGCCGCGCCGGGCATGGCAAGCAGGCCGGCCCGTTGAAGGACGATTTTCGGCCAACTTCGCTGACAGGCGCGGGCGTTGGACTTTCTTCCGGCTAACACCTCTGCCACCTGCGGTTCTACGATGCGCCATGGCTCGGAAGGTTACTTCCGGGGCCTGTGTGACGAGAGGCGTACTTCCCAGCGGGCGCTCGGAGTGAAACGCTTCGTGATCGAACGCTTTACGCCACGTTATCTTGTCGACTAAGCGTCAGATGGTGAACTTGTCACTAACGCCCCATCTGACACAGTAGATTTGATCTTGGGTGGCCTCGCGGGGGAGAACATGCAGGACCGAGGGGACGACGCGTCGATTCGAGGGGGGCTTGAGCTCCATGAGCCAGGAGTCCGGTTCCGGCACGGCGACGGACAGTCCGTCGCAAGCACCATCGGCATCGCCTCGCGCCATTCGCAAACTCTCCGCGCGACGCCGACCGGAAGTCGTCGCGGTGCTGCTCTTCAGCGGCGGGCCGATCTTCGAGAGCTCCATACCGCTCTCGGTGTTCGGCATCGACCGCCAGGACGCGGGCGTGCCGCGCTACCGGCTGCTGGTGTGTGCCGGCGAGGAAGGCCCGCTGCGCACCACCGGCGGCCTTGAACTGACCGCGCCCTACGGGCTGGAGGCGCTGTCCAGGGCCGGCACGGTGGTGGTGCCGACCTGGCGCTCGATATCCCAGGCGCCGCCTCCCGAGGCACTGGACGCGATCCGCCGCGCCCATGAGGAGGGCGCCCGGATCATCGGGCTGTGCACCGGCGCCTTCGTCCTGGCGGCGGCCGGCCTGCTGGACGGCCGGCCGGCCACCACGCACTGGATGTACGCGCCCACGCTCGCGAAGCGCTATCCGTCGGTGCATGTGGACCCGCGCGAACTGTTCGTGGACGACGGGGATGTGCTGACCTCGGCGGGTACGGCAGCCGGTATCGATCTGTGCCTGCACGTGGTCCGTACCGATCACGGCGCCGAGGCGGCGGCGGCGCTGGCCCGCCGGCTGGTCGTACCGCCCCGGCGGTCGGACTGGCAGACCGGGCAGCGGCACCTGGACCGGTCTTTACCCGAGGAGATCGGCGCCGACCCGCTGGCCGAGGTCGTCGCCTGGGCGCTGGAGCACCTGCACGAGCAGTTCGACGTGGAGGCGCTGGCCGCACGTGCCTATATGAGCCGGCGGACCTTCGACCGGCGGTTCAGGTCGCTGACCGGCAGCGCTCCGCTGCAGTGGCTGATCACCCAGCGGGTGCTCCAGGCGCAGCGGCTGCTGGAGACCTCCGACTACTCGGTGGACGAGGTGGCGGGCCGCTGCGGCTTCCGGTCGCCGGTGGCGCTGCGCGGCCACTTCCGGCGGCAGCTCGGCTCCTCCCCCGCTTCCTACCGGTCGGCCTACCGGGCCCGCCGGCCGCAGGACGAGCCGGACCGGCCGATCCAGCCCCAGGAGCTGCCGGCGCTGCGCCGGGGACCGGTCTCACAGATCCTGGCGGCGCCCGCCAAGGCCGACCCGGAAACGTATACCGCCCGCATCCCCGAGCAGCCGGGCCGGCCCGAGGTCGCGGACGGCCCGGGACGCAACCGGCTGCGCACCGGACGCGGGCTGGGAGCCGCACTGCCGGGACCGCGTGACCGCCCCGTAGGGTGAGGCGCATGAACGACCGGATGGTGTGGATCGACTGTGAGATGACCGGGCTGTCACTGGCGCATGACGCGCTGGTCGAGGTGGCGGCACTGGTCACCGACTCGGAGCTGAACGTGCTCGGCGAGGGGGTGGACATCGTGATCCGCCCTCCCGCCGAGTCGCTGGAGTCGATGCCCGACATCGTCCGCCAGATGCACACCTCCTCCGGACTGCTCGACGAGCTGGACGGCGGTGTGACGCTCGCCGAGGCGGAGAAGCTGGTCATGGCCTATGTGCGCAAGCATGTGAAGGAGCCGCGGAAGGCGCCGCTGTGCGGGAACTCGGTCTCCACCGACCGGGGTTTCCTGGCGCGTGACATGCCCACGTTGGAGCAGCACCTCCACTACCGGATCGTGGACGTCTCCTCGATCAAGGAGCTGTCCCGCCGCTGGTATCCCCGGGCCTACTTCAACAGCCCGGAGAAGAACGGCAACCACCGGGCGCTGGCGGACATCCGCGAGTCCATCGCGGAGCTGCGCTATTACCGCGAGGCGGTCTTCGTCCCGGCCCCCGGACCGGACACGGACACGGCGCGGGCGATCGCGGCGAAGTACGTACTGCCGGCGGAGAAGCACGACGGCAAGCAGGCCGGCAAGCACGACGAGAAGGCGGCGAGCAGCTCGGCGGGCAAGGCGGCGGGCAAGCCCGCCCACTGACCCTCCGGGTTCCGGCCGCCGGGGTCCCCCGGGGGCCACTCGGGCCCCGGGCCCGGCTCCGGGCGACCCCCCGCATCCGGTCCCGGCCCGGTCCGGGCGCGTCCTGCCTGGGAGTTCGCCGGCCCTGTCCGGTGCCGCGGGAGCCCGTCCGGCCGCCGCCCGAAAAGCCTGGCGCGATCACCCCTCCCGAGCCTGTACACTTTTTCACGCGGCGCCGCCCCAGTAGGAAAAGCGCCGCTCATGGTGGGTGTAGCTCAGCTGGTAGAGCACCTGGTTGTGGTCCAGGATGCCGCGGGTTCGAGTCCCGTCACTCACCCTCGTAAGAAGAGGCCGCCTGACCTGCGAAAGCGGGTCGGCGGCCTCTCGCGTGTCCGGAAGCGGCCGGTCCGCCCGCGATGGCGGCTCGCGGGGAGGGGCTTCGGCGGGACTCGGGAGGATGCCCGCTGAGCGGGACCGGCCCGCGCGGACCCGGTGCGGCCGGCGGCCGGTGGGCGCCACCACAAACCATCGCATCCACCATGAAAACGGCCGAAGCGGCCAGGGCTCACCTGTAATTGCATTCGGCACTGGTGGTGACATCGCCGAGGGGGGTGATTGTCTTGTTCCGGTCGGGCGATTTGACAGCGAACCTCTTGCGCGACGGCGACCGATCACTGTGCCGATTCCTCCGACGACGTCACGCCGACCTCGGGGGCACGAGGCGGCCCCCGGACCCCGGGCGGTCGTGCCGGAGGCCCTGCCGACCGCTCGGGACGCGGCACGAATCCGGCCACCTTCACGCCGAGGGGCACCACCCGGGCCCGACTCGGCGGAAAACCGTCGCGACCCCGCCCGGCAGGGATCGGGCGGCGCCGAGCCCGCACCGCCGCGAGGCCGATCCCCGTGCTTCAAGGTCCTGTTGCGGCGACCACCAGCTCCAGTTCCGGCCGAACCACCGCCGGCCTCCGCGGAGATGACCCCGGGACGACCCCGGACGACCGATGACCCCGGACGTCCCCTGGACGACCGATGACCCCGGACGACCCCCCGGACATCCCCCGGACGACCGATGACCCCGGACGACCACCGGCGCGACCCCGGCGCCGGTCCGGCGCGAACCCGCGCCCCGCCCGGCACCCCTCGCCGCACCTCGCGGACGCCCGGCTCCCCGTCCGCCTGTCCCCCGGCCGCCGCGGCGCCACCGCACCGCGCGCTCGCACCGGCTTTTTCCGGCCCCGAATCGGGCAACCGGCGCTGAACAGGCACTTGTCCGTTCGAGACTCGAAATCGGCGGGGTGCCAACGCACCAGTATTGAACAACTTATTGACGGGGGTGTACGCGCCTTGTAAACATCACCTCGCTAGAGAGCGCTCTCAGTGGCGTTCCGGCCTCCATCACGGACCCCCACCCGGTTGAGGAGAACACATGTCAGGCAGCACAGCCACATTGGTGCGCCGGCGGCCAGGGCGGCACGACAGATCCCGGCCGTATCTGGTCCTTGCCCTGCTGATCGCCCTCGTGGCCGGTGTCGCGCTCGTCGTCACCGCGCAGTCCCCGGCCCGTGCGGCCGGCGCACTGCTGTCCCAGGGCAAGCCGGCCACCGCGTCCTCCACCGAGAACGCGGGCACGCCCGCGTCGGCGGCCGTGGACGGCAACACCGGCACCCGCTGGTCCAGCGCGGCGGCCGATCCCCAGTGGCTCCAGGTCGACCTCGGCTCGTCCCAGACGATCTCGCAGGTGACCCTGAACTGGGAGACGGCGTACGCCACCGCCTTCAAGATCCAGACCTCCGCCAACGGCACCACCTGGACGGACGTCTACTCCACCACGACCGGCACCGGCGGCGTGCAGAACCTGGCCGTAAACGGTTCCGGCCGCTACGTCCGGGTCTACGGCACGACCCGCGCCACGCAGTACGGCTACTCCCTGTGGGAGTTCCAGGTGTACGGCCCCGGCGGCGGGACCACCTCGCCGGCCGCGTGCAGCACCGACAACGCGGCGATCGGCCGCACCGCCACCGCCTCCTCCGCCGAGAACGCCGCCACGGCCGCGTCCGCCGCGGTGGACGGCAACACGGGCACCCGCTGGTCCAGCGCGTTCAGCGACCCGCAGTGGCTCCAGGTCGACTTCGGCGCGACGCAGCAGTTCTGCGGCGTCGGTCTGAACTGGGAGGCGGCGTACGCCTCCGCCTTCAAGATCCAGACCTCCACGGACGGCACCAACTGGACCGATGTCTACTCCACCACGACCGGCACCGGCGGCGTGCAGAACCTGGCGGTGACGGGCACCGGCCGTTACATCCGGGTCTACGGCACGACGCGCGCGACGGCGTACGGCTACTCGCTGTGGGAGTTCCAGGTCCACCTGCTGAGCGGCACCGGCACCCCGCCGCCCACCACCCCGACCAGCCCGCCGAGCGATGACTTCTGGGGCACCACCAGTGACATCCCGGCCGCGCACAACGTGATGGAACTGAAGATCCTCAACCGGACCAACGGCCAGTACCCGGACAGCCAGGTGTACTGGAGCTTCAACGGTCAGGTGCACTCGATCGCCGACCAGCCGTACTTCGACATGCCGGCGAACTCCTCGGGCCGGATGTACTTCTACCTCGGGTCGCCGAACAGCCAGTACTACGACTTCATCGAGTTCACCATCGGTGCCACCGTCTTCAACGGCAACACCACCCGGGTGGACGCCTGGGGTCTGCCGCTGGCGATGCGCCTGCACTCGCACGACGGTTCGGAAATCCAGCTCGGTGACAGCCAGGACCTGTTCAACCAGAGCCGGGACGCCACCTTCGCGCAGTTCCAGGCCGCCGTGCCGCAGCAGTTCAAGGTGCTCGCGCAGACCCAGGCCCCGTACCGGATCATCGCGCCGGGCAGCGACCCGAGCTTCCGGACCGGCGGCGTCAACGCCAACTACTTCACGGCGTACGCCAACTCGGTCGGGGTCAACGAGCCCACCTCGAACATCTTCGGCTGCGCCGGCTCGCTGGCGGGCAACCCCTCGATGTGCGCGGCGCTGAACCGCCACACCGCCACCCTCCCGGCGGCCCAGCAGCAGGTGCCGGCCAACTTCTACACGGCCGACCCGGCGAACTGGTACGCCAAGTTCTGGCACGACCACGCGATCAACCACCTGGCCTACGGCTTCCCGTACGACGATGTGGCCGGCCAGGCCGCGTACGCCTCGCAGCAGAACCCGCAGTGGATGGAGATCGCCGTCGGCTGGTGACGCCGGTCCCGCTTCGACGGGATCGTCCCGCCCGGGATGATCCCGTCACCCTCTGAACCATCCTTCCGATCCCCCCACAAGAAACCGCCGGGGGCGGGACGCGGACACACACCATGTGTCGGTGTCCCGCCCCCGGCGGCGTGCTGTGTCCCCGACGGCCTGCCGTGGCACGTGCCCCGTACGGCGGAGGGTGCCGGCGGGTGCCGCTACGCGGTGAGCAGCAGGCAGCTGCTGGTGGCGGTGGCCAGCAGGCGGCCGTCGGCGGATTCGATCCGCGCTTCGGCCAGGGCGGTGCGGCGGCCGAGGTGGACGACACGGCCGGTGCAGCGCAGGGTGCCGGAGCCCACCCGGATCGCGCCGAGGAACTTCACGCCGAGGTCGAGGCTGGTGTAGCCGGTGCCGGCCGGCAGCCGGGTCTGGACGGCGCAGCCCGCCGCGGAGTCCAGCAGGGTGGCGTAGACGCCGCCGTGCACCGAACCGATCGGGTTGTAGTGGAACTCGGCGGGCTCCAGGCTGAAGACGGCCTCGCCCTCGGCGACCGATTCGAGCCGCATGCCGAGGGTGTGCAGGATCGGGGGCGGGGGTATCTCACCGCCGGCCATCGCCCGCATGAACTCCAGCCCGCTGCGTCCCGCCGCGCCGGCCGCGGTGACCATGGGGTCCTCCCACTCCACCACCCGCCGCCGCTGGGTCTCCTCGTCCGCCACGCCGCCCGCCTTTCCGTAGGTGCGCCCCGCTGCTCTCGGGCTGAGCCTTTCATAGGGCGGGCCGGGCGCCGGCGGTGTGCCGGTGCCGCCGTCGATCGCCCGGCGGGTGGTGGTGAGCGGTCGGCCAGGGGTGTCGCGGCGGGATCGGCGGCCTTCGCGGGCCGGGGCCCGCACGCTGCCCCTCGGCGTGATCGGCCGGCCGGCCCGGGGCTACGGGAGCAGCGGGACCAGGGCCGCGTGCATGCCCGGGGCGGCGGCCAGGAAGGACGGGGAGGCGACGGTCCAGGGCGCGCCGGAGGTGTCCGTCACGACCGCGCCCGCCTCACGGGCGATCAGGGCGCCGGGCAGCAGATTGGTGGCGTCGCGGCCGTACTGCCAGAAGGCGTCGAGGCGGCCGGCGGCGACGTCGGCGATCTGCCAGGAGGTGGGGCCGAGGTTGCGGATCGCGCCGGCCCGGGTGAGCAGCGCGGTCTGGGAGCGGCCGGTGAGGTCGGCGGCGGCGGGCTGTGCCGCGATGTCCGGCGGGGCGCTGTTGGCCAGCAGGGCGATACGGAGGTCGGCTTTGGCGGCGGGGGTCACCGGGGCGCCGTCCAGGGTGGCGCCGGCTCCGGCGGCGGCGCGGTAGGTCTCGCCGCGCAGCGGTGCGTGCAGGACGGCGGCGACGGGCTCGCCGTCCCGGATCAGGGCGAGGCTGACGCAGAAGTACGGCAGGTCCTGGAGGAACTGGACGGCGCCGTCGATCGGGTCCACCACCCACGCCTCGCCCCGCGCGGCCGGCCCGCTGCCGATTTCCTCGGTCCAGGCGACGCCGGGGCGCAAGGCGTCCAGGTGCTCGCGGAGTACGGCGGCCACGGGTGCCTCCACTTCGCGGTAGGCCGCGGCGAACTCCGGGAAGGTCAGGAAAGGGGCCGGGCGGGGCGCCAGGAGCAGCGCCCGGCCCGCTTCCTCGGCGGCGGCGGCCATCGCGGGCAGCAGGGCTTCGTCGGGGGTGCGCGGACGCGTGGGAGCGGTCATGGTTTCGGCCTCCGGGTTCGTCGGGAAAGGCGGCTCCTCCATCCTCGGCGGGGTCCGGCGACCACAGCCGGTTTCGACGGTCGGCATGGGTGAAATCGCCGATCGGTAGCTGTGCAGCTGCTGGTTCCACCGATTCGACACCGTCGGATGAGCGAAAGCGCCCCCTGCCCTCGTGCGCCAGAATGACTCCCATGCCCTCGCGCGACGCCACGGACCCCGTCCTCACCCCGGAGGACCAGCGGCTGGTGGCCGCGCTGCAATACGACGGCCGGCTCACCGCCGAGGCGGCCGGCGAGGCGCTGGGCATCAGCCCGCGCAGGGTGCTGCGGCGGTGGAAGGCGCTGCTGGGCGACGGCACCGTGCGGGTCGTGCTGCCCGTCGCCCCTGATCCCTCGGCCGCGCCCGCCCTCGGGGCGCAGTTCCTCCGCATCCGGGTCCTGCGCGGCAAACTCGACACGATCACCGCCGCGCTCGCCGCGCGCGACGACATCCCGTTCATCGACGTGACGACCTCGGGGGACGAGATCCTGGCGGTGGCGTGGACGCGGCCCGGGGCGCCGGACCCGCTGGTCTTCCGGCAGTTGCCGTCGACCCAGGCGGTGACCTCGGTGGACGCGGCGACCGTGCTGCATGTGTTCCGGCTGGCCTCGCAGTGGCGGCACGATGTGCTGACGGTGGCCGAACGCGGCGCCGTCACCCCACCGTCGAGTCCGGCGCGAGGCGAACTCGACGCCACGGACCGGGCGATCCTGGCCGCGCTGGCGGACGACGCGCGTCTGCCGGCCGCCGCCGTGTCGAGCCGGACCGGCTGTCCGCAGTCCACCGTCCGGCGCCGCCTGGCCTCGCTCACCGCCGAGGGCCGGCTGGCCACGCAGGTCGTCGTCGATCCGCGGCGGCTCGGGCTGACCGTCGACGCCAATGTGCTGCTGCGCGTGCCGCCCGACTTCCTCACCGCGGCCGGCCGGGCCCTGGCCGAACATTCCGCCGTGCACGGCGCGTTCGCCACCTCGGGGCCGTCGAATCTGCACGCCGCCGTCTGGCTGCGCGACCTCGCCGCGCTCTATGCCTTCCTCGCCGAGGATCTGACCGGCCTCGGCGTCACCCATGTGGAGACGGCCATCGTCAGCCGCGCGGTCAAACGCCCGGGCGGCCGGTCCGGCTCGGGCGGCGCCCCGCTGAGGTAGCGGGCGGGACACGGCGCGGGCGTCCGGGGATTCCCCCGGCGCCCTCAACGAAAGGGCCTAGACCGAGTCCCGCTGCACCAGTTCCGTCGCCAGCACGACATGCCTGCGTGCCGAGGACCGTTCGCCGATCTCCTCCAGCAGGACCCGGGCCATCGTGCGGCCCATCTCCTCGGTGGGCTGCCGCACCGAGGTCAGCGCGGGGTCCATGTGGCGGGCGATGGCGGAGTCCTCGAAGCCGACCAGGGCCACGTCGTCCGGGACGCGCCGGCCCATCTCCCGCAGGACCGCCCGCGCGCCGGCCGCCATCACGTCGGAGGCGGCGAACACGCCGTCGATGTCCGGGCGCCTCGACAGCAGCTCCCGCATGGCCCGCCGGCCGCCCTCCTCGGTGAAGTCGCCGCCCGCGACGAGGGATTCGGAGGGCGCCGCGCCCGCCCGCTCCACCGCCTGGTGGTAGCCGTCGAGCCGGCAGCGGGCGACGTACATGTCCAGCGGGCCGGTGATGGTGGCGACATGGCGGCGGCCCCGGCCGATCAGGTGGGCGACGGCGGCCCGGGCGCCGCCGACGTTGTCGGCGTCGACGTAGGAGACCGATTCGAGGTCGCTGCGGCGGCCGTTGAGCACGGCGGGCATCTCCAGCTGCTCCAGCAGGTCCGGCAGCGGATCGTCCTCGTGCACGGAGACCAGCAGCACGCCGTCCACCCGGTGGGCGGCGAGATACTGGCCGAAGCGGGAGCGCTCCTTGGGTGTACGGATCAAGGTGAGCAGCAACTGCATGTCGGTGTCGGCCAGTTCGGCCCCGATGCCGCGGATGATGTCGGAGAAGTACGGCTCGGCGAACAGCCGGGTCTCCGGCTCCGGGATGACCAGGGCGATCGCGTCGGTGCGGTTGCCGGCCAGCGCGCGGGCCGCCCGGTTCGGTACGTAGCCCAGCTCCGCGATGGCGGCCTCGACGGCGGCCTTGGCGCGGTCGCTGACGCGCGGTGAGCCGTTGATCACGCGCGAGACCGTGCCGCGTCCCACCCCGGCGCGCACGGCCACCTCTTCCAGGGTGGGCCGTCCGCTGTGCCGCCCGTTCATGGCCACTTCCGCCTCCTGCTGGCTTTCCGTCGCGCCACCTTAGCGCCCGCCGTACTCGCCTCCGTGGGCGGTTGAGAGCGCTCCCACGATACAAGACCGCCCTGGTCCCCACGCCGTTCCGCGGCCGGACGGCCGGACCGGGGCCCGGCGGGCCACTCGTACGGGGCGGATGGGGACTTGAGTTCAAGAAGTGATCTCACGTCAGTCCCGGACACGTTCCGGCAACGAAAACGTCTTCACGTCTTGACACTGGACCCCCCGAGGCGTGACTGTTCCGGGAAGCCTAGTGGGAGCGCTCCCATATAGCGGTCACAGCAGTACCCGCACGCCGACCCACCCTGACAAGGAGAGTGGAATGCGCACTTCCGGCAGAACCCGCAGGGCCGCCGTCATAGCGGTCGCGGGTCTCGCAGCCTGCGCGACCCTGATCACCGGCTGCAGCAGCAACAGCAAGGATTCCGGCAGCGGGGGCGGCGGCAAGTCCTCCGCGAACGAGAAGATCACCCTGCGCATCGGCGACTTCGGCTCGTTCGGCTACGACGACAAGACCGGCGCCCAGCTCTTCGCCGCGTACCACGCGCTGCACCCGAACATCACCGTGGTCGAGGACAACGTCGCCGACAGCGGGGCGTACTGGAACTCCCTCAAGCTGCACCTGACCCAGAACAGCGGGCTGGACGACATCCAGGCCATCGAGATCGGTTTCGTCGCCAACGCCACCCAGCCGCAGTACGCGTCGAAGTTCGTGGACTTCAACACCGTCAAGGGCTTCAACGCCGGAGACTGGCTGGACTACAAGGAGAAGGAAGCCACCACCACCGACGGCAAGATCATCGGTGTCGGCACCGATGTCGGCCCGACCGCGATCTGCTACCGCAAGGACCTGTTCCAGCAGGCCGGGCTGCCGACCGACCGGGACGCCGTCGCGGCCCTGTGGGCGGGCGACTGGAGCAAGTTCGTCGCCGTCGGCAAGCAGTTCAAGGCGAAGGCACCGGCCGGCGCGGCGTTCACCGACTCCGCCAGCGGCCTGTTCAACGCCGTGCTGTCCAGCCAGACCACGCAGTACACCGACCCGAGCGGCAAGCTCGTCTACGACAGCAGTCCCGGTGTGCAGACGGCCTGGAACCTGGCGGCGCAGGCCGTGCAGGACGGCCTGACCGCGAAGCTGCAGCAGTTCGACGCGAACAACACGTGGAGCGCGGCCTTCAAGACCAACAAGTTCGCCACCGTCGCCTGCCCGAGCTGGATGGTCGGTCTGGTCGCCACCAACTCCGGTCCGGCGAACCAGGGCAAGTGGGACATCGCCCAGCCGCCGCAGGCCGGCAACTGGGGCGGCTCCTTCCTGGGCGTGCCGAAGACCGGCAAGCACGTGGCGGAGGCCACCGCGCTGGCGCAGTGGCTGACCGCCCCGGCGCAGGAGATCAAGGTCTTCCAGAAGTTCGGCAACATCCCCTCGGTGAAGTCCGCGCTGTCCGACCCGGCGGTGCTGAACACCACCAACCCGTACTTCCCCGGCACTCCGATCGGCAAGATCTTCACGGCCACCGCCAACAACATCAAGCCGGCCCCGATCGGCCCGAACGACGGCGTGGTCAAGGACACCATCACCCAGAACGGGCTGCTCGACATGGAGCAGCGCGGCACCTCGAAGGACAAGGCCTGGGCCAACGTCCAGGCCCAGGTGAAGGACAAGGTCGGCAGCTGAGACCGCGGTCACGGGCCGCCCGGCAGTCCTCCTCCGCCTGCCGGGCGGCCCACCGGCTGTCCTCCCGCTGCCTCTCCCCCCTCCTCCTGTCCCGCGTCCCCTGTCCCTTCCCCTCCCCGGCCGACCAGGGACCCGCCCCGGTCCTCCCCTCGCCCGCACCACCCACCCTCGCCCGCTCCCCTACCGGAAGGACGCCCTCGTGGCCACCTCCGTCAGGGCGGAGTCCGACGGCAGCCAAGCCGGCTGGCGCAGCAAGCTGTACCGGCTGGACACCAAGGCGTCGCCGTACGCGTACATCGCCCCCTTCTTCCTCTGCTTCGCGGCCTTCGGGCTGTTCCCGCTGATCTACACCGGCTGGCTGTCCCTCAACGAGGTGCAGCTCGGCACCGGCGCCACCTGGGCCGGCTTCCGGAACTACACCGAGCTGTGGCACAACGAGTTCTTCTGGAACGCGCTGCGCAACACCTTCACCCTCGGTCTGATCTCCACCGTCCCGCAGCTGATGATGGCGCTGGGGCTGGCGCACCTGCTCAACTACAAGCTGCGGGCCCGCGGTTTCTTCCGGGTCGCGGTGCTGGCGCCCTACGCCACCTCGATCGCGGCCGCCTCGCTGGTGTTCGTGCAGCTGTTCAACCCCGACTACGGGATGATCAACCAGCTCCTCGGGCACCTCGGCATCGACCCGGTGCAGTGGTCGTCGTCCAAGTGGCCGTCCCAGATCGCGATCTCCTCCATCGTGACCTGGCGCTGGACCGGCTACAACGCGCTGATCTACCTGGCCGCCATGCAGGCGGTGCCGGGTGATCTCTACGAGGCGGCGGCGCTGGACGGGGCCTCGCGCTGGCGGCAGTTCATCAGCGTGACGATCCCCTCGATCCGGCCCACCATCTTCTTCACCATCATCGTGTCGACCATCGGCGCCACCCAGCTGTTCGGTGAGCCGCTGATCTACGGCGGCAACAGCGCCTCGGGCGGGTCCGCGCACCAGTACCAGACACTGAGCCTGTACATGTACGACAAGGGCTGGCAGATCGGCGAGCTCGGCCAGGCGTCCGCGGTGGCCTGGGTGATGCTGCTGATCCTGCTGCTCATCGGGACCGTCCAACTGTTCGTGCTGCGGAAGAACCGCCAGAAGCAGGGAGGCTGACCGATGGCACAGCTCACCCGGCCGGTCACGCCCTCCGGGCCCCGGCAGCCCGCCGCCACCGCCGAACGGCCCCGACGGGCACGCCTGTTGCGGCTGCCGCACGCGGGCGGCGCGGGCAAGCAGCACAACGGCGGCCCGGTCGCCTATGTCTTCCTGATCGTGGCCACGCTCGTCTCGCTCTTCCCGCTGTACTGGACGGTGGTCGCGGCCTCGCACACCGACACCGACATCGTCACCCCGCCCACACCGCTGCTGCCGGGCAGCCACCTGATCGAGAACCTGAAGATCGTGTGGGACCAGGTCGACATGACCACGGCACTGATCAACTCCACGATCGTG
Source organism: Streptomyces polygonati (assembly GCF_042650325.1). Lineage (NCBI taxonomy): Bacteria > Bacillati > Actinomycetota > Actinomycetes > Kitasatosporales > Streptomycetaceae > Streptomyces > Streptomyces polygonati. The sequence goes on along the minus strand of NZ_JBHSBB010000050.1, from coordinate 182,548 downwards.
GCCGGGTGTGTGGCCTTCAGCACCGTGCTGTTCGCGACGCTGGCCGGATTCGCCTTCGCCAAGCTGGACTTCCGCGGCCGCAACGCGCTGCTGACCGTCGTGGTGGCGACCATGACGATCCCGCCGCAGCTCACGGTGATCCCGCTCTACCAGATCATCACCAACGTGGGCTGGGTCGGGCACATCCAGTCGGTGATCCTGCCGTCGCTGGTCGCCGCCTTCGGGGTGTTCTTCATGCGGCAGTTCCTCGCCGAGGCGCTGCCGGTGGAGCTCGTCGAGGCGGCCCGGATGGACGGGGCGAACTCGATGCGGATCATCTGGCACGTGGTCTTCCCGATCGCGCGGCCGGCCATGGCGGTGCTCGGCATGCTCGTCTTCGTGCAGTCCTGGAACGACTTCTTCTGGCCGTTCATCGCGCTGAACCAGCAGAATCCGACGGTCCAGGTCGCGCTCGCGGGTCTGGGGTCCGGTGACCACACCATCGACCACGCGGTGGTCGTCACGGGTGCGCTGGTGGCCACCCTGCCGCTGCTGCTGGTCTTCGCCGTGCTCGGCCGGCAGATAGTCGGCGGCATCACGGCCGGCGCCGTCAAGAGCTGAGCCGCTGCCCTGAGATCCCGCGCGTCCCTGCCACGAGCCCGCCTGCCCGCCGCGTCCCCCGACGACCCCCTGATTCCCCTTGGAGTCCCCCGCCATGACAGTTGTCCGTTCCAAGAGCGCCCAGAGCGCCCCGAGTTCAGGGAGCGGCGCCACCCACGCCGCGAGTACCGAAAGCTCCGAGGCCCCGGCTCCGCTCCGATTTCCCCCCGGCTTCGTCTGGGGGGCGGCCACCGCCGCCTACCAGATCGAGGGGGCCGCGGCCGAGGACGGCCGTACCCCGTCGATCTGGGACACCTTCAGCCACACTCCCGGCCGGGTGCTCAACGGCGACACCGGTGACATCGCGGCCGACCACTACCACCGGTTCCGCGACGACGTGGGCCTGATGTCCGACCTGAATCTGGGCGCGTACCGCTTCTCGGTGTCCTGGTCGCGGGTGCAGCCGACCGGGCGCGGTCCGGCCGTGCAGCGCGGGCTGGACTTCTACCGGCAGCTGGTGGACGAGCTGCTGGCCCGCGGGATCACCCCGGTGGCCACCCTCTACCACTGGGACCTGCCGCAGGAGCTGGAGAACGTCGGCGGGTGGACGGTCCGGGACACCGCCGAGCGGTTCGCGGAGTACGCGGGCATCGTGGGCGGCGCCCTCGGCGACCGGGTGCCCTACTTCACCACCCTCAACGAGCCCTGGTGCTCCGCCTATCTGGGCTACGGCTCCGGGGTGCACGCGCCCGGCCGCACCGACCCGCAGGCGTCGCTGAAGGCCGTGCACCACCTCAACCTGGCGCACGGCAAGGCGATCGGGGTGCTGCGGTCCGTACTCCCGGACACCGCGCAGACCTCCATCACCCTCAATCTGCACCAGATCAGACCGCTTTCGGAGTCGGCCGCCGACCTGGACGCGGCCCGCCGGATCGACGCGGTGGGCAACCGGGTCTTCCTCGGCCCGATCCTGGACGGCGCCTACCCGGCGGACCTGCTCACCGACACCGCGCACCTGGTGGACTGGGACGAGCTGGTGCACGACGGCGACCTCGCCGAGATCTCCCGGCCGATCGACCTGCTGGGCATCAACTACTACACGCCGACGCTGGTTTCGGACGGCCGGGCGACGGGCGGCGCCGATCTGGCGCGCAACGACGGCCACGGCGCCAGCGACTACTCCCCCTGGCCGGGCTCGGAGCATGTCGCCTTCCACCTGTCCCCCGGCGAGACCACCGCGATGCGCTGGTCGGTGGACGCCAGCGGCCTGTACGACCTGCTGATGCGGATCACCCGCGAGCACCCCGAACTGCCGATGATGGTCACCGAGAACGGCGCCGCCTACGACGACTACGTCTCCCCCGAGGGCGCGGTCAACGACCCGCAGCGGATCGAGTACGTGCACGGCCACCTGGCGGCGGTGCACCGCGCGCTGGCCGACGGCGCCGATGTGCGCGGCTACTTCCTGTGGTCGCTGATGGACAACTTCGAGTGGGGCTACGGCTACAGCAAGCGCTTCGGCGCGGTGTACGTGGACTTCCCGACGCAGCGGCGGATCCCCAAGCGGAGCGCGCACTGGTACGCGGCGGTGGCGCGCGACAACGTCCTTCCGGGTCTCCCGGAGGAGGCCGGGAGGTCCTGAAGGGACGGGTGCGGTGGGGCGGTTCGAGGGTGCTGTCCCGCCGCACCGCGGCAATGGGCCGGCCGCTCCTCTCCCGTGGGGGTAAGAGAGGAACGGCCGGTGGTCTGTCGCGGCGGACCGGTCAGCCCGTATAGGCGGCGAACGCCTTGGAGAAGGCGCCCGCGCTCTGGGTGATCGAGCTGCACGAGGCGTCGGCCCAGCTCTGGGCGCCGCCCGCGCACTGCTTGTCGCGGGTCGCTGACCACATCGACAGCCAGGCCAGGTGCTTGGTCCGGGCGAAGTCCACCAGCCGCGTGGCGTCGGCGACCGTGAACGTCTCGGTGTTCACGTCGTTCAGCCCGATCATCGGGGTGACCGCGATCTTGCTCCAGGCCGCCGCGTCGGACAGCCCCAGCACACTCTTGACCTGGGCCTGGGTGGCGGTGGCGCCGTCGATCGCGTACTGGCCCATGTCGCCGGTGAAGGACGAGCCGTAGTCCATCGCCATGATGTTCACCGCGTGCACGTCGACGCCGTTGCTCTTGGCGTTCGCCAGCAGATCAATGCCGTCCTGGGTGAGGCCGGTGGGCATCGCGGGCAGCGTGTAGGAGACCTGGAGGCCGCTGTGGCCGCGCTGGAGCTGGGCGACGGCCTGGGCGCGGCGGGTGTTGGCGGCGGTGTCGGGCAGCGCGCCGCCCTCCACGTCGAAGTCCACCTTCGTCAGCTTGTACTGGTCGATGACCTTGCCGTACGCGGTCGCCAGGTCGGTGGCCGAGGAGCAGGCGGCGGCCAGTTCGCTGCCGTTGGCACCGCCGAAGGAGACCCGGACATCGCCGCCGGCCGCCCGTACCGCGCCGATCTGCGCGGCCACCGCGTCACTGCCGAGGTCGGTGACCCCGCCCCACTTGGGGGTGCAGCCGCCGCCGGAGACGACGAAGGCGAGATTGAACTGCTTGACTCCGTTCGCGGTCATGGCGCCGGTGAGGTCGTAGGCCGGGTAGAGCGAGGTGTCCACGTAGGGAGCGAAGCCGCCGGAGGCCGTCGAGCCGCTGCCCGCGGTGGGGGTGGGCGTGGGGGTGGGCTTCGCGGTCGGGGTCTGCGTCGGCTGCTGGGTGGGGGTCTGCGTCGGCTTTTGTGTCGGCGCCGCCGTGGGGGTCGCGGTCGGGGCCGCCGTCGCTGTCGGGTGGCCGGTCGGGGTGGGCGTGGGCTGGTCCGACACCGAGCACTTGACGTTGTTGATGAGGCAGTTGACGGGGGCGGCGGCCCGTACGGCGGACTGGGTGACGAAGCCGACCTCCGCCGAACCGCCCGGCGGGATGGTGCTGTTCCAGCTCGCCGGAGTGACGGTCACGGTCCGGCCCGAGACGGTGAAGTCGCCGTTCCACAGCGAGCTGACACCGGTGCCGGCCGGCAGATCGAACTTCAGCGTCCAGCCCTTCAGGGGGGCGCTGTCGGAGTTGGTGATCACGTACTGGCCGGTGTAACCGGTCGTCCAGTCACTGGTCCGGGAGTATGCGGCACCGACCGTCGCGGCGCTGGCGGGCCCGGCGAGGGCGAAGGCGCCGGCGGCTACGGCCGCGGCCACGGTGACCGCGCCGATGAGTTGAGCCCGGCGGCCGGGACGGCGGCGGTGGGTGGTTGCCATGGGGGGTGCCTGCCTCGTACTCGGGAGTAGGGGACGCGGCATGCACGCTAGCCGCCGGGCAACGGACAAAAGCCCAGTTGGCGGCGGTGGGGCGGCTTCTTATGGCGGGCTTAAGGAAGCGAAAGGAGGGGCTTAATGGAGCCGCCGCTTCCTGCGGGTTTGATCCGGCCCCGCACGCGCGGCGGCTCCGGGTCTCCTGGCGGGCCGCGAACCCGAGGCGGCTCCGCGCCGGGCGGTCAGTTCTCCCGGCTGGGGTCCAGGTGGGCGAAGACGACCACATTGTCCTGGTAGTCCTGCTTCTTGTGGTCGAAGGTGCCGCCGCAGGTGATGATCCGCAGTTCGGCGTCCTGCGTCTCGCCGTAGACCCGCTGGTCCGGGAAGTCGTCCTTGGCGAAGGTCTCCACCGAGTCGACGGTGAAGCGGGCGACCGTGTTGTCCGCGCGGGTGATCGCGACCCCCTCTCCCTGCTTGACCAGCGACAGCAGGGCGAACACCGCGGGCCCGGTCCTGGTGTCGACGTGTCCGGCCACGATGGCGTTGCCCCGCTCCCCCGGCGTCGGCCCGTCGCCGTACCAGCCGGCCAGATTGGCGTTGTCCTCGGGCGGCGGCTGGAGCCGGCCGTCGGAGCCCAGCGAGAGTTCGGTGAAGGGCGCGTTCACCCCGATGTCGGGGATGGACAGCAGGGTCGGCTCCGACCGGCCCATCCCGGGCCCGCCGTCCGGTACTTGGACGCTCGGCTGGCTGACCGCGGGCACGGGCTGCGACGGGATCACCGCGCCGCTCACCGGCGCCTGGCCCTGGGCGTGGGTCAGCGAGTTGTACATCATGAGCGCGCCCAGCAGGGCCGCGGCGGCGGCCCAGCGCATCATCCGCGGCCGGCCGTCGGAAACCGGAGGGGTGTCGCGCTGCGGGGACTGCACGGCCATCGGGCATTGCCTTTCGAGGGCCCCGGCGAGCGGTCCGGGGTGCGGGCGGTACGGGGTCGGCGTGGCCACCGCCGGGGGGGGGAGAGCGGTGGCCACGCCGTGCGGCGCGCGGTGACGGATCACGCGCCGGTGGGGCGCTCCCGGTGGGTCAGGTCACCGTGAGGCCCACGAAGGGGCGGTCCCGTCCGCGTCAGACCGCGGCGCTCGCGCCGTTGCCCGCGCCGCGACGACGCAGTGCCCACGCGCCCGCGCCGAGGCCGCCGAGCAGCAGGAAGGAGCCGGCGGCGAGGCTGCCGCCGCCGGACAGCGCGAGGCCGCCACCGCCGGTGTGCATGCCACCGTGCGGCTGGTGCCGGGAGCCCTCTTCGCCACCCTGACGGCCCTCGTCGCCGCCCTGACGGCCCTCGCCGCCCTGACGACCCTCGTCGCCGCCCTGACGGCCCTGGTCGCTCTGGCGGCCCTCGTCGCCGGAGCCCTTCTGCCAGTCGCCACCGTCGTGGCCGCCGGGGGCGGAAGCGGAGGGCGCGCTCGGGTCGTAGGCGTTGACGGCGCCCGTGGCGTGGGCGGCCGGGGCGGCGATGGCGAGGCAGGCGGTGAGGGCGGCACCGGCCAGAAGCGAGCGGGCAGTACGCATGGGGACTTTCCTTCCGTCGCGACGTACGCCGGTCGGCTTCGTACCGGACCGGGAAAGCGTAGTGGCGACATGCTCACCGTCCGTGACGTGCGACCGGCCTGCCACTCGGGAGGGCCGCCGGGGGTACGGAATAGGCCCTCCGGGTGACGCCAGGCCCCCCGAGCGGGCCAACTCGGGCCTCCCACCGGGCGCACGACGCCTGCGGGGCGGGGGCCGCGGTCACTCTTGACCCAGTCGTCCGTCAACCGCCACCCGTCCATCACCCCTCAGCGCCCCTGCTCCACCCGTGCACCACCCGGCACCACCCGGCACCACCCGTCGACTGCGCCACCCGTCACCCGCTCGGCCCGGACCGACGGGCCGCCCGCGGGGGGCCGCCCACCGTGGTGACCACGCGTAGCGCGGCACCCATCTCCGAGAGGACGCCATGGTTTTGCCCCTGGTACGGATCACCCCTTCCGGCAGCGGTCGCCGGACCCTGCTGCGCGCGCTGACCGGCGGCGGCGCCCTGGCGGCGCTGACCCTGCCCGGCGCGCCCCAGGCCGCGGCGAGCGGTCGCGGCGGCGCGCTCGACCCGTTCGCCGCCGACAGCTTCCGGTCCAGCGGAAAGACCCGCGAATACTGGGTCCAGGCCGACTCGTTCGCGCACAACGCGGCGCCCAGCGGCTCGGACGGCATGACCGGCATGCGGTTCACCGACGCCCAGACCACCTTCCAGGCGGTCGGTTTCCGCGCGTACACCCGGGACTGGGGCCGCCCGCTGGACGCCGACGCCGGGCCGGGGGGCATCGGCCCCAACAGCGGCATCCCCGGCCCGGTCATCCGCGGCGAGGTCGGCGACGTCATCAAGGTGCACTTCAAGAACAACGACACGTTCTACAAGTGGCCGCACAGTATGCACCCGCACGGGGTCCGCTACGACCCGGACAACGACGGGGGTTGGATGGCCGACGACCCCAAGAGGCCTGGTACGGCGGTGCCGTTCGGCGCGACGTACACCTATGTCTGGCGCTGCACCAGCGGCTCGGTGGGGAGTTGGCCCTACCACGACCACGCGGCACCGCAGAGTGTCGCCCACACCACCGCGACGGACACCGGTACGGGAACGGGCAGCGGCTCGGCCACCGGCTCCGGCACCGAGAGCGGCACCGGCATGCGGATGGAAGCCGCCGGGCACGGCGGCGGGGGCGCGGGACCGGTGATGGAGATCGGCGCCGAACTCGGCCTGTTCGGCATGATCGCCGTCACGGACGAGCGAACCCCGAAGGTGGACCGGGAGTTCGTGCTGTTCTTCCACGATGTGTCGGCCGCCGACGCGCCCTCCCTCGCCCAGGACATGTCGCTGTGCAACGGCGGCGCCTTCGTGGACAACGCGCCGACCTTCACCGCGCGGGCCGGCGAGCGGGTGCGCTGGCGGGTGAGCACGCTGGGCAACTCCTTCCACACCTTCCACATCCACGGGCACCGCTGGCGCACCGCCGACGGCTGGGTGGACACGCAGCTGGTCGGGCCGGCCACCACGCTGACCGTGGAGTACCGGGAGGACAACCCGGGCGACTGGATCTACCACTGCCATCTGCCCGGCCACATGATGCGGGGCATGGCCGGGCGCTACCGCGTCACCCGCTGAGCCGAGCCGCACCCGCCGGGGCCGGCACGAGGAGAGCCCCGGCACGCGGGTCCCCCGCGCAGGCGTCCCGGCACGCCGACGGGCCCGGCCGATAAGGCCGGGCCCGTCGACCGGGACCCGCGGGTCGTACACGGGGCGCGGACGACCCGGTGGCCCGGCGGCCCGGCGAGCCGCCGGGGTGGCTACGAGCGCCGCAGCACCCGCTCCAGGACTCCGCTCAGCGTCGCCTCCGGGTCGGCGTCCGGCCCCGGTGACCGCCAGGCGATGAATCCGTCCGGGCGGACGAGCACCGCGCCGCCGTCGCCGACCGCGTGCAGCCGCGCCCACGCCGCGTCGTCCTCCGGGCGCAGGTCGGACCCGATGCCGTAGCAGTCCAGCGGGATGCCGGTGTGGTCGGCGACCCGCCGCCCCGCCGCCCGCCAGGCGTCGCCCGCCGGGCCGCTGAGCAGCACCGGGTTGCGCTCGTAGAGGTCCAGTGTGGACAGCCGTTCGGCGCCGCGGCGCACCCACAGGTGCGGGGCGCGGCCACCGGGCGGGGCCACCGGGCTGAATTCGTCGGGGATGGATTTGGTGTCGGCGGGCACCCCTTCGACGGCGCCGGCCAGATAGCGGTAGGCGAGCACCACCGCGAGCATCCCGGCCTGCCGGCCGCCGGCCGGGGCCACGTCGTAGCCGGGGTGGCTGTGCTCGGCGGAGCGGGCCGAGGCGCGGGCCGCGGTGGCCAGCGCGACCGGGCGGCGCTCGGCGTCGTAGGTCTCCATGAGTTCGGGGCCGGCCCAGCCGCGCAGCACCGCGGCCAGTTTCCAGGCCAGGTTGTGGGCGTCCTGGATGCCGGTATTGGAGCCGAAGGCGCCGGTGGGCGACATCTCGTGCGCCGAGTCGCCGGCCAGCAGGATCCGTCCTTCGGAGTAACGCTCGGCCACGCGTTCGGCGGCGTGCCAGGGCGCCTTCCCGGTGACCTCCACCTCCAGGTCGGGGACGCCGGTGGCGGTACGGATCAGCTGGGCGCACCGCTCGTCGGTGAAGTCCTCCAGCGTCTCGCCGTCGTCCGGCCGCCAGGGCGCGTGGAACACCCAGTCCTTCTCGTTGTCGACCGGCAGCAGGGCGCCCGGGCTCTCCGGGTTGGTCAGGTAGCAGACGATGAAGCGGCGGTCGCCCACCGCGTCGGCCAGCCGCTTGGCCCGGAAGGTGATGCTCACGTTGTGGAAGAGGTCGCCGGGGCCGGTCATGCCGATGCCGAGCCGTTCGCGGACCGGGCTGCGCGGTCCGTCGGCGGCGATCAGATAGTCGGCCCGTACGGTGCGGTCCTCGCCGGTCTCACGGGTGCGGATCACCGCTGTCACTCCACCGGCGTCCTGCTCGCAGGAGATCAGTTCGGTGCCGAAGCGGATGTCGCCGCTGAGCGAACGGGCGTTGCGCAGCAGTACGGGTTCCAGGTCGTTCTGGCTGCACAGGCACCAGCCGGAAGGGCTGAGCCGGTCCAGCGTGCCGCCCGGGTCGATCTGCTTGAACAGCCATTCCTGCTCGGCGCCGGTGAGGGTGTCGGCCTGCAGGATGCCGTGGTTGTCGGCCAGCACGGAGGCGGCGCCGCGGATCTGCGGCTCCACTCCGGCGGCCCGGAAGAGTTCCATCGTGCGGACGTTGTTGCCGCGGCCGCGGGGGTGGTGGGAGGTGCGCGCGTGCCGCTCCACGAGCAGGTGCTCGACGCCGAGGCGCCCGAGGAACAGCGACGCGGACAGCCCCACCAGGGAGCCGCCGGTGATGAGGACGGGCACACGCTCGTCGGGTGTGAGGGTCATGGATGCTCCCTTCCCTATGCGGCGGTCCTCGGGAGCCCGGCGGCGGGGTTTCACTCGCCCGCATCACTTGCGGTGCGGGATGAGTCCCCTTACGTGAGCATTGCGGTAGTCGAGCAGGCCCACCGCATATGCATGAGGCATGCGCCGGGAGCAGGGCTGCCCGCGTATCCGAGAGGAACCCATCCCGTGACGACTCTGGACGACCGGCACACCACGCCGGCCCCCTCAGCTCCGACCATCACCCGACTGCGTGTCGTACTGCTGCTGGACGTCCTCGACGGCAAGCAGCAGGCCTTCCTCGACGCGTACGAGCAGATCCGCCACCAGGTCGCGGCGGTACCCGGTCATATCAGCGACCAGCTGTGCCAGTCGCTCGGCAACTCCTCGCAGTGGCTGATCACCAGCGAGTGGGAGGACAGCGAGTCCTTCCTGGAGTGGGTGGAGAGCGCCGCCCACCGCAAGATGGTGGAGCCGCTGCACAACACCGTGCGGGACACCACCTCGCTGCGGTTCATGGTCGCGGCCGAGACGCCCGAGGGCGGTGCCCGCCGGGCGCGTACCTCGGCGGTGTCCCGGTCGGCCGGGCTCGACCCGCTGCCGGCGCCGCCGCTGTGCACCAACGGGGTGGTCCGGCACGCGATCACCTTCACCGTGGAGCCCGGCAAGGAGCCCGAGGTCGCGCGGATCCTGGCCGGTTACCAGTCGCCGAAGGCCCAGGTGGACGACTCGACCCGGCTGCTGCGCACCTCGCTGTTCATGCACGGCAACCGGGTGGTGCGGGCCGTCGAGGTGTCCGGTGACCTGGGCAACGCGCTGCGGCACGTGGCCGCCCAGCCCGAGGTCAGGGCCGTGGAGGAGGCGATCAATCCGTATCTGCAGGAGGCGCGGGACCTGACCGACGGCGCCTCGGCGCGGGCCTTCTTCGCCAAGGCGGCGCTGCCGGCCATCGAGCATGTCGCGGCCGCCGACCTGCCCTCCGACGTGGCCCGGCACGCCTTCGTCCACCCGGTGAAGGCCGAGCAGGGCCCGGCCGAGGCGCGCCGGCTGGCCGCTCTGGACGCCGAGGACGCCGCCGACGCCGGGCAGCCGCTGCTGGCGAGCACCGTCTTCCAGCGCGGTGACGTGCTGGTCCGGGTCGTGGACGTAGGGGCCGGCGCGGACACCTCGGCGGTGGCCCGGGGCGGACGGGCGATGGAGCCGGTCACCGACCGCAGAGCGGACGACGCCCAGGGCCGTACCGCGGTGCGTACCTCGCCGAAGGTCTGACGCCCGCCGTACACCGCCGTACGGGTATCCGCCCCGACTCCCCGCGCGCACCGGCCCCCAGGCCGACCGCCGCTACGCCGGTCCGCACGTCCAGCGCATCACGCCCGGCGCCCCAGCGCCCCCGCACTCCCAGGAGCAGCAGTCATGACCGAACGGCAACCGCGAATCGTCCACCTCGACGACACCAGCCCCAACCGCCGCCGCGGCGGCGACCTGCGCGCCATGCTCACCCCGGCGACGGTCGGATCGACCAGCGGGTTCATGGGACTGGCGCTGATCCAGCCCGGGGAGCGGATCGGCGAGCACTACCACCCGTACTCCGAGGAGTTCGTGTTCGTCGTCAGCGGGAAGCTGGAGGTGGACCTGGACGGGGTGAGCCACCCGCTGCGGCCCGATCAGGGTCTGCTGATCCCGGTGGACGTACGGCACCGGTTCCGCAATGTCGGCGACACCGAGGCCCGGATGGTCTTCCACCTGGGACCGCTGGCGCCCCGTCCGGAACTCGGGCACGTGGACACCGAGGACACCTCGGGCAGCCAGGACGCCCGGACCACCGCGGTCGTCGAGGCGGGCGCGAGCGCTCCCCCCGACCCGGCCGGGGCCCGCGCGTGAACCGGCGGGTGGCGGTCACCGGTCTGGGCGTGGTCGCCCCCGGCGGCACCGGCGTGGCCGCCTTCTGGGACCTGCTCACCGCGGGCCGGACCGCGACCCGGGGCATCACCCTTTTCGACCCGGCGGGCTTCCGGTCCCGGATCGCCGCCGAGTGCGACTTCGACGCCCGGGGCGCGGGCCTGGGCCCCGAACGGGCCGAACTCGCCGACCGCTACATCCAGTTCGCGCTGGCGGCGGCCCGGGAGGCGGTCGCCGACAGCGGCATGGACCTGGCGTCGGTCGATCCCTGGCGGGTCGGCATCTCGCTCGGCTCGGCGGTCGGCGGCACCACCCGGCTGGAGCGCGACTACGTGGCGGTCAGCGAGGGCGGCAAGCGCTGGGACGTGGACCCGGAGCAGGCCGGGGCGCATCTGCACCGGGCCTTCCAGCCCAGCGCGCTCGGCTCCGAAGTGGCCGAGGACCTGGGCGCGCTGGGACCGGTGCAGACCGTCTCCACCGGGTGCACCTCGGGGCTGGACGCGGTCGGCCACGCCTTCCACCTGGTCCAGGAGGGCAAGGCCGACATCATCGTGGCCGGCGCCGCCGAGTCGCCGATCTCCCCGATCACGGTGGCCTGCTTCGACGCGATCAAGGCCACCTCGACGCGCAACGACGACCCGGCGCACGCCTCCCGCCCCTTCGACGCCGCGCGTGACGGCTTCGTGCTGGGCGAGGGCGGCGCCGTGCTGCTGCTGGAGGAGTGGGAGCACGCCCGCCGCCGGGGCGCCCGGATCCACTGCGAGCTGCGCGGCTTCGCCACCTTCGGCAACGCCTACCACATGACCGGACTGACCAGTGAGGGCCTGGAGATGTCCCGGGCCATCGACAACGCGCTGGCCGACGCGCGGATCGACCCCACCGGCATCGACTACGTCAACGCGCACGGCTCGGGCACCAAGCAGAACGACCGGCACGAGACCGCCGCGGTCAAGCGGTCGCTGGGCGCGCACGCCTACGAGGTGCCGATGAGTTCGATCAAGTCGATGGTCGGGCACTCGCTCGGCGCCATCGGGGCGATCGAACTCGCCGCCTGCGCCCTGGCGATCGGCAACGACGTGATTCCCCCCACCGCGAACTACGAGACACCGGACCCGGAGTGCGACCTGGACTATGTGCCGCGCGTCGCGCGGCAGGCCCGGCTGCGGTCGGTGCTGTCGGTCGGCAGCGGTTTCGGCGGCTTCCAGTCCGCGGTGGTGCTGGCGCACCCCGAGAGGAGCACGGCATGAACGGACCCGGCCGACAGGGGAGTTCCCGCCGGGGGGTGGTGACGGGACTGGGGGTGATCGCACCCAACGGCATCGGTACGGACGCCTTCTGGAAGGCGGTCCAGCAGGGCACTTCGGTGCTCGGGCGCGTCACCCGGGAGGGCTGCGCGGAGCTGCCGCTGCGGGTCGCCGGCGAGGTCAGCGGCTTCGACGCGTCCGCCATGGTCGAGGAGCGCTTCCTCGTCCAGACCGACCGCTTCACCCACTTCGGCATGGCCGCCGCCGAACTGGCCCTCGAAGACGCCCACTTGGCGGCCGATCCGGCCAATCCGTACGGGGTCGGCGTGGTGACGGCGGCCGGTTCGGGCGGCGGCGCCTTCGGGCAGAGCGAGTTGCAGCAGCTGTGGGGCAAGGGGCCCTCGCATGTCGGGCCGTACCAGTCCATCGCCTGGTTCTACGCGGCGAGCACCGGCCAGATCTCCATCCGGGGCGGCTTCCGCGGCCCCTGCGGAGTGCTGACCGACGACGAGCCCGGCGGCCTGGACGCCTTCGCGCACGCCTGCCGGAGCATCCGGCGCGGCACCGACGCGATGGTGCTGGGCGCCACCGAGGCGCCGCTGGCGCCGTACTCGGTGGTGTGCCAGCTCGGCTATCCCGAGCTGAGCCTGTCCGCCGAACCCCGGCGTGCCTACCTGCCGTTCACCGGCGACGCGTGCGGCTTCTCCCCCGCCGAGGGCGGCGCGATGTTCGTGGTGGAGGACGAGGAGGCGGCCAGGCGGCGCGGGGCGCGGCCCCGGGCGGTGGTCGCCGGGCACGCGTCGACCTTCACCGGCACCGCCGGCTGGGACCGCTCCCGGGAGGGCCTGGCGCGGGCCATCGAGGGCGCGCTGGCGGAGGCGGACTGCCCGCCCGAGGAGGTGGACGTGGTCTTCGCCGACGCGATGGCGGTGCCGGCCGCCGACCGGGCGGAGGCGCTGGCCATCGCCGACGCGCTCGGCCCGCGGGCGGCGACCGTCCCGGTGACGGCGCCCAAGTCCGGTTTCGGCCGCGCCTATTGCGCCGCCGGGGCGCTCGACGCCGCGGCCGCCGTGCTCGCCCTCGAACACGGGGTGGTGCCGCCGACGCCCAATGTCGTCTCCGAGGTGCGGCACGACCTCGACATCGTCACCGGCGAGGCCCGTATCACCCGGCTCCGCACCGCGCTCGTCCTCAGCCGCGGGCTGATGGGCGGCAATTCGGCGCTGCTCCTGCGGCGCGCCCACGGCGACGAGCGCTGAGCCGCGCCGTGGACCACCCCCTGAACCCCGGCGCCCGCCCCGTCCCCGGCGGGCGCCGGTCCCTCCGAAGCCTTCCTGCCGGTGGCCCAGGGCCCAGGGACCCCTGAGCCGCCCCGCCCGAAGCTCCCTGATGAAGAAGAGAGGCAGCATCCGATGAACGCACCCGTCACGTACGAGGAACTCGCCGCGCTGATGAAGGGCCGCGCCGGAGTCTCGGTGGACCCGAAGGAGATGGCGACCCGCCCCGAGGCGACCTTCGAGGAGTTCGAACTGGACTCCCTCGGCCTGCTCGGCATCGTCGCCGAGCTGGAGAAGCGCTACGAGCGCCCCATCGGCGAGGAGGCGGAGACCTGCAAGACGCCGCGCGCCTTCCTGGAAAACGTCAACGCCCAGCTCACGGCAGGAGTCTGAACCATGACCGGTCGCACCGACAACCGCATCGTGATCGCCGCCCCCCGGGAGCTGACCTGGGAGCTCACCAACGACCTGGAGAGCTGGCCGCAGCTGTTCAGCGAGTACGCCGCCGTGGAGATCCTCGAACGCCACGGCGACACGGTGACCTTCCGGCTCACCATGCACCCCGACGAGAACGGCACCGTCTGGAGCTGGGTCTCCGAGCGCGAGATGGACCGCGACTCGTGGACCGTGGAGGCCCGCCGGGTCGAGACCGGCCCGTTCGCGCACATGAACATCCGCTGGGAGTACGAGGAGGTGCCCGAGGGGACGTCGATGCGCTGGCTCCAGGACTTCGCCATGAAGCCCACCGCCCCGGTGGACGACGCGGGCATGACCGCGCACATCAACCGCAACTCCGTCATCCAGATGGAGCGCATCCGCGAGCAGGTGGAACGCCACGCGGCGACCGTGGCAGCGGGCGGGGTGTGATCCCATGCACCGCACCCTCATCGTCGCCCGTATGAAGCCGGGCTCCGCGCAGGACATCGCCGACACCTTCGCCGCCTCCGACAAGGGCGAACTGCCGGGCCTGATCGGGGTGACCGGCCGCAGCCTGTTCCAGTACGGCGACCTCTACCTGCACCTGGTCGAGGCCGAGCGGGAGCCGGGTCCCGAGGTGGCCAAGATGAAGGACCACCCGGAGTTCCGCACCATCAGCGACACGCTCACGGCGTACATCGAGGCGTACGACCCGAAGACGTGGCGCGAGCCGAAGGACGCGATGGCCCGCGAGTTCTACCGCTGGCAGCGGACGCCGGTCCGATAGCCGCTCACCGGCGCCGCGCACACAGCGATCCGCCCGTACCCCTTGACCCGGGGTACGGGCGGATCGCTGTGTGCGCCGCGGCGGTCCCTACCCGGGGACGACCGCCTGGAAGGCGTGCAGATAGCTGTTCACCGGGCGGATGTCGTCGATCGTCAGCCCGGCTTCCGTCATCAGCGCGCTCATGCTCTGCTTGGAGTGCTTGGCGCCACCGACGTTGAGCAGCAGCAGCAGGTCCATGGCGGTGGTGAAGCGCATCGACGGGCTGTCGTCCACCAGGTTCTCGATGACCAGCACCCGGGCGCCCGGCGCGGCGGCGGCCATCACATTGCGCAGGGTGGCGCGGGTGCTGGCGTCGTCCCACTCCAGGATGTTCTTGATGATGTAGAGGTCGGCCTCGACCGGGATCGCCTCCCGGCAGTCGCCCGGGATCAGCCGGACCCGGTCGGCCAGTGAACCGCCCTTGCGCAGACGGGAGTCGGCGTTGGCCACCACCGCCGGCAGGTCGAGCAGCGTGCCGTGCAGCGCCGGGTCGCGCTCCAGCAGGCCGGCCAGCACCATGCCCTGGCCGCCGCCGATGTCCACCACGCTGCGCACGCCGGTGAGGTCGACGAACTCGGCCAGGTCCTTGGCCGCTTGGCGGCTGGAGGAGGTCATCGCCCGGTCGAACACCCGGGCGGACTCGCCGCCTTCGCTGTGCAGATACTCGAAGAAGTTCTTGCCGAACACCTCGGGGAAGACCCCGGACCCGGTCCTGACCGCCTCGGCCAGCCGCGGCCAGACCTGCCAGGTCCACGGTTCGGTGCACCACAAGGTGATGTGGTGGAGGCTGCCGGGCGCGTCCTGGCGCAGCAACCGCGACATCTCGGTGTGCTCGAAGCGGCCGTCGTCGGTCTCGGCGAACACTCCGTGGCTGGCCAGCGTCCGCAGCAGCCGTCGCAGCGGCTTGGGCTCGATGTCGAGCCGGCGGGCCAGGTCCTCGGCCTGCGCGGGGTCGTCGTCCAGCGCGTCGGCGACGCCGAGGGTGGCGGCGGCGCGGACGGCGGCCGCCGGGGCGGCGCCGAAGACGATCTCCCGCAGCCGCATGGCGGCCTGCACGGAGGGCGGGGCGCCCTCCGCCGGGGTGGAGGGTGTGGTCGCGGTGTCGTTCCTGGGCTTGGCGGGAGGCGCGGTCGTCATCGGGCCGCCTTTCTCCTGGGGTGCGGACAGGGGGCAGGGATGGCAGGGGGGGTGGTCAGCAGCGGCCGGTCGGCTCGGACACCTGGCAGGTGTTGCCCGTGACGCTGTTGCCGGTGCCGGCGTCCCAACCGGTGAGGTCGGCGGGGCCGTTGTCCAGCAGGACGTTGTCCTGCACGGTGTTGTCGGTGTTGGGCACGTTCACGAAGCTGTGGAAGAACACCACACCACCGGACATCGGCGACGTGCCGGTGTTGCCGGTGACGGTGTTCCGCTCGACGACCGTGCTCTCCACACCGGTCAGCACGATGCCGGCGCCCTGCACGAACGGCAGGCGCGCGTTGGCCGCGCAGTAGCGGGTGTTGGCGGTCACCGCGTTGCCGCGCACGGTCAAGTGGCCGGCCCGCGGGACCCCTTCGTCACCCACGACGAAGATCCCGGCGCAGTTGTCGGTCACCGTGTTGCCGTTGACGGCGATGTCGCGGATCCGGCGCAGGACGAGCCCGGTCTTGTTGCCGGACAGGACGTTCCCGGCGACGACCGCGCCCTGGAGGTCGAGGGCGCCGCCCTCCTCGTCGACGGTGTTGGCCAGGAAGACACCGGCCTCGCTGTTGTCGCGGGCGACATTGCCGATGATCCGGGCGCGCACCGACTTCTGCTGCTGGATGCCGTACTGGCCGTCGCCGTCGGCGCGGACGCCCGCCACGGTCAGGCCGTCGGTCTCGCTGGCCGCGATGCCGTTCCTGGCGAAGCCGGTGACGGTGAGGGAGGCGATCCGGACATCGGTGAGGCGGTGGCCCTCGGTCCCGGTCACGCAGATGCCGGTGTCGGCGCAGCCGGGGGTGGCGGCGGTCTTGACGGCCGGCGGGCTCAGGATCACCTTGTCGGCGGACTCGCCGCGCAGGGTGAGACCGGGGACGGTGATCGTGATGTTCTCGCGGTAGGTGCCGGCCTGGACGAGGATGGTGTCACCCGGGTGGGCGGTGTCGACGGCCTGCTGAATGCTTTGGCCTGCGGCGACGACGCGGGGTTGTTGGTCCTGCGGTGCGGACGCCGGCGCCGACGCGGGAGCCGACGCCGGAGCTGGCGCGGGAACCTGCGCGGAGTACGCGGGTTGGGCGGCCAGCAGGCCCAGGCCGGCGGTTGCTGCTACCGCCAGCCAACGTCTTACGGTCATGGAGTTCAACCCGCTTTCCCGGTGGTGAGGTGCGTGGGGCGGGGCGCGAGGGGGGTGGCCCGCCAAGCCGAAGCTATGAGCCTGCGGCGCCCCCCGCCACTCCTGTTCCCCCGCCCGGGTCCGCCCCCTCCCCCCGCCGCCACGGGGGCCGCGGGCCCACCCCGGCCGAACCAGCCGCGCTTCCATCTCCGCCGACCGCGAGGTGCGGGCCCACCCCAACCGCTGACCGCAAACCGGACCTGCGGGCCCACCCCCGCCCAACGAACCCCGCTTCCTCCCCCGCCGACCGCAAGCTGCGGGCCGGTTGTGCCCACCCTCCCCCAGGGCTTCGCCTGGGGGGACCCCCATTCGCTTCGCTCGCCATGCGGAACGTCTGCCCACAACGTTTGTCCCACCAGCCATCACCGGCCGCCCGGCGGGGCGGGCGGCCGGTGACCCGTACATCCAGGTTTGTGGGCGGCTGCGCCAAAGGGGCAGAAAGGTTGTGGGCAATCGTCCCGCTGGGCGAGCGGAGCGAATGGGGGCACCCCCAGGCGAAGCCCTGGGGGAGGGTGGGCACAACCGGCCCGCACCCGGCGATGGCGGGACACTCCCGCGGCGAGAGCCGCACACGGTAGGCGGTCGGCCCGGCGCACCCGGGAGGAGGCAGCACGCCCCAAACACGGCGCCGCCCCGGCGCACCCGGGCAAGGGAAAGGTGCCCCCACGCCGGACGTCACCCCGACGCACCCGGGAGGGGGCAGCCAACCCCAGACACGGCGGCACCCCGGCGCACCCGGGAGGGGGACCTGCCCCCCCGGAAGGGTCAGCCCCGCTTCAGGGGGCCCCGGCGGTGGCCCGGGGCGGGTGGGGGCCAGGGGCGCGCCGACCGTGCCAGCCAGACGCGGATTTCGGCGCCGCCCAGCACACTGCGGCCGATGGCCACATCACCCCCGGTGGATTCGGCGACCCGCCGAACGATGTCGAGGCCGAGCCCCGTGGACCCCTGCCCCCCGTCCCCGTGGCCGCGCCGCACCGCCGCGACGGGGTCGGCCACCCCCGGCCCCGCGTCGGAGACCAGCACGATCACCGCCTCGTCCGTACTGTGCACGTCCACCGCGAAAGCCGTCCCCTCCGGCGTGTGCCGGAACACATTGCCCAGCATCGCGTCCAGCGCCGCCGTGAGCTCCGCGCGAGCGACCGGCACCCGTACCGGCCGGTCCGCGCCGGCCGTTCGCACCTCGCGGGCCTCGTCCTCCGCGAGCGCCGACCAGAACGCCATCCGTTCCCGGATGACCTCGGCCGCGTCGCAGCCCACCGGCACCGACGCGGGGGTGCGGTGCTCGCGGGCCGCGCGGATGATCCGGTCGACCTCGCCCTCCAGTTGGGCGACGGCCGCCCGGGTCTGGTCGGCGGCCGGCCCGTCGCCGAGGGACGCGGTGTTCAGCCGCAGCACGGTGAGCGGGGTACGCAGCCGGTGGCTCAAGTCCGCCGCCAACTCCCGCTCGGATTCGAGGAGTCGTACGACCTGGTCGGCCATCGCGTTGAACGCGGCGGCGGCCGCCCGCAGTTCGACCGGCCCCGCCTCCGGCACCCGTACCCCGAGGTCGCCCTCGCCCAGTTGGTGGGCGGCGCCCGCCAGCCGTACCGCGGGCCGGATCATCCAGCTGCCGAGGCGGTCCGCGATGGCCACCGACGTGATGATCAGGCCGAGCCCCACTCCGGCCAGCACCAGCCACGCCGTGGTCACCCCCCGGGTGAGATCGCCGTCCGGCACGAAGACCTCGACCACGGCGATGGTGCCCGAACTGACCGCGTTGGGGCGCAGCAGGGCCAGCCCGCCCGCGACCCGGACGGTCGCCGCCTCGCCGTTCGCGGACGCCCCGCGCAGGGCGTCCGCGGAGACCCGGTGCGTGCCGAGGTCCACCGCCGGCGAGGAATCGGTGGCCGGTATCCACAGCGCGATCCGCGCCTGTGTGGCGGCCAGCGCGCGGACCAGCTGCGCCCGGTCGGTGGTGATCGCCAGCGCCGGCGCCACCGCCGCGGCCTGCCGTTCCGCGTTGGTCAGCGCCCGGTCGCGGGCCAGTTCCTTGACCACCAGGCCCAGCGGGACCGCGAAGGCGATCACCACCATCGTGGTGACCGCGAGGCAGACCCGGATCAGCGCCCATCTCATGCCGGCGGCTCCAGCTTCACGCCCACTCCGCGCAAGGTGTGCAGATAGCGGGGCCTGGCCGCCGTCTCCCCCAGCTTCCGCCGCAGCCAGGACAGATGGACGTCGATGGTCTGGTCGTCGCCGTAGGACTGCTGCCACACCTCGGCGAGCAGTTCGCGCCGCGCCACCACCTCGCCGGGCCGCGCGGCCAGGAACGTCAGCAGGTCGAACTCCCGCCGTGTCAGGTCGAGTCCGACCCCGTCGAGCGCCGCCAGCCGCCGCCGTACGTCGATCTCCAGACCGCCGACCCGGATCAGCGCCTCCGCGCCGGCGGCCCCGCCCCGCCCGTGCGCCCGCCGCAGCACCGCCGCCAGCCGGGCCGACAGGTGCTCCACCGAGAACGGCTTCACCAGGTAGTCGTCCGCGCCCGCGTTCAGCAGCCGGACGACCTCGGTCTCGTCGTCCCGCGCGGTCGCCACGATCACCGGTACGTCGCTCAGCCCGCGCAGCATCTTCAGCGCCTCCGAGCCGTCCAGGTCGGGCAGCCCGAGGTCCAGGATCACCACGTCGAAGCCCACCTGGGCGACTTCCCGCAGCGCCTCCAGCGCGGTCCCCACACTCCGCACGGTGTGCGACGCCTCCGTCAGATGCCGGATGAGCGCCGACCGTACGAACTGGTCGTCCTCCACGACGAGCACACTTGCCATGGGCCGCAACCTAGCGCGTCCCCCGGACGGCGCCCCCGGCGGTGGGGGGCGGCGGAGCGGGAGCCGGGACTATGCTCGGTATGGGCGGAGATGTCTCCGGACTCCTTTCGACCGCGGCGGCGCCGGCCCCGGCGAGCGGGCGGTCCCCGACCGGAGGGCGGACAGAGGGCATGACCGAGCAGCGGAGCGAGCCGGTACGCGCGGACGCGCGGCAGAACCGCGCCCGTATCATCGAGGTCGCCCGGGACGCCTTCTCGGTCTCCGGCGACGCCTCGCTGAACTCCATCGCCAAGAAGGCGGGGGTGGGCCCCGGGACGCTCTACCGGCACTTTCCCACCCGCGAGACGCTGATCCTCGCCGTCTACCGCCACGAGGTGGACGAGTTGGCGGCTCACGCCCCCGAACTGCTGGCCGGGCACCCCCCGCTGGAGGCGCTGCGGCTGTGGTTCGACCGGCTGGCGTACTACGGGCAGATCAAGCACGGCCTGTCCGACGTCCTGCACGCGCTGACCGACGAGGGCCTGGCGAGCGAGATCTACGGCTCGGTCATCGGGGCGATCACCGCGCTGCTGCGCGCCTGCGAGGCGGACGGCAGCATCGCCCCGGGCGCCGATCCGGACGACGTCCTGCTGATGCTGGGCTTCCTGTGGCGCGTCGGCCCCGGCCCGGAGGGCGAGGCCCGCGCCGGGCGCCTGCTCGACCTGGTCGTCGACGGCCTGCGCCCGTACGCCCCGGCCGGCTGAGGACGCCGCCGGCGGTGGCAGGATGACCCGGGTGTACAGAGGGCTCCTCCACGCCGGCGCTTGGACGCTGACGACCGCGGCGGCGGTCGCCTTGTCCTGGTTCGGGGTGCACTCGGTCCTCCGGAGCACCGCTTACGACCTGCCGCGCGCGCTGCCGATCAGCACACCGTCCGGGATCCTGGTGCCGGCGACCTCGCGGCCTCCGATGCCCTCACCCACCCCTCGCCCGCACCGGACCGCTCCCGCGCCCAGGCCCCCGACGACCACCGGCGCCGCGGCCCTGCCCCCGAAGACGCCGCCGGGCACCCCGCACCCGGTGCCTTCCCCCACGGCCGCCACGACCGCCACCGGCTCCACCGGGACTTCCACGAGCACTTCCACCGGAACTCCCCCCGGCGCTTCCAGCGGGGACATCCGCGGCTACACGGTCCGGGGCGGCCGGGTGGTGCTCGACCTCACCAGCACCGATGCCTCGCTCGTCACGGCCACCCCCGCCGCCGGCTGGAAGATGCAGGTCTGGACCCAGCCGGGCTGGCTCCGCGTCACCTTCACCTCGGCCGACAGCGCCGCCTCCTCATCCCTGTTCTGCACCTGGAACGGCCACCCGCCCTCGGTCGAGTCCTACGACAACTAGCGGCCGGAAGACAGGGCGCTAGTCGAAGGCGTGGTCCGGCGGCTCCGGCGACGCGGTGGCGGTCGCGTCGGTCACCGCGGGGGCGCCGGCCGTGAAGGCGGCCAGGTCCGGGCCGTGGGTGATGCGGGACTGGTGGGGGTCGGTGGCCAGCAGGCGGCCGAAGGCGGCGAGCGGCAGCGGCTGGGCGGCGGCCCACAGCATCAGGTTGCCGAAGCGCTTGCCGCGCAGGACGGCGGGCTCGGCGGCGAGCACCGCCTCGGGGAAGGCCGCGCGGACGGTGGCGCTCTGGCCGCGGGCGAAGGTGAGCGGGCCGCCGTCGGTGAGGTTGACGGCGTAGTGGCCGTCCGGCCGCAACACGCGGCGGACCTCGTGGAGGAATTCCAGCGTGGCGAGATGGGCCGGGGTGCGGGCGCCCGCGAAGGCGTCGGCTATCACCAGATCCGCCGAGGCGTCGGGCAGCTTCGCCAGGCCGTCCCGCGCGTCGCCGCCGCGGACCTTGATCCGCCAGCCGCGGTCCCAGGGGAGTTCGCGCCGGACGAGTTCGGTCAGGGCGGTGTCCAGCTCGATCACGGTCTGGGTGGAGCGCGGCCGGGTGTGGGCGGTGTAGCGGGCCAGGGTCAGCGCGCCGCCACCCAGGTGGACGACCTGGAGGGGCCGTCCGGCCGGCGCGACGAGATCCACCACGTGTCCCAGCCTGCGCTGGTACGAGAAACCGAGATACGCCGGATCGGCCAGGTCCACATGCGACTGCGGCGCGCTGTCCACCAGCAGGGTCCACGCCCGCTCGCGGTCCGGGTCGGCCCGCAGTTCGGCCAGACCGCCGTCCACGGGGGCGGTACGGGTTTCGGGAGCGCGACGCGTTCGGGCCATCCTCCGATTATCGGTCCACCGGACCCGCGCCGGCGCCCGCGCCGTCCGTACCGCCCTCGCTGGCACCGCCAGCCGTGACAGCCGGGTCAGCCGGGTCAGCGGTGGCGCCGTCCGCCCCCGACCGCTGACAGCTGTCGACCAGCCGCAGCATCCGGGCCGCCTCGCCGAGCGCCGCCTCCAGCACCGCCGGATCGGTCACCTCGGTGTCGGTGTGCGGCGGTACGAGCCAGCCGGCGCCCGGCGCCTCGCCCTCCTCCGTACGGCACACGCAGGAGCTGCCCGGGACGTCCCAGGCGTCGGCGGTGCCGGACGGTACGAGAAAGGCGAGGCTGTCGCCCGTACGGTCGTGCAGGACCGGGCCCACGCCGCCCGGGCTGAAGCGGAGCAGGTCCACCGCCTCCAGCCCCTGCCGGGCCGGCACCGTCACCAGATCGCAGTGCGGGGAGACCCCGGTATCCGGTTCCTGGCTGTGCGGGACTTTCTGCGTGTCCACCACGGCGAACCCCTCCTCACCTACGGCGCCCCTCCTGTTACCGGGCGCCCCCACTCCATACAACGGCCCCGGAGCGTCAACGGCTACGCCTCTTTCACGCCTCAAGGGGTGGCGTTTGCTGGCGAATTGCCCTGGCGAATGGCGAACGGCCCCCGGAGTCGCCGTGGACGGGCCCGTGAACCCCCGGCCACCCGGCGGAGTCAGCCGCTCACCCCAGGTGCCCGGTGTCGTTCCACCGCTCCAGGGCCGGCTCGCCGTAGGCCCAGCCCAGGATCGACAGCGAGGCCGGGTCCAGCCGCAGCGAGGCGGCGAAGGCGGGGTCGAGGCCGAGCCAGCGGGCGCCCAGCACGCGCAGGAAATGGCCGTGGGCGAAGACCAGCACGTCCTCGCTGCCGTCGCGGGCCCAGGAGACCACCTCGTCGGCGCGGGCGGCGACCGAGGCGAGCGGCTCGCCGCCGGCCGCGCCGTCCCGCCAGATGTTGAAGCCGGGCCGCAGTTCCTGGAGTTGGGCCGGGGTCAGGCCCTCGTAGTCGCCGTAGTCCCACTCCAGCAGCGCGTCCCATTCCTTGACGCGGGATTCGAAGCCGGCCAGGTCGGCGGTCTCGGCGGCGCGCAGCAGCGGGCTGGTGCGGACCTCGACGCCGGGCAGACCGTTCCAGGGGGCGGACGCGAAGCGCCGGCGCAGGACCAGCGCGGTGCGGCGCCCCTCCTCGGTCAGCGGGATGTCGGTACGGCCGGTGTGCCGTCCGGACAGCGACCACTCCGTCTGCCCGTGGCGGACCAGGAGGATGCGCGGAGCCATGCAGAAGGCCCTTCGTACGTCAGGGGGGGCGGACAAGCAGCGGACAACGAGCGGACAGCGGTGGAGCGGTGGAGCGGTGCGGGAAAGAATCGGTGCGGGACAGGAGCGTGCGGGACGGGATCGGTGCGGGAAAGGATCCATCATGACCCACGCCCCACCCGCCGCGTCTACCGCACCGGCAGCAGCCCCCGCAGCATCGCGTCCAGCCCCGCCTCGTACAGCGCCGTCCCCTCGCCCTGCGCGCACATCAGCTCGGGCGCCAGCGCGGCCAGCGCCGGATAGCGCCCGGCGGGCAGCGCGTCCAGCTTGGCGCGCAGCCGCTCCCGCGCGCCCTCCTCGCACAGCGCCCGCTCGCGCCGGATGCGCCACAGCGCGGAGCCGACGGTGTACTGCATCAGCACGATGTGCGCCCGGGCCGCCTCGTCCGGGGCCAGTCCGGTCCGGCGCAGCAGCCCCAGCATCCGGTCGATGACGATGATCGCGTCGTCGCCGCGTACCGCGCGCAGTGTCAGCAGCTGAAGCGCGGAAGGGTGCTCGGTGAACAGTCGGTAGACCCCGCGGCACACTTCGCGCAGTTCGCTGCCGGGATCGGCCGAACCGCCGGGCGGTAGTTCTATCGTGTCGAGGAGACGCTGCGCCACGGCGTCGTTGATCTCGTCCTTCCCCTTGAAATAGGAGTAGACGGCCATGGTGCCGACACCGAGCTGCTCGGCGAGCGCGCGCATGGTGAACGCCTCGGGGCCGTCCCGGTCGAGCAGGAGGACGGCGGCGTCGAGGATACGATCGGGATTGAGCGAGTTACGCGGTGCGCGCCGCCGCGGCGGACGGACCGGCTGACTGACGGACATCGGATTCTCTTGTTTTCTCGTCCTGCGAATGATCCATCGGAACTCACGAAGTGGAACCAGTGGAACTCATGGGAGTCCCCGACCTCATGGCAGGCAACCCGGCTCGGCGGCGCGGGCGTCCTTGTGCCTGCATACCCTGCCACGGAAGGTTGAACACCGTACAAATCCCGGCCGGGTCCGGAAAATCCGGGCCGGTGGCGGTACGGTCAAACGTACGTCGTACGGTAGAGGGTACGCCACACGCCCACGACCGCCGCCTGCGGCCTTCGTTCGGAGAACCTGGAGAGACGTCCGCATGACGATGACCGCCACTGCGCCGCGGGCCGCCGCGTACCGGGGCAAGCTGCGCTGGTGGACCGAGCTGCCGCTGGTCGCCGTGATATACGTCCTCTACTCCGCGGCGCGGCTGATGGTGCGCGGCGATGTCGACGACGCGCTCCAGCACGGCGCGGACATCCTGCACTTCGAGCGGCTGACGCACCTCGACCCCGAGCGGTTCTTCAACCGGCTGTTCACCGAGCACGCCTTCCTCGGGGTGCCGGCCGACTTCGCGTACGCCTCGCTGCATTACGTGATCACGCCGTCGATACTGGTCTGGCTGTGGCTGCGCCGGCCCACCCACTACCGGGTCGCCCGCACCTGGCTGCTGATGTCCACGCTGATCGGCCTGGTGGGCTTCGCCACCGTACCCACCGCGCCGCCCCGGCTGCTGCCCGGCGCGCACTTCATCGACTCGATGTCGCAGTACGGCTCCTGGGGCTGGTGGGGCACCGACGCCAGCGCGCCGCGCGGGCTGGGCCACCTCACCAACCAGTACGCGGCGATGCCGAGCCTGCATGTCGGCTGGTCGCTGTGGTGCGGGATCCTGCTGTGGCGGCACGCCCGCCACCGCGTGGTGCGCGTGCTCGGGCTGTGCTATCCGCTGGTCACGGCACTGGTCGTGATGGGCACCGGCAACCACTACCTGATGGACGCGCTGGCCGGCGTGGCCACCATGACGCTCGGCTTCCTGCTCTCCCGGCCGGCGCTGCGGCTGACCGACCTGGTGATCGACCGGGTGCGGCTGTCCGTCGGGCTGCCGCCGCGCTCGCAGACGGGGAGCCGGACGGTCGTGGCCTCCTCGGACGCGGCCGCCCCGGTGGAGGTCGCTCCGGGCGAGGTCGTCCCCGTCGAGGCCGCCCCGACCGAAGGGGAGGGCGGACCGGCGGCCACCGAGGTGGCGCCGGCGGCTGACACCGGCTCAGCGGGCGGCGGGGTGCCGCGGCAGGTCTCCTTCCCCGCCGGGCGGGATCTCTCCGGCGTCCCGGACGTGTCCGGGGTGTCCGGGGTGTCCGGGGTGTCCGGCGCGTCCGAGATCTCCGACCTCTCCGATCTCTCCGGCCCCTCCGACCTGTCCCGGGCGGACGACCGGAGCGAGCCGACCCGGTTCACCGGCGGGGAACACGCGGGCCGCAGCCGAATGTCGTAGGCGGGTGCGACACTTTCGCGGGTGAGCACTACGCACCACCACTCCCTGCGCGAGCGGCTGGCCGCGCTGCGCGGTCCCGGCACCGCGCCCCGCCCGCTCGACGCGCGGGCGCTCGCCGCGCTCGCCGCCAATCCCGGCTGCCGCCGCCGCGCCCTGCTGGACGCCGCCGGGGTCGACAAGGGCGCCGTCGCCGAGACACTGGGCGCCCCGGCCCGGTTCGGCCAGTCGCGCTTCGCCTTCTCCCGCGGCCATGCCTTCGAGGCCCGGGTCAAGCGGGACGGCTGCGTCGAGCTGCTGCGGCTGCTCGGCGTGGACGGCGACACCGCCGAAGGCGTCACGGCCGAGGTGCCCGACCTCGGCGCGCCCGGCCCCGAAGGGCGGGTCGCCCGCACCCGGCAGGCGCTGGCCGAGGCGGCGCCCGGCGTCTGGACGCTGCTCGACCATCCGCTGCTCACCCTGGATGTGGCGGGCTCCACCGCCTATCTGGAGCCGGACGCGGTGGCGATAGCGCCCGACGGCCGCTGGACCGTGGTCGAGATCAAGTCCTTCCCGATCCTGGACGGCGGCGCCGACGCCATGAAAGTGGGCGCCGCGGCGCGGCAGTCGGCGGTCTATGTGCTGGCGCTCGACGCCGTGGCGGCGGGCCGTGCCCGCTCCGACGTCCTGCTGGTGTGCCCCAAGGACTTCTCCAACCTGCCCACCGCCGAGTGGGTCGATGTCCGTAAGCAACTGGCGGTCACCCGGCGGCAGTTGACCCGGCTCACCCGGATCGAGGAGATCGCCGCCGCGCTCCCGGAGGGCACCACCTTCGACCTGGCCTACACCCCCGACGGCCGCTCGGTGACCCGCCCGGCCGCCGAGCTCTTCGCGGCGGTGGAGTCGGTGCCGGCCGCGTACGCCCCTGAATGCCTGTCCACCTGCGAGCTGGCCTTCCACTGCCGGGACCGCTCCCGCGCCGAGGGCTGTGTGGACGCTCTGGGGCGCGGACTGCGCGCCGAGCTGGGCGAGTTGACGACGGTCGAGTCCGTACTGGCCGCGGCGGGCGGCCTGGCCGGGGACCCGGACGACCCGGCGGTCTCCGCGCTGCGGCGGGCGGCGGCGCTGCGCGAGGAGGCGCTGGCCGAGGCGGCCAAGCAGGGGGCGGGCGCGTGAGGCGGCAGGGCGTTACGGACGCGGGGTCGCCCGGCGGGGCCCGGGGAGGTGCCGGATGTCGGTGATGGGGACACTGGCCCGGGCCGAGGCCGTCGCGGGCGGCCGGGCGGTGGCCGCCGCGACCGTACGGCACCGGTATCTGGCCGACCGGCCGGTGGTGTTCGTACCGCTGACCACCGCCGGTGAGTCGGGGGCACCGCTGGGCGCGCTGATCGGCACGGAGCGGGAGGCGCCGACCCTGCTGGTCGTACCGCAGCCGCTGGACCGGGAGTTGCGGTTCGGCTTCTTCGCCGGGCTGGCCGGAGTGCTGCTGCCGCTGCTGGACGCGTACGGCGACGCGGTGGAGGTCGAGCCCGCCACCCGCAACCGCGAGGAGACCGAGGTGTGCGCGGACGCGCTCCAGCTCGTCGTGCCCAACAGCGCCGCGCTGGAGTTCGTCCGGCTGGTGGGCCGCTCCACCCGCTTCCTGCGGACTGTGGAGGACCCGGAGGCGCCGCACCCGGTGCCGGTGCCGGTCCCGCTGCTGGGCCGCTGGCTCACCCACTACGCGGAGCGCGCCCGGACCCCGGGCAGCGCGCTGCTGGTCGCGATGACGGACCTGCTCACCCGGCACTGGGCGACCGGGCAGAGCGCGATGGAGGACCAGCACCTGGGCGCGCTGCTGGGCTGGATCGACCCGGCGCCGGGTCTGGACGGCGGGTCGGCGGCGGCGCGGGCGCAGACCGGGCGCGGCCCGGACGGACTGCTGCTGAGCCCGCCGGCCGGCCCGGCGACGGACCCGGTGTTCGACAACCGGGTGCTGGCGCCGGCCATGGCGCGCTACGACGAGGCCCGCGCGGAAGGCGGCGGCGCGGTGGCGAAGGCGGAAGCGGAGGTGCGCCGGCTGGTCGGCTCCCAGCTGCGGCCCACCTGGGACGACGTCTGGCGCGGTCTCGACCTGCTGCGGGAGCTGCCCGAGGCGGCGCATGTGGCGGAGCGCTGGAAGCGGGACCGCTGGTCCTTCACCGGCCACCGGGACCGGATCCGCGCCGGGGAGCCGCCGCAGCCCAAGCGGGACGACGCGATCACCGCCGCGCAGAAGCTCGCCGGGCGGGAGACCGCGCAGGCCAGGCTGTCCGCCCAGGAGGCGCTGGACGATCCGCTGGCGATGGCGGCGCGGCGGCTGGCCGGCGAGGCGTTCGCCGGGGAGGTCGTCGCGGTCGAGATGGCGTACTCGGAGGGGCGGCGCCCGATGCCGAGGCCGCTGGTGACGGTCGCCACCGGCGATGTGCCGCAGGCCGAGCCGGGCGCGAAGGCCTACCGGGCGGTGCCGGAGGCGAAGTCGGCGCAGGGCTCGGAGCTGGTCGCCGTGGAGGGCGTCGAGGGCGGTCCCTTTCCCGAATGGCTGGTCACCGTGCGCCTCACCGGCGGGATGGGCAGCGGCCGTACGCCGAAGGAGGGCTCGGTGCCGGAGCCGGGCGACCGGGTCTGCTTCACGTTCTTCGAGCACGACGCCCGGAGCGGCCCGGCCCTGCCGGACCCGGAGGCGACGCCCTGGACCCACGGGGGTCCGCCGGGGGCGGCCAGGGCGCCGGGCGACCTCACGGCGCCTCCCCAGCAGGGCGCGCCCGGCGGCCCGGCCGATTCCGGTGGCCCCGGCGCTCCGAGCACACCCGCGCCCGCCTCCGCCCCGGCCGTCCCCCGCCCCGCCGACGCCCCCGACCCCGTCACCGCCGAGGACTATCTGTGAGCCCCGTAACGGACGGCCCGGCCCCCGCCGCCGCCCCGAGGTCAGCCGGCGCTTCCCCGAGCGCCGGGCCCCGCCCCTTCGATCCCGCCGCCGAAGCCGCCGCGGCGACCGCCTCGATCCTGGACAGCACCCTGCACGGCAGCGCGCGCGGCGTGGTCGTCGACTCACCGCCCGGCGCCGGCAAATCCACCCTGGTGGTGCGCGCCGCCCGCGAACTCGCGGCCGCCGGCGAGTCGTTGATGATCGTCGCGCAGACCAACGCCCAGGTGGACGACCTCGCCGACCGCCTCGCCACCGCCGACCCCGAGCTGCCGATCGGCCGGCTGCACGGCGCCGACTCGCCGCCCGACCCGGCGCTGGACCGGCATCCGGCCTTCGCCAAGTCCGCCTCGGTGGCGGATCTGCGGGCCTGCGCGGTGGTGATCGCGACCGCCGCCAAGTGGGCGTACGTCAAGGACACCGAGCCGTGGCGGTACGCCATCGTGGACGAGGCATATCAGATGCGGTCCGACGCGCTGCTCCAGGTGGCCGGGCTGTTCGACCGGGCCCTCTTCGTCGGCGACCCGGGCCAGCTGGACCCTTTCAGCGTGGTGGCCGCCGACCAGTGGGCCGGGCTGAGCTACGACCCGTCGGCCAGCGCCGTCGTCACGCTGCTCGCCCACAATCCGGGCCTGCCGCAGCACCGCCTCCCCGTCTCCTGGCGGCTGCCGGCCACCGCCGCGCCGCTGGTGTCGCGGGCGTTCTACCCGTACACCCCCTTCCGCAGCGGCACCGGCCCCGGCGAGCGCCGGCTGGCCTTCGGCGTCAAGGGCGACGGCGGCGGCCCCGACCGGGTGCTGGACGAGGCGGCGGCCTCCGGCTGGGGCCTGCTGGAGCTCCCGGCCCGCCACACCCCCCGCACCGACCCGGAGGCGGTCCGCGCGGTCGCCGCGGTCGTCCGCCGGCTGCTGGACCGCGGCGGCCTCACCTACAGCGCCCCCGACCCCGACCCCGCGCCGCTGACCCCCGACCGGATCGCGGTCGGCACCGCCCACCGGGACCAGGCCGCCGCCGTCCGGGGTGCGTTGGCCGCGCTGGGCGTGGCCGGCGTCACCGTGGACACCGCGAACCGCCTCCAGGGCCGTGAGTTCGACGTGACCGTGATCCTCCACCCGCTGTCCGGACGCCCGGACGCGACCGCCTTCCACTTGGAGACCGGCCGTCTCTGCGTCCTCACCTCCCGGCACCGCCACGCCTGCATCGTGGTGTGCCGCGCGGGAGTCGCCGACCTCCTCGACGAACACCCGTCCTCGGAGCCCGTCCAGCTCGGCGTCACCGTCAAGTTCCCCGACGGCTGGGAGGCGAATCACGCGGTCCTGGCCCACCTGGCAGAACACCGGACACCCTGGCGCCCGTAGCCGCCCCGTCGGCCCCCCCGCCGCCCGGGCCCGCAGCCGCGCCCACCCCCGCCGGCACCAGGATGCGCCGGGAGAGGAGATAGGTGAAGGGGATGGCGACCACCGCCGCCGCCAGCGGGGCGGTCTCCTCGCTCAGGCGGAGCCAGTGGACCAGGGCGAACAAGCCGGCGCTCTGGACGGCGTAGTTGGTGATGTTGGTCAGCGGGAAGAGGGCGAACTTCCGCCAGGTCGGGCGGGTGCGGTAGGTGAAGTAAGTGTTCATGAAGAACGAGCCGACCATGCTCAGCAGGAAGGCCAGGGTGTAGGCGGCGAAGTAGGGCATCCAGGGGAGCAGCAGCCGGTAGATGCCGTAGAAGGTGAGGGTGTTGACGCCGCCGACGAGGCCGAACCGGAGGATCTGGGCGAGGAGTTCGCGCTTGCGGCGATCCGGCATCAGACCACCTTACCCTCGCGGAGGGTGGGCTCCCGGGGGTCTTCCGGGGGGCCGGGGAGGCCGCATCTCTCCTTGACCAGGAAGTGCGGGCGGCGTTTGGTCTCGTAGTAGATACGGCCGATGTACTCGCCGATCAGACCGAGCATCACCATCTGCACACCGCCGAGTCCGACGACGATGGCGACCAGGGTGACGTAGCCGGGCAGGGTGACGCCGTTGGACATGGCGTCCACCGTGATCCACACCGCGTAGAGGGCGGCGAGCGCGGCCAGGGTGATGCCGAGCCAGATCGCGATGCGCAGCGGGCGGCTGTTGAAGGAGACCAGGCCGTCCATGCCGTAGTTCAGCAGCGAGCCGAAGCGCCACTTGGTCTCGCCGGCTTCGCGGGCGGCGTTGCGGTAGTCGAAGGTGACGGTGTCGAAGCCGATCCAGGAGAACAGACCCTTGGAGAAGCGGTTGTACTCGGGCAGCGACAGCAGGGCGTCCACCACGGGCCGGGACAGCAGCCTGAAGTCGCCCACGCCGTCGGCGAGTTCGACATCCACCCAGCGGTTGACGGCGCCGTAGTAGGCGCGGCTCAGCGCGGTGCGCAGCGGCCGGTCGCCCTCGCGGCCGCGCCGGGCGATGACCTGGTCGTGGCCGAGTTCGTAGAGTTCGAGCATCCGCGCGATGAGTTCCGGCGGGTGCTGGAGGTCGGCGTCCATGATGATGACCGCTTCGCCGGTGGCTTCGCGCAGCCCGGCGAGCATGCCGGCCTCCTTGCCGAAGTTGCGGCTGAAGGAGACATAGCGGGTGGCGCCGGGGTGCTGTTCGGCGAGCAGCCGGAGCCGGGCCAGGGTGCCGTCGGTGCTGCCGTCGTCCACGTAGCAGATCTCGTACTCGATCGGCAGATCGCCGAGCACGCCGCGCGTGGTGGTGTCGAACCGGTCGATGACCGCTTCCTCGTTGTAGCAGGGGACGACGACCGAGAGTTTCGTCATCGGAGGTCCCGGGTGGCGGCGCGGGTCTGGCGGGCGCGGACGAGGCCGCCGACGGCGACAGCCAGCAGGACGGCCAGGGCCGCGCCGCCGGCCAGCAGCCCGGCCCGGAGTCCCGGCGTGCGGAAGGAGCAGGCGACGCGCGACCCGCCGTCACCGAGGCCCACGGCCATCAGGCCGCCCAGCGTGCCGGGGGCCTCGGCGGCCCGGCCGTCCACCGAGCACCTCCAGCCGTTGACGGCGGGCACCGCGAGTACGGCGGTGCCGGTGGTGACCCGGCGGAAGGTCGCGCCGATCGTGTGCCCGCCGGCTGTCACCTTGTCCGGAGCGGTCGCCTTCAGCCCGGCGACGGCCCGGCTGAGCGCGGCCTTGCTGAGGCAGCCGACCGGGAAGCGCGGGATGTCCTGGGTCCTGGGGCCGGACAGCGCCAGGGTGATCGCGCCGCCGGCCGGTACGCGTCCGACCGGCAGGATGCCGTTGTCGGTTTTTCGGAACACGCCGCCGCGCTGGTAGGTGGCGCCGTTCGCGGAGATGGCGCCGGCGAACCACGGTGTGTAGAGGTAGCCGAGATCGCCCGGCGGGCAGGAGGCGGTGAAGGTGGTGGGCGCGGCGCCCGGAGCGGTGCCCGGCACCCGCCAGCCGCCGTCCGGGGCGTGGGTGGGCGCGGGGCCCGCGGCGTGGACGACGGCGGGCACGGTGTAGACCTCGGCGCCGAGCACCCGTTCCTGCCGGGCGAAGACCGAGCTGTCGCGGGCGGGGCCGTCGAAGGCCGCGCCGCGCCGGAGGGTGACCACCGGCGGCGCGGCCGAACGGTGCTCGACGAATCCGGCCGGGTCCCGGATCGACGGGCCGATGTAGCTGCTCACACCCATGATCGCGCGGCCCACCGGATCGTCGAAGCTGAGTGTGTGACGGCCCTGCATGTACCAGCCGGCGCCGAGGCCTTGCAGCGCCCGAGCGGTCTTCGCGGGCACATAGCTGCTGTAGTACGAGCCGCCCTGGCCGCCCAGCAGCAGCGGGTCGTTGTCGGCGAAGCCGTGCGGACCGGGGTCGGTACGGGTGGCGGGCCAGTCGTCCCGCCGGCGCACGGCGGTGTGCGCGGCCAGCGACTGGGCGTCGATGGTCCGTTTCGGCTGCCACCAGGCGGTGTTGTCGCGCGTCGCGGTGACGGCGAAGACGTTGTAGGCGGTGGCGAGGAAGACCGAGCCGGCCAGCGCGCCGTAGACGGCGGCCCGCGTCCGCCGGTCGTCCCGGCGCCGGTAGAGCAGCAGCAGCCCGAGCACCAGCGCGCTGTCCGCCAGGATCAGCGTCCGGTCGCCGGCCGAGAGATACGCGCTGCCGATGACCAGGAGCAGCAGCGCCGCCAGCAGACCGCCGCCGGCCAGCAGTTCGCGCGGGTTCGGCCGGTGGGCCAGCGCCAGCCAGGCCACCGACACCAGCAGCGCGGTCATCGCGATCGCGGCGCGGTAGGGGCTGCCGTTCGGGATCGTCAGACCGTGCCACAGCAGGATGGTCGGCTTCCAGACGTACGACACCGCGACGACCAGCAGCAGCGACAGCCACAGGGCCCGCTCCTTGACCGGCACCCGCCGCATGAAGGGGAAGGTGAGCACGAGCAGCAGCGGCAGCAGGCCGACCGAGATCCTCGGCGCCCCGGCGATGGGGCCGCCGGGCAGCAGATGGACCAGGTAGTCCCGGACGGGCGGGCGGCCGTGATAGGTGATGGGGGGCGCGGGCTGCGACGCCTTGCTCGCCCTGTACGTCACGGCCAGCACCGGCGCGGCCAGCGTGACGCCGGTCGCGGTCATCAGCGCGGCCCGCAGCAGGACGCGCCCCCGCTCGCGCGGCGGGCGCTCGTCCAGCGCCAGCCGTACCAGCAGGACCAGGCCCATCGCGATGGTGGCCATCGCGGCGGTGTAGAAGTTGCCCGCCCAGCACACGGTGACCAGGAGCGTGCCGGCCACCCAGTGGCGCCGGCCCAGACACCAGTCGAAGACGATGCCGAGCACCGGCAGCGAGACCAGGCCCCACATCCACATGGGGTCGGAGAACCCGTCGGACACCGTCCAGGCGCTGACGCCGTAGCCGACCGCCAGCAGCGCGCGCAGCCAGGGCGAGCCGGGGTGCAGCCGGCCGAGGAAGACGGTCATCAGGGCGGTGGCCAGGCCGATGCTCAGCAGGGTCACCAGGAAGACCGGCACCTGGACGGCGGCCCTCGGGAAGAGCCCGACCAGCCAGGAGAAGGGGTTCATCAGATAGGTGAAGAAGTCGGCGAGGAAGGGGACGCCGTAGCCGCTGCTCCAGTTGAAGAACAGATCGCCGGTGGCCTGGCCGTGCATCAGGTCCCACAGGTGCTCGTGCAGCGGCACGAACTGGTTGCCGAGGTCGTTGACGGCCCGCGACCGCGGTCCGAAGGGGTACGTCCCCCGGGCCGCCGTCGCCAGGCAGTAGGCACCCATGGCGACCAGGGCCGAGAACACCGCCGCCGTGCCTTGCGCCTCGGGGCGCAGCCCGTAGACGCGGACCGGGACCTCTTCAGCAGATGTGGCGGTTCCGCCGGAGGTCAGCACCGGGTTCCCTCGCTCCCTCGTAGTGACGACGGCGGAGACGAGCCCGATGACCCCGCGGCGCCGGTCCCACGGCGGCCTGGAGGACGAGATACGGGCCGTAGCGGCCGCCGGCGATCAGCCGATGACTCCAGCACAGGTCCGCGAGGCACTCGGCGGCAAGCGGGCTTACCCCACCGTGCTGACCGTGCTCACCCGGTTGTACGAAGGGGGTGCGGCGCCGCCGCCGCGCGGCGTCGTCCGCCGGCTCCCGCCGGACGCGCCGTCCGACGGCCGCCGGGCCGCGGCGCGGGCGCCTGCTCCGATCGGGCCGGGCGGGGGCTAACCGGTCGAGAGGAGTTTGGCGATGCCCTCCGCGAGGAGTCCCGCCGCGCCCGTGCCGAGGAGGCCGAGGCCCGCCCAGGGCGTTTCCGGGTACGGGTAGGGGTCCTGCTGGTGGCGGTAGAGGACGACGGCGCCGCCCGCGGTGAGGGCGGCGCCCAGCAGGGCCCAGGTGATCCAGTAGTGGCCGAGGGCCGCCGCGAAGAGCAAGGGGGCCAGGGCGGCGGCCAGTTCGGTGCCGGCCGCGAGCAGGCCGAGGGAGAAGAACAGGCGGGGGTTCCAGTCGATGTCGGGGCGTTCGAGGGTCTCGGCGAGGAGGCCGGCGAGCAGGCCGGCCAGCAGGAGGGCGGCCGCGACAGCCGCCCAGACCGTCCACATGTTGGTGGTCGCCAACACGTAGGCCAGCACGAGCAGCCGGGCGGCGATCTCCGCCGCGAGGGCGAGGCCGGCGGCGGTCGCGACGGGACCGGGGAGGTCGGAGCCGGCGTTCGCCGCGAGGGCCAGGGAGACCACGCCGGTCACGGCCAGTGCGGCGGCCACGGTGAGCCAGGGGTGGGCGCCGAGGGCGCGCAGCGTCGCGCCGATGAAGCCTGCGTCGATGACCCGGTACACACCGAAGGCGACCAGCCCCGGCACCGCGCAGGCCGCGCCCACTCCCGCCGCGCGGGCCCGTGCGCCGGCCGGCAGCCGGAGGAGGCCGGTGATCAGGAGCGCCGCCGCCAGGACCAGCGCGGTCAGCGCGTACGCACGGACGGGCAGCAGTTCGGGGACGGAGGGGACGGAGGGGCCCGACGCCCCGGTGGCCCAGCGGACCAGTGCCGCCAGGGCGACCGCCGTCACCGCCAGTATCGGCAGGGCCACCGCCAGCAGACCCGCCGAGAAGGCGTCCGGGTCGTCGTCGCGGACGCCCCGGACCATCAGCGAGGCCCCCACCGTCATCAGGCAGGCCAGCACCGCGACGAGCAGCCGCACCGTGGTCCGCGTCCCGGGCGACACCGGCCCGTCCAGGGCGATCGACAGCAGCCGGTACAGCGCGAGGACGACGACAGTCTGGCAGGCGACCTGGAGCCGGGAGCCGGTCAGGATGTTGGCCAGATCCTTGGCCACGCCCTTGCTGATGTCACTGGCGTCGGGGGCGACCGCGCGGGCGGCCCGGGCCGCCGGGCCCTTTCCGCGGGCCGGCCGCCGCTGCCACGCCTCCACCGCCAGCCACAGCGAGGCGTAGCAGAGCAGCGCCAGCAGGACGAAGACCTTGTAGCCCCGTGGCCGGCCGGAGGCGTCGGCCGCCTGCTCCGCCGCCCAGGCGCAGACCACCAGCGTCAAGGTCAGCAGCAGATGCTGGATCTGCTGACGGACGAGCGTCCTCGCGACATCGGCGACGACACGTACGACGATCACCACGGCCCCCCAGCCCGCCGGGGCCCCGCTGCCGCCCCTCCGGCGTACCCGCGGTCCCCACCGCGACGCGCGCCCTGCCCCGGACGCCTTCATGGTGACAACTCCGGGGCGGCGCCGGGGCGAAATCCCCAAGAATCCCCCGGGGCCCGCGAGAGCAGAGCCCTGTCCAGGCGCCCTTCGAGGATCAGCCCGCGGCGCGCGGTGCTCCCTTCCCCTCAGTCACCGCTGGGGGTGCCCCGGGCCTGGGTCCGGGGGGTGCCCACTCGTCGCGGGCCCCGGAGGACCGCCCGGACCGGGCCTATGTGGTGCCGAAGGTGATCCGGTAGTAGCACTGGCCCTTGCACGTCATGGTCGCCGCGTCGTCGAAGGCGTAGGAGTACGCGTACGGCTCGGCCTTCTTGAAGACCTGCGTGTAGTCGACCGGCCATTTGGCGGGGACGCAGTTGGCGCGGCCCGCCCAGGCGCCGCGGCAGCAGTAGGTGTCGCCGCCGAAGGCCGCGCAGGGGGGCTTGCAGCCGATCACGTGGGAGCCGTTCTTGGCCTGCATGGCGGTGGGGCAGTCGACCGGGCTGGTGCAGGTGCCCTTGTAGCAGCCGGAGGAGCTGATCGGGTCGTCGGTGACGCTGTGGGAGATGTTGATGTACATCGGGAGGTTGGAGCCGTCGACCATGCTGACGTCGTAGAAGTCCAGGTCGTCGAAGGCGTCGAAGGTGAATTCGCCGAGCGTGGTCGGGGTGGTGGGGCCGCCGCAGTGGGTGGTGCAGTCGCCGGTCAGGCAGCTGCCGCTGGCGTCGGTGTCACAGCCGGTGCGGCCCCAGATCCGGCCGCCCCAGGTGTTGCCGACGGTCAGCGAGGTGCTCTGTCCGGGCTGGAGCTTTCGGCCGCCGGGGTAGGCGGGCGAGTTGGTGACGACGGCCCAGATGACCTGCTGGCTGGTGTTGACCAGGGTGATCGAGCGGTCCGAGCCGGTCGGCGCGGGGGCGGCCGGGCCGCCGGATCCGCCGCCCGCCTTGGTCGCGGGCGTCGTGGACGCCGCCCCGGCCCTGGGCTTCCCCGGAGCCGACGCCGAAGCCGGGGCCGACGCCTTCGGCTTGCTGATCCCGGCCCCCGTCTTGCCCGCCGCGGCGAGCGGTGAGCCCTTGGCGGAGGGGGTCGGCCGGGCGGAAGTCGGCCTCGTGGTCGGCGTCGGGCCGGAGCTGGAGGGCGCCGCCGTCGCGGTGGCCGGCCGGTCGCTCGCCCCGGTGAGCGTCGAGCCGGACGGAGCGGCCAGCCAGTAGATGATCAGGGCCGTCATCGCGGCCGCCCCGACAACCGCCAGCCATCCTCGGGTCGACCTCGCCCGGTGCCGCCTGCGTGCCATCACGTGCCTTCCCGATCCTGTGTACGTACCGACCGCACGTATCGACGTGCGTCCACCCCGCACACAGGAGACGGTGGCCCCGACCTGCCGATAACACAAATTACGGGGCCGCACACCGGTTATGCCAGCACCGGCCCCCGGCCCGAGTCGGCGGCGCGCACCTCGATCAGGCCCTCGCGGACCCGCGTCTCGTAGGCGGGCTCCGGAGCGGTGGCCGGTCCCCGGACGACCTGGCCGTCGGTGAGGTCGAAGGTGCTGCCGTGCCAGGGGCACGTCACGCAGCCGTCCTTCACATGGCCCTCCTCCAGCGGACCGCCCATGTGCGTACAGGTGGCGGAGACCGCGTACACCTGCCCGGCGCGCCGGTGCAGCAGCACCGCCGTCTCACCGGCCGCCGCCTTGCGGGACGCGCCCTCGGCCAGTTCGGCGTCGGCCAGCACCGGGGTCCAGCCCAGCGGGCGGTCCTCGAAGGCGGTCTGATTGACGTTCACCGCGTTGGCGAAGGCGAGGTGCCCGCCGAGGTAGGCGCCGGCCATCAGCGCGCCGAACCCGGCGTAGCCGAGCATCCGGCCCTTGTACGGCTTGCCCTTGCAGCGGGCGACGAGCGAGCAGGTGTAGAGCGCGAGCGCGGTGCTGTTGGCCGCCGCGTGCACGACGCCGATACGTCGCGGGGCGGGCTCGCCGCCGGTGTCCGACCAGTCGTTGAGCCCGGTCAGGGCGGTGGGGACGGCCGTCAGCACCCCCAGCGCGACGAACAGGTCGGCGTACGGCGCGGCGCGGCGCCCGCCCACGGTGTCGAGGACGGCCGCCGCGCTCCAGGTGCCGATCGGGAGGTGGGTGAGCGCGGGGTGGGCGGGGTGGCCCAGCGCGGTGCCACTGAGCAGATTGCGGACGCGGCGCGCGCCGACCACCTTGTGCACCAGGGCGGCCAGCGGTACGGCCACCGAGTCGAGGAGCCGTTCGTGCTCGATGCGTTGCGTCAGCGTGTGCGCAAAGGTCATGACTCGCTCATTTCTCCGGGCCGTGGGCCGTAGGGCCGTACCGCGCGTCGCGGACAGCAGCCCAGTGATCCGTACCTCCGCGCGCCCGGGGCTGACAGACCCAATCGGGTGCTTGGGGATCGGCGAGCCCTCGCGACAGCGGTCGCGGCCGAAGGGGGCTCCTAGGCTCGGCCGTATGACGGACTTCCCCGGGCGAGCCGATGTCGTCTTCGTGGGGGCGGGCCACAACGCCCTGGTCGCCGCCGCCTATCTGCTGGAGGCCGGGCGCAGTGTGTGCCTGCTCGACCGGATGGACCAGCCCGGCGGCTGGGTCCGGACGGCCGAGCTGGGCGCGCCCGGATTCCTGCACGACCCCTGGTCGGCCCTGCATCCGCTGTTCGTGGGCGGTCCGGTCTGGTCCGAGCTGGGGCCGCAGCTGAGCCGGCACGGTCTGGAGTACGTCATCGCGCCGGTGGCCACCGGGTCCTCGCTTCCGGACGGCCGCACCGCCGTGGCGGCGGTGGACCCCCAGACCTTCGCCGGGGAACTCGCCCGGCTGGGTGAATCGGCCGGCTGGAACGACCTGTTCGCCGCGGTCGCCCCCTATCTGGAGCCCGTCTTCGGTCTGCTGGGCGCCGGTCTGGACACCGCCGGGGCGCAGGCGAAGCTCGCCTCCCTGATCCGCGACAGCCGCGGCAGCGCCCTGCCATTCGGCCGACTGCTCAGCGGCAGCGCCCGGGACCTGGTGACCGGCTGCTTCCGGACGGAGGAGCTGCGGTGCCTGGCCGCCCCCTGGCCGCTGCATCTCGGCGCCGGGCCGGAAGACCCGGCGGGCGCCTTGTGGACCGTGCTGGTGCTGGCCACACTCGCGGCGGGCAATCCGGCTCCGGTCGGCGGAAGCGGCCGGCTCGCCGACGCGCTGGTCGCCCTGGTGGCCGAACGCGGCGGCGCGGTCTTCTGCGGCGCCGACGTCGAGGAGATCGTCGTACGGGACGGGCGCGCGGCGGGTGTCCGTACGGCCGACGGCCGCACGGTCACGGCCGATGAGGCCGTCGTCGTGTCGGCCGGACCGGATCAGCTCTACGGCCGGCTGCTGCGCGACGCCCCCGGCGTCCCCGCCGCCGTACGCACCCAGGCCCGCGGCTTCCGCTACCGGCGCGGCTGCTTCCAGCTCAATCTCGCGCCGTCCGCCCGCCCGCGCTTCCGCGACAGCCGCCTCGACGCGGGCGGCGGCATCAACCTCGGGCGGGGTCTCACCGCGCTGGTGACCTCCGTGCGGCAGGCCGAAGCCGGGCTGCTGCCCCAGTACCCGTCCATCGCCTGGCACGAGCCGACCGCGGTCGACCCCAGCCGCGCTCCGGAGGGCCGGGCGGTCGTCCGTCTCCAGGTCCTCGATGTGCCGCTGCGCCCGACCGGTGACGCCGCCGGGACGCGCTACGGCGCAGGGGGATGGGACGCCGCCACCGGCGAGGCGTTCGCCGACCGGGTGCTGTCCGAGGCCGAACCGCACGCCCCCGGCCTCACCGGTCTGGTGCTGGAACGCCACATCACCACCCCCGCCGACCTCGCCCGCCTCAGCCCCAACGCGGGCCCGGGCGACCACGCCTCCGGCGAGAACTCCCTCACCCAGGCCTTCCTCCAGCGCCCCATCCCGGCCCACGCGGGCGGCTACCGCGCCGCCGTCCCCGGCGTCTGGCTGATCGGCGCGTCGACCTGGCCGGGGGCAGGCGTCAACGGCGTGTCCGGCCGCGCGGTGGCGAGGTCCCTGATCGGCTGAGCGCCGCTTCCGAAGGACGGCACGGCGGCACGGCGGCGTGCCGGCATGCGGCGCGAACGGCTGATCCCGCCGGCGCCCAAACGCTCCCGAAACGGACCCGAATGCCACCCCGTAACGGCCCCGGTCACGCCCCGATCACGCCCCTGCAACGTTGCGCCGATCTTGTTGACTTGTGCAGATCAGCACCCCTAATGTCTGGTCGCCCGGCCGGTGTTCGGCGCGGGCGGATCACGTGATCGAGAATTCGGTCCTTGGGGGGACACACAGTGCAGTGGTACATCGACGTGCTCAAGAAGTACGCCGTTTTCAGCGGGCGTGCCCGCCGCCAGGAGTACTGGATGTACTTCCTGTTCAACTGCATCGCCATTGCCGTGCTGTTCGTGATCGGCCTGGTGATCCACACGCAGATCCCGTACCTCATCTACGCGCTCGGCGTCATCCTGCCGAGCCTGGGTGTGAGCGTGCGGCGCCTGCACGACACGGGCAAGTCCGGATGGTTCATCCTGCTGGGCATCATCCCGCTGGTCGGCGGCATCATCCTGCTGGTCTTCACCTGCCTCGAAGGTGACGCCGGCGACAACGCGTACGGGCCGAACCCGAAGCAGGGACCGAACGGCGCCCAGTACGGCGCGCCGCCGCAGCCCAGCTACTGAGCCTCGCGCGCACGCCTTACGCAGCGGCACCACACAACCGCGGCCCGTACCGGAACGAACTCCGTTACGGGCCGCGGCCGTTGGCGGTTCTACCGGCGGTGACCCGCCACCGGCCTCACTTCACCGCGAGCAGTGCCGTGTTGACGTGCTGGGCCAGCGACGTGGTGACCGCGTCGATCCACAGCGGCGGCGCGGCCAGGACGGCCGCCACCTCGGCGCGCCAGTTGTTCCGGCGGGTCTTGTCGGCGTACTCGTCGGCGAGCTTCTCCGCGTACAGGTGCATGGTGGCGTAGTTCAGCCCGTCGAGCAGCGCGACCTGGAGCGAGGCGTTGTCGGTGGCGGCGCCGACCGCCAGGTGGTTGGCCTTGCTGCCGGGGGTGAAGTAGCGCAGCCCCGCCAGGCCGTCCGGCTCCACCAGCACGGTCAGCGGGTTGGCGA
The DNA here is from genome assembly GCF_042650325.1 of Streptomyces polygonati. Classification (NCBI taxonomy): domain Bacteria; kingdom Bacillati; phylum Actinomycetota; class Actinomycetes; order Kitasatosporales; family Streptomycetaceae; genus Streptomyces; species Streptomyces polygonati. Next base: position 141,863 of record NZ_JBHSBB010000050.1, on the reverse strand, counting down.
ACGCCTTGCCGTGGATGTGCGGGGGCGTCCACTGCTCGTGCCAGGTCTCGCCGGCGGCGGCGCCGTACATCTGGAAGTAGAAGAGACCGCCGCCGTTGCCCCCGGCGTTCTCGGCGTTGCGGGCGTAGTTCTCCAGGGTCAGGTAGTCCGTGCCGTCCATCGCGATGATGCCGCCCCAGTGGAAGCCCCAGAGCACCTGGTTGATGTTGACCGGATGGGTGACCGGCACGTTGTTGCGGTAGTCGTGGACCTGCACGCCGGCCGGAAGGAGCGGGTGGACGGTACCGAGTGAGCCGCTGTACAGCCCCTGCCCGACCTTGCTGGGCCGGGCGAACTCGTTGACGCGCACCGTCTGCATGTCGGCCGCGATGGTCGGGGTGTGGGGCGGCGGCAGGGCGAGCGCCACGGCCCGGGTGTCCTCACCGAAGCGCTGCGCGATCACATCCTGCGCGGCGGTCAGCGCGGCGGGGGCGGCCGGCAGGTCGCCCAAGGGCAGACCGTGCACCAGGTGGTTCGCGATGTGGTAGTCGAAGAAGAGCTGCTGGATCGTGGTGCTGCCGATGAACACCTTGCTGCCGAGTTTCGGCTTGGGCGACAGCACCGACCCGATGACCTCGCCGACGGTCTGGTCGCAGTTCTCGGTGGTCGTCATGTCGTTGCCGGCCGCGCGAACCGTGGTCCGCAGGTTCGCCGCCCTGACCCGGGTCAGCGTGGTCGCGGCCGGCGCGCCCGGCAGCGTGAAGGTCACCGTCCCGGGCGGATCGAGGAAGAACTGGAAGGCCGACCCCTGCCGGGCCAGGATCTTGTTCCACTTGGCGAGTTCCACCGGGTCGGCGAAGAAGTGCTTCGGCTGCCGCCGGGTGAGGTCCGCGTCCTCCACGGCGAACAGCCCGTTGGCCGACACCCGCAGCCCCGGGTTCGCCAGCGTGACGATGTTCGGCGCCCCACCGGCCAGGAAGGTGTAGCCCACCCCCGCCCCCGCGTCGGCCAGCCACTCGTTCGCCTCGAACTGCTGGTTCGTGGTGTACGTCGGCGCCGGCGCGCCGCCCCCCGCAAGGTTGTACAACAGCATGTACGGCCCCCCAAATGCGTCCGCCCCCACCGCGCGACCTGCGCGAGCGCGTCGCAGCCTCCCCAAGACTCCAGCACCCCGCCCAGGGCGCCGCTCTCGGACGCGTCCGCTCTTTGATAGCAGTCCGGGTCGTCCGCCTTGCGGTATTCACGGGAATTGCCGGGAGCCGTAGGGAGGCTTGCCCGTAAGGCGTTGCCCGCCCGGGCCCGAAAACGGGTGGAACGCCGCCACCGTGCGCCATTACCGTGCTGCCGAACCTCGTCGTCTGGGCAAGGACGCGCCGTTGTACACCCTGTGAGACCCACCGAGCGCTGAATCGTCGCGCGTCGCGCATGTGCGCCGCGCTCCTTTTCGCTGCCGACTTCTCACTGGAACCGGTGTACCTCTGTGCTCAAAAGCTGGGTGGTCATGCCCACCTGCCTGCCGCTCGTTCTCCGCCGCTGCCATACCTGCGCGTCCGAGCGCTTCCGGACCAGCGGCAAATTCCGCGTCAACGCCCACCACAAGCTCATCGACGCCTGGCTCCTCGCGCTCTGCACCGCCTGCGGGGAGACCGCGAAGCTCACCGTCCTGGAACGGACGCGTGTGCGCTCCCTACCAGCCGAGCTGCTGGACCGCCTGCACGACAACGACCCCGGTCTGGCAGCCGAGTTGCTCCAGGACCTGGTCGTACGGCGCCGCAATCGCATCGCCCTCGACTGGGACGGCGCCTGGCGTCTCGACACCGGCGGACCGGATCACCTGGACCAGGAGGTGATCGACATCTCGGTCAGCTTCGCGGCCCGGATCCCCGTCCGGCCGGTGCGGCTCATCGCCGAAGGCTTCGCCCTCTCGCGCGCCGAGGTGGAAAGACTGATCAGGGAGGGGAATCTCGTCTCCGCGGTCCGGCTGAGCGGCAAGCTCTCCGGCGACTTCACCTTCACGCTCAAACGCTGAGCGCTCCCCGGGACCGGGGCCTGTCCGGCGGATTCCGCCGGACAGGCCCTGTAGGTCGCCCGGGAAGAGCCACGGCCAGCTGCCCGCGCGCGCTGACCGGCCGGACCCGCTTCGGGCAGGGTCGCGACCGTGGAGCTGCCGGCCGGTTCAGGGAACGAGGTGGCCCGCGGCGCGGAAGAGTTCGTACCACTCGGCCCGGGTGAGGGGGAGTTCGGAGCCCTGGGCGGCGCCCGTGACGCGCTCCGGGCTGGTGGTGCCGAGCACGACCTGCATCTGGGCGGGGTGGCGGGTGATCCAGGCGGTCGCGATCGCGATGGCGGGGACGTCGTACTGGGCGGCGAGCCGGTCGATAACGGCGTTGAGCTCGGGGTACTCCGGCGAGCCGAGGAAGACACCCGTGAAGAAACCGGCCTGGAAGGGAGACCACGCCTGGATGGTGATGTCGTTCAGCCGGCAGTAGTCGACGATCCCCCCGCCGTCGAGGGTGACCGCCTGCTGCTCGGCGAGCATGTTGGTGGAGACCCCCTGAGCGATGATCGGCTCGTGCGTGATCGACAGCTGAAGCTGGTTGGCCACGATGGGCTGACGCACGTACTTGCGCAGCAGGTCGATCTGGCGCGGGGTCTGGTTCGAGACACCGAAGGCGCGCACCTTGCCCGAGGATTCGAGCTCGTCGAAGGCGCGGGCCACCTCTTCGGGCTCGACGAGCGCGTCGGGACGGTGCAGCAGCAGGATGTCGATGCGGTCGGTCCGCAGGGCCGCGAGTGAGCCCTCGACCGACGAGACGATGTGCTCGTAGGAGAAGTCGTAGTACGGCCCGTCCGTCACGATGCCCGCTTTGGTCTGGATCGTGATCTCGTCGCGCTGCGACGGGGTCAGCGCCAGCGCGTCGGCGAAGCGGCGTTCACATTCGTGCAGCTTGCCGCCGTAGACGTCGGCGTGGTCGACGAAGTCGATGCCCGCGTCGCGCCCGGTGCGGACGAGTTCGCGGATCTCCTCGTCGGTCTTGTCGGCGATACGCATCAGGCCGAGCACGACGTTCGGGGCGACGATGTCGGTGCCGGGCAGGGTGAAGGTCTTCACGACGGTTTTCCTTTCAGATGTTCAGGTCTGCACAGTACAAGCGGGGTCGCTCCGCCCTTGAGGAGGCGCCGGGTCCAGCGCGGCGGGACTCGTACCAAGCACCGGCGCCCTGTCCGCGTGCTCTCGCGGACAGGGCGCCGGTGGGGTGAGGGCGGTGGGCCTCCCGGTCCGGCCGCGATCAGACGGCCGGGTCGGGCATGATCTCCCGGACCTCCTGGGCGCAGCGGCACGAGGCCGCGAACTTGGCGGCCCACTCCAGCGCGTCCTCCCGGGTGGGTACGTCGATGATCGAGAACCCGCCGAGGACCGCCTTGGTCTCCGGGTACGGGCCGTCGGTGACGGTCCCGTCGACGGCCACGACGCTCGCCCGCTGCTGTTCCAGCCCACCGCCGAAGACCCACACGCCGGCGTCCTGCGCCTCCCGCACCACTCGGTGCGCGGCCTCGGCCACCTCGGGCAAGTCCTCCGCGGGGATGATCATCGTGCCGTCATCGAATGAGATCAGGTATCGCGTCATCCATGGCTCCCTTGGGCGCCGGCGTCCTCCGGACCGGGCGGTCAGAGGTGGGCCGCGTACGCGGTGAAGGCGGCCCACTCCTGCGGGGTGAAGGCGAGGTGCGGGCCTTCCTTGTCCTTGGAGTCGCGGACGTGGATGACTTCGGGGCAGGCGGCGACCTCGACGCAGTCGTCGCCGGACCCGCCGCTGTAGCTGGACTTGTGCCAGGTGACGGCGACTTCCACGCAGTCGCCGGAACCGCCGCTGCTGTGGCTGCTCTTGAACCAGACCAGGTCGGACATGCTCATAGGGCTCCTCGCATCCGCTGCAACAGGCTCAGGGAGTCATCGAGTGAGAGAGCCTGTGAACGCATCCTGGCATACCGCATCTGAAGCATGCTGACCACTTTGCGCTCGGTGATGAACAGTCCGCTCTCCTGGCCTTCGCAGTAGGCGTACCAGCGGGCCTCGGATGTCTCCAGCAGCCGCATAGGCCCGTCGAGGCCCGCATGTGTGAGCCGTACCTGGGGCATGACCTGGATCTCGATGTTCCGCTGCTCGGCGACGTGCAGCACGTGGTCGATCAGCCCCCGCGTGACGTCCACTCCACCCGAGCGCCGGAGGAACAACTGCTCCTCCAGGATGAAGCTGTACGCGGTGTTCGGCCGTTCCCACAGCAGGCGCTGGCGTTCGGCACGGGCCGTCCACTGGGCTTCGATCTGGTTGTCGTCCAGCGGCGGCAGTTGGTCCTGGAACAGCCGCCGCGCGTAGGCCTCCGTCTGCAACAGCCCCGGAATCAGGCGGCATTCGTACGTGTACAGCGATACGGCCAATGCCTCCTCCCGGGCCCACTGGCGGAACCACGCCGCCAGGCCCGGCTGCCGCGAAAGATGCTTGTACGCCCTGCGCAGCGCGCCCGTGTTGCCGAGGACGGGCTCCGCGCGCTCGACGAAGTACGGGTCCGGCATGCGGCGGCCGACCTCGACGGAGGCGACCGTGTGCTTCGAGAAGCGGACCGCCTCGGCGAACTCCTCCCGGCTGAGGCCGGCGTGCTCCCGCAGGGCCTGGACGACCGCGCCGAACGTGCGCAGACTGTCCGACACCTCCGGTTCGCCGCCGCCACCCGTGCCCCCGCCCGCCGAACCCGCAACGCCCGGACCGAACGTACCCTCGGTCATTTCCCGGCCACCTCTCGCGTACCGTACCGCTCGCCCTGTGCTCACATTCGAGTCACCCATGCTCACAGGTTGTTACGCGTACCGTCTACCCCACGTGCTCGTACGATACCGCTACGTACTCGGTACGCTGCTGGTAAGAGGCCATATCGCCCGGGCACATTGGGCTCATGACAGCACCTTCCCTCCCCCAAACCCCGCTCACCGTACGTACGTTCGTCCAGTGTTTCCGAGCCACGAGGCTCGGCGCGCGGCTCGCCCGCCAAGTGGCCGTGACCGAACTCGACGGCTGGGGTGTCACACGCGACTCGGACCTCTCGGACACCGCGGCCGTGATCGTCGCCGAGCTGGCGTCCAACGCGGCGACCCACGGCCGCGTCCCCGGCCGGGACTTCGAGCTCCGCCTCACCCTCGACGCTGGCGTCCTCGCCATCGAGATCTCCGACCCGCGCGGCGAACGCCGCCCGCCGGTCCCGGGAGCGGTGGAGCCGCCCGCCTCCCTGGACCAGTCCGGCCGGGGCCTCATGCTGGTCGAAGCGCTCGCCGACCGCTGGGCCGTCCTGGACCGCGATTTCGTCGGGAAGACCGTCCGCGCGGAACTCGATCTCCCCGTTTCCGCAGGTCGGTAACCGGCACGCACCCGACCGGGCCCCGGTGGGTCCGCACCCCCAGCGCTGCGCCGTGGCCACCGGGCTCGCCGACCAGCCCACCGCCGGACTCACGGATACGCTGGCCTGATCCGCTCCACCCCACCCGGCTCACTGGAGATCGCATGCTGACGCGGCTGGAAGTCGACGGGTTCAAGAACCTGCTCGGCCTGTCGGTGAACCTGGGAGCGTTCACCTGCATCGCGGGCGCGAACGGCACCGGGAAGTCGAACGTCTTCGACGCCATCCAGTTCCTCAGCCTGCTCGCCGACCAGTCGATGACGGACGCCGCCCAGCAGGTCCGGGGTGTGCACGGGGAGCGGCTCGGCGACCCGCGGGACCTCTTCTGGAACGGTTACGCGTCCGGCTCGCACACCATGCGGTTCGCCGCCGAGATGATCGTCCCGGCCCAGGTGGAGGACGACTTCGGGCGGCCGGCCGAGCCGACGACCACCTTCCTCCGCTACGAGCTGGAGCTGGGTTTCGAGCCCCCGCGCGGCCCCGAACGCATCGGACGGCTCGCGCTGCGTCATGAGAGCCTGCGGCACATCAAGCAGGGCGACGCCCATGAGCATCTGCGCTTCCCGCACAGCGTGAAGGACTTCCGCGGCCGGGTGGTGCGGGGCAGGCGGTCCGGACAGGCGTTCATCTCCACCGCCGAGAGCCCGAGCGGCGAGGCGGTCATCAGCATCCACCAGGACGGAGGCGGTCGCGGCCAGTCCAAGCCGGCCGCCGCCTCGCGGGCTCCCGCGACCGTCGTGTCCACGGTCACCAGTAGCGACGACCCGACCATCCTCGCGGCCCGCCGCGAGATGCAGACCTGGCGGCGACTGGCCCTGGAGCCCTCCGCGCTGCGCGCACCGGACTCGTACAACGCCCCCGGCGAGCTGCGGCCCGACGGCCTGCACCTGCCCGCGACGCTCTTCCGCGTCGCCAACGAGACATTCGACACCGACATCGCGGACCAGGTCTACGCCCGGGTGGCCGGCCGCCTGGACGACCTGAGCGGTGTCAGTGTGCGCAGCGTCGGCGTGCTGCAGGACGACGTACGGCAGCTCTTCACCGTCCGGCTCCAGGAAGCCGACGGCATGACCCTGTCGGCCCGGAGCCTGTCCGGGGGGACGCTGCGTTTTCTGGCCCTCTGCGTGCTGTTGGAGGACCACCGGGTCGGAGGGCTGCTGTGCATGGAGGAGCCGGAGAACGGCATCCACCCGGCGAATCTGAGTGCGATGGTCGAGCTGCTCCGCGACCTCTCGGTCGACCCGGGCGCCGAGCCGGGCCGGGACAATCCCTTCCGCCAAGTGCTCGTCAACACCCACTCCCCGGGTGTCGTCCAGCTCGTCCCGGAGGACGACCTGCTCTTCGCGGACTCCGCACTCATCCGCACCTCCGACGGAGCCGTGGCCCGCAGCCTTCGCCTGCGCCCGCTCGCCGGCACCTGGCGCACCGACTCCGCCAGCACCGACTACGTCACCGTCGCCGACATCCTGCCGTACCTCACCGCCCCGGCGGGCGCGCACCTCACGCTCCCGGGGGAAGTCGCGTGACGCTCCGCGTGCTGTTCGTCAGCGAGGGCAGCAGCGACCAGGGCCTGCGTCCGCACATCGAACGGGTCGCCGCGGAGGAGGGCCGCGAGATGCTGCTCACCGCCCCGGATTTCGCGCTGCTCGCCGGCCGCGTGGGCCACGCCGTCATTGACAAACTGCGCGCCGCACGGCAATTGGGCGGCAGCTACGACGTGATCATCGTGCAACGCGATGCGGACGCGATGGGCGCTCCGACCCGGCGCGAGGAGATCGCCGCAGCGGTGAACGAAGTGTGGGACGGCCTCCGCCATGTCCCGGTGATCCCGGTACGGATGCTGGAGGCGTGGCTCCTCGTCGATGAGCCGGTCATCCGCCAGGTCGCGGGAAACCCACGCGGCAAGAATCCGCTCGACCTGCCGAAGGGCACGGCCGTCGAGCGCGTCCCCGACCCCAAGCAGACGCTGAAGGACACGCTGGCGGCGGCGAGCCAGCTCAAAGGCCGCAGACTGGAGATCCTCCAGAAGCGCTTCCCGCAGAACCGTCACCGCCTCCTGGAGCTGATCGACCCTTCCGGACCCGTCCGCGAGGTCCCCTCCTGGCGGACCTTCGTCGGCGACCTGCGCGAGGCGTTCCGGAGCACGGGCACGGCTTGACGAGCGCGCCACGGGGCTGCCGGATGCGGTGATCCGGCCTTCCTCCTCGCTGGGGCGAAGCGCTGGACCGCCGGCCAAGTCCGTTCGCCGGACTGCGGCCTGACGTCGCGTCAGTGACGCCGCTCACGGCCGGGACGCAAGATCCACCGCCGTCCCAGCCCGTATTCTCGGCAGGTACTTTTCCGTCGGCACACCCATGTCTGGAGAACCTGTGTCCGTCCACATCCTCGCCCTCGTCGGCAGCCTGCGCTCCGGCTCGCACAACCGCCAGCTCGCCGAGGCCGCCGTCAAACACGCTCCCGAGGGCGTCGAGGTCACCCTCTACGAGGGCCTGGCCGACGTGCCCTTCTACAACGAGGACATCGACACCGAAGAGGAGCGTCCCGCCGCCGCCACCCGCCTGCGGGAGGCCGCCGCGCAGGCGAACGCGTTCCTGCTCGTCACTCCCGAGTACAACGGCACCATCCCCGCCGTGCTGAAGAACGCGATCGACTGGCTGTCCCGCCCCTTCGGCGCCAGCGCGCTGGCGGGTTCGCCGACCGCCGTGATCGGCACCGCCTACGGTCAGTTCGGCGGTCTGTGGGCCCAGGACGAGGCCCGCAAGTCCGCGCGTATCGCGGGTGCCACGATCGTGGAGGACGCCAAACTCTCGATACCCGGCTCGGTCACCCGCTTCGCCGAGACCCACCCGGCCGACGACGCCGAAGCCGTCGCCCAGCTCACGGTGGTGCTCACCGCCCTCGCCGCCGCCGTCGAGGCTCCCGCGTCCTGAGCCCGGTATCCCCGGTGTGATCCCCCATCGGGCCGCCGCCCGCCCGGCGGCGGCCCCACCCCGTCAGGCCTCGGCCCTCATGCCGTAGAGCATGGCCGCGTCGACCAGTCGCACATCGGGGGATGCCTCCGCGACGGCGCGCGCCTTGGTGTTGAAGCCCGCGCCGCTGAAGCAGAGCAGCTGGGTGCGGGAGGTGTCGTAGCGGCCGGCGTCGGTGATGAGCGTGCGGAGGTCGCGGAGGCGGTCGATGTGGGCGGCGCCCATGGAGTCGTTCCACTTGGCCTCGCCGATGGCGAGGAGGGGGGGTTTGCCGCTGCCGTCCGCGACGCCGATGACGGCGACGTCGATCTCGTGGCCGGTGCGGGCCTTGGGGTCGTGGACGACGCCGTGACCGACGCGGGCCGGGAGGCCGCCGAGCAGGTCGGGGTCGGCGTGGTGAAGGGCCCAGTCGCGACAGACCTGTTCGAAGTGCGGCCCGAGGACGTTGCTGACGAAGCGGCGGCGGCTGGCCTGCCAGACGCGGGCGGCACTGCCGGGCCGCTCCAACTGGTCCCAGACCGGGCGCATGATGGCGTGGTAGAAGCCGATCAGTGGCTCGGCGATGCGATAGGTGGGCCGGTTCTCCCGGAAGACGTCCGCGTCGCGGTACAACAGGCCAGCGTCTTCGAGGACGTTGATGGGATGGGCGATGTCCGCGGCCCTGCGTTCCAGGTAACTCGCCATGCCGCCGCGGGTGGCGTTGCCGTCGGCCACGGCCCCCAGGACGGAGAGGTAGAGAGCGGTGTCGCGCAGCTCGGGTTCCTCGGCGAGCAGGTAGCGGGCCTCGCGGAACAGCGGGGTCTCGGGGTTGAGGACCGTCCGTACGACCCAGTCGTCGAAGTCGTCCGGGCCGGAGGGGGAGTCGCCGCGGGCGAATTCGCGCCGGTAGGCCGGGGTGCCGCCGACGATCGCATGGACCATGAGGGCCAGCCGGGGGTCGGTGATGTCCCAGAACTCGGCGGCGAGACGGTGGTCGAGGGGGCGTACGAGCAACTCCAGGCCGGCCCGGCCGCGCAAGGGGGCGTTACCGGACAGCAGCTTGCCCATGAAGGACAGGGCCGAGCCGCACAGCAGCAGCCGGGTCCGGGAGGAGGTGCGCTGCTCGCGCAGCGGGCGCATCGCCTCCTGGATGATCGACGGCAGTTCCGGGTTGGCCTTGGCCAGGTACGGAAACTCGTCGATCACCACGGGGAGGGGCCGTTCCGCGCCCAGCGCCAGGAGGGCGTCCACGGCCTCCGACCAGTCGGCGAAGTGGTACGGGCTCGCCGGGCGGCTGTGTGCGGTGAGCGCGGTGCTGATCCGGCGGAGCGACTCGGGATCGGTGGCCTCCGTCGCTCCGAAGTAGAAGCCTCCCGCCGCTCGGCAGGCCGCGTCCAGCAGGAAGGTCTTGCCCTGCCTGCGCCGGCCGGAGACCACGCCGAGCGTCGCGCCGGGTTGATCATCGGTGATGAAGCGTGTCAGCGCCGACCACTCGTACGAGCGGTCGAACATCTCGGCGGGCTTGTCCACGCGGGCTCCGGTGGTTCACGGATATGGGGGCGCAGTTCTACTAACTGTATCCCCCTATCTATGACAGGCGTCGGCGGCACCCGGAAGCGGGACCGGCGGGGTCCGCTCGGCCGGGGCGGGTCGCCGGGCGCGCCGGGCGCACCCCCGGGCGTGCGGGTGGGTTGCGCGGGGCGGGACAATGGGGGGTCGAACGAAACCGGGAGGTACCCGTATGTCCGAGCCGCAGCCGGCCGAGCGCCCTGGCGGACCGCGCGAGTCCCGCGGGGACGGCGAGGCGCGCGAAGGCCGCGAGGGGCAGCCGAAACGGCCGAAGCGGCCCGCCTCGCTGCTCTTCGAGCCGGGGGCGCCCGTCGACGAAGGCGGGGACCGGTTCTTCGACCTGGAGTCGATGGAGGACCCCCAGCAGTTGCTGGCGCGGGCCACCGAACTGGCGGTGGCCTTCCGGGCGGCGGCCGAGCGGGCCACCGACTTCCAGGCGATCGCCGCCGCGCAGCTCACCGATCCGCGCCGCTTCGACCGGCTGACCTACGCCGTGCTGGCCGAGCAGGCCGGGTGGACCGAGGACTACGCCAAACGGATGGTCGAGTACGGGGAAGGGCTGCTCAAGGGCGCCGGGCCGGTATAAGGGACCGGTACTCCGGTATGAGGGAAGGGCCCCCGGCCCGCAACCCGCGTCCGGGACGCCGGCCACCCGGCCCGTACGCCACCGCCCCCCGGAGGGGGCCCTCCGCCGGCTCCCGCACCACCCCGCACACGCGCCCCGGCGCCACCCCGCGCAATCGCTCAGCGTGATGATGATGTGACTGCGCGCGGCACGATACTCCTCCCCCGCCCTCCCCGTCCCGAATTTGGTCGATTCGTGGAGGGGCAACATAGCCAGCCGGTACGAATGGACGCCATGGACGAATGGCAGGCACGAGACATCGTCACCGAAAGCCGGCAACGGCAGACCACCACCTGCGTCACCCCCGACGGCGCCGCCTGGCTCGCCTCCGCCAGCGCCTTCCCGCGCGGCGTACAGGCCCTGTGGGCGGACCGGCCCACGGCACCCAGCGTGCTGCCCTGCGGGACCCTCTTCGACGTGGTGAACCTGCCCGCGCTGTTCGGGCGGCGGGTGCTGGAGGAGTTATGGGCCACCGGGCCCGGGAGCGGACCGGTGGCCGTACACCGCTGCCGGGTGCTGCTGCTGGTCGCGCCCGGGACCGCCCAGCGGCTGCCCGCGTTGCTGGACTGGGAGGAGTGGGGCGCCTCGGTGCCGCCGATGCTGTGCCACGGCACCGGCGACGCGGTGACCGTACCGCCGCTGTGCCCGCCCGAGCCGGACCTCGCCGGGGAGGGCTGTACGGAGGGCGCCGCGTCCCGCTGGGTGGTGGCCCCCGACTCACGCAAGCCCTGGCTGCCCGGCGCGGACCACCTGCTGTGGGCCTGCCTGCGGGCCGCCCGCGCCGAAGGCCGCGCGGCGGCCTGCCCGGCAGCGCGAAAGCCGGTTTCCCCGCTGGTCAGCGCCCCGAAGGGGGTCTGACCGCTATCGATTTTCCTCCGCCAGGACCGGGTGCTAAGGTCTACGCATCAGCAGGCGCCGCTAGCTCAGTTGGTTAGAGCAGCTGACTCTTAATCAGCGGGTCCGGGGTTCGAGTCCCTGGCGGCGCACCTGAAAACGAAGGGCCCTCCGCCTGCTGGCGGAGGGCCCTTCGTCGTGCCCGGCGCCGCTGCGCGGCCCACAGGGGGCTAACAGACCGCCCCGGGGCGGGGCAGCTCGCCCTCCAGCAGATACGCGTCCACCGTCGTCCGCACGCACCCGCTGTGGGCGAAGTAGGCGCCGTGCCCCTCGCCGCGGTAGGTGAGGACCCGGCTGCCGTTGGCCAGCGACCTGGCCATGCCGCGGGCGCCCGCGTAGGGGGTCGCGGGGTCGCCGGTGGTGCCGACCATCAGCATCTGGGGGGCGTCGCGGGCGGTCACGTGCCGGCTGCTGTCGTCGCCGCGGGGCCAGCCGGCGCAGGCCAGCAGGGTGGCCTGGATGTCGCGGCCGAAGAGCGGGGAGGCCGCAGCGAAGCGGGCGTCGTAGGCGCGGATCTGGCGCGCGGTGCGGCGCTCGGAGGTGTCGCGGCAGTCGATGGCGATCTTGGCGGTCTGCGCGTTGGCCGCCGGCGCGCCGGCCGGGTCGGTGACGGCCCTGCGGACCGCCTGCGACCCGAACTCCTCGGGATAGGCCAGCTGCATCATCAGGTTGCCGTCGCCCCGCCTGAGGCCGCCCAGGGCCTGCCGGAGGTACGGCCAGGTGTCCTTGGAGTAGAGGGCGTTCTGCAGGCCCTGGAGATAGCCGGAGCGGTCCAGGGAGCCGGCTTCGGTGGTGAGCGGGCCGGTGGTCAGCTTGCGGGCGTCGGCGGTGATGCCCGCCATCACCTCTGCGGCGGTGCGGCCGGGCAGCGGGCACTGGTGGGCGGCGCAGTCCGCGGCGAAGTCGTTGAGCGCCTTCTGGAAGGCCCGGGCCTGGCCGAGCGCGGTGCCGACCGCGTCCAGCCGGGGGTCGGGCACTCCGTCCAGCACGATCCGTCCGACCCGGTCGGGGAACTCGTGCGCGTACACCGCGCCGAGCCGGGCGCCGTAGGAGAAGCCGAGGTAGGCCAGGCGGTCGTCGCCGACGGCCTGGCGGACGACGTCGAGGTCGCGGGCGGCGTTGGGGGTGCCGACCCAGGGCAGCAGCCAGCCGGACGTGTGCTCGCAGGCCTTGGCCAGCTGTTCGGGGTCGGTGACTTCGCTGAGGTCGCCGCAGTTCACCGGGGCGGAGCGGGCCACCCCGCGCGGGTCGAAGCCGATCAGGTCGTAGCGCCGGTTCAGCTCCGCCAGTTCCTTGGACCGGGCGTCCAGCTCGGTGATCCCGGATACGCCGGGCCCGCCGAAGTTCACCGCCAGCGAGCCGAGCCGCAGGCCGGGTCCGGTGGCGGGCAGCCGGCTCACCGCGATGTCGATCGTGGTGTCGCCGGGGTGCTTGTAGTCGAGCGGGACGCTCACCGTGCCGCAGCGCGCCTTCGCCGGTGCCTGGTCGTCCTGGCAGGTGCTCCAGTTCACGCGCTGCCGGTAGAACCCGGTCAGATCGGCGCCGTGGTCGTCCGCCACCGCCCCGGTCACCGGGGCGGTGGCGAGCAGAAGTCCCAGGGTCACGGCCGCAAGCCGCCGTAGCCCATGCGATACGGCCATATGCCCAACGTAGAGGCGCCGACCGCGACCCGCACCTCGCGGCCACCCGGGGGACACCCGCTGTATACCCCCTGTGTATAGTTCCTCGCGGTCCGCCCGCGGTGGGCCCTGGACCGAACAGAACCGGACCGGACAGACCTGGACCGCGCCCGGCCCGGACCGCGCCGGACCCGGATCACGACGAGGGGGATCTCCCGCATGCGGAGCACGACCACGGCCCGCCGAATACACGCGCTGGCCGCGCTGCTGACCACGGCGGCGACCGCGATCGGCCTGGCCGGCTGCGCGGGCTACGACCCGACCGCTCCGGCCGACGCGCGCAAGCAGGCGCCGGCGGCGGCCGCGGGCACCGGCTTCGCGACCGGCCCGGCCGGCCCGGTCGACTGCCGCCGGGTGAAATGCGTGGCGCTCACCTTCGACGCCGGGCCGAGCGTGCGCACCCCGCAGATCCTGGACATCCTGGACAAGTACCGGGTGCACGCCACGTTCTTCACGCTGGGCAAGAACCATGTGATGGTGCACCCGGAGATGGTCCGGGACATGGTGGCGCGGGGGCACGAGGTGGAGACCCTGACCTGGTCGCACCAGATCCTCACCAAGATCAGCAAGGCCGAGGTCCGCAAGGAGATCACCGAGGGCCGGGACGCGGTGGAGAAGGTCACCGGCGTGCGTCCGACGCTGCTGCGCCCGCCGCAGGGCCGCACCAGCCCGGCGGTGACCGCGATCGCCCGCGATCTGGGCATGGCCGAGGTCGAATGGAGCGCGAACGGCGCCGACTACAAGACCACCGACTCGGCGCTGATCACCCGGCGCATCCTCCAGCAGACCAAGCGTGACGGCATCATCCTGCTGCACGACCTGGTGGACCCCACCGGCCGCGGCTACAACGGCACGGTCGCCGCGGTGCCCGGCATCATCTCCGCCCTCCAGGCGCGCGGCTACACGTTTGTGACGGTGTCTCAGCTGCTGGCCCCCGGCACGCCCCAGCCGGGGAAGGTCTACAAGTAGGCAGGAGCCCCCACGCGGCAGCGCCCCGTCCCGCCGCGGCGGCCCCCGGCGGGGTAGCGTTCAGGCGCAGGCCCGGTACGTACCTATTGGAGGCTTCATCATGGCAACCACCCGCACCGCGACGACTCAGTGGAAGGGCGCGCTGATCGGCGGCGCCGGTACCGTCTCGCTGGACACCTCCGGTGTCGGCTCGTACGAGGTCACCTGGGCCTCGCGCGCCGAGGAGGCCAACGGGAAGACCAGCCCGGAGGAGCTGATCGCCGCCGCTCACTCGTCCTGCTTCTCGATGGCGCTCTCGCACGGCCTGGCCGGGGCCGACACCCCGCCGGAGAGCCTGCAGACGGTGGCGAACGTGACCTTCCAGCCCGGCGAGGGCATCACCGGCATCACGCTGTCGGTGAAGGGCCGCGTCCCCGGCATCACCGCCGAGGCGTTCGAGGCCGCGGCGCAGGACGCCAAGGCCAACTGCCCGGTCAGCAAGGCGCTCGCGGGGGTCAACATCACCCTTGAGGCCGAACTGCTCGCCTGAGCGGGCTGACCGACCGGCAAAGTCGACCGGCAGGATCGACACGTTCGGCTGATACGTACGGCTGAACACTCAGCGGCGGGTGACGTGGATGTCCCACGCGCCCGCCGCGCTGTGCGACAGCACCGTGAAGGACAGGCCCGCCGCGCGGTCGGACCAGCTCTCCCCCACCCCGAAGGGCGCGTCGTTCAGCGAGTTGAAGGCGCCGCTGCTGAAGTCGCAGGCGGAGGTGAGCGGATGGGCGTCGGTCACCGTCACCGGCCCCGACCCGGAGTCCACATCGGTGCGCACCCGGTAGGCGAGCACGCCCTGGCGGCAGGCGTCCGCGTCGTTGCCGGCCGGCTCCCGCACCTCCAGCACATAGGCCCGGCTGATCCCGTCGGGGATGATCACCGCCTTGCGGCCGCCCGGCACCTCGATCGGGGTCAGCCGGTAGGTGGCCTGCCGCCGGTCGGCGACACAGGCTATCTGACGGTCGGTCAGCCAGCCGAGGCGCCACTTGTGCCAGGCGAGCATGTCGCCCTGGAGGCCCCAGTCGAGCGACATGGTGTCCCACTGGCCGGCCAGCAGGTCGGTGCGCGCGAAGTCGTCGGCGGCGTAGAGGTCCGGCAGCCCGAAGTCGTGCCCGTTCTCGTGGCTGAGCACGCGTGAACCCGACTGGTCGTGGCCGTAGATGAGGGACACCTTGTCCAAGTGGGCGCCGTCGTCGGTGGTGGCGGCCGAGGCGCCGGTCCAGGTGACGGAGAGCACCGCCTCGTCCGACGGCGGTCCTGCGTTCGGGGTGACGAGCACGTTGACGAGGTCGTAGCCGCTGAAGTCGATGTCCTGGTCGGCGACTTTCAGCAGGTCGCGCATCATCGAGGTGTGCGCGTCCCAGCCGTAGCCGCGGTCGATCCCGTAGGAGGAGAACGGCCGCGGCATGCGTATCCAGCGCAGTACCGGGGTGGAGCGGTAGTCGAGCTTTCCGTACGAGGCGCGGGCGTACCACTGCCGGACCGCAGGGAAGAACTCGCCGTAGCGCTCGGCGGCGCTGTACGGGGCCTCGGCGTCGGGAAAGTCGATCAGCAGGGTCAGCGCGCGCACCCGGCCGGTGGACGGCGCGAACTCGCCGTCGGGGCCGTGCTGCGACTGGTCGGGGAAGCCCTCGGACATGGCGACGCCGGGCTTGGCGCGCAGCGCGCACGGTCGGCCGGCGGGCGGTGGGGAGGCGTCCAGCACCGGGCCCCGGGCGCCCACCGAGACGGCCGAGCCGGCCAGCAGCAGCCCGAGCGCCCCGGCGGCCAGGGCCCGCACCGCGATACGGGCCGGCGACATCATGGCGCTATGCCTCGCGGCCTTGGCCGGCCCGGCTGCCCGGGGCGCTCACCGTGACCCGCACCGCCCAACTGCCGTCGGACGTGCGGCCGGTGACGGTGACCTGGAGGGAGCCGTCCGGCACGGTGTAGGACTCCCCCACGCCGAGCGGCGCGTCGGCCAGCGGCGCGTAGACCGAGGTGGCCGCGCAGGCCGAGGTGCCGGGGTGGCCGTCGATCACGTCGATGGGGCCGTCGCCCGACTCCCGGTCGGAGCGCACCCGGTAGAGCAGGACGCCCTGCCGGCAGGTGGTCCGGTCGTTGCCGGTCGCGCCGCGGGCCTCGACGGCCAGGGCGGAGTCCACCCCGGTCCGTACGACGAGCAGTTTGGCGCCGCCGGGGGTCTCGTCGGGAGTGAGGTCGTGGTAGGTGATGCCGGTCCGCGCGACGCAGCCGACCTGGGCGGCGTCCAGCCAGCCGAGTTTCCACTTGTGCCAGGCGAACGGGTCCGGGGCGAGGCCGAACTGGCTGCCCATCAGGTCCCAGTCGCCGACATGCGTGTCCCAGTCGGCGTTGCTCCCGGCCGGCGGCCGGTAGTACAGGTCGGGCAGGTCGAAGACATGGCCGGTCTCGTGGGCCAGCACATTGTGGTCCGGCGGGTGGTGCTCGAAGACGGTGACCAGGCGGTGCAGCGGGTTGCCGTCCACGGTCACCGCCGAGGCGAGGTTGACGACCTTGGTGGCGTCGGAGTCCACGCCGGGGGCGTCGGGGTCGGCGACCAGGTAGACCACGTCGTAGCCGTGGAAGTCCACCACCGGGTCGGCGGTCCGCAGCGCGTCGCGCAGGTAGTCGGTGCGTTCCCTGGCGTCCCAGTCCCGGCTGATCAGATAGTCGGTGGACGGGTGCGGCATCCGCAGCCAGCGGGTCTCCGGGTGCACATGGAGCCGGAACTTCCCGTACGAGGCCTGCCGGAAGAAGTCGCCGGTGGCCGGGAAGTGGTCGGCCGCCACTTCCGCCGGGGTCAGTCGGGGCTCGGAGTCCGGAAAGCTCAGGAAGATCATCAGCGCCTTGACGTCCCCGACCGGATGCGCGTAGTCGCCCTCCCAGCTGTCCACCCCTTCCGAGTGGTGCACCCCGGTCCTCGGCAGCAGGCAGGCGCTGTCCTCGGCGCTCGCCGCCGGGCCGGTCATCAGCGTCCAGGCGACCAGCGCGGCGAACCCGGCGACCGCCCCGGCGACCGCCCGCCCCACCCGCCGCGTCCCGGCGCCGCGGGCCGGGCCGGGCCCGGACCGCCGGGCAGGCCCTGAACGGTCCTCGGGCGGGGCACCGCCCGCCTCGCCGGGGGGCCCGCCGGGGAACCCGCCGGGCGTGCTGCCTGAACGCCGCACTTCGACCTCCGGAGGATGACTGCGTCCTGGGGGGACACCTCCCTCACATTGCTATGAATTGCGGAGGTTTGCGGCATTCCGATGGTCCATGTGGGTGGGGGCGGCGGCCCTCCGGGCGGCGGCCACACACGCACCCGATTCAACTACCCTCCGTCATCATGTGCGGAGGGCGATCAGGTGATCGAGCCAAACCCGCGGAATCGGTCACTCCATCCGCACCCGTGCCAAGAATCACTGCGGCGACGCTGGAACACCAACTCCGCCAGCCCATATGATCGCGTGCGAGACGAGCGCGAACAGGGAGCAGGCCATGGGCGGACCCTCGGGCGGCCCCGGCGTCGAACCCGAAAGCCCCGAAAGCACAGCACACGTCATCACGCAGAGTAATGCTTCGCCCTCGCTTCCCCGGGGGGACGAACCGCGTGACGGCGGGGCCGCGGACCCGGGGCCGGGCGACGCCGAGCGGCGTGACGCCGGGCTTCTCGACGCGGACGCGCGGCCCCGGGAGGCCGCGGCGGCGGCCCCAGCGGGCCCAGCGAGCCCGGCGGGGCCGCGGGAGAGCGAACTGCGCGACTACCGCGCCGCCTTCGCCATCGCCCGGTCCGCGATGGCCCTGGTCGACCCGGACGGCACCGTGCTCGCCGCCAACACCGCGCTCGGCGCCCTGCTCGGCACTTCACCCGAACGTATGAGGTCGGAAGACGCCGACACGCTGCTCGGGCTGTCCGGCGACCGGCATGCCGACGCCGCCTTCCACGACGTGCTGGACGGCCGCCGCGACAAGCTGAGCTGCACCCGCCGGATCGGCCGCCCGGACGGCAGCGTCCTGCGCGCCGAGATCACCCTGGCCCGGGGGGACGCCCGGCCGCTGCTGCTCACCGTCGAGGACGTCGGTGAACGCGACGCGCTGCGCGAGCAGTTGCGGCACCTGCGGATGCACGACCCGGTGACCCTGCTGCCCAACAGGGCGCTGTTCTTCGAGCGGTTGGCCGAGGCCTGCGAGACCGCCCCGGGCGGTCGGCACCA
Source organism: Streptomyces polygonati (assembly GCF_042650325.1). Classification (NCBI taxonomy): domain Bacteria; kingdom Bacillati; phylum Actinomycetota; class Actinomycetes; order Kitasatosporales; family Streptomycetaceae; genus Streptomyces; species Streptomyces polygonati. The sequence goes on along the minus strand of NZ_JBHSBB010000050.1, from coordinate 123,518 downwards.
GCACTCCGCCCGGGCCACCGGCCGGATCGGCCTGTGCTATCTGGACCTGGACGGCTTCAAGGCGGTCAACGACACCCTCGGCCACCGGGTCGGCGACGAACTGCTGGCGGCGGTGGCCGGCCGGCTGCTGGTCTGCGCCGAGCCAGGTGGCCATCTGGTGGCGCGGCTCGGCGGCGACGAATTCGCCCTGCTGCTGCGGGACTCCACCGGCACCGGGCAGGCCACCGCGCTCGCCGAGGCCGTACAGGCCGCGCTCCAGCAGCCGTTCGACATCGCCGGGCACCGGCTGGCGGTCTCGGCCAGCATCGGGGTGGTGGAGCGGGAGGCGGCCGGCACCTCGGCGACCGGGCTGATGCAGGCCGCCGACACCACGCTGTACTGGGCCAAGGCCGACGGCAAGGCCCGCTGGACACTCTTCGACCCGGAGCGCAACGAGCACCGGATGACCCGCCAAGCGCTGTCCCGTACGCTCCGGCAGGCGATCGAGCGCGGCGAGTTCGTGCTGGACTACCAGCCGCTGGTGGCGCTGGACACCGGTGAACTGCGCGGCGTGGAGGCCCTGGTGCGGTGGGAGCACCCGCACTTCGGGCGGCTGGCGCCCAACCGTTTCATCGGGCTGGCCGAAGAGGACGGCTCCATCGTCCAGTTGGGCCGCTGGGTGCTCGGCGAGTCCTGCCGGCAGGCCCGGGTGTGGCAGCAGGCGTACCCCAGGACGCCGCTGGTGGTCAGCGTCAATGTGGCCGTACGGCAGATGTGGGACTCCGACCTGGTGGCCGATGTGGCCGCGATCCTGCGGGAGACCGGGCTGCCGGCCCGGCTGCTGCAACTGGAGCTGACCGAGTCGGCGGTGATGGGCTCGGCCGGCCGGCCGCTGCAGGCGCTCCAGGCGCTGCACGAGATGGGCGTACGGATCGCCATCGACGACTTCGGCACCGGCTACTCCAACCTCGCCTATATGAGCCGCCTGCCGGTCTCCGCGCTCAAGCTGGACGGCTCCTTCGTGCAGGGCTTCCGGTCCGACGAGCACCCCAATCCCGCCGACGAGACCATCGTCGAGGCGCTGGTGGACCTCGCGCACCGGCTGGGGCTGACCGTCACCGCCGAATGCGTCGAGAACGCGCAGCAGGCGGAGCGGCTGCGGCGGATCGGCTGCGACACCGGCCAGGGCTGGCACTACTCGCGCCCGGTCGAGCCGGAGGCGATCTCCCGGCTGCTCGCCTGAGGGCCGCGCCGACAGCGGCGCGACGAACGGGCCCGCGTCCTCGGGGGGAGTGAGGACGCGGGCCCTGGTCAGGCGCGGAGCGCCTGGGTCATACGGTCGTTGCGGTCATACGGCCATACGGCCATACGGCCATACGGGACCAGTGCCTCAGCAGGCGCCGAGGTCCTGCCAGACTCCCCACTCACCGGTCGTACCGGGCACTTCGTTGGTGGTCCACCACTTGGCGTTCCACTTGTGGCCGCCGTAGGAGACCTGGTTGCCGGCCACGTAGACCGCGCTGGCGGACCAGGCGGGCAGGCTGCCGCACGAGGCCGGGGGCGTCGTGGGAGGCGTGGTCGGAGGAGTGGTGGGCGGCGTCGTCGGCGGGGTGGTCGGCGGCGTCGTGGGGGGCGTGGTGGGCGGGGTGGTCGGCGGGGCGGTGCAGCCGGGCGCCGAGCCGTTGGTGGCGGTGACGATCTTGTTGAAGAGCGTCGCCGACGGGTCCGAGTCGAGCAGCGAGTACATCATCGAGCCGCCCAGACCGTGGCAGTGCGCGTAGTCCGCCTTGGCCTGGATGGACTGGGCGCCGAGCCCGGTCCAGAACTCGCTGCCGTTGTAGAAGTAGTTGGTCTGGCTGGCCGTGTCGTAGAAGGTGTCGGCCGGGTTGTCGACGATCCCGCCGAGCTCCTTGTAGTACGCGGTGCCCGCGGTAGCGCTGAGGCTGCGGGCCGCGGCCGGGCCGGTGGCCTTGGAGTACAGGCCGTGGTTGCTGCCGGCCGCAACGCCGCTCCAGCCGCGGTAGTACAGCGGATAGCCCATGGTGATCTTGTTGGCCGGGAAGCCGCCCGGGATGCCGTAGGCGGCGTCACCGGTGGTCCAGGCCTTGATCGCCGCGTCGGTGCTGTATTTCTCGGTCCCCGGCGAGACCGGGTTCGAGGGGTCGTTCGGCGACTGGTAGAGCGGGTCCTGGAAGTTGGTGGGCCCGGTGGTCTCGAAGGCGCCGTGCATGTCGTAGGTCATGATGTTCGCGTAGTCGAGGGACGCGGCGATCTTGTTGGTCTCGACGTTCGCGATCTTGTCCTGGCCGGCCGGCAGGGCCGCGGTGAGCAGCATGTGCTTGCCGCCGTTGGCCGCGCCGTAGGCGTCCAGCTCGGTGCGGAACTCGGCCAGCAGCGCGGTGAAGTTCGCCTTGTCCGCGGTGCTGTAGTGGTTGCCGGTGTGGCCGTTCGGCGAACCGGGGTACTCCCAGTCGATGTCGAAGCCGTCGAAGATGCCGGCCGCGCTGCCGGTGCCGCCGTAGCCGCCCTGGACCGGCAGATTGCCCTTGATGAACATGTCGATGCAGGAGCTGACCAGCTTCTTGCGGCTGGCGTCGGTCTTGGCGGCGTCGGAGAAGTACTTGGAGTAGGTCCAGCCGCCGATCGAGGCGATGATCTTCAGCTGCGGGTGCTTCGCCTTCAGCTTCTTCAGCTGGTTGAAGTTGCCGACGATCGGCTGGTTCCAGACGTCGCCCACACCGTCCACGCTGTCGGCCGCGCCGAAGGACTTCTGGTAGTCGGCGAAGGCGTCGCCCGCGCCGTCACCGGCGTTGGGGTCGCTCTCGTTGGTGGCGTCGGACGCCTTGGTGGCCTCGAAACAGGTCAGGTTGGTCGGATCGATGTTCTCGAACGAGTAGTTGAGGATGTCCAGCTTGCTCGCGACGCCCGAGGTGTCGAGTGCCTTCGGGTAGTACGCGTTGCCGTACACGCTCCACTGGTCGTAGTACGCGATCTTGACGCCACCGCTGCTGGCGGCGGCGGCCGCGGCGGGCTTGGCCGCGGCCGGCGCGTTGGCCGCCTGAGCGGTGCCGACGCCCGAGACGAGCGCGGTGAGCGCGCCGACGGCGAGGGCGGCGCTGGTGGCGGCGGCCACGAGCGCTCTCTTCCTGGACTGCACAAGTACCTCCGGGGGGAGAGGGAGGAACAACTAGGGGGCTGTTGCATTGATAGGCCCTCGTCAAGTGCACGTCAATGGTCTGAACCAGGCTTGGACTAGACCAATTTGAAACCCGCTGGACCGGCCGTGGATCGTTCACGACATGAGCGAAGCCGCTCGTCAACCTGTGACGAGCGGCTTTAACGCTGGGTTAAGGCACCGGCGGGCCGCCGGTCCGGCATTGGACCACCGGACCCCGGAAATCGGTCGTTAACCTGCGGCGGTCTCCTCGGTGATGTCCTTCGGGAAGCCGTACGCGTCCGCGATGAGTCCGTACGAACGCAGCCGGACCTCCGGCGTGTGCGCGTTGGCGGTGATCACCAGCTCGTCGGCGCCGGTACGGGCCACCAGCTCGTCCAGTCCGGTGCGGACCGTCTCGGGGTCGCCGTGGACGATGTTGACCAGCCACGAGTCCACGAAGTCCCGCTCGGCGGGGCTGTACGCGTAGGCCTCCGCCTCCTCCGGCGTCGGTACCAGGCCGGGGCGGCCGGTGCGCAGCCGCAGCATGCTGAGGGCGCCGGCCAGCACCTGGCGGCGGGCCTGCTCCGGGTCCTCGGCGGCCAGCGCGGCCACTCCGATCGAGGCGTAGGGGCGGTCCAGTACGGCCGAGGGGCGGAACGACTCGCGGTAGAGGGCGAGGGCCGGCACGGTGTTGGCGGCCGAGAAGTGGTGCGCGAAGGAGAAAGGCAGGCCGAGCATTCCGGCCAGCTGGGCGCTGAAGCCGGACGAGCCGAGCAGCCAGACGCTGGGCCGGGCCGCCGACTGCACGCCGCCCTCGGCGCTGCCCTGGACCGGGCCGGGAATGGCGTGGATCCGGCCGTAGGCGTGCCCGTCGGGGAAGCCGTCGTCCAGGAACCGGGTCAACTCCGCGAGCTGCTGCGGGAATTCGTCGGCGCCCTCGTGCAGTGTCGCGGTGCGGCGCAGCGCCGCGGCGGTGGCTCCGTCGGTGCCGGGCGCCCGGCCCAGGCCCAGGTCGATCCGGCCGGGGGCCAGCGCCTCCAGGGTGCCGAACTGCTCGGCGATCACCAGCGGCGCGTGGTTGGGCAGCATCACGCCGCCCGAGCCGAGCCGGAGCGTCCGGGTGAAGGCGGCGAGGTGGGCCAGGATCACCGCGGGTGACGAGCTGGCGACCCCGGGCATCGAGTGGTGTTCGGCCACCCACATCCGGTGGTAGCCCCGGGTCTCGGCCGTCTTGGCGATCTCGACGCTCGTCCGCAGCGCGTCGGCCGCGGTGAGGCCCTTGCCGACGGTGGCCAGGTCGAGTACGGACAGGGGTACGGGCGCGGAGCCGCGGATCGTCCCCCGGATGCCGTAACCGTCGCTGCCCTGCTGTTGCTCACCCACGGCGGGCGCCTCCTTGATCGTCTCGCTGACCCGTCCCGCGGGCCTGGGCCCGCTCCCCAGGACAACCGGAGCCGTCGTCCGGTTGTTCCCGGCCGCAATTGCGGCCGGGCCGGAGGACGGGGAATGACCAGGGCATATGCCAGAGTGGCGCGATCCTGCGTATACGTCCGCGGCGGCCCGGATCGCGTGCCAACGGTCCGTACGGGAAGGGCCATTGGGGCTATCGTGGTGAAACCCAAGCGGCACACCTTCAGGGGGGCCACCGTGGCGACAGATCACCGCCAGTCGGGACCGGTCTACGCGGTCCAGTACGCGCTGCGGGTGCTGGAGACCGTCGACACCCACCGGCACGGGGTGACCGCGGAGCAGCTCTCCCGGGAGATCGGGGTGCCGCTGAGTTATCTCGCGCAACTGCTGACGATGCTGCGGCGGGAGCGTTATCTGGATTCGCTGCCGGACGGCGGCTATGTCATCGGTGAGCCGACGGTGCTGCTCGGTTCACCCGATCGGGAAGCCGCGGTGGCCGAGAAGCTGAGGGCGATTCTGGCGGAGCTGCGGGAGGAAGTGGGGGCGGCGGTCTATTACGCCCGCTACGAGGAGGGCGAGGTCCGCCTGGTCGACTTCGCGGACAGCCCGGAGACACCGCGGGTCAACGAATGGGTCGACTTCCGCTCGGCGGCGCACGCCACGGCGATCGGCAAGTGCCTGCTGGCCCAGCTGGACCACGCGGGGCGGGTGGACCACTTCGCCCGGCACCGGCCGGCCCGGCTCACCTCCCGGACCGAGGTCGATGTCGACGTCCTGCTCGCCAAACTCGACCGCCAGCCGCCCTCGGCGCCCACGCTGGACCTCCAGGAGTACGCGGTCGGTACGGTCTGCGCGGCTGTCCCGGTCACCATCGGCAAGTCGGTGGCCTGCCTGGCCCTCTCCATGCCCTCCACCTCCGCGCACCGGCTGCGCCCCGCCGCCGACACCCTCCACGACCGGGCGGCCCCGCTGCTGCTCTCCATGACGCTCTGAGCTTTTCCCCCGCCGAACGCACCGAAGGCCCCCCGCGCGGGCGGGGGGCCTTCGGCCGGTAACGGATCACCTGCGGTGCGCCGCCAGGGACTCGAACCCCGGACCCGCTGATTAAGAGTCAGCTGCTCTAACCAACTGAGCTAGCGGCGCGTGCGGGATTAATTCTACCGGGTCAGAAGGGGTGCTCGGGCCCACCCCGTCGCCGCGCCCGGGGGGCCGTGAGTGTCCGGGTGGGTTCGGCCGGCTCCGGTCTGCGGGTGCGTCGTGGCTGGCCGCGCAGTTCCCCGCGCCCCTGTCGGGGCGTTCCCCTTCCCGGGAAGGCACGGGTGCCCCTGGCGGTGGGCGGCGCCCTACAGGGGCGCGGGGAACTGCGCGCTCAGCCCGGGGCGGGCTGTGGTCCGGGAACGACCGCAGGTGTTCCGGCGGGTCCGGTCAGCGCCCGGGCTGCGGCCCGCGCCGCCGGGAGGCGGGATCGGGTGGGCCCGAGCACACCTTCTGACCCGGTAGAATTAATCCCGCACGCGCCGCTAGCTCAGTTGGTTAGAGCAGCTGACTCTTAATCAGCGGGTCCGGGGTTCGAGTCCCTGGCGGCGCACTGGTAGTGACGAAGGCCCCCCGCTCGTGTGGGGGGCCTTCGTCGTGGAAGGGCTAGGCGGGCCAGTGGGGCGGGCGGGTGAGGGCGGCCGGGAGGGTGGTTGAGCGGTCGCCGCGGGACGCGTTCAGCTGGGGGTGGGTCAAGAAGAGCGCCCCGGAGAGGTCCGCGCCGCGCAGGTCCGTGTCGCGGAGGTCCGCACCGAGGAAATCGGCCACGCGGAGGTCCGCGTCGCGCAGGTCCGCGCCGATGAGGAGGGCGCCGCGCAGGCTCGCGCCGTGCAAGGCCGCCCCGCGCAGGCGGGCTCCGACGAGGTCGGCGCCGCGACGGTCCCTGCGGCGCCCCGGCACCCGGGCCCGTACCGCCTCGCTGATCCGGAGCAGCAGCTCACCGACCGCCGCCCGCTCGGCAGCGGGGTCCAGCCCGGGCAGGGCCTCCGCGCCGAGCCGGGTGAGCGCGTCGACCCGGCCGAAGGCGCGCTCCACCTCGGCCGCCGCCACCGCGTACCCACGGGCCTCGTCCAGGTACCACAGGAGCTCGTGCAGCTGCCGCATCACCGGCAGCGCCGCGAACATCGCCCGCCCCCCGTCGTCGGCCCCGCGCCAGTCGCGGCCGGCGAAGGTGACCTGGGAGAGCTGCTGCCCCGCGCCGAAGCAGTCGTAGACCGTGCAGCCCGCGTAACCGCTGCCGCGCAGGTCCGCGTGGATGCCGCAGCGGTGGCCCCCGTCGAGATGCCCGCAGGGCTCCCCCGCCTTCTTGTCGGCGGCGAAGTCGGCCGACCGGGTGAAGGTCAGCGCGACACAGCACAGCCCGAAGCAGTTGCCGCAGTCGGCCCGCAGCCGTCCCGCCTCGTCCACGCGCTCGTACTCCCCAGGGGTGCCGCGGGCGGCGTCGTCCGTAGCGCCGCCCGCGGTCCATGGTGCCCTATGCCCCGGAGGTCACGAACCGGCCGGGAAGGTGGCCGGCTTGGCGGCGGTGTAGAGCCAGGTGGTGAAGAAGCCGCCCAGATCCTTGCCGGACAGCTGCTCCGCGAGCCGCCGGAACTCGGCGACGGTGCCGTTGCCGTGGCGGTGCGCGGCCGGCCAGGCCTTGAGCAGCTTGAGGAAGGCCCGGTCACCGATGGTGTCGCGCAGCGCCTGGATGGCGACCGCGCCCCGGTCGTACACCGCGTCGTCGAACTGGTTCTGCGGCCCCGGGTCGCCCGGCTCGACCGTCCAGAACGGGTCGTCGGCCGGGTGCGCGTCGTAGACCTGCTGGGCGAGCTGCTGCGGGGTGCCCTGGTCCTCGTGCTCGGACCACAGCCACTGGGCGTAGCTGGCGAAGCCCTCGTTCAGCCAGATGTCCGACCAGCGTTCCAGCGAGACGCTGTCGCCCCACCACTGGTGGGCCAGTTCGTGCGCGACGACCGAGGTGTTGACGTTGGCGAAGGTGGCCGGGCTGTAGAAGACCCGGGTCTGGGCTTCGAGCGAGAAGTGGGTGGGGACGTTCGGTACGTAGCCGCCGGCCGCGTCGAAGGGGTAGGGGCCGAAGTAGCCGCTGAGGAAGTCGATGATCTCGCCGGTGCGCTCCACGCTGGCGCGGGCGTTGGCGGCGATGGGGTCCTTCAGGTCGGTGCTGTACGCGTTGATCACCGGCACGCCGGTCCGGGTCCGGCCGCGGGTGATGTCGAAGTGGCCGACCGCGAGGGTGGCGAGATACGTGGCCTGCGGTGCGTCCTGCCGCCAGTGGTAGCTGGTCCAGCCGCCCTTCGTCCGCCGGGACAGGAGCAGGCCGTTGCTGATCGCCTGCTCGCCGCTGGGGACGCGGACGTTCACGTCGTAGGTCGCCTTGTCCAGCGGGTGGTCGTTGCTGGGGAACCACCACCAGGCCGACTCGGGCTCGTTGGCGGCGACTCCGCCGTCCGGGGTGCGCTGCCAGGAGGTGAAGCCGTAGCGCTGGACGGTGGACGGCACCCCGGAGTAGGTGACCGCGACGGTGTAGTGCCGGCCGCTCGGGATCGGGCGGGCCGGGGTGACGACGAGTTCCTGCTCCCCGCTGCTGGCGAATCCCGCCGGGCGGCCGTCGACGGTGACCTTGCTGACGGTCAGCGCGAAGTCGAGGTCGAAGCTGGTCAGACCCTGGGTGGCGGTGGCGCTGATGGTGGCGGTGCCGGTCAGGGTGTCGGTCGCGGGCTGGTAGCCGAGGTCGAGGTCGTAGTGGGTGACGTCATAGCCGCCGTTGCCGTAGGTGGGGTAGTACGGGTCGCCGATGCCCGGCGCGCCGGGCCCGGCGTCGGCCGCGGCTGCCGGGACCACCAGCAGCAGGCCGAGGGTGGCGGCGGCGGATGCGATCACGCGCTTGCGCACAGGAAGTCCTCCAGAAAGCGGACGAGTGGCAGGTACACGGCGACCCTAGGAAGCCCCGGCCGCCTCAGCCACCCCGATCACCCCAGCTGTCGCAGAACCTTCACCCGGCGCAACACAGCTGTCCGGAAAGCGCCGGACGGCGCCGGACCGCGGCGCGACGGCACCGGACGGCGCCGGACCGCGGCGCGACGGCACCGGACGGCGCCGACCCGCACCGGGCGCACCCGCCGGCGCCGGCGCGCACCCCGGCGCCGTCGCTGGGGTTGCGGGCGGGGGTGAAGATCGGAACGCTGGTGCTGACGCCGTCCGACCGTCAGATTGGTTCCCCGTGTGAAGAGCGTCTGGTCGAGGGCCCTCAGCGGCTTGCAGCGGGCGGAGGGCGACTACCTGTCCCGGCTCGGCCTCTCGCTGCCGCTGTTCGCCCTGGCCGTCGTCGTCGGCGCCGACCTGCTGGCCGGACGGGACCACTATCTGACGCCCGGCATCGTGGTGGCCCCCGCGCTCGCCTCGATCACCGTCCGCTGGCGCGCGACCCTCTTCATCTGCCTGCTCGGCGCCGCCATCCAGGGCGGGCTGTCCTCGTACGACGGTGTCGCCGACCTCACCAACCACGATGTGCTCTACGGCCAGCTCATCGCCTACGCCATCGTCTCGGTGTTCAGCGTGTACATCTCCTGGCGCCGCGAGACCGGCGCCCGGGCCTTCAGCGCGATCACCTCGGTCGCCGAGGCGGCCCAGCAGGCGCTGATGCGGCCGCCCGCGCCGCAGGTGGGCCGGGTGCGGCTGGCGGTCCGCTATGTCTCGGCCGCCGACGCCGCCCAGATCGGCGGCGATCTGTACGCCGCGCTGGAGACCCCGCACGGCGTACGGGTGCTGATCGGCGACGTACGCGGCAAGGGGCTGGGCGCGGTGCAGACCTCGGCGGTGGTGCTGGGCGCCTTCCGCGAGGCCGCCTTCGACGAGGGGGGTCTCGACCGGGTGGCCGAGCGGGTCGAGACCAGCGTGCGGCGCGATGTGAGCGACGGCGACTTCATCACCGCGCTGTTCGCGCAGTTCGACCGGCCCGGCAGTGTGGAGCTGCTGCACTACGGCCATGTGGCCCCGCTGCTGGTGTCCACGACGGGCCGGGTCCGGACGCTGGACCCGGTCGATCCATGGGTGCCGCTGGGCCTGGCCGACATGGTGGCGGGCGGGCCGGTGCCCTGGCAGGCGCCCATGGACCCCGGTGATGTGCTGGTGCTGTGCACGGACGGGGTGATCGAGGCGCGCAGCCCGGTGGACCACACCTTCTACCCGCTGACCGAGCGGGTAGGCCCGCTGGTGGCCGGCTCGGCGAACGACCTGGGGGCGGCGGTGGAGCGGGTCTACGCGGATCTGCTGCGGCACTCGGGCGGTTCGCTGTCCGACGACGTGGTCCTGCTGCTGCTCGCACCGGTCCAGGACCCGCTGCCGGCCAGGCCCGCGGGAGGGCCCCTGCTGGGGACCTGACGGCCGCCGGCGGATCCTTCGGCCGCCCTCAGCGGGTCGCCCGCTCCAGCGCCACCAGCACGGACTCGTACGGCTCCCCCGTCGCGTGCTCCATGCCCAGCTCGCACATCCGGTTCGCCGACAGATAGACGTCGTAGCCCCGGGCGGCGACCTCCTCCGCCTCGCGGCGGGTGGCGGCGGCCGTCAACTCCTCGTGCAGGATGCCGCGGTCGCCGGCGAAGGCGCAGCAGCCCGCGTCGTCCGGCACCGTGACCTCCAGCGCGCAGGCCCGCGCCACCTCCGCCAGCGCCTCGGCGACGTCGGTGCCGGTGCCGGTGGAGCCGCCGTGCCGCATCGAGCAGGTCGGATGCAGTACGGCCGAGGCGGCCGGCGTGCTGACGGTGAGTCCGGGCAGCAGCTGCCGGGCCGCCCACTCCACCGAGTCGACGATGCTCAGGTCGCTGTGCAACTCCCGGTTGGACGCGCTCAGATACGGCGTCACATCGCGGCTCAGCCCCAGCGCGCAGGACCCGGCGTCCACGATCAGCGGCAGCTCGCCGCCGCCGGTCCAGCCCCAGGCGCGCTCCACGATCCGGTTGGCCATCACCGCGTTCCCCGCGTCGTAGCCCTTGGAGTGCCAGATGGTGGCGCAGCACGTACCGGGTACGTCCGGCGGGATCCACACCGGCAGGCCGGCCCGGGCGGAGACGGTGACCAGGGCTTGCGGCAGCCAGTCGGCCCGGCGCCGGCCGCGCGGCGGGCCGAAGATCCGGTTGACGCACGCCGGGTAGTAGACGGCGGCCGCCCCCTGCCGCTGGGTACGCGGCAGCCGGGGGGCCGCGGCGGGGATCTCCGGCAGCCAGTCCGGTACGCGCTCGGACCGCGACGTCCTGCGGGCCACCCCGGTGGCCAGCGCCAGCGGGCGCTCGCCGAGCCGGTCGCGTACGGCCGCGGCGGTGGCCACCGCGGCGCGGGCGGCGCGCTCGGCCAGGCGGCCGTGGGTGGCGAGCGAGGCGGCGAGGCGTTCGGCGCCGCCGGAATGCCCGGCCCGGCGCAGCTCCTTCATCAGGGCGCCGGTGTCGATGCCCACCGGGCAGGCCGGCTCGCACAGCGAGTCGCCGGCGCAGGTGTCCACCGCGTCGTAGCCGTAGGCGTCCAGCAGTTCGCGCAGCACCGGCGAGCCGGGCGGCTGGCGCAGCATCTCGCGGCGCAGCACGATCCGCTGCCGGGGCGTGGTCGTCAGGTCGCGGCTGGGGCAGACCGGCTCGCAGAAGCCGCACTCGACGCAGGCGTCGGCGGCGGTGCCCAGCACCGGGATGGTCTTCAGGCCGCGCAGATGCCCGCGCGGGTCCTGGTCGAGGACCACCCGGGGGGCGAGGATGCCGTCCGGGTCGAGCAGGCTCTTGACCCGCCACATCAGGGCGACCGCCTTGCTGCCCCACTCCAGCTCCAGGAAGGGCGCGAGGTTGCGCCCGGTGCCGTGCTCGGCCTTCAGGGAGGCGGCGAAGCGCTCGGTCATGGTGCGGCAGAAGTCGTCCATGAAGGAGGCGTAGCGCGCGACGTCGGCGGGGTCGCCCGCGTCGAAGGCCAGCAGGAAGTGCAGATTGCCGTGCGCGGCGTGCCCGGCGACGGCGGCGTCGAAGCCGTGCCGGCGCTGGAGGGCGAGCAGTTCGGCGCAGGCCTCGGCCAGCCGGTCCGGCGGCACCGCGAAGTCCTCGGTGATCAGGGTGGTGCCGGGCGGGCGGCCCGCCCCGACCGCGGCGACGAACGCCTTGCGGGCCTTCCACAGCGCGGCGATCCGGGCCGGGTCGCGGGTGAAGTCGTTGCCGGCCGCCGGCACCGGCTTGACCAGCCCGAGGTCGTCGCAGATCCGGCGGGCGGCCCTTTCGTACGCGGCCAGTTCGGTGTCGTCGGCGGCCCGGAACTCCACCAGCAGCGCGGCGCATTCCGCGGGCAGGTCGGGCGCCCCGGTGGCCCGCAGCACCTGCCCGTCCATCAGCTCGACGGCTTCGGCGCCGGCCTGGCCGAACAGCGGCACGGCGGCCGCGGCGGCGTTCAGCGAGGGGAAGAACAGCAGCCCGGTGCTGATGGCCCGGCGCAGCGGCAGGGTCGCGTAGACCGCCTCGCTGACGAAGCCGAGCGTGCCCTGCGAGCCGATCATCAGACCGCGCAGGATCTGGGCCGGGGTCTCGCCGTCGAGGAAGGCGTCCAGCCGGTAGCCGCTGGTGTTCTTGATCGCGTACTTGGCCCGGATGCGGACGATGAGCTCCGGGTCGGCCTCGATCTCGTCCCGCAGGTCCAGCAGCCCCTGGCACAGCTCCGGTTCGGCCGCGGCGAGCACGGTGTCCGCCTCCGGGTCGCCGGTGTCCACGACGGTGCCCGAGGGCAGCACGACGGTGAGCGAGGCGACCGTGCGGTAGGAGTCGCGGGTCGTGCCGGCCGCCATCCCGGAGGCGTTGCCGGCCAGCACTCCGCCGACGGTGGCCGCCGAGGCGCTGGCCGGGTCGGGGCCCAGCACCCGGCCGTGGCGGGCCAGCGCGGTGTTCGCCCGGGCCAGTACGGTCCCGGGCAGGATCCTCGCCCGCGCCCCCTCGGCCTCCACCTCGATACCGCTGAAGTGGCGCCGCACGTCCACCAGGATGTCCTCGCCCTGCGCCTGCCCGTTCAGGCTCGTCCCGGCCGCCCGGAACACCAGATGCCGCCGCTGCCCCCGCGCGTACCCCATCAGCTTGACGATGTCCCGCACACTCTCGGCCACCACCACGGCCTGCGGCACGAAGCGGTACGGGCTCGCGTCCGACGCGTACTTCACCAGGTCCGACACCCGCCCGAGCACCTTCCCGGGCCCCAGCAGCTCCTCCAGCTCCCGCTTCAGCCCGGCCGGCGTCCCACCCGCCCGCGTCTCCTCCACCCGGTCCCCGGACCCCGACGCGGACGACACGGACGGCACGGACCGCAGCGCCTCCCCCTCGTTCTCCTGTACGGGCATCCGGACCTCCGGGACGGGGATCTCACACCGGTGCCCAACATAAGCGGGGCGGCCGCGCGGCGCGCGCCGACGGGGAGGGGGCCGGGGCGGGGCTCAGCGCGTCCAATCCTTGAGCGGCTCGGTGTCCAGCGTCATCCCGACCGGCGGCGGCAGCTCGATCTGCTTGCCGAAGTAGTGCCGCTCGATGCGGCTGTACGCGCCCTCTTCCGGGCTGCCGTAGACGACGACCTCGCCGAGGGTCCGGTCGATCAGCAGATACACCGGAATACCGGTTTCGGCATAGGCGCGCGGCTTGTCCTGCCGGTCCCGCTTGTCGGTCCCGCTGTCGTACGAGGTGACCTCGACCGTCATCAGGACCTGCCCGGCGTCGGCCCACTCGCCGTGACCCGCGAAGCTCCCCTGGGGAGCGAGAGCGCCGTCCGGTTTGGCCCGCCCCTGGCGGTAGGTCTCGACCTTCAGACCGCGCTCCGGGTAGAGCCACAGATCCGGGCGCTGCCGCATGCACTGCTGCATGACCCAGCGGATGATCTCGTCGTGGTCCCCGTCCGGCACCGCTTTGGTCCCCAACTCTCCGTGAACGAACTCCAGCCGGACGTCTTCGCGTTCGGCGGCGGCCGCGATGCGCTCGAATGCCTCGGTCAGCATCTGCGGCCGGTCCTCGATGGCGGTCACAGAACTCCTCCGTCCTCCGGGTGGGCGCACAGGAAACCGACGCCTCACAGGCTACTACGCACAGCGACTACGCCCGGTGGGAGCCGGTCAGGGCGGCGAAGACGACGAGGTTGGCGGAGTAGGTGCGTGCCGCGCGGTCGAAGGTGCCGCCGCAGGTGATCAGGCGGAGTTCGGGGCGGGCGGTGGAGCCGTAGACGCGGGCGGGGTCGAAGTGGGCCTTCGGGACGGTCTCGACGGCTTCGACGGAGAACTCCGCGACGGTGCCGTCGGCGCGGGTGATGTCGACGCGGGCGCCGGGGCGGACGGTGCGCAGGGCGTAGAAGACGGCGGCGCCGGTCTCGGTGTCGACATGGCCGACGATCAGGGCGGCGCCGGGGGCACCGGGGGTGGGGCCGCCGCGGTACCAGCCGGCCACGTCGGGGGTGGCGTACGGCGGCGGGTCGACGGTGCCGTCGCTCAGGCCGCGCGGTACGAGGCCGGCGTGCAGCCCGATGGAGCCGATGTCGATGCGTTCGGGGGTCGCGGCTCGCAGCGGGGCGTGCGGCGGGAGCAGCCGCTCGGGGTGGTCGCCGGCCGCTTCCGACTCCGTACGGCCGCCGGTGCCGGGAACGCCGCCGTGGTGGCCGACCAGCCAGACCGCCAGCAGGAGCAGCCCCGCCGCCGGAGCGGTCCACTTCCGGCGCCCGGGACGTTTCCAGATCGCCCCGTTCGCCCCGTCGGTCACGCCGGTCAGCCGCGGGCGGCGGTACGGCGCCGGTGGACGACCAGGCCGGCCAGACCTGCCGCGGCGAAGCCGCCGGTGGCGAGCAGCGGGCCGACGCTGGTGCCGGAGGCGGCCGGGCCGGCCGCGAGCTGGGCGGTACCGCCACCGCCGGCGGGCACGGGACGGACGGGGGTCTGGAGGTGGTCCTGGGGTTGGGCGCGGGCGGAGGCCGGCGCGGGGTCCTGGAGCTCGGGCTGGTCCGGGACCCGGGCCTGATCGGCGAACTCGGACTCGTCCTGGGCCTGCGGCTGGTCGGGGATCCGCGGCTGGTCCAGCGGCTGGTCCGAGGCCGGCTCCGAAGCCTGGTCCAGCGCCTGATCCGGGGTCGGATCCAACGTCTGATCCGGGGTCAGCGACTGGTCCGGCGGCGTAGCCGGGCCGTCCGCGCCGGCCGGGCTGCCCGCGGTGACGGTGACGGACGCCTCGGCCGGGTCGGTCACCCCGTCGCAGTCCACCGCGATCGGGTACGAGCCGTCGGTCGCGTCGGACTTGATGAACGCGCTGCCCGCCAGCCCGCGGCCGTCGGCGGCCGGGGCGAGGGTCACCGCGTTCACGAAGGCCTCGGCTCCGGCCCTGACCTGCTGCCCGACCTGGCAGGAGGTCGCCAGCCGCAGGCCGACCACGCCACCCGGCGCCACCGTCCGGGGGGTCACTCGCAGCGCGCCGGGGGCGGCGGACGTACCGGGGGTGCCGGGGACGCCGCCCTCGTCCGCCACGGCCGGCCCGCCGGCCGCCACGGCCGACATCCCGGCGACAGCGAGGAGGGCCGCGACGCCGGCGGCGGCGAGGGCGGGAGCACGCAGACCAAACATGGGGGACCTCCGCTCGGCCGGGGGCGGGGACTCGCGCCCGGTGCTTACGAAGATTCCGGCGGGGACCGCCGCCCGCACGCCGGGCGGCGGATCGCTGGCCCATGGGGGTGACGAGAGGTCTACGCAGCGTGAGACCGGGGGTCAGATCTCCGTGACGAGGTCCGCGATCGAGGCGACGACGTGCGAGGGGCGGAACGGATAGCGGTCGATGTCCGGCACCTTGGTCAGCCCGGTGAGCACCAGATACGTCACCATGCCGGACTCCAGCCCGGCCAGTACGTCGGTGTCCATCCGGTCGCCGATCATCGCGCTGGTCTCGGAGTGGGCCCCGATCGCGTTCAGCCCGGCCCGCATCATCAGCGGATTCGGCTTGCCGATGAAGTACGGCTCCTTGCCGGTCGCCTTGGTGATGAGCGCGGCGACCGACCCGGCGGCGGGCAGCACGCCCTGCGGCGACGGCCCGGTCTCGTCCGGGTTGGTGCACAGGAAGCGGGCGCCGTCGTTGATCAGCCGGATCGCCTTGGTGAGCGCTTCGAAGCTGTACGTACGGGTCTCGCCCAGGACCACGTAGTCCGGCTCGGAGTCGGTCAGCACATAGCCGACGTCGTGCAGCGCGGTGGTCAGTCCCGCCTCGCCGATGACATAGGCGGTGCCGCCGGGCCGCTGGTCGTCCAGGAATTTGGCGGTGGCCAGCGCGGAGGTCCAGATATTGGCGACCGGTACGTCCAGGCCCACCCGGGTCAGCCGGGCGTGCAGGTCACGCGGGGTGTAGATGGAGTTGTTGGTGAGCACCAGGAACGGTTTGCCCGAGTCCTTGAGCCCTTTGAGGAAGGCGTCTGCGCCGGGAACGGGCGTGCCTTCGTGGATCAGCACCCCGTCCATGTCGGTGAGCCACGACTCGATGGGCTTGCGTGTCGACACGGATCCGCTCTCCTGTTCCCGGGGGCCGACCCCTCGGGCGGAGGGGCCGGCCTGATCGCCGCGTTCGATTCCCCAGCGTAGCCGGGGCGGCAGACCCCCGCCCCGGCCGTCCGTCCGCTGGTCGCGGCGTCGCACCCGGCTGCGCGCGGCGGACTTCCGGGGGTGCGGGGGCAACCCCGTCCCGGGACGCCCCGGGCCGGATCGGCACGGTAGCGTGGCAGAAGTGATGATCCCGAAGGTGGCCCCATGAGCACTCCCGGCAGCGCCGCCCCGCAGCCCGACCCGGACACCGGCGCCGCTACGGCGCACGACCCGGCGCCGCTGCGCGTCGGCCTGGTCGGCTACGGCCCGGCCGGTGCCTTCTTCCACGCCCCGCTGATCGCCGCCGCCCCCGGCCTGGTGCTGGACACGATCGTCACCGGCGACCAGCAGCGGCGTCAGCAGGCCCGCGCCGAGCACCCGGAGGTGCGCTTCGCAGCCGGCGCCGAGGAACTGTGGGCCCGGGCCGGGGAGCTGGACCTGATCGTGCTGGCCTCCCCCAACCGCACCCATGTCCCGCTGGCCACCGCCGCGCTGGAGGCCGGGCTGCCGGTGGTCGTGGACAAGCCGCTGGCCGGCACCGCCGCCGAGGCCCGCGAGCTGGCCCGGCTCGCCGCGGCGCGCGGCCTGCTGCTCACCGTCTTCCAGAACCGCCGCTGGGACGCCGACTTCCTGACCCTCCGGTCGCTGATCCAGCGGGGCGAACTGGGCGAGGTCCAGCGCTTCGAGTCGCGCTTCGAGCGCTGGCGGCCGCAGCCCAAGGGCGGCTGGCGCGAGTCCGGCGACCCGGCCGAGATCGGCGGGCTGCTGTACGACCTGGGCAGCCACCTGGTGGACCAGGCGCTCACCCTCTTCGGCCCGGCCCGGCTGGTCTACGCCGAGTCCGACGTACGCCGCCCCGGCGCCGCCGCCGACGACGACAGCTTCATCGCGCTCACCCACAGCGGCGGCGTCCGCTCCCACCTGTGGATGAGCGCCACCACCGCCCGGCTCGGCCCGCGCTTCCGGGTGCTGGGCAGCGCCGCCGGCTACGTCAGCTACGGCCTCGACCCGCAGGAGCCCGCGCTGCGCGAAGGGCTGCGGCCCGGCGGTGACGCCGTCTGGGGCGCCGAACCCGAGTCGGCGTGGGGCACCCTCGGCACCGGGGACGACGTACGGCCCGTACCGTCGCTGCCCGGCGACTACCCCGCCTTCTACGCGGCCGTCGAGACCGCGCTGCGCGACGGCACCGAACCGCCGGTGACCCCGCTGGAGTGCGCCGCCGCCCTGGACGTCATCGAGGCGGCCCACCGGTCGGCCCGTACCGGAAAGGCGGTGGCGCTGTGAGCGACCCCCAGCAGGACCCCCAGCAGGACCGCGGGCAGGACGCCGGGCCGGACCTGAAGCAGGATCTCGGGCTGGCCGAACTCGCCGAGCAGGAGCGGACGCTGGTCCTGCCCCGCTTCACCCACGACGACGCCTGGCGGCTCGGCTGCCTGCTGGTGGAGCTGGCCAGGGAACGGGAGGCGGCGGTCACCGTCTCCATCCGCCGCGGCGGCCAGCGGCTCTTCCACTGCGCCCTGGACGGCACCACGCCGGACAACGACGCCTGGCTGGAGCGCAAGGCGCGGGTCGTGGAGCGCTACGCGGCCAGTTCGCTGCTGGTCGGCGAGCGCTTCCGGGCGAAGGGCACCACCTTCGAGGAGTCCTCCCGGCTGGACCCGGACCGCTTCGCCGCGCACGGCGGCGCCTTCCCGCTGCGGGTCACCGGCGTCGGCGTGGTGGGCGTGGTCGGTGTCTCCGGCCTGCCCCAAGTCGAGGACCACGCCCTGGTGGTGACCGGACTCACCCGCTTCCTGGAAGATCTCAGGGCGTCCTGGACCACCTGAGCGCGAGGCCGTCGGCGCCCCCATGAACGCCGACGGCCCGCACGTGAGAGGTGCTCTCAGGCCGACTTGAGCTCCTGGCGCTGCCGCCCGAGCCCCTCGATCGTCAGCTCCACCACATCCCCGGCCCGCAGATACGGCTTCGGCTCCGGCTGGCCCATCGCGACCCCGGCCGGCGTACCGGTGTTGATCACGTCCCCGGGGTAGAGGGTCATGAACTGGCTGAGATAGCGCACCACTTCGGCGACCGGGAAGATCTGGTCGGCGGTGCTGCCGTCCTGCTTCAGCTCACCGTTGACCCACAGCTTCAGCGACAGCGCCTGCGGGTCGGCGACCTCGTCCGCGGTGACGAGCCAGGGGCCCAGCGGGTTGAACGTCTCGCAGTTCTTGCCCTTGTCCCACTGCCCGCCGCGCTCGATCTGGAACGCCCGCTCGGACACGTCGTGCGCGACCGCGTATCCGGCGACCGCCGCCAGCGCCTCCTGGTGGTCGGCCGCGTAGCGCAGCTCCCGGCCGATGACGACGGCGAGTTCGACCTCCCAGTCGGTCTTGACGCTGCCGCGCGGCACCAGCACGGTGTCCTGCGGGCCGACCACGGTGTCCGGCGCCTTCATGAAGACCACCGGCTCGGCCGGCGGCTCGGCGCCGGTCTCGATGGCGTGGGCGTGGTAGTTGAGCCCGATGCAGACGATCTTGCCGATCCGGGCCAGCGGCGGGCCGACCCGCAGCGTCGCGTCCAGGGCGGGCAGCGAACCGTCCGCGCCGGCCGCCGCGATCCGCTCCAGGGCGGCCCCGTCGGCGAGCAGCGAACCGTCGATGTCGGGCACGAGACCGCTCAGGTCCCGCAGCACGCCCTCGGCGTCGAGCAGGGCGGGGCGCTCCGCTCCGGCGGGTCCGACACGCAGCAGCTTCACAGTGGCACTCCGTTTGTTCGATGTTCGTTGTGTCCGGCGGTGGTTGGGTCCGACGGGCGTTTTCTCGGTCGAGTCGGGTCAAGGAGTCGGCCTGGTCATCGGATGTCTCGTCCGATCCTCCAATCCCACCCCCGGACGGCGCAAGCCCCGCCCACTCTGCGAACGAAGACACCCGCTCAGAGATCGGACCAGCGCGGTCGGACCAACGCGTCGGACCAGCGCGGTCGGATCAGCCGCCGGCCGCCCGGGAGATCACATAGATCAGCAGCCCGGCCAGCGCCCCCACCACCGTGCCGTTGATCCGGATGAACTGGAGGTCGCGCCCGACATGCGCCTCGATCTTCTTCGAGGTCTGGTCCGCGTCCCAGCCCGCCACCGTCTCGCTGATCAGCGAGGTGATCTCGTCCCGGTAGGTCGTCACCACATACGTGGCCGCGTCCTCCAGCCAGCTGTCCACCTTCGCCTGGAGCCGTACGTCGGTGCCCAGCCGGGTGCCCAGCGACAGCAGCGAGGCCCGGGCGCGCGACCGCAGTTCGCTCTGCTCGTCCTCGGCGGCCGCCATGATCATCCCGCGCACCGCGCCCCACACCGAGGCGATCAGATCCTGCACCTCGGCCCGGGCCAGCAGGTCCTTCTTCAGCCGCTCCACCCGCTCCCGGGTGTCCGGGTCGGTCTGCAGCTCCCGCGCGAAGTCGCCCAGGAAGCGGTCCACCGCCCCCCGCGCCGGGTGCTCGGGGGAATCACGCATCTCGGTGACGAACCGCAGCAGCTCCTTGTAGACCCGCTCGCCGATCCTGCGGTCCACGAACCTGGGGGTCCAGCCCGGCGCCCCGCCCTCCACCGCGCCCATCACCGAGTCGCCGTGCTCCACCAGCCAGTCGTGGGCCCGTACGCACACCAGGTCCACCATCCGCCGGTGCCCGCCGTCCTCGACGACCCGCTCCAGCATCTTGCCCAGGCCCGGCCCCACCTCCTGCGCCTCGGCCCGCCGGGTGATCGCCTCGCTGACGACGGCCTGCACATCGGAGTCCCGCAGCACGGTGAGCACGCCGCGCAGCGCGGCCGCCGCCTGCTCGGTGACCTTGTCCGCGTTGGCGGGCTCGGCCAGCCAGCCGCCGAGCCGCGAGCCGATGCCCACCGCCCGCAGCCGGGTGCGGACGACCGCCGCGGACAGGAAGTTCTCGCCGACGAAGTCGCCCAAGCTCTCGCCCAGCGCGTCCTTCTTGGTCGGGATGATCGCGGTGTGCGGGATCGGCAGTCCCAGCGGATGCCGGAACAGCGCGGTCACCGCGAACCAGTCCGCCAGCGCGCCGACCATCCCGGCCTCGGCGGCGGCGGCCACATACCCGGTCCAGCCGCCCGCCCCCTGGCCGCCGGCCACCCGCGCCCCGACGTACACCAGCGTCGCGACCAGCAGAAAGCCGGTCGCGATCAGCTTCATCCGCCGTACGCCCCGCCATCGCACGGCGTCCGCGTCCGCGGCTTCCCCCGGCCGCTCCGCCGGACCCATCGCCTGCCCCACGCCCATTCGCTCCACCCGCGTATTCTCACCGCCCCGACGGCGTTGGAACGTACGAAGGGGCCCCGACGCCTCCCGCCCCCGGCCGGCCCGGCGCGCCGGGGCGCCGATCGGGGCCGGCCCTCACCCCGCCGGGACCCCCGCGGGCCCGCGTGGACTCACTCGCCCTGGAAGTTCACGCGCATGGTGTACTCGCGGACGTCGGGGGCGACGACCTCGCGCAGCGCGCTCGGCTCGTCGGCGTACTTCTCCTTGTACGCGTCGTCGGCCCGGCGGATCGTCGCCTCGTCGTCCACGTTCTCGACGGTGGCGGGATAGCGCTGCCGGCCGTCGACGAAGGCGGCGTGGCCGGTGCGCTGGACGCGCCGGTACCACTTCGAGTCCGGTCCGTAGGCGCTGCGGATGTAGGGCACACCCTCGACCACGACTCCCCAGATGGGGGTCCGGACCTCGCCGCCGTCGCGCAGCTCGGTGGCGATGCTGATGGTGTTGGTACGGGCCACGTATTCGATGGCGCTCATGGACGGTCTCCGTTCTCCTCGACGGAAGTCCCCCAGCTCACGGTACGGGCTGACGCCGGTCCCGGCATCGCGACCCGTGTCCGGTCAAGGGCCCCCGGCACGGCCGGCCGGGACGGGGGTTCGGAATACTGACGCGGTCACCACCCGAGGAGCGAGCCGAGATGACCCACGCCCAGCGCCCCGCCGGCGCCCTGCCCGGTTACGCCGAGCACTTCGACGAGCCCGAGGGCTATCTGGACTTCGCCCGCTACGGCCCGCCCTCCCGCGCTGTGCTGTCCGCGACCGCCGACGCGCTGGCCCGCTCCGCCCGGGCCGACCACGACACCGTGAACGACCTGATGCGGGCCGAGCCGGCCGCCCGGGACAGCGCGGCCCGGCTGGCGGGCAGCGACCTGGCGCACACCGTGCTGCTCCCCAACGCCTCCACCGGCCTGTTCCACGCCGCCTTCGGCATCCCCACCGGCGTCGTCCTCGTCCCCGGCACCGACTTCCCGGCGAACCATTACCCCTGGCGGCGGACCGAGGCCCTCGGCCGGGCCGTGCCGCGCTGGCTGGAGCCGGACGAGCGGGGCCGGATCACCGCCGACCTGGTCCGCGGCGCGCTCACCGACGACGTGGTGGCGCTCGCGGTGAGCGCGGTGGACTTCCGCACCGGCTTCCGGCTGGACCTCGCCGCGCTGCGGGAGGTGATCGGCCCGGACCGGCTGCTGATCGTGGACGCCATCCAGGGCTTCGGGATCGCCGATCTGCCCTGGCAGGCGGCCGACGTGGTGGTCGCGGGCGGCCAGAAGTGGCTGCGGGCGAGCTGGTCGACCGGTTTCGCCACCCTGTCCGACCGGGCCCTGGAGCGTTTGGAGCCCACCCTCACCGGCTGGACCGGTGTCGAGGACGTGGCCGTCTTCGACGACGCCGAGCACCCGCCCTCGGCCGGCGCCCAGCGCTGGAGCATCACCAATCTCAGCCCGGTCACCGCCGCGGCCTTCGCCGCCGCGCTCGCCATCGTGGAACGCGCCACCGTCCCCGCGATCGAGGCCGCTGTCGCCGCCCGCCTCGACGAACTGACCGACGCGGTCCGCTCCCACGGCGCCGAGATCCTCTCCCCCACCACCCCCGCCGACCGGGGCGGCATCCTGTCCTTCCGGCTGCCGACCGCCGCCCCCGCCACCGTCGCTAAGGCCCTGCACGCCCATGGGGTCACCCCCACCGTCCGGGCCACGTCGCTGCGCCTGTCCCCGCACGCCTCCACCCGCCCGGCCGCCGCCGCCCGCGTCCGCGCGGCCCTGGCGTCGCTGCGGTGAGGCGGCGCCGCCGCCCCGAGAAAACCGCCGTTCATCGGGTGGTGTGTTAAACAGGGAGTAACCAAAGGGGTACCTTGCAGCATCTCAAGCTCGGAATCATGTCGCAGACCCGCAAAGAGAACGAGCACCGTCTGCCGATCCACCCAGCACATTTCGAGCGCGTCGACGCCGATCTCCTGCGCAGCATTTATCTGGAGACCGGGTACGGCGAACACTTCGGTGTCCGGGACGATCAGCTCGCGCCGCTGGTCGCCGGCCTCCGGCCGCGGCAGGAGCTGATCACGGAGTGTGATGTGATCCTGCTGGCCAAACCGATGCACGAGGACCTCGCGGAACTCCGCGAGGGACAGGTGCTGTGGGGGTGGCCGCACTGCGTGCAGGACGAGAAGGTCACGCAGACCGCGATCGACCGGCGGCTGACGCTGATCGCCTTCGAGGCGATGAACCACTGGACCCGGCAGGGCGCCTTCAATCTGCATGTCTTCCACAAGAACAACGAACTGGCCGGCTACTCGTCGGTGCTGCACGCCATGCAGCTCACCGGGGTGACCGGTGACTACGGGCGGCGGCAGCGCGCGGTGGTGATCGGCTTCGGGGCGACCGCGCGGGGCGCGGTGACCGCGCTCAGCGCGCTGGGCGTGCACGACGTGGACGTGCTCACCGCGCGGGGCGTGACGGCGGTCGGTTCGCCGATCCACTCCGCCCGGATCGTGCACTTCGACCACGACGAGGCCGACGACACGCTCGACCCGCGCCGCAGCGTCGCCCTGACCGAGGACGGTCCGCAGCCGCTGGCGGAATTCCTCGCCGGACACGACATCATCGTCAACTGCGTGCTCCAGGACACCGACGCGCCGCTGATGTTCCTGATAGACGACGACCTGCCGGCACTGGCGCCGGGCACCCTGATCATCGACGTGTCCTGCGACGAGGGCATGGGATTCGCCTGGGCCCGTCCCACCACCTTCACCGACCCGATGTTCACCGTCGGCGACCATGTCGAGTACTACGGGGTGGACCACAGCCCGTCCTATCTGTGGAACTCCGCCACCTGGGAGAACAGCGAGGCCCTCATCCCGTATCTGCGGCCGGTCCTCGAAGGCGACACCGGCTGGGACGGCGACGACACCGTCCGGCGGGCGATCGAGATCCGCGCCGGGGTGATCCAGAACCCCAAGATCCTCGCCTTCCAGCAACGCGCCGAGCCGTACCCGCACCCGCACCTCTGACGCCCGGCGCGTCAGGTCCCGGTCGAGGACCCCGCTCCGTACATCCGGGCGATCACGTCCTCGATCGCGGGCTCGCGCACCGACAGGTCCACCAGCGGATACGCGGCGGCGACGGCGGCCACCAGCGGGGCGGCGCTGGCCGCGGCCGGGAAGGCGAGCCACTGGCGGGGGCCCTCGACCTTGACGCAGCGGGCGCCGTCGACCTGGACCGGGGGCAGTTCCCGCGCGAAGTCCACCACCAGGGTGCGCTCGCTGTCGCCGACCGCGTGCAGGCCGCGCAACTCGCCGTCGTACATCACCCGGCCGTGGTCGATGACCATCACCCGCCGGCAGAGGGTCTCGATGTCGGTCAGGTCGTGGGTGGTCAGCAGGATCGTGGTGCCGCGCTCGGCGTTGAAGTCCCGCAGGAATTCCCGGACCCGGGCCTTGCTGACCACGTCCAGGCCGATGGTCGGCTCGTCCAGGTAGAGCACCTCGGGGTCGTGCAGCAGGGCCGCCGCGATGTCGCCGCGCATCCGCTGCCCCAGCGAGAGCTGCCGGACGGGCACGTCCAACAGCGGCCCGAGTTCGAGGAGTTCGACGCAGGCCCGCAGATTCCGGGCGTAGCGCGCGTCCTCGATCCGGTACATCCGGCGCACCAGTTCGTACGAGTCGCGCAGCGGCAGGTCCCACCACAGAGTCGTCCGCTGGCCGAAGACCACGCCGATCCGGCGGGCCAGCCGGGTCCGTTCGCGGGTGGGGTCGATGCCGCAGACCCGGATCCGGCCGCCGCTGGGACTGAGGATGCCGGTCAGCATCTTGATGGTGGTGGACTTGCCGGCGCCGTTGGGCCCGATGTAGCCGACGATCTCGCCGCGCGGCACGCTGAAGGAGATGCCGTCCACCGCCCGCACCTGGTGGCGTTCGCGGCGCAGCGGGCCGGCTTTGCGGCGCACGTCGAACACCTTGCGCACGTCGTCGAGTTCGATCACCGGCTCGGTGGCCGGCTCCGGCGCGGGCCGGGGCCGGGGAACCCCGGTCCCGGGGGATTCGGCGGACGGTACGGGCTCGGCGGTCATCGCTGCCTCAACTCCCTGTGCTGCGGTACGAACGAAGGCCCGCGCGCCAGGCCAGGCCGGCCAGCGCGCAGCACAGCAGTGCCACCGCCGGCGAGGCGAAGTCCACCCAGCCGGGCAGGCCGAGCGGATCGGGCTCGCCCAGCACATACAGGGCGGGCAGCCAGTTGACGAAGGCGAGCGGCACCACGAAGGTGACCCCGCGCACGATGTCCCGGGCGAAGATGCCCGGCGGGTACTGGAGCATGGTGTTGCCGCCGTAGGTCACCGAGCTCTGCACCTCGGCCGCGTCGGTCGCCCAGAACTGGAAGGCGGCGCCGCCCACGAAGACCGCGCCGAACAGCGCCGCCCCGGACAGCGTCATCACCGGCAGCATCAGCGCCTTGACCGGGGTCCAGTCCACGTCCAGCCGGGCCAGCGACCAGGCCAGCACCAGCAGCCCCTGGGTGATCCGGCCCAGCCGCCGCAGCGCGAAGCGGTCGGCGGCGACCTGGGCCAGCACCGGCACCGGACGCAGCAGCAGCGCGTCCATGGTGCCGTCCCTGACCCGGCGCCCGAGCCGGTCCATCGAGCCCATCACCAGGTCGGCGAGACCGAAGGAGGTGCTGGAGGTGCCGTAGAGGAAGGCGATCTCGGGCAGGGTGAAGCCGCCGAGTGCGGTGACGTGCGAGAACATCAGCACGATGGTGACGAAGTCCAGCGCGGTGGCGCCGAAGTTGCCGAGCGCGGTGAGCAGGAAGGACAGCCGGTAGGCCATGGTGGAGCGCACCCACATGCCGACGATCAGCCGGTAGGCGCGCACCGACTCGGTGGTGCGCCGCCCGGGGCCGTCCGGTCCGGCGTCGGCGTGGCGCCCGGCGTATCCGGCCGGATCCAGGCGGCCGGCGGCGTCAGCCACCCTGCACCACCACCCGGCGGGTCGCGACCGTCTGGAGGACCCGGCCGGCGGCCAGCAGCGCCACCGCCCAGCCCGCCTGGAAGGCCAGTGCCGCGATCGCCCCGCTCCCCCGGTGCCGGCCGAGCAGCACATCGGCGGGCACCTGGAGCATCGCCGCCCACGGCAGCGCCCGCGCCACCTCGCCGAGCGCGCCGGGGAAGACCGTCAGCGGCAGCAGCATCCCGGAGAAGAACAGCCCGGCCAGCCAGGTCATCTGGCTGACCCCGGCCCCGTCCAGCAGCCAGAACGCGCTGAGCGCCACCAGGAAGCGCACCGCGAAGCTCACCACCGCGCCCAGCAGCACCGACACCAGGAACACCAGCCAGGTCAGCGCGTCGCCGGGCAGCGCCAGCGGGAAGACCAGCGCGCCGACCGCCATGGGGACCACCCCGCGCCCGAGCAGGTGGAAGGCGGACCGGCCGAGGTCCGCCGACAGCCACCAGCCCTGGAGGTCGGCCGGGCGGTAGAGGTCCACCGCGATGTCGCCCGAACTGATCCGCTCGATCAGCTCGTCCTCGAAGCCGCCGCCCATCAGCGACATCGTCATCAGCAGCGCCTGGCCGACCCAGACATAGGTCAGCGCCTGCGACTCGCTGTAGCCGCCGAGGTGCGGGCGCTGGTCCCACAGCGCGATGTAGCTGTAGGAGATGATCAGCCCGAAGACCGTGTTGGTGAAGACGCCGGCGGCGGTCGCGACGCGGTAGGTCGCGTACCGCCGGAAGCCGCGGACGACCACGGCCGCGTAGAAACCGCCCACCCGCCGCCCGCACCCCCTCCGTCTGGACACAAGCCGCCGATCGTAGTGGGGTCCAGGTCCGGCCCACCAACGGTTTTCGCCCGGCCGCCGCACACCCCCACCGATCCGCACGCGCCCCCGTCGTCCCGCGTCCCGGCGCCGGCCACCCCTGTCACATCACTGTCACGGATGTGTTGCGGCGGTCCGCGGCGGGACGGATGGTGCGACAGTGTTGAGTGGATGCATTTCGGGTGTACGGGAGCGTACGTAACGATTGGTCCACCATGTTCCGTCGCAGACCAACCTCGGCGGCGACGGAGGAGTCCCACTAGACATGAGTGATGTGCCGAGCATGGGTACGCAGACCGGCTGGGCCCCCGCCCCGGCCGCGGCCGGGCGCGGCGGCCGTCCCCGGCGGACCGGGCTGCTCCGGGTGCTGCCGTCCTTCAGGACGACGGTGACCATCGTGCTGTCCGGGGCGGCGCTGCTGATCGGCGCCTTCTTCGCCGGCTACGCCCTGGTGTCGATCCCGGACGCGAACGCGGCGGCGGTGGCGCAGAACAACGTCTACCTCTACGCCGACGGCAAGACCGAGCTGTCCCGCGACGGCGCGGTCAACCGGCAGAACGTGCCGCTCAGCGCGGTCGCCAAGACCGCCCAGTACGCGGTGCTGTCCGCCGAGGACCGGAATTTCTACCACGAGTCCGCGGTCAGCCCGAAGTCGATGCTGCGCGCCGCCTGGAACACCGCGACCGGCAAGGGCACCCAGTCCGGCTCGACCATCACCCAGCAGTATGTGAAGAACTACTACCTGAACCAGAACCAGACGGCCTCCCGCAAGGTCAAAGAGTTCTTCATCGCGATCAAGCTGGACCGCAACGAGACCAAGAGCCAGATCCTCGAGGGCTATCTCAACACCAGCTACTACGGTCGCAACGCGTACGGCATCCAGGCCGCCTCGCAGGCGTACTTCAACAAGGACGCGGCCGATCTGACCACCGGCGAGGGCGCGTATCTGGCCGCGCTGCTCAACGCGCCCAGTGAGTACGACCTGGCCGCCCACCCGGAGAACGCGCCGGCCGCCAAGGGCCGCTGGAACTACGTGCTCAACGGCATGGTCAAGGAGCACTGGCTCACCCCCGCGCAGCGGGCCGCCACCACCTTCCCGGCGATCGGCAAGCCCAAGCCGATCGCCAGCAAGGCCGGCCAGCGCGGGTACATCATCGAAGCCGTCAACAGCTATCTCATCGACCACCACATCGTCGACGCCGACGAGCTGGCCGCCGGGGGCTACCGGATCGTCACCACCATCGAGAAGCCGCAGGAGGACGCCTTCGTCCAGGCCGCGCAGGACAATGTGTACGACAAGCGCGGCAAGACCAAGGCCGACAGCTATGTGCGGGCCGGCGGGGCCTCCATCGATCCGGCGACCGGCGATGTCGTCGCGCTCTACGGCGGCATCGACTACACCAAGCAGTACGTCAGCAGCGCCACCAATTCCACCTACCAGCCGGGGTCGACGTTCAAGCCGGTGATCCTCACCTCGGCCGTGCAGCACGACGCGCGGACCCAGGACGGCCGGACGATCACGCCCGACACCGTCTACGACGGCACCAACAAACGCCAGGTGCGGGGTCCGGACGGCCCGGTCGGCTACGCGCCGGAGAACGAGGACGAGGACTCCTATCCGGACATCACCGTCACCCGCGCCATGGACAAGTCGGTGAACGCGGTCTTCGCGCAGATGGCGCAGGACGTCGGTACGTCCAAGGTGATCGACACCGCGCACGACCTGGGGATGCCGGACTCGGTGGACATCCCGAAGACGCCCGCGATGGCGCTCGGCGCGTTCGGCACGCCCAGCGCCAGCCCGCTGGACATGGCGCAGATGTACGCCACGCTGGCGAACCACGGCAAGGAGATCCCGTACTCGCTGGTGGTCAAGGTCAGCAAGGACGGCAGCGACCTCTCACTGCCGGCCCGGCAGCCGGTGCAGTCGGTGCCGCGCACGGCCGCCGACACCACCACCTCGGTGCTGCGCAGCGTGGTGGAGAGCTCCTCCGGTACGGCCGTGGCCGCCCGGGGCTCGGGCTGGCCGTCGGCCGCCAAGACCGGTACCGCGGAGAACGACAAGGCGGCCTGGTTCGCGGGCTACACCCCGAAGCTGGCCACGGTCGTCGCGGTGCTCGGCATGAATCCGGACACCGGCGCCCAGGAGCCGCTGACCGGCGCGCTGGGCGGCGGCCGGATGAACGGCGGCGGCCCGCCCGGCGAGGTGTGGGCGCAGTACACCGCGGACGCGCTGCGCGGAGTGCCGCAGCAGAACTTCGACCTCCAGCTGGCGAGCGGGGCGCAGCAGCCGCCGGCCACCACCCAGCCGCCCACCACCGCGACGACCGAGCCGCCGCAGACCACCACCACCCAGGCCCCGCCGCCGCCCCCGCAGCCGCCGCGGACCACCGAGCCGCCGAGCACCCCGCCGGCGGATCCGACCACCGAGCCGACCCCGACCGACACCGGGACGACCGAGCCGACGCCGACGGACCCCCAGACGCTCAATCCGGTCGGCGGGCTGACCGGCGGCACGGGCGGGCCGGTGTCCGGCACCGGACCGCCCACGGGCGGCGGGCACGGGGGCGCCGGCAGCGCGGGTGGGACCGGCAACGGGCCGGGCGGCTGAGCCCGGCCCGTTGCCGCCGGCCACAGATACCGGCTACAGATACAGGCCGGTCGAGTCGTCGCTGCCCTCAAGACGCTCGGCGGCGACCGCGTGCAGATCGCGTTCCCGCATCAGGACGTAGGCGATCCCCCGCACCTCCACCTCGGCCCGGTCCTCCGGGTCGTAGAGCACCCGGTCGCCCACCTCGACCGTCCGGACGTTCTGGCCGACCGCGACGACATCGGCCCAGGCCAGCCTTCTGCCCACGGCGGCCGTCGCCGGGATCAGGATGCCGCCGCCGCTGCGGCGTTCGCCCTCGGCGCCGTCCTGCCGCACCAGGACCCGGTCGTGCAGCATGCGGATGGGCAGCTTGTCGTGCTCACTTTTGGAACTCACGACGATGACGTTACCGGCGGCGCCGGCGTGCCGAGAGACCGGCCACCACGCCGATCAGCACCACCGCGGCCACCGCGGCCGGCACGATCCGCTCGGGGCGGGGGCTGCCGTCCTCGGTGACGAACTCGGCCCTGGCCCGGGTGAGCGCCCGGTGCGCCGCGACATAGGCCTGGCCGACCGTACTGTCCAGCGCGGAGACCGCCTTGGCCTTGGTGTCACGGGCGATCGTCACGGGGTGGACCCGTATCGCCAGCTCGTCGAGCGTCGCCGCGAGATCCTGGCGGCGGCGGGTGATCTCCGCCTCGATCTGAGCGGGCGTCCTGGCAACCTCCGACACGCACTGCCTCCCTCACCGAATTAGGTAGCGTTCGGACAGTCTGTCAGTACGACGCGGCACGCGCCTCGTCGGCACCCCGTACGTCAGAGGAGCCAACCCATGTCCGATCGCCTCTCCCCCGGTGACCTCGCCCCGCCCTTCACCCTTCCCGACGCCGACGGCGAGCCCCACTCGCTCGCCGACCACCGGGGACGCAAGGTCATCGTCTACTTCTACCCAGCGGCGATGACCCCCGGCTGCACCACGCAGGCCTGCGACTTCACCGACAACCTCGAGGTGCTGACCGAGGCGGGCTACGACGTGCTCGGCGTCTCGCCCGACAAGCCGGAGAAGCTGGCCAAGTTCCGTGAGAAGGAGTCGCTGAAGGTCACGCTGCTCGCCGACCCGGACAAGTACGTGCTGACCTGCTACGGAGCCTTCGGCGAGAAGATGATGTACGGCAAGTCGGTGATGGGCGTGATCCGTTCCACCGTGATCGTCGACGAGACCGGGCATGTCGACCAGGCCTTCTACAACGTCAAGGCGACCGGCCATGTGGCCAAGCTCATCCGCGACATGGGCATCTGACGGCCCGGCGCCTTTCCGCTGCCCCGCCCCGGGGCGACCGGCCGGGCAACCCGGCTGACCGCGGGGGGCGGGGTCGCTAGCATGGGAACCACTGCGCGGCCGTGTCGTAATTGGCAGCCGAGCTGGGTTTAGGTCCCAGTGGGGGAAACCCCGTGTGGGTTCGAGTCCCACCGGCCGCACGGGTTCGAGGCCCGCTCTCCCTGGTGGAGAGCGGGCCTCGGCGCTGTACGGGGGGTGCGCGGTCCCGGCGGCCGTCAGCCGCCGAGCAGACCGGGGATCTCGGCGGCCAGCGCGCGGAAGGCCTTGCCGCGGTGGCTGATGGCGTTCTTCTCGTCCGGGGTGAGCTCGGCGCAGGTCCGGGTGTCGCCGTCGGGCTGGAGGATCGGGTCGTAGCCGAAGCCGCCGGTCCCGGTGGGCGCGTGCCGCAGCGTACCGCGCAGCCGGCCCTCGGCGACCCGCTCGGGGCCGCCGGGCAGCGCGAAGGCGGCGGCGCAGGCGAAGTGGGCGGCGCGGTGCGGGTCCTCGATGTCGCCGAGCTGGGCCAGCAGCAGCGCGAGGTTGGCGGCGTCGTCGCCGTGCCGGCCGGCCCAGCGGGCGGAGAAGATGCCGGGGGCGCCCCCGAGCACGTCCACGCACAGCCCCGAGTCGTCGGCGACGGCCGGCAGCCCAGTGGCGTCGGCCAGCGCCCGCGCCTTCAGCAGCGCGTTCTCGGCGAAGGTGACGCCGGTCTCCTTCACATCGGGGATCTCGGGGTACGCGTCGGCCCCCACGAGCTCCACGTCGAGTCCGGTCTCGGCGAGGATCGCCCGGAGTTCGGTGACCTTGTGGGTATTGCGGGTGGCCAGTACGAGGCGGTGGGTCATGGCTGGATCGTCCCTCGCTGCTAGTCGGCCAGGGCCAGTTGCTGGGCGAGCGCGAGGTCCACGCAGCCCGCCGAGGCGAGTTCCAGCAGCGCGTCGAGTTCGGCGCGGTCGAAGGGGGCGCCCTCGGCGGTGCCCTGGACCTCGACGAAGCGGCCGTCGCCGGTGCAGACCACGTTCATGTCGGTCCCGGCCTTCACGTCCTCCTCGTAGGCGAGGTCCAGCAGCGGGACACCGCCCACGATGCCGACGCTGACCGCGGCGACGCTGCCGGTGACCGGCTGGGCCTTCGCCTTGAAGAAGTGGTTGGCCTGCATGTACGCCACGGCGTCGACCAGCGCGACATACGCGCCGGTGATCGCGGCGGTACGGGTGCCGCCGTCGGCCTGCAGGACGTCGCAGTCCAGGACGACGGTGTTCTCGCCGAGCGCCTTGAAGTCGATGACGGCCCGCAGCGAGCGGCCGATCAGCCGGGAGATCTCATGGGTCCGGCCACCGATCTTGCCCCGCACGGACTCGCGGTCGCCGCGGGTGTTGGTGGCCCGCGGCAGCATCGAGTACTCGGCGGTCACCCACCCTTCCCCACTGCCCTTGCGCCAGCGCGGTACGCCCTGCGTGGCGCTGGCGGTGCACAGCACCCGGGTGTCCCCGAACGAGACCAGGACGGAGCCTTCGGCGTGCTTGCTCCAGCCCCGCTCGATGGTGATGGGACGAAGTTGGTCGGGGGTGCGGCCGTCGAATCGAGACATGGGCTGAGCCTATCCGGGCCGGGGTGCCCCGGAGGCTGCCTCCCCCTCTCCGGGGCCGGACCCCGGCCCCTTGTTAGAACATGCTTTCGATGTCTGCCGCGATCGGGTCGGCGTCCGTGCCGATGACCACCTGGATCGCCGCGCCGATCTTGACCACGCCGTGGGCGCCCGCCGCCTTGAGGGCGGCCTCGTCGACCAGGCCCGGGTCCCTGACCTCGGTGCGGAGGCGGGTGATGCAGCCCTCGACCTGTTCGATGTTGTCGAGTCCGCCGAGCCCGGCGACGATCTTCTCAGCCTTGCTGGCCATCCGTGTCTCCTGAGTCGCTGACCCACCTCAGGGTCCGTAATGTCACGGTAACGCACAGTTGCCGCCACCGCCCGGCGGCGCCGTAACGTACGAAAGCCCGGAACCACCCCTGTGGTCCCGGGCCCTGACACGCCGCCAGCTAGACCTCGTAGACCGCGCCCGCCTTCGCCAGCTCGACCGGTCCCTCGAACGTCGCCTGCGCGTCACGGAGGTTGACCGCCGGATTGGTCCACGGCGGGATGTGGGTGAGCACCAGCCGCTCGGCGCCGGCCCGGGTCGCGGCCTGGCCCGCCTCGCGCCCGTTGAGGTGCAGATCGGGGATGTCCTCCTTGCCGTAGGTGAAGGAGGCCTCGCACAGGAAGAGGTCGGCGCCCTCGGCGAGCCCGTGCAGGGCCTCGGAGGGGCCGGTGTCCCCGGAGTACGCCAGGGTGCTGCCGTCGTGCTCGATCCGGAAGCCGTACGCCTCGACCGGGTGGCTGACCAGATCCGCGGTGACGGTGAAGGGGCCGAGCCGGAAGGAGCCGGGCTCCAGGGTGCGGAAGTCGAAGACCTCGCTCATGCACTTCTCGTCCGGCACGTCGCCGTAGGCGATGTTCAGCCGCCGCTCGGTGCCGGCCGGACCGTAGACCGGGACCGCCGAGGCGGGACCGCCGTCGTGGCGGTAGTAGCGGGCCACGAAATACCCGCACATGTCGATGCAGTGATCGGCGTGCAGATGGCTGAGCAGGACCGCGTCCAGGTCGTAGAGCCCGCAGTGGCGCTGCAGTTCGCCCAGGGCGCCGTTGCCCATGTCGATCAGCAGCCGGAAGCCGTCGGCTTCGACGAGGTAGCTCGAACAGGCCGAGTCCGCGGACGGGAACGAGCCCGAGCAGCCGACGACGGTGAGCAACATCTCGGGAAACACCTCCGTGGGCGCGCCGCATCGCCCCAAGCCGGCTGGGGTGGGGGGTGGCGGGAAGGACCGCCTGTCTTCGAAGGGTAAGCGCGGGGTGCTGCCCATGCTCCGTTACGGCGCCCCGTTGTGGGCGGAATCACCAGTCCGGGCGTCCCCGGGGGGCCACCGGGCTCAGTCCCCCGCCCCGCGGCGCCCCCGGCGCGCTCAAACCCCGATCGGGCCCGATTGAGCGGGCTCGAACACTCCTACGCCCAGAGCTGGCCGTGGAGTTGCTCCACCGCGGCCTCGGTGGTCTCGGCGGTGTATATGCCGGTGGACAGATACTTCCAGCCGCCGTCGGCGACGACGAAGACCACATCGGCGCGCTCGCCGGCCCGCAGCGCCTTGTTCGCCACGCCGAGGGCGGCGTGCAGCGCGGCGCCGGTGGAGACACCGGCGAAGATGCCTTCCTGCCGCAGGAGTTCGCGGGTACGGCGGACCGCGTCGGCGGAGCCGACCGAGAAGCGGGTGGTGAGCACAGCCGCGTCGTAGAGCTCGGGGACGAAGCCCTCGTCCAGGTTGCGCAGTCCGTACACGAGGTCGTCGTAGCGGGGTTCGGCGGCGACGATGGTGACGCCGGGCACCTTCTCGCGCAGATAGCGGCCGACGCCCATCAGGGTGCCGGTGGTGCCGAGGCCGGCCACGAAGTGGGTGATGGTGGGCAGGTCGGCCAGGATCTCCGGGCCGGTGCCGGCGTAGTGGGCTCCGGTGTTGGCCGGGTTGCCGTACTGGTAGAGCATCACCCACTCGGGGTGCTCGGCGGCCAGTTCCTTGGCGACCCGGACCGCGGTGTTGGAGCCGCCGGCCGCGGGCGAGGCGATGATCTCGGCGCCCCACATGGCCAGCAGCTGGCGGCGCTCCTCGGAGGTGTTCTCCGGCATCACGCAGACGATGCGGTAGCCCTTGAGCCGGGCGGCCATCGCCAGCGAGATGCCGGTGTTGCCGGAGGTCGGCTCCAGGATGGTGCAGCCGGGGGTGAGCACTCCCTCGGCCTCGGCCCGCTCGATCATGTGCAGGGCCGGGCGGTCCTTGATGGAGCCGGTGGGATTGCGGTCCTCCAGCTTCGCCCACAGGCTCACCTCGTCCGAGGGCGACAGGCGCGGCAGCCGGACCAGCGGGGTGTTGCCGACGGCGGCCAGCGGATGGTCGTACCGCATCAGGACATGCCCCCGGCGACGGCCGGCAGGATCGTCACGCTGTCGCCGTCGGTCAGCTTGGTGGCGATGCCGTCGAGGAAGCGGACGTCCTCGTCGTTGAGGTAGACGTTCACGAAGCGGCGCAGCTCGCCGTTGTCCACCACGCGGTCGCGCAGGCCGGCGTGCCGGGCGTCCAGGTCGGTGAACAGCTCGTCGAGCGTGCTCCCGGCGCCCTCCACGGCCTTCTCGCCGTCGGTGTAGGTGCGGAGAATGGTCGGGATGCGGACCTCGATGGCCATGACTGCGCTCCTGTGAGTGCGTACGAAATCGGTGGCGGGTGCGGTGCGGCGGTACCGGGAGGGTCAGGCGCGCGTACGCGCCGCCGCGGTGCGGCGGCACAGGTCGACGTGCGGCCGCGCCACGAGCGGACGGCCCGGCGCGTTGTCGCTCACGTGCAAGGGAACCATGCTGTCATCGTATCGATTCCCCCTGGCGAAGCGGCATGGCCGTCCCACCGACCGGGACGGGAACCGGCCTCGGACCACCCCGGGACCCGCCCCGGACCGCTCCCGGGCCGCGCGCTCAGCGGTACGCGGCCACCACGTCCACCGGTTCCTCGGTGACCGCGCCGTCCACGATGCGGAACGAGCGGAACTGGAACTCCTCCGCCGTGGAGACCAGCACATAGTGCGCGCCCGGCTCGTTCGCGTAGGAGATGTCCGTACGCGAGGGGTAGGCCTCGGTCGCGGTGTGCGAGTGGTAGACGATCACCGGCTCCTCGTCCCGGTCGTCGAGGTCCCGGTAGAGCTTGAGCAGGTCGGTGGAGTCGAACTCGTAGAAGGTCGGCGAGCGCGCCGCGTTCAGCATCGGGACGAACCGCTCGGGCCGGCCGGTGCCCTCCGGGCCCGCCACGATCCCGCAGGCCTCGTCGGGGTGGTCGGCGCGGGCGTGGGCGACGATCGCGTCGTACAGGTCCTGGGTGATGGTGAGCATGCGGGCAAAGTAACAGGGACTCCCGCCTCACCGGGAGGCAGCGTCGGGCGCGGTGCCGGGCGGCTCGGCGGGCGCCTCCGGGGCCGGTGGCGGGAGGTGCGGGCGGCGGCTGAAGGCGGCCGGATTGCGCCGTTTCATCACCGGGTAGCCGGCCGTCAGCACCGCGAACCAGACCGGCGCCCCGTACAGCGAGACGCGGGCCGCCGAGTCGGCGCCGATCAGCACCACGACCAGGCCGAGGAAGGCCAGCGCGCACCAGCTGGCGGCCGCGCCGCCGGGCGCGGTGAACCAGGCGGCCGCGGCCCGCCCGGCGCGGACCGCGGCCCGGTAGCGGATGTGCGCGGCCAGGATGACGCCCCACGTCCACACCCCCGCCACCGTGGCGAAGGCGGTGATGTAGGTGAACGCGCCCGCCGGGTCCGCGTAGTTCAGCCACACTCCGACGCCCATCACGCACACCGACACCAGGGTGCCCAGCGCCGGGGTGCGGCGGGCGGTGAGCCGCTTGAACATCCGCGGGCCCTGGCCGTTGGCGGCCAGGTCGCGCAGCATCCGGCCGGTGGAGTACATGCCGGAGTTGCAGGAGGACAGGGCCGCCGACAGCACCACGAAATTGACGATGCCGGCGCCGAAGGGGATGCCGATCCGGGCGAAGGCGGCCACGAACGGGCTGACCCCCGGCTGGAATTCGGTCCACGAGACCACACAGAGGATGACCGCGAGCGCGCCCACGTAGAACAGCACGATCCGCCACGGCAGGGTGTTGATGGCCTTGGGCAGCGTCTCCCGCGGGTTCTGCGCCTCGCCGGCCGTGACACCGACGAGTTCCACCGCGACATAGGCGAACATCACGATCTGCAGGGTCATCAGCGAGTTGCCGATCCCGTGGGGGAAGACTCCGCCGTCGCGCCACAGGTGGGTGACGGAGGCGGTGTGGCCGGCCGCGGACACCCCGAGGGTGAGGACGCCCACCCCGATCAGGATCATGCCGAGGATCGCGGTCACCTTGATCATCGACAGCCAGAACTCGACCTCGCCGAAGAGCTTCACCGAGGCCAGATTGGCGACCAGCAGCGCGGCCAGGAAGGCGAGCGCGGCCAGCCACTGCGGGACCGAGGGCCACCAGTAGGCGAGGTAGGTGGAGGCCGCGGTCACCTCGGCCATGCCGGTGACCACCCACATCAGCCAGTAGGTCCAGCCGGTCGCGTAGCCGGTGAAGGGGCCGAGGAACTCGCGGGCGTAGTCGGCGAAGGAGCCGGGCGACGGACGGTAGGTGAGGAGTTCGCCCAGCGCCCGCATGATGACGAAGATGACGGCTCCGGCGACCGCGTACATCAGGATCAGGCTGGGCCCGGCCTGGTGGATGGCGCGGCCGGCGCCCAGGAAGAGACCGGTGCCGATGGCGCCGCCGATCGCGATCATCTGGATCTGCCGGCTGCTCAGGCCCCGGGTGTAGCCCTCCTCGGCGCCGGACCCGGGGGCCGGGCCGGGCCCGTGACCGGTGTCAGGACCGGTTTCAGGGCTGGCTTCGGGGCCGGGTCCGGTGTCGGCGCCCTCGGATTCGCCGGTGGTGTCCGTCATGTCCGCCATGGGCGGATACGTACCACGGTCACCGGTTTCCGACGCACCAGCGGGCGTCTCCGGTCAGACAATCATCCCGGAGCTACTTCATCAGGGTCTCGACCAGCGACTCCTGGAGGCCGCCGAGCCACAGGTACGCCATCACCAGCGGCTTGCGCTCGTCGTCGTCCGGCAGCGCGTACAGACTGCTGATCCCGTCGCCGTTGCCGCCCCCTTCGCCGTCCTCGCCGTCCTCGTCGTCGCCGACCTCCAGCCGGGCGCCGAGGGTCAGCCGCAGGTCGTTGAGGGCCCCGAGCCACTGCCGGGACTGGTCGGCGGTCAGCTGGAGCACCGGGCCGCCGAGGTCCAAGCCGTGGATCATGGCGAGCGCGTCGTCCCGCTTGCGGGTCCGCAGGTCCTTCTCGGTGAAGCGGCGGAACTCCGAGGCGTCCTCGGTCTCCTCGTACGCGTCCGGGAAGAGCCGGGCCAGCGCCGGGTCGTCCGGCGGCTTGGTGGGCCCCTCGGCGAAGAGCGCGGCCAGCGGGTCGTCGTCCTCACCGGGCGGCGGGTCGCCCGGGCCGATCAGCTCCAGCATCGAGACCAGCAGGCTGCGCAGGATGGAGATCTCCACCTCGTCCAGCGCGATCGCGGCCCCGCCGCCGCGTACCGGTTCGAAGACGCCCAGGCGCCCCCGGCGGCGGGCCATCAGCGGTCCTGCGAGAGGGTCGCCCACAGGCCGTACCCGTGCATGGCCTGCACGTCGCGTTCCATTTCCTCGCGGGTGCCGCTGGAGACGACCGCGCGTCCTTTGTGGTGGACGTCCTTCATCAGTTTGGTGGCCTTGCCCTTGGAGTAGCCGAAGTAGGTCTGGAAGACGTACGTCACATAGCTCATCAGGTTCACCGGGTCGTTGTGCACGAGGGTCACCCATGGAACGTCCGGCTCGGGAACCTTGAAGGGCGCTTCGCTCGACTCGGGTCGTTCGATCTCGACAGGTGCGACACTCACGATCCCATGCTGCCGCTCGCGGGGTCCGTCGCACAAATGGGCGGGCTCGAAGCGGCGTGGAAGGTGTCAGGGGTGCCCCGGGTGGCGGACATCCGGCGGAGATGTGAGGGCGCCCAC
Source organism: Streptomyces polygonati (assembly GCF_042650325.1). Taxonomy (NCBI): domain Bacteria; kingdom Bacillati; phylum Actinomycetota; class Actinomycetes; order Kitasatosporales; family Streptomycetaceae; genus Streptomyces; species Streptomyces polygonati. The sequence continues at coordinate 85,682 of NZ_JBHSBB010000050.1, read as the reverse complement.
AGGCCCGACATCTCGTCACTCTGACGAGATGCGGGGTAGCATCCTCGCCATGAGCACAGCAGACCTGGGACTGCCGGTGGACGTGCCGTCCACCGCCCTGTTCACCGACCGCTACGAGCTGACGATGCTCCAGGCGGCCCTGCGCAGCGGCGCCGCGCACCGCCACTCGGTCTTCGAGACCTTCACCCGCCGGCTGCCCGCGGGCCGCCGCTACGGCGTGGTGGCCGGCACCGGACGGGTGCTGGACGCGGTGGAGAACTTCCGCTTCGACGGGCCGGTGCTGGACTTCCTGTCCAACGAGTCGGTGGTGGACGACACCACGCTGCGCTGGCTGGCCGACTACCGCTTCACCGGCGACATCTGGGGCTACCCGGAGGGCGAGGTGTACTTCCCCGGCTCGCCGATCCTGCGGGTCGAGGGCAGCTTCGCCGAGGCGGTGATGCTGGAGACGGTGGTGCTGTCGATCCTCAACCACGACTCGGCGATCGCCGCGGCGGCCTCCCGGATGGCGGTGGCGGCCGGCGACCGTCCGCTGATGGAGATGGGCGCCCGCCGCACCCACGAGCTGGCCGCGGTGGCCGCCTCCCGCGCCGCCTACGTCGGCGGCTTCCGCTCCTCCTCCAACCTGGCGGCCGGCTTCCGCTACGGGCTGCCCACCATCGGCACCTCCGCGCACGCCTTCACCCTGGTGCACGACTCCGAGCGGGACGCCTTCACCGCGCAGGTGGAGTCGCTCGGCAGCGGCACCACCTTGCTGGTGGACACCTACGACGTGGCCACGGCGGTCCGCACCGCCGTGGAGGTGGCCGGGCCCGAGCTGGGCTCGGTCCGGATCGACTCCGGCGACCTGCTGCTCCTCGCCCACCGGGTACGCCAGCAGCTGGACGACCTGGGCGCGACCAGGACCCGGATCGTGGTCACCTCCGACCTCGACGAGTACGCCATCGCCTCGCTGGCGGCGGCTCCGGTGGACGCCTACGGGGTCGGTACGTCCCTGGTCGTCGGCAGCGGCCATCCGACCTGCTCGATGGTCTACAAACTCGTCGCCAGGGGCGCCTCCGACGCGCCCGACGCACCGCTCGTCCCGGTGGCCAAGAAGGCGCTGGGCGGCAAGACGAGTGTCGGCGGCCGCAAGTGGGCGGCCCGCCGCCTCGACCGGGAGGGCGTCGCCGAGGCCGAGGTCATCGGCAGCGGTCCCGTCCCCCCGGACCTCGTCGACCGCCAGCTCCTCGTCCCCCTCATCCGGGCCGGCGAGGTCCTGGCCCGCGAGCCCCTCGACACGGCCCGCACCCGCCACATCACGGCTCGCGCCGCGCTCCCCCTCTCCGCCACCCAGCTCTCCCAGGGCGAACCGGTGCTCCCGGTGGAAATGCTGTGACCCTTCCAGGGGGGCGCGCGGTCCTTCGGGGCACGAACTGCCCCCCGGCGCCGTCGCCCGTCCACCCCACCGTCGTGGTCCCCGCGCAGTTCCCCGCGCCCCTCCGGGGCACGACCTCGCCGCCCCCCAGCCAACGGCGCCCGACAGGGGCGCGGGGAACCGCGCGACCAGCCACCACGGCGCAGCACCCGACCCCGAACCAGTCGTGCCCCACAGGGGCGCGGGGAGCTGCGTGAACAACCACGACGCATCCGCACCCGACCCCGAACCGAACCCACCCCGAAGGGGCCGCGGGGAACCGCGCGGGACCCCCTACCCTCGGGGTACCCCCCATCCCATCCGCCGGAAGGGCACCATGCATCGCGCACTGATCGTCGTCGACGTCCAGAACGACTTCTGCGAGGGCGGCACCCTCCCGGTGACCGGCGGAGCCGACGTCGCCGCCGCGATCACCGATCTGATCGGCGACTCGGCCGGCGCGTACCGCCATGTCGTGGCCACCCGCGACCACCACATCAACCCCGGCCCGCACTTCTCGCCCACCCCGGACTACCGGACCTCCTGGCCGGTGCACTGCCTGGCCGGCACCGAGGGCGGCAGCTTCCACCCGAACTTCGCCCCCGCGGTCGCCTCCGGCGCGGTGGACGCGGTCTTCGACAAGGGGGAGTACCACGGGGTGTACAGCGGCTTCGAGGGCCACGACGAGAACGGCGAGCGGCTCGCCGCCTGGCTGCGTGACCGGCAGGTCACCGAAGTGGACGTGGTGGGCCTCGCCACCGACCACTGCGTGCGCGCCACCGCCCTGGACGCGGCCCGCGAGGGCTTCGCCACCCGGGTGCTGCTCGCCCTGACCGCGGGCGTCTCCGCCGAGACGACCGAGCGCGCGCTGACCGAGCTGCGCGACGCGGGCGTGACGCTGACCGGACAACCGCTGGCCGTCGGCTGACGTACCGGCCGGCTCAGCCCGCCGCGGCCACCCGGCTCAAGGACGAGATCGGGTTCCACGGCTCGGCCGTCCGCGCCTCGTACTCGCGCCAGATCAGGCCGTCCGGATGGTGCAGCACCGCGTTGATCTCGTCCGGGGTGGGGGGCTCCGCGTTGCCGCTCAGCCGGGCACCGCGAAAGCCGAGGTTGCTGAGCCGGGTGAGGGCCCGCTGCCGGTTCAGGGCGTGCACCACCACCCGCACGGCGTAGTCCGAGCAGGTGGGGTGGGGCAGGCGAAGTGCGACGACGACCTTGCCACCCGGGAGTCTGATGAATCCGCCAGCGGCCATGCCCACATCATCAGCGGTCCGGCCGCCGCCCACCAGAGGGCGACGGCCGGACACAGCGTCATCGCAGGTCAGACCCTATGTGCTGATAATCACCGGTGGGCCGGACCGACCTGTACGGTCAGCGAGCTGCCGTCCAGCGGCTCGCTCACGATGCTGATCCGGGTGTTGGTGTCCGGCACCTTGACGCCGCCGGTCGGGTTGGCGCTGTTCCAGTACACGCCGTAGTGGTCGTCGAAGACCGGGGTGCCGGGCTTCGCGCCGATCCGGGCCGGAACTCCGTCGTCGTGCAGCGTGAAGCCCTCGGTCGGGTACCAGCTGAACGTAGAGTCGTAGGACTGGAGCCGGTTGCGGATGACCTTGCCGCTGGACCACTTCTCGGGCTTGGCGTGCGCGTCGACCGGCAGGATCTCACCGGCGCCGGGGTGGATGCCGACGTTGTTGTCCGCCTGTGAGGTGTCCCACAGCCAGATCAGCAGACCGTTCTGGTACGGGTAGTGCTCGACCTGGTCCGGCTTGGTGCTGGGCCAGCCGAAGTTGTACGGGCCGGTGCGCAGCGTGCTGTCGTAGCTCACGTACTGCCGGTTCTCGGCGATGTAGTACTCGGGGTAGTCGTCGGTGAAGGACGCGCCGATCCGGGAGAAGCCACTCGCGGTCCAGCCGTTGTCGTCGCCCTCGGCGCCGTCGCTGAGCACGGTCCGCCCGTCCGCGGTGATGGAGATCGCGTCGGCCGCGAAGCCCTTCTGGGCCACCCCGCCGTCGGTGAGGTAGCGGAAGCGCAGCAGGATCTGCTTGCCCGCGTAGGCGTCCAGCGGGAAGGCCAGGTCCTGGTAGGCGGCGGTGGTGCCGGTCAGGGCGGGGGTGTCGCCGCCGTCACGCGGGATGGCCTTGCCGCCGGCCGTGCCGTCCAGCGCGGTCCAGCTCGCGCCGCCGTCGGCGGAGGCCTCGGTGTAGAGGTAGTCGTAGTTCTCCTCGATGTCCCACCAGCCCTTGAGGTTCAGGGAGGCGGTGGAGGCACCGGTGAGATCCACCGAGCGGGTCAGGGTGTTGGACAGGTTGTCGCCGCTGCCGCTCCACCACTGCTTGGTGCCCTCGGCGGGCGTGACGACCGTGGTGGTCAGCGTCTTGTCGGGCAGCTGGACGATCAGCGCCTGCTTGTCGGCGGTGTTGTACGCGGCGACGCCCAGCTTGGTGGTGGACTTCTTCGCCGCATTGGCGGTGCCGTAGTTCAGCCAGCCGAGCTGGAGCTTGTCCCAGGCGCTCATGTCGCCGGGCAGGTCGCCGATCACGTTCTTGCCGGTGCCGAGCCAGGAGCCGTCGGACATCAGCGACCAGTAGGCCACGCTGGACTCGCCGGCGCCCGTGGTGTCGTACTCGTCCGGCAGGCCCAGGTCGTGCCCGTACTCGTGGGCGAAGACGCCGAGGCCGCCGTTCTCCGGCTGGAGGGTGTAGTCGCCGATCCAGATGCCGGTGTCGCCGATCTGGGTGCCGCCCGCCTTGTCGCCCGCCGGGCCGGTCCGGCCGGCGTCGTTGCCGAAGGCGTACCAGCGGTGCGCCCACAGCGCGTCCTCGCCCTGGACGCCGCCGCCGGCCGACTCGTCCTCGCCGGCGTGCACGATCTGGAAGTGGTCGATGTAGCCGTCGGGCTCGTCGAAGACGCCGTCGCCGTCGTAGTCGTAGCGGTCCCACTGGTCGTACGCCGACAGGTCCGCCTTGATCTGCGCGTCGGTACGGCCCTGGGCCTTCTGGTCGGCGACATACGCGGTGGTGGCGTCGCGGATCAGGTCCCAGGCGCTGGAGCAGACGTTGGAGCCGCAGTAGTTCGAGCCGTAACGGGCCTCGTTGTAGGGGACCTTGACCCAGGCGGAGACCTCGCCGTCGACCGAGTAGCGGCCCGAGGACTGCTTCTCGTAGTACTTCGCCAGCGACTCCTTGCCGCTCGCGTGCGAGAAGTACAGGTCCTGGAAGTGCTGCTGGTTGTAATCGGCCTGCCAGGCCGTGCTGTTGTTGGTCTTCGGGTCCGGCTTGGCGATGGTGTTGTGCGCCGGGCCGGGGTCGCCGCCGTACTTGGGCGCGGGGGGCTCGGGACCGTCGGGGCCGTCCGGGTCGTACTGCGTGGTGCTGTCCACCGTGTCGCCGAACTCGGCCAGGATGGTGAAGATCTTGTCCGTCTTCTCCCGGCTCAGCTCGACGTACTTGCCCTTCTTGCCCTTCTTGCCGCCGAGTTGGACGACCCGGGAGCCGCCGTGCTGCTGGACGGTCGCGTCACCGGAGACCACCTGCTGAAGGGCCGCGGACCGCTCCGCCGACTGCTGCTCGCTGAACGGGCCCGGCAGGTCGTGCGCCTGGCTGGTGGCCGGGTCGTGCCCCGCGGCCGGCGCGGGCTGGACGCGGTCCGCCGCCGGAGCCGCCGCGTACGCCCCCGCGGTGGTGACCGCCGGCAGGCCCAGCACGGCTGTCGCGAGGGCGAGAGCGGCGGTTCTGGGTATCCTCCGCTGATTTTTCAAGATCTTTACCTCCCCTAGGGAAAGGCCATTGCACCGGAGTGGTGGGAGAAAAACCAGATCTTGACTTGCCCATGGCACACCAGTACGTTTGCCGGTTTCGCCGTGGACCCACTGGCGCTCAGCGGACACACCGTCAACTTCTGTCCGGCAGTGGTGCGTTGGCGGCCGGGTGTGCGACCCCCGTGCGCCCCCGTGTGCACCGCGCCGGAAGTCGGGTGCCGCTTACCGGACACCGGGGAAGGGCATGCCGAACCGTAGAGCCACCCGTCAGCGTGCCCCCGCTTCGACGTACCGAGGACGGATTCCCCCGATGCCACGTCCTACGAACGCGCAAGTCGCCTACGGATTGTCGACCGTCGTCCTGTTCACCTTCGTGACGCTGCTGCTGACCCAGGCCCGCTCGGGCGCCGCGGTGGTGGCCGTCGCCGCGGGCGGGCTGCTGCTCGGTCTGCTCGTCGCGGCGGGTGCCGCGACCGGGAGCCGCAAGGCCGCCGGCCGGGCCGCGACGGCTCGGTCCACCGCCGACCGCGCGTCGGCCGCGTCCCTCGACTCCATGAGTTCACTGGCCTCGGCGCGACGGGCGAGGCTGCGGGGCGGCGCCGCCGAGCGGCGGGGAGCCGAGGAGCGGGGAGCCGAGGAGCGGGTGGGCGGGCACTCGCCGCGGGGCTGAGGCGGGCGTCAGCGGGCGGTCACGACCACGGTCTTGGCCGCCTTGTCGTGCAGGCACTGCCGGTAGGGCCGGTCCCAGGTGCACCAGAGCGCGTTCACGATCCAGTACAGCGGGCCGATGCCGATCGAGAACAGCGCCCCGGGCAGCGCGTAGACCGCCGCCCGCGTCCAGCCGGCCCGGTCGGGGACCGCGCCGTCCGCCAGCCGGACCACCCGGATCTTCCGCGCCATCATGCCCAGCGTCTGGCCGCGGGCGGAGATCATCGCGCCCTCGTAGGCGAAGTACAGCACGAACACCAGCGCGCTCAGCAGCACGTCCTGGTTGTACGAGAAGTCCCCGGGGTTGGACACGCCGGCGACGGCGGTGCTCAGCAGCAGATCGATCGCCAGCAGCACGACCGTGTCGATGACGCGGGCCAGAAAGCGGCTGGTCAGACTCGCCAGTGGGGGTATGCCGGGCGGTTGGTCAGCGGTCATGACCGGTCAGTAAACCAGCCGTCCGGGTGAACGTACACAGGGGGGTGGCCGGGAGGGCGGCTGTCCCGCCGCCCGGTGCCGCACCGGCCGCGGTCAGGCGATCTCCACCACCACGGTCTTGGCCAGCCGGTCCTGGAGGCCCTGCTTGTAGGGCTTGTCGAAGAACACCGTGATGCCGATGATCAGGAACCAGACGCAGTAGCAGAGCAGCACCGGCACCCACAGCACCCCCGCGCGCACCGCGGCCGCCGCCGGTGTGGGCACGCTGCCGTCGGACAGCATCGCGGTCCTGATCCCCATCATCTTCTTGCCGAGGGTCTGGCCGGTGGACCTGGTGGTGTACCACTCGTAGAGATAGCCGAGCCCGGCCGCGAACAGCCCGCTGACCGCCGAGCGGCCGGCGCCCCCGTTGCTGTCCTCCAGGCCGGCCGTCCCCCACTCCAGGAGGAAGGCCGGGATCAGCACGATGATGATGTCGATGAGCCGGGCCAGCACGCGCTTGCCGGCGGCGGCCAGCGGGGGCATGCCGGCCATCGGGTCGCCGGGATTCCGCCCGCCGCCGTACGGGTCCTGGTCGTAGGGATTCCGGTCGTACGGGTTCTGGTCGTAGGGGCTCTGATCGTTCGGATTCCGGTCGTACGGGCCGCCGCCCTCGTCGCCGGGTCCGCGCCGGCCGGGGGGCGGGGCGCCGTACGGGCCGTCGCCGTAGGCGCCGCCGTCATCGGGCCGCCGACTGCCGCCCTCCCCCGGCCGGTTGACGAACGGATCGTCGGGGCCGGGGCCCGGCTGGTCGCTGCTCATGCCCCGAGTCAACCCCGGGGGTGCGGTGGCCGCCCGCCACGAGACCCGTTCGGGCTACCGCGACCGCGTCGCCCCGATTCAGCCGCTCGCCACGAACGTACGGCCCGCCTTGTCGTGCCAGCACTGCCGCCACGGCCGGTCGACCAGGCACCAGGCCAGACCGACGATCCCGATCACCAGGAGGTCCAGCACGGCGCGGGTCAGCCAGCGGCGCAGACTCGCCCCGAAGCCGGGCGGCAGTTGCGCCTCCAGGTCCAGCACCCGCAGCCCGACCAGCTTCTTGCCGAGCGTGCGTCCCCACTTGACGGTGGGCAGCACTTCCAGCAGCAGCCCGGCGGCGACCGCCACCACCAGCACCGCGCCGAGCTGCACTCCGGTGGTGCCGTCAATCAGCCACACCTTGACGGTCTCGCCGGTCAGCCTCGCCGCGTCCACCTTGTCCTTGGCGTGGTGATAGGCCGCCGATCCCAGCGGTACGGCGGCGGCGCCCACCACCGCGCCCCCCACGAGCGTGTCGATCACCCGGGCCGCGAAACGCCGCACCAGCCCGCCGGGCCGCTCCTGGTTCAGCGCGCTCCCGAAGGGGTCCGACGCGGGGGGCCGCCAGGGCGCCACGGCCTCGGCGCCGCCCTGGCCCGCCGGCGGTCGCCCCTGCCGGGCCAGGTCGTGCACCTGGGCGGCCCAGGGCGCGGAGGACTGGGGCAGGGGCTGCGGGGCGGGCTGCGACGAGGGTGCGGGCGCGGGCTGCGGCCGGGCCGCGGCGGCCTGCGGGGGGACGCGCCGCGGGGCCGGGGCGGGCGGGGCCGGCGACGGCGGGGCCGCGGCGGGTGGAGCCTGCCCGAGCGGGTCCTGCGAGCCCCAGGAGATCCTCGGCAGTTCCTCCTGCGGCACCGCCGGCCAGGCAGGCCCGGGGACCTCGGCGATCGGCGCCCCCGGATCCTCGTCCAGGAACATCGGGCCCGACTCGTCGACCGCCGGAGCGGACCGGGGCGCCGGGAGGGACGCCGAGGGAGGCGGCGGGAGGGCCGGCGCGCCGCCCCCGGCGGTGGACCCGGTGGACCCGCCGGCACCCTCCGGCGCGGGGGCCGGGCGGCTCGTGCCCGGGACCCAGGCGGAGCCGTTCCAGTAGCGGATGTAGTCGGGGATCGACGGGTCGGGGTAGTAGCCCGGGGCCGGCGAGGCGGACGGCGAGGAACCGGCGGAGCCAGAAGTGGGTGCGCTCATGGTTCACGGATTCCGTATCTGCTCGGCCGGGTTGTGCGTCCACATGTACCAGACCGGCGGACCCCGGCGGGCCCACTCGCACCCGGCCTTACCCCTACGAGCGGCCGCCCGCCCGCGCTTCGGTAAATCTGAACCAAATCTCGGGAACCCGCGTAATGGTTGGGGAGGCAGCCGCTCTTTCCAGGTGCGGGCCCCGAAGCGCAACCTCCCGGCAGGGGCCACCGCGCCGAGGAAAGGACGTCGAGACATGCAGACCGTGGTGGAACGCGAACTCGAGATGCAGCTGATCCTGTCACCGGAACGCAGTATCCCGGTGCCGGTGAGACTGGCCTACCGCACGTCGGACCCGTACGCCGTCCATGTGGTCTTCCACGTGGGGTCGGACACTCCCGTGAACTGGACCTTCGCCCGCGAGCTGATCGTGGAAGGGGTGTTCCGGCCGTGCGGCAACGGCGATGTGCGGATCTGGCCGACGAAGGTGGGCGGCCGCAGCGTGATCTGCATCGCGCTCAGCTCCCCCGACGGCGACGCGCTGCTGGAGGCCCCCTCCTCGCCGGTGGCCGCCTGGCTGGAACGCACCTTGCGGGTGGTCGCCCCCGGCACCGAGCACGAGCAGCTCAGCATGGACGACCAGCTGAGCCGGCTGCTCGCGCCGGCGGCCGGCGACGAGGCGTGGCTGCGGGACCCGTGCGCCGGCAAGGACGACACCCCGGACGCGAGCGCCTGAACCATCCACCGCCGCGGCTCAGAAGAGCTTGCCCGGATTCAGCAGCCCCAGCGGGTCGAAGACCGCCTTCACCTGCCGCTGCAGCTCGATCCCGGTCGGCCCCAACTCCCTTGCCAGCCACTCCTTCTTCAGCAGTCCCACCCCGTGCTCACCGGTGATGGTGCCGCCCAGCGCCAGGCCGAGCGCCATGATCTCGTCGAAGGACTCCCGGGCCCGCCGGGACTCGTCGGGATCATGGGCGTCGAAGCAGACCACGGGGTGGGTGTTGCCGTCCCCGGCGTGCGCGCACACCCCGATCGTCAGGTCGTACTTCGCCGCGACCGCCGCCACCCCTTCGAGCATGTCGCCGAGCCGCGAGCGCGGCACGCACACATCGTCGATCATGGTGGCGGTGGAGACCTTCTCCAGCGCGGTCAGCGCCAACCGCCGCGCCTGAAGCAGCAGTTCGGACTCGGCCGCGTCCTGGGCCGGTACGACCTCGGTGGCACCCGCCGCCAGGCACAGCTCACCGAGCGCGGTCAGCTCGGCGGTCGGGTCCGGGCTGTCGAAGGCTGCCAGCAGCAGCGCCTCGGTGGTCTCCGGCAGGCCCATCCTGGCCATCGCGTTGACCGCGCGGACCGTGGTGCCGTCCATCAGCTCCAGCAGCGACGGTACGTGGCCGCTGGCCATGATCGAGCAGACCGCGGCGCCGGCCGCGGCGGCCGAGGGGAACTCCGCCACCAGCGCGAGCTGCTGGGGCGGCGCCGGCCGCAGCGCCAGCACCGCCTTCACCACCACCCCGAGGGTGCCCTCGGAGCCGACGAACAGCCGGGTGAGGTCGTAGCCCGCCACGCCCTTGGCGGTGCGCCGCCCGGTGGTGAGCAACCGCCCGTCGGCGAGCACCACTTCGAGGCCGAGCACGTACTCCGCGGTGACCCCGTACTTCACGCAGCACAGTCCGCCGGCGCCGGTGCCGATGTTGCCGCCGATGGTGCACATCTCCCAACTGGACGGATCCGGCGGGTAATACAGACCCTGTTCGGCGACGGCCCGCGACAGCACCGCGTTGACGACCCCCGGTTCCACCACCGCGATCCGGTCCACCGGGTCGATCTCCAGGATCCGGTCCATCTTCGTCAGCGACAGCACGACGCAGCCCTCACTGGCGTTGGCCGCGCCGGACAGCCCGGTGCGCGCTCCCTGCGGCACCACCGGGACTCGTAGCTCGGTCGCGGTCCGCAGCACGTGCTGGACCTGCTCGGTGGTCCGCGGCAGCACGACGACCGCTGGCGTCCCGGCGTCCGAGAAGCTCGCCATGTCGTGCGCGTAGGAGGTGGTGATGTCCGGGTCGGTGATGACGGCCGCCGCCGGGAGGCCGGAGCGGAGCCGCGCGATCAGGTCAGCCATCCGCCCAGCCTCCCACCCGGGCCCGCCCGCCCTCAATCGCCCGGCGGGCGCCAATCTCCTGGGCGGTCACCCCGTCGGCGCGTCCCCGGCCGCCTGCGCCACCAGCGGGATGATCCGCAGCGGCACCGGATTCTCCATCACGATCGCGGTGGCCGCCCGGACGATGCCGTCGAAACCGACCACGAGGTCGATCACCCGCTGGAGGTCGGCGTTGGAGCGGGCCACCAGCCGGCACAGCATGTCGCCATCGCCGGTGGTGGTGTGCAGCTCCAGCACCTCGGGGACGCCGGTCAGATGGGCCCGTACGTCGGCGCCCTGGCCCTGCTTGATCTCCAGGGTGGCGAAGGCGGTGACCGGGTAGCCGAGCGCCGCCGGGTCCACCTGTGGACCGAAGCCGCGGATCACCCCGCCGGACAGCAGCCGGTCGAGCCGCGCCTGTACGGTGCCGCGGGCCACGCCGAGCCTGCGGGAGGCCTCCAGCACCCCGATCCGCGGCTCCTGGTCCAGCAGGGTGATCAGCCGCCCGTCCAGCGCGTCGATGCCCATCCGCGCCGCCTCCCTCGTCATCATGGTCATCCTGTACGGATTGACATACCGATCCTGGTCGGTGCTGTACAGAGTGTCCAGTGAAATCCGGAACTGTTGCGCACCTTGAGAGGCGGCGGGACGCTTCTGCCATGACTGAGACCCGGGATGCCTTCCCCGTGCAGGGCATGGACGCCGTCGTCTTCGCCGTGGGCAACGCGAAGCAGGCCGCGCACTACTACTCGACCGCGTTCGGCATGCGCCGCGTCGCCTACCGCGGCCCGGAGAACGGCAGCCGCGAGACCGCCTCCTACGTACTGGAGTCGGGCGGCGCCCGCTTCGTGTTCACCTCCGTCATCAAGGCCGACACCCCGTACGGCCGCTTCCTCGACGCGCATGTGGCCGCGCACGGCGATGGCGTGGTCGACCTCGCCATCGAGGTCCCCGACGCCCACGCCGCCTACGCCTACGCGATCGGGCACGGCGCCACCGGCGTGGAGGAGCCGTACGAACTCAAGGACGAGCACGGCACGGTGGTGCTGGCCGCCATCGCCACCTACGGCCAGACCCGCCACACCCTGGTCGACCGCACCGGTTACGACGGCCCCTACCTGCCCGGCTACGACGCCGCGGCGCCGGTCGTCGAGCCGCCCGCCGGACGCTGGTTCCAGGCCGTCGACCACTGCGTCGGCAATGTCGAGCTCGGCCGGATGAACGAGTGGGTGGCCTTCTACAACCAGGTCATGGGCTTCACCAACATGAAGGAGTTCGTCGGCGACGACATCGCCACCGAGTACTCCGCGCTGATGTCCAAGGTCGTCGCCGACGGCTCGCGCAAGGTGAAGTTCCCGCTCAACGAACCGGCCGCCGGCAAGAAGAAGTCCCAGATCGACGAGTACCTGGAGTTCTACGGCGGCCCCGGCGTCCAGCACATCGCGCTGGCCACCAACGACATCGTCTCCACGGTCAAGGCCATGCGCGCGGCCGGCGTCGAGTTCCTGGACACCCCCGACTCCTACTACGACACCCTGGGCGAGTGGGTCGGCGACACCAGGGTCCCCATCGACACCCTGCGCGACCTGAAGATCCTCGCCGACCGCGACGAGGACGGCTATCTGCTGCAGATCTTCACCAAGCCGGTCCAGGACCGCCCGACCGTCTTCTTCGAGATGATCGAGCGCCACGGCTCGATGGGCTTCGGCAAGGGCAACTTCAAGGCGCTGTTCGAGGCGATCGAGCGCGAGCAGGAACGCCGCGGCAACCTCTAGCCGGGGGGCCGGGGAAGGTCAGCAGGTCAGCAGGACGGCGTCGGCCGGCCCGCGCGCAGCGACGAGAGCGCCGACAGGGCGCCCTTCAGGTCGGTCACCGCGATCAGCTTGAGGCCGTGCGGGAGCTGGGCCTTGGCGTCGCCGCACTCGTCGCGCGGGACGAGGAAGACGGTGGCGCCGTCGCGGCGGGCGGCCTGCTCCTTGAGCGGGACACCGCCGACCGCGCCCACGGTGCCGGAGGCGTCGATCGTGCCGGTGCCGGCGATGGTGCGGCCGCCGGTGAGATCGCCGCCGTGGCCGTCGCCGGCCACCTTGTCGATGATGCCGAGGGTGAAGAGCAGCCCGGCGCTGGGACCGCCCACGTCCGCCAGCCGGAGCTTCACCGTGACCTTGGACGGGGACAGGTGCAGCTGGTTGAGGGCCGCCGAGGTGGCGGCGTTCTGCGAGTCGGTCATCTGCTTCTGATTGACCTGGGTGATCTCCTTGACCGAGCCGCCGCTGGGGTACACCGCGTCCCGGGGCATCGCGGCCTGGTCGGTGGCGAACCACGCCTTGGCCACGTCGGTGAAGTGCACCGCCGCGTTCGGCTCGGTGGCCGAGATGGTCACCAGCCGCAGCTGCCCGCTGGTCGTCCGGACCGGGGCGCCTGTGACGCTGATCACGGGGGCGCCCTGGTCGGTGCCGAGGACGTCCGTGGTGGGGCCGGGCACGACGATCGACACCGGCAGCGGTGCGAAGGCGGCCACCGCCAGCAGGACGGCCACGACCGCCGCGCACGCGGCGAGGATCAGGGGCCGGCGGGAAAGCGTAGGCATGCGCCCGACCCTAATTCACCGCGCGACCGGGCTCGCCCCCGCCCACGTCACGGTCCGCTCACGGTCCGGGGGGCGCGGCGGCACCCGTATCCGGCCGGCCGCCGGGGCCCGTGAACCGGCGGGGCCCCGCGCCCGCGCCGGGCCCGTCCCGATCCGGCCCGGCGCTTCACCGCAGCGCGTCCGCGACCTCCGTGGCCGCCTCCACCACCCGTACGCCCACCCGCTCCGGTACGGCGTCGGCGAGCATGACCACGCCGACACTGCCCTCTATCCCCGGTACGCCCAGCAGCGGAGCCGCGGCGCCGCTCGCGCCCGCCTCCAGCTCGCCGTGCGTCAGGACGTAGCGGACCTGGCCGGCGGGTCCGGCGGCGCTCGTACGGTCGGCCCGATCGACGCGGTCCACCCGGTCGCCCCGGTCGCCCCGGTCGCCCCGGTCATCGCCGTCGCCGCCCTCCGGCTGGCCCACCGCCCGCCGGTAACCGGAGGCCGCCGCGTACACACCGGCCGTATCGCCCCCGTCGTCGGCGCACAGCTCCCAGCTGCTGCCGTCGGCGGTCGGCTGCATCCCCCGGCCGGCCAGGATCGCCCGGCCGGCGGCCCCGCGGTCCAGCGGGTGCCGGAAACCGGTGCGGTAGGCGACGTGGTAATCGGTCCAGGTCGGTTCGACGACGGCGACGGCGAGCGCCTCCGTGCCGTCGACCAGGGTGAGATGGGCGGTGGCCCCGATGTCCTCCGCCAGCGAGCGCAGCGCGGGCAGTGCCGCCTCGCGCAGCAGCGGATGCACCTGGTGGGCCAGACCCAGCACGCCGAGACCGACGCGGGCCCGCCCGCCAAGGTCGCGGCGGACCAGTGAATGCTGCTCCAGGGTGGCCAGCAGCCGGTACACCACGGTGCGGTTCACCCCGAGCTTCGCCGCCAGCTCGGTCACGGTCAGGCCGTGGTCGGTGTCGGCGAGCAACTTAAGGACCCTCAGGCCCCGGTCGAGCGTTTGAGACGTCTCCGCGGTCACGACGCCCCCTCCTCGTGAAATCGGCGGCATCTCACAGAAGAACGCACTGCCGGTCCCGCGGCAGTGCGCGGAGAGGCCGCCGGACTGGTCGGCATACCCGGCTGCGCTCCGCGGCTGCTCTGCCACGGCGCGTGCGTGACCGGCACCGTAGCGAGCGGGTACCGCTCAGCGGAAGGGGTCGTCCACAATCCGGGCGCCGCCTTGACCCGCCCTTGGGTTTCGGCAGGGGGTCGTTCCCCTACAATCCGGCGGACATCACCGCATTCGGGTAGCCCACTCCTGAACCTTCTTGATGCGCTCGGTGAGTTGTCCCGCGGTGGCCTCGGCGCTGGGCGGACCGCCGCAGAGCCGGCGCAGTTCGGTGTGGATCACGCCGTGCGGCTTGCCGCTCTGGTGGTTGTAGGCGGCCACGAGAGTGTTCAACTGCTTGCGCAGTTCGAGGAGTTGGCGGTGGCTGACGACGGGCCGCCGGTCGGCGGGCAGTTCGAGCAGATCGGCCTCTTCGTCCGGCTTCTTCCGGCTGTGGGCGATCTGCCGGGCCTGCCGGCGCTGGAGCAGTATCTGGACCTGGTCCGGCTCCAGCAGGCCGGGGATACCGAGGTAGTCCTGCTCCTCCTCGCTGCCCGGATGGGCCTGCATGCCGAACTCGGCGCCGTCGTAGAGCACCCGGTCGAAGACGGCGTCGGACTCCAGCGCCTCGAAGGGCAGCGCGTCCTCCTCGGTGACCTCGTCCTCGGCCTTCTCGGCCTCCGCGAGGAGCTTGTCCTCCTCGGCGAAGGGGTCCTCCTCGCTCTGCTTCTTCGGCTTGTCGAGGACGTGGTCGCGCTCGACCTCCATCTCGCCGGCGAACTCCAGCAGCATCGGGATGGTCGGCACGAACACCGAGGCGGTCTCGCCGCGCCGCCGGGACCGGACGAAACGGCCCACCGCCTGCGCGAAGAACAGCGGCGTGGAGATGGTGGTGGCGTACACCCCGACCGCCAGCCGCGGCACGTCCACGCCCTCCGACACCATCCGGACCGCGACCATCCAGCGGTCCTCGCTCGCGCTGAACTCCTCGATCCGCTTGGAGGAGCCGGTGTCGTCGGAGAGCACCACGGTGGCCTTGTTGCCGGTCAGTTCCTTGAGCAGCTTGGCGTAGGCGCGGGCGGAGTCCTGGTCGGCGGCGATGACCAGGCCCCCGGCGTCCGGGATGCCCTTGCGCACCTCGGTCAGCCGCTGGTCGGCGGCGCGCAGCACGTTGGGGATCCAGTCGCCGGTCGGCGAGAGCGCGGTCCGCCAGGCCTGGCCGATGGCGTCCCGGGTCATCGGCTCGCCGAGCCGGGCGGACAGCTCGTCACCGGCCTTGGTGCGCCAGCGCATGTTGCCGCTGTAGCTGAGGAAGATCACCGGCCGCACCACGCCGTCCGCCAGCGCGCTGCCGTATCCGTACGTGTAGTCGGCGGAGCTGCGGCGAATGCCGTCGTTGCCCTCCTCGTACGTGACGAAGGGGATCGGGTTGGTGTCCGACCGGAAGGGCGTCCCGGTCAGCGCCAGCCGCCGGGTCGCGGGCTCGAAGGCCTCCAGGCACGCCTCGCCCCAGGACTTGCTGTCCCCCGCGTGGTGGATCTCGTCCAGGATCACCAGTGTCTTGCGCTGCTCGCACCGGTTGCGGTGCAGCATCGGCCGCACGCCCACGCCCGCGTAGGTCACCGCGACCCCGTGGTACTCCCGGCCCACCGGCCCGGCGCTGTAGTCCGGATCGAGCCTGATCCCCACCCGCGCGGCCGCGTCCGACCACTGCGTCTTCAGATGCTCGGTGGGCGCCACCACGGTGATCTGCTGCACCAGATGGTTGTGCAGCAGATACGACGCCAGCGACAGCGCGAAGGTCGTCTTCCCGGCCCCGGGCGTGGCCACCGCCAGGAAGTCCCGCGGCTGCGCGGCCACATACGCGTCGATCGCCCCCTGCTGCCAGGCCCGCAGCTTGCCGGCCGTCCCCCAGGGAGCGCGCCCGGGGAAGGCGGGGGACAGATGGTGATGCGTGTTCGAAGCGGTGGTAGTCACGTTCTCCGTCGTGGGTCGGCGATCCGGGCCGCGGCTCACCCCGCGGCTCCTCCGAAAACCGCCTCAGCCTACCGGCCGCCCTCCGCCCACCACCGCCCCGACCTGCCCGCCGCCCAGCGGTGCGACCCACCTCACAGGGCGCGGGCGGGATCAAGTCCGGGCCAGCCGGGCCCACACCACCTTGCCACCCGGCACCGCACGCCAACCCCACCCGGCCGCCAGCACCTCGACCATCAGCAGCCCTCGCCCACCTTCGGCGTCCGGATCCTCGGCATCCGACAGCGCGGGCAGGCCCGGCGCCGTGTCGCTCACCTCCACGAGGACGCAGTCATCAAGGCGGACCAGTTCTACGGCGACCAGGGCGCCGATGCCGCCGGCATCATGGGACACCGCGTCCAGTGCTTTGACAGCATTCGTCACCAACTCGGAGACGACGACGAGAAGATCCTCCACCAGCTTCGGGTCCTCCCATTTCGCGCCCGCAAGGTCGGCGAACGCCCTGGCCCGGCCGACGGCGGACGTGGTCGCCGCCAACGCCAACCGGTCGTGGCCGCCGAGCTCTCTCACAGCTCCTCCAGAACGTGTACTTCGGCCCCGGCCACCTGCTCCAGGTGCAGGACCATCACGTCCTGAAGGGGTCCGGTCAGAGCGAGATCCCCTCGGCCTCGGCGTACGCCGCCATCTCGACGTGCCCGCGCTCCACGTCCTCGTCCGCCACCTGGTGCGTCACCCGCATGTAGCCGAAAACCAGCGGCCCCATGCCAACCCTCCTTGCTCGACGCGGCGTTCGCCGCGGGACAGGCAGTCCGACCGCCCAGACCATACTGCTATTCGCGAATAGCAGCGAGGATTAGTATGTTCGAGAGGACGCTTATAACGCCCACGCCAGGCAACGAGCGACGCCACTTCCACGCTTGATCGCGCCGAGCGCGTGATTCCCCAACAGACAGGAGGCCCCGGTGACCAGCGACTGGGTCAGTACGTCAGCTCCCTACGTGTCGCCCCGCCGGCAAGGGCAGGGCGACGCCTGGAGCGAGGAGGCCGCCGCTCAGGGGCGCAAGGGGACCCAGCGGATCATCCGGGCCGGGGAGATCGCGCCGCCCGAGGAGGTGGCGGCGCTGCTGGGGCTCGACGACGACGAGACCTCGGTCGTACGGCGGCGGATCATGTACCTGGACGGGGAGCCCACCGAACTGGCCGACAGCTACTACCCGTTGAGCCTCGCCGGCGGTACCCCGCTGGCGGATCCGGCCAAGATCCGAGGTGGCGCCGTCACACTGCTGGCTTCGCTGGGGCACAGCCCCCACCGGGTGCGCGAAGATGTGCGCGCCCGTATGCCGTACCCGGCGGAGAAGGCGGAGCTGGCACTCGGTGACGGAGAGCCGGTGCTGTGTCTGACCCGTCTCGTCCTGGATGCCGCCGCTGTGCCTTTCCAGGTCGACGTATCGGTGTTCCCCGCGGCGAGACAGCGCCTCCGCTACGAGATGAAGGTGGGGTGACCGTGCCGAAAGCCGAGGCCGAGGCGTACGACCGGCGCTCGCTGCACGAGCGCATCGCCGCGGACCTGCGCGACGAGATCATGTCCGGCGATCTGAGCCCCGGCGCCAGCCTCCCGTCCACACAGCGCCTCAAGGACCGATTCGCCGCCTCCGGCGCGACCGTCCAAAAGGCGTTGCAGGTCCTCAAGGACGAGCACCTCGTCGTCGGCCGGCCGGGCGCGGCCGTCACGGTACGCGAGCACCCCCAGGAGACAGTACGACCGGCCGGCACGGCCCAGCCGACGACTCCCGGTGAACGGTATCCATGGCTCACCGAGGCGGACGAGCGCGGAAAGCGGGGCGGCATCCGGCTGCTGCGCGTGGCTGAAGTGCGGCCCCCGGCGGACGTGGCCCATGCCCTCGGCCTGGGAGACGGCGGTACGGCGGTGCTGCGCCAGCAACTTCTGCTGCACGACGACACCCCGGTCGAATTGGTCAGGTCGTACTACCCGCTCTCCCTCGCACGGGGCACGGCCTTGGCCGAGCCCCGGAAGATCCGCGGCGGCACACCCGCCCTGCTCGCCGGGATGGGCTTCCTTCCCCGCCGGACCGTCGACCGGGTGTCCGCCAGAGTCCCGACGCAGGAGGAGTACGAGGCACTGCGCCTGCCCAGCGACCTACCGGTCCTGCGTACGTTCCGGGTGGTCCACAGCGACGGCGAGCTGCCGATCGAGGTGACGGTGATGGCCAAGGCAGGCCATCTGTTCGAGCTGCGTTACGAGTTCTGAGGTCAGTGTTTCGGGCGCAGCCGGGTGGCCACCAGGGCGCCCAGGAGGGCGATCGCGGCGGCCGGGAGGAAGACCGCGGTGAAGGCGGCGGGGTGGGCGAGGGCGGAAGTGGTGGCCCGGGTGGCGGAGGGGGCGATGGAGCCGCCGCCGAGGGCGGTGAAGACGGTGCCGGCGGCGGCGACCAGCAGGACGTTGGACAGGGCGTCGGAGACCTGGAGGGCGGCGGAGTTGGTGCCGGCGTCGGCGGGCGGGGAGAGCTGGAGCAGCAGGACGCCGAGGGTGGAGATGGACAGGCCCATGCCGAGGCCGCCGAGGCACCAGGCGACGGCGACGATCCAGGCGGGGATGCCGTGGTCGAGGGCCAGCGGGACCGCCGCGATGGCGGCGCCGGAGCAGAGCAGGCCGGCCCGGACCAGGCCCGTGCGGTCCCCTTCGAAGCGCGGGCGGGCCTGGATGTAGGAGCCGAGCGCCCAGGTCAGGCCGCCGCCGGCCAGGGACAGGCCGGCCAGCGTCGGGGACAGGCCCCGCTGGGTCACCAGCATCAGCGGGATGAAGCTCTCCGCCGCCAGGAAGGACCCCGCGGCTATCCCGCGCATCAGCACCACCGTGGGCATCCCGCGGGCCGCTCGGAAGGTGCCGCGCGGCAGCAGCCGCAGCGCCGCCGGTACGAGCAGGGCCGCGCCGAGCACGGCGGGCACCGCGGACAGCGGGCGCAGGTCCTGCCCGGCGTACTGGAGGAGCGCGGAGCCGGTGGCCAGCGCGACCGCGAGCCAGATCCGTGAGCCGTCCATGGGCGGGCGGGCCGCCTTCACGGCCGCCTGCTGCGCGGCCCCTTCGGGGCCGTCCGGCACGGGCTCCCGAGCGGCCCGCCGCAGCGCGGGCAGCATCACCGCCAGCGGCAGCACCACCAGCACCGGGATCGCCAGGAACACCCAGCGCCACCCGAGCTGTTCGGTGACCGTGCCGGAGACCAGCGGGCCGACGATGGACGGTACGACCCAGCACGCCGAGATCGCCGCCATCACGGCCGGCCGCAGCCGCTCCGGGTACGCGCGGCCGACGACGACGTAGAGCGCGACGATCACCAGCCCGCCGCCGAGCCCCTGGATCGCGCGGCCCAGCACGAACAGCCCCATCGACTGGGCGGTTCCGCTGATCACCAGGCCGGCGGCGAAACAGCCGATGCCCGCCGCGATGGGCGGCAGCGGTCCGTTGCGGTCGCTCCACTGCCCGCTGACGACCATGGCGAGCAGCGAGGTGGTGAAGTAGCCGGAGAAGGCGAACGCGTACAGTCCCAGACCGTCCAGCTCCCGCGCCGCGACCGGCATCGCCGTCGCCACCGCGGTCGCCTCGAAGGCGATCATCAGCACCACGGACACGATCCCGAACGTCAGCGCCCGGTGCCCCCGCCCCAGCAGCCCGCCCCCGGGCTCCCCCTCGGCCCCGGATATCCGCTGGTCATCCCGCTCGCCATGCCGAGCCCGCGCAACAGTCACCCGCTCAGCGTAAGGGGCAAAAACCCGCTACGCCCCTGCCGTGCGACCGGTGCACCCTCGGCCTTTGGTCCTGGTCCCCGCCCCGCGGCGGCCCCGCGCGTTTGTGAACACGGCATGGCAGTCCCATGGCACCCGGGCCCGCTCCATTGACCACCGCACCGCCGACCCGGCATGGTCGTAGGCGTAGCGAGGGACACGGCCGTGTGCCCGAGTGGTTGAGGGACTCGCCTGCAAAGCGAGTTACGCCGGTTCGATTCCGGTCACGGCCTCCGCGGCGCCACACGCGTCACCGTCAGCATCACCATGAACGGAACCATCAGCCGTACCACTGTCGAGCGAATCAGCGTCACCTCCCGGCCGGGCGTCCTCAGACGTCCGGCCGTTGGCGTTCCGGGGCGGCGGCGGAATCAGAGATGACTCGGACATATGCCAACTAGGCGCAGGTGGTTGAGGCTGTGGCCACAGCCTGCGATGCTCTGTCTTCGGTCGGGTCTGTTCATTTCGGACTGGTCGAGCCCACACCGGAGGAGGGCGCAGGCATGGGCGATGTCTCGCTCGACGGCGGCGTGCTGGTGATCACGGGGGTGATGGCCTCGGGCAAGTCCACGGTGGCGCAGCTCCTCGCGGAGCACCTGCCGCGCGCCGTCCACGTACGCGGCGACGTATTCCGCCGGATGCTGGTGTCCGGGCGGCGCGAACTCGTACCGCGCGGCGACGAGGAGGCCGTCGAGCAACTGCGGCTGCGCTACCGGGTCTCGGCGTCCACCGCCGATCTGTACGCGGCGGCCGGCTGGACCGCGATCGTCCAGGACGTCGTCCTCGGCGAGCATCTGCGGCCCTACCTCGACGCGATCCGCGCCCGCCCGCTCCACCTGGTCGTGCTGGCCCCCTCCCAGGAGGCGGTGGCCGCCCGCGAGGCGGCCCGGGCCAAGACCGGCTACGGCTCCTGGACCGTCGACGGCCTCGACCATGTGCTGCGCGACCGGACCCCGCGCCTGGGGCTGTGGATCGACACCTCCGACCAGACCCCGGAGCAGACGGTCCGGGCGATCCTGGACGACCTGAAGAACGCGCTGATCGAGGACTAGTCCGACGCCTTCGCGGGCGGCGCCCATTCGTCGTGGAGCAGGCCGAAGACCACCTCGTCCAGCTCCTGCCCGTACACCCACGACGAGCGCCGCAGCGTGCCCTCGTGGCGGAAGCCGACCGCCTCCGCCGAGGCGATCATCGCCGCGTTGTCGGCCAGCGTCTCCAACTGGAGCCGCCGCAGGCCGCGGATGGCGAACCCGTACACGCACATGGTCCGCACCACGTCGGTGCCCAGCCCGCGTCCCCGGAAGGCGGGGCGGAGCGCGAGCCCGACGTGCGCGGTCCGGTTGTGCACGTCGATGCCCCACAGGACCGACTCCCCGGCGAGCTCCCCCGAGGCCAGCTCCACCACGGAGAAGGGCGCCGCCTGCTCGGTTGGCTCCTTCAGCGCGAAGGGCGAGTACGGCGTGCCCGCCGGGATGGGCCGCCAGGCCCGCGTGTCGGAGCGGCAGTACGTCGCCACGTCCTCGTACAACTCCGTGTGCAGCACGGTCAGATCGCTCTCCTGCCGGGCGCGCAGCCCGACCTTCTCTCCACGTATCACCCTCCAGTCCTACCGGCCCGGTCCCGGCCGCTCAACCGGATTGATCCGCCGGGACCAGGACCGGGAGCGGGGCCGGCGCCGGGACTTCGGACCCGGGCCGAAGACCGCACGATCCGTCATGGCGTGGGGCCTTGGTGCTATGTAGCGTCAGGGCTATGACGGATGACGTGAGCAAGCGACTGAACTACGGACGGCAGACCCCGGATGTGTTCCGGGCGATGATGGCCTTCAGCCAGGCCTCGGCCAAAGGGCTCGATCCGGTGCTCGTCGAGCTGGTGAAGATCCGGGCGTCGCAGATCAACCGGTGCGCGTACTGCCTGGACCTGCACCTCGCGATGGCCCGCAAGGCCGGCGAGAGCGAGCAGCGGATCGATCTGCTGACCGCGTGGGAGGAAGTGCCCGGCGTCTACACGGAAAAGGAGCGGGCGGCTCTCGCGCTGACCGAGTCGGTGACGCTGCTCACCGACGGCTTCGTGCCGGACGCGGTGTACGAGCGGGCGGCCCAGCACTTCGACGACGACGAGTTGGCGGCGCTGGTGAGCGTCATCGTGGCGATCAACGCGTGGAACCGGCTCAACGTGGCCTTCCGGACGCCGCCCGGCGGGGAGAAGTGAGCGGCAAGGCATCGGTGCTGCGGGCACTGCACCAGGGGCGCGCGGCCGACGATCCGCTGGTACTGCCGGGGCCGTGGGACGCGGCGAGCGCGGCGGTGTTCGCGGACGCCGGGTTCCCCGCGCTGGCCACGCCGAGCGCGGGCATCTCGGCGTCGCTGGGTTACCCGGACGGGCAGGGGACGCCCGCGGCCGAGATGTTCGCCGCGATCGCGCGGATCGTACGGGCGGTGGACGTGCCGGTCAGCGCGGACGTGGAGGCCGGATACGGGCTGCCCGCCGAGGAGTTGGTGGAGCGGCTGCTGGACACCGGCGCGGTCGGGTGCAATCTGGAGGACTCCGACCCGGTCGGCAGACGGCTGGTCGACCCCCGCGAGCAGGCGGACCGTCTGGCCGAGGTCCGCGCGGTGGCCGGCCCCGAGCTGGTGATCAACGCGCGGGTGGACACGTATCTGCGCGGCGACCGGACGACCGCCGCGGCCGTCGAACGCGGTCGGCTGTACGCGGCGGCGGGCGCGGACTGCGTCTACCCGATCCTCGCCCCGCCGACTCAGCTCGCCGAACTCGCCGAACGCATCGCCCTCCCGCTCAACGCCTACTGCAAACCCGGCGGCCCTTCCCCCCGCGAACTGGGCGTCATGGGCGCGACCCGCGTCACCTTCGGCGGCGGCATGCAGCAGCAGGCCCTCGAAGCGGTGAAGGACCTGGCGGCGGGCTTGCTGCGCTGAGGCCCCCGCCGGGGGCCGTGACCGGGGACGGACGGGCCCCGGGGGCCGCGGCCCCGCGTGCCGCGCAGGGGTGCCGGGGGGCACCTGGCACCCCCCACACGCCGCGACGGCGGCAAGCGGGCCGACGCAGGCCGGCGCAGCCGAGCCGGTGCACGCTGCGCCGGGGCCAGGGGTGCACACCCGCGCACCCCCTTACCCGCCGCGACGGCGGGAAGCGAAACGGCGCAGAACGGCAGAGCCCAGCGCGCATCTACCGGTGCGTGCTGCGCCGGGGCCGGGGGTGCCCGCCCCCGCACCCCCTACCCCGCCGCGACGGCGGGAAGCGGCGTAGGGCAGACCGGCGGTGCCCGGCCCCCGCAACCAACGACCGCGGCCGCGCAGGCCGCACCCGGCCGGGGTGCGGGACCGCACCGGCGGCGGGACGCCACCCGCAGGCGCGCCCGGGAAGGGGCCCGCGCCCCCGGGCAACCGGTGCTCGCCCGAAGGGTTATGCCGGTTTGACGATGGCCGCCTGGGGGCGGATCGGGAGGCGGCTGACTGGGCGGCCGGTGGCCGCGCGGACGGCGGCGGCGACCGCGGCCGGGGCGGTAACGACGGGCACCGCGCTGACCGCCTTGGCGCCGAAGGGGGCCACCACGTCGCGCTCCTCGACCAGCTTCACGATGCGGACCTCGGGGGCGTCGAGGGCGGTCGGGAGCGGATAGCCGGTGAGGTTGGGGCGCTTGATAACGCCGCGCGGGGCGCGCAAGTCCTCCATGAGGGCCAGGCCGACGCCCTGGGTGAGGCCCGCCTCGATCCGGGCGACCAGCTGGCGCGGGTTGAGGACGCGGCCCACGTCCTGGGCGACCGCGAGCTCCACCACCCGCACCGCGCCGAGTTCGATGTCGACGTCCACCACCGCGCGCACCGCGCAGAAGGTGAGGCCCACGAAGGCGTCGCCCTGGCCGCCCTCGTCGAGCCGGTCGGTGGGGTGCGGGCGGCACTGCGCTGTCGCCCACAACTCCTTGCCGTCCAGCGTCTCGGCGACCGTGGTGGACAGGACGCCGTCGTAGGAGGTGATCTTGCCGTCGGCGATGGAGAGCAGCTCCACCGACATGCCGAACTTCGCGGCCAGCGGCTGGAGCAGCTGGGTCCGGACCATCTTCGCGGCCCGCTCCACCGCCCCGCCGGAGACCCAGGTGTGCCGGCCGCGGGCCGACGGTCCGGCGGGCGGCTGGTCGGTGTCGGAGGGCAGCACACGGACGTCCTCCACGCCCAGCACCTCCTGCACGATCTGCCGGGCCAGGGTGGTGAAGCCCTGGCCGGCCTCGACCGCCGCGCAGATCACGCTGGCCCGGCCGTCGTGGACGCGCACCGTCGCGGTGGAGACCTCGTCGGTGCCCTCGGCGCCCAGCACATGGACCATGCCCAGCGCGTAGCCCACGCCGCGGCGGACCGCGCCCGGCTCGCCCGCGCCGGCCGTGCCACCGGGCAGCAGCCACTGGGACTCGTCGTCGCCGTCGGGCAGCGGCGGCAGCTCCGCGTCGCGGACGGCCTTGAGCAGCTCGCCGACGGGGGCCGGGCAGGTGACCGTCTGGCCGGTGGGCAGCAGGTCCCCGGTGCCCAGCACATTGCGCATCCGCACCTCGGCGGGCTCCAGCCCGAGCTTGGCGGCGAGCTTGTCCATCTGGCCCTCGTAGGCCGCGCAGACCTGGAGGGCGCCCTCACCGCGCACATGCCCGGAGGGCGGGTTGTTGGTGCGGACCGCCCAGCCCTCGACGAAGACGTGCGGGACGACGTAGGGACCCGCGGCGAAGGCCACCGCGGCGGCCAGCGCGTCCGAGGAGGCGTCGGCGTACGCGCCCGCGTCCAGGAGGATCTGCGCCTCGACCTTGACCAGGCGGCCCTCGGCGTCGGCGTGGTGGCGGTAGCGCAGCAGCGTCGGGTGGCGGTGGGCGTGGCCGAGGAAGGACTCCTCCCGGGTGGCCACGAACTTCACCGGGCAGCCGGTCTTCAGCGCCAGCAGCCCGAGCGGCAGCTGGATACCGGAGTCCTCGCGGTCGCCCATCGCGCCCGGCACCCCGGTGACGACGACCTTGACCCGGTCGGTCTCCAGGCCGAAGCAGGCGGCGGCCAGATCGCGGTCGGCGTGCGGATCGGTGGACGCGACATACAGCTCCACGCCGCCGTCCGGGCGGGGGACGGCCAGGCCGGCCTCGGCGCCGATCGGGGCCGGGTCCTGGCGGCCGACCCGGTACAGCCCCTCCACCACGACCTCGCCGACCGTCTCCGGGTTGCCGAAGCGCAGCGGGATGTGCCGGATCAGATTGCCGTCGGGATGCAGCGGCTCGGCGGCGAAGGCCTTCTCCGGGTCGGTGACCGGTTCCAGCACCTCGTACTCGACCAGGATCGCGGCGGCGGCGAGCCGGGCGGTGTCCGGGTGGTCGGCGGCGACCGCGGCGATCGGCTCGCCGTGGTGCCGGACCAGCTCGTGGGCGAAGACCGGGCGGTCGGCGACCTTGCGGCCGTGCATGGCGTCCCCGGGGACGTCCTCGTGGGTGATGACGGCCCGCACGCCGGGCATCGCGACGGCGTCCGCGGTGTCGATCCGGGTGATCCGGGCGTGCGGGTAGGGCGAGCGCAGCACGGCCGCCCACAGCAGGCCCTCGGCCCACAGGTCGGCGGCGTACGGATACGTGCCCTGGGTCTTGGCCAGCGCGTCCAGGGAGGGCAGGGAGACGCCGATGCCGTGCAGCGGCCCCTCGGCCAGCGCGGGCGGCGCCGCGGTGCCGGTGGCGGCCGTGGCGCCGGCCGCGCCGGGGGTACCGGTCGTGCCCGTGGCACCGCTCGTGCCGGCCGTACCGTCGGTGATGCTCATACGGCTCCTCCCTGCGCGCCGGAGCCGCCCTGGTGAGGCGCGCCCTGGTGGGGTACGCGGGCCTCGTCGGAGAAGGCGGGGTCGTCGTCGGTGTCGCGGGCGGCGACGACCTCGCGGACCGCCTCGATCACGCCGCGGTAGCCCGAGCAGCGGCACAGATTGCCGCTGAGCGCCTGGCGGATGTCGAGGTCGGTGGGCTTGTGGTTGCCCTCCAGGAGGTCGTGGACGGTCATCGCCATGCCGGGGATGCAGAAGCCGCACTGGACGGCTCCGGACTCGGCGAGCGCGCACTGCACGTCGGAGGGACGGCCGTCGACCGTCAGCCCTTCGACGGTGCGTACTTCGCTGCCCGCCGCGGTGGCCGCGGGCACCAGGCAGGAGGCGACCAGCCGGCCGTCGACCTGCACCGAGCAGGCCCCGCACTCGCCCTGCTCGCAGCCGTCCTTGGCGCCCGCCAGGCCGAGGCGCTCGCGCAGTACGTAGAGCAGCGACTCGCCGAGCCAGGCGTCGGTGACGGGGCGGTCGGTGCCGTTGACCCGCAGCATGTACGAGGCGAGCGGGTGCTCACTGCGGGTCTCGGGCAGCGGCTCGGGCTCGACCACCGGGTCGGCCTCGGCCGCGTCCCGCGCCCCGAGGTCGGAAGCCGCGCCGAGGTCGGAGGCGGCACCGAGGCCGGAGACGGCATCGGGATCCCGATCGGGGCCGGGCTCGGAACCGCGCTCCGCGTCGCCGCGGGTGTCGGGGTCCGCGTCGAGCCGGTCGAGGGCGTCGGGGCCGCCGAGGCCCTCCAGGCCGGGCAGCGCGTCGAGGCCGTCCAGGACGCCCAACCGGTCGAGGGTGTCCCGGCCGTCCAGCTCGTGAGGGGCCCCCGGGGCGGCCTGCGGGCTCTCTCCGGGGGCGGATTCGGCGTGCGGGGCGCTGGAGTGCGCGACGCGGTCGGCGGGGTGGGCGCCCTGCCCGGCGCCCGGGTCCGTCCCCGGAGCGCGTGGCGGGAGCCCGAACAGTCCGGTGCTCGCGGACCCGTCCAGAGGCCTGTCGGCAGGCCGGGCGACGGGCCGCTCCGGGTCGTCCACAGCGGCGGACCAGGCGGCGTCGGCGGCCGGCGGACGCGCGGGCAGCCACGGCACCGCGTCGCCGCCCGCCGGGCCGGCGAAGGGCGCCCCCCACTGGCCGCTGAGGTGCTCGCCGGCGAACGGCTCACCGGAAGGCGCCGCGGCGCGGACGTGCCCGCCGCGCGCCTCTCCGGCGGCCCTGGCCTGCGCCGCCGCTTCGGCCTGCGCCGCCTGCGCGGCGGCGGCGCCCTGCCCGAACATCCCGGCCGGGAAGGACCCGGTGGACGTGGGCGGGGCCGGCGGCTCCCAGGACGGGGTGAAGGAGCCGACGGGGAACTCCGCCGAGTCGGCCTCCGCCTCCTCCCTGATCACGGGGATCGACCACTGGGTGACGGGGTCCGCCGGGCCGGCGGAGTCCGCGCCGCCGGCGCCCGCCGGGCCGTGCGCGCTCAGCGGGTCCTCCCCCGGCAGTGGCTCGGGCGGGAGCTGGGCGGCGAAGGAGACGTGCATGGTCTGGTCGGGGTCGTAGTCCCCGCCTCCCGGCACGGGCTGCCACGACCCGGAGTTGCCGGGCGCGCCCGGCCCGTGCGGCTGGTCGGTCATGCCAGGGCCCTCCCGAGCGCTCGGCGGGACAGTGCGGCCACCGTACGCCGCAGCTGGACTGCGGCGGGCGGCAGTTCGACCCCCGGCTGGTCGGGAATGCAGGCCGCGGCCACATACTCCCCGAAGGCGGTGCACGCCTCGGGTGCCAGGCTGCGCTCCCCGTCCCAGTCGATCAGGCCGGCCACCCAGTGCTCGGCCTCCAGCGGGCGCAGCGGCACCGGGGCGACCGCGCCGACCGCGCAGCGCACTTGGCGCCGGGCCGGGTCCACCACGAGCGCCACCGAGGCGACCGCCCGGCCGGGACCGGTGCGGCCGGTGGCCTTGAGGAAGGTCTGCGGGGCGTGCAGCAGCGGGATGCGGACGAAGGCCAGCAGCTCGCCGGGGCGCAGCGGGTCCATGCCGGTGAGCAGGTGGCTGACCGGCAGTTCGCGGTCGCCGTCCGGCCCGGCCAGGATCACCCCGGCCTCCAGGGCGGCCAGCACCGGCAGCGCGTCACCGGTGGGCGCCGCCGAGACGATGTTGCCGCCGAGGGTGCCCGCGTTGCGGATCTGCGGGGGTCCGGCCGAGCGGGCGGCGGCGGCCAGCGCGGGGATCAGCGCGGCGAAGTCGGGGCGGCCCATGCGGGCGTGGGTGAGTCCCGCGCCGAGCAGCGCGGCCCCGTCGGCGTACTGCCAGCCGCGGATCTCGCTGATCCGGCCCAGGCCCACCAGTGCGGCCGGGCGCAGCTGCCCGGAGTTGACGGACGCCATCAGGTCGGTGCCACCGGCGACGGGCACGGCGCTGGGCATGGCGGCGAGTGCTTCCACCGCCTCGTCCAGCGAGGACGGCAGCGTGACATTCTCCGCCGCCTGCTGTGCATACGTGCTCACGCAGCTGCCCCTTCCCGGCCTTCCTCCGTCACGCGGTAGCCGTACCGTACGTGCTGACAGCCCGGACGTGGCAACTCTGGCACATGTTCCCCGGTGGTCGACGCGAGGGTCCACGAAGTACCGATCCGCCCGCCCCGGGGGCGAACATGCGACTGCGCGGGGTATTTTCCGCTGTGCCGGAATTGCCATCGTTCAGGGCGCTTGCCACGGTACGCGTCCACCCGGCCGGCCCGCCGAGTGGCCTGTGGAAAACTCCGGGATCTGTGGACAACTCCCGGACCGGATCACACGATCGGGGGCGGCCCCTCCTTGGGGCGGCCGAGCACGCCGGGGCGGCGCTGCCAGGGCAGCGGCCCGCCGGCGGGGCGGTATTCCACCCCGAGGGCGTCGAGACGGGCGTAGTGGGCGGTCATCCGCCGTTCGAAGTCGGGCCAGTCGCGCGCGGCCGGCTCCGGCAGCGCGGACCAGGCGACCTCGGCGAAGGCGGCGAGCCGGGGGAAGGCCATGTAGTCCAGCACGCGCACCGAGTCCATCACCTCGGTCCAGATGTTGGCCTGCGCGCCGATCACATGTGCGGCCTCCTCCTCGGTCAGTTCCGGCGGGACCGGCTCGAAGCGGTAGACATCCTCCAGCCCGCGGGCGTGCGCGATCGGCACCGGCTCGTCCGGGGACTCCGACTGCCGCCAGTCCAGGTACACATGGCTCTGCGGGCACATCACCACGTCGTGGCCCGCCCTGGCCGCCGCGATACCGCCTCCGTAGCCCCGCCACGAGGAGACGGCGGCCCCCTCCGCGAGGCCGCCCTCCAGGATCTCGTCCCAGCCGATCAGTCGGCGGCCGCGCTCGGATAGCCACTTGTCGAAGTGCCGGATCAGCCAGCTCTGCAGCTCGTCCTCGTCCGCCAGCCCCAGCTCCTTGATCCGCGCCTGGGCGGTGGGCGACTCGCGCCACTGCTCCTTGGGGCACTCGTCGCCGCCGACGTGGAAGAAGGTGCCGGGGAACAGCTCCAGCAGTTCGGCGAACACGTTCTCGTAGAAGCGCAGGGTGTTGTCGGTGGGTGCCAGTACGTTGGGGTTGACGCCCCAACTGGGGAGGACGGGGAGGGTGGTGGTGTCGATGACGTCGGTGTTGCCGAGTTCCGGGTACGCGGCGATGGCCGCCTGCGAATGGCCCGGGATGTCGACCTCGGGGACGACGGTGATATGCCGCTCGGCGGCGTAGGCCACGATCTCCCGGATGTCGTCCTGGGTGTAGTAACCGCCGTGCGGGCGCTCGTCCCACAGCGGTGACTCCCGCAGGCCCACCTTGGTGCGCTCCCGCCAGGCGCCGACCTCGGTGAGCCGCGGATAGCGCTTGATCTCCACCCGCCAGCCCTGGTCGTCGGTGAGGTGCAGGTGCAGCACGTTCAGCTTGTGCGCGGCCATCAGGTCGACATAGCGCAGGACGACGTCCTTGGGCATGAAGTGCCGCGCCACATCGAGCATGAAGCCGCGCCAGCCGAAGCGCGGGGCGTCCTGGAGGTGGCAGGCCGGCACCTGCCAGGAGCGGTCCGGGGCGCCCACCGGGGCGCGGCGGAAGGCGTCGGGTCCCAGCAGCTGGCGCAGGGTCTGCGCGCCCCAGAAGACGCCGGCCGGTCCGGCGCCGATGATCCGTACGCCCGAGGCCGGGTCGACCGTGATCCGGTAGCCCTCGGCGCTGCCCGACGCCCGTTCGTCCAGCGCGAGCCGCACCACTCCGCCGGCCGAGCGCTCGCCGGGCGTCCCGGCGGCGAAGGGCAGCCCGGTGGCGGCGCCCAGCGTCGCCCGCAGCCAGCGCGCGGTGGCCTCCGTACCGGGTTCCGCGACGAGCAGGGTCCCGGCGGTGAGGGCGAAGCTCCCGTCGGCGGAATACGTTGGTTTGTGGCTGGGGGTGGGAATGAGGTCCATGGAAACAATCCTGCCCGGCGAACGCCGATTGGCATAGACCAATCCCGGAATAACGATGTCCCGCCCGCGCGTGCGGACTCCCGGCCGCTACAGCGCCTGACGCCGCCGGGTCTGGAGCCGCCAGACCAGCACCACCGCGGCACACCAGCTGAGCCCGGTCCAGGCCAGGTGGCCCAGCGCCAGCGCCGTCCAGGGCCAGCCGGACGCCTGCCCGGCCGCCGCCAGCCCCACCGTGCTGCCCGCCAGCCCGCCGGCCACCGCGAGTTGCACGGCCACCACCCGGCCGTAGCCCAGCATCCGCCGGGCCAGCCAGGTGCCGTACCACCAGCGCGCCCCGACCAGCACCAGCACCAGCGCGCCGAGCCCGGCCGCGGCGGCCGTCGCGGTGGCCCACAGCGGCCAGCCGTGGCCGCCCCGGGCCCGGTCGGCCACCATGCCGGTGCTGAGCAGCACCGGGAAGGGCAGCAGCGCGCCGACATGGACCGCGCCGATCCGCCACAGCCAGTCGTCGCCGCCCAGTTCGGTACGGGTGGTGGCCCGGATGCCGCGCAGCCGGGTCCTGGCGGTGACGCCGGAGCGCCGGGTGCCGACCCGTACCAGCAGCGCGATCAGTACCAGGGTGGCGGCCAGCACGGCCGCGGCGGACAGGAGTTGCCAGCCGCCGCCGGTCTCGATCCGGTAGAGCTGCACCGCCCAGAACAGCGCGAGGCCGATCCCGCCGACCAGCGCGCCGCCGCGCGGCGCGGTGAGTTGCCCGGCGTCCACCCCGAGGGTCAACGCCCGCTCGACCGCCGATTCGTGCTCGGTGCGGTGCCGGCGGGGCAGCCGGCCGAACAGGCCCCGGGTCGCCGACAGTGAACGGGCCAGCGCCACCTGGGCCTCGGCCTCGTACGGAGCGACGGCGACCGCCCGGCGGGCGGCGACCACCGCGTCCGGGACCCGGCCGAGCCGGCGGTAGACGTCGGACAGCAGCACCGAGGGCTCCCAGCCGTCGGGCTCGGCGCCATGGGCCCGCAGCGCCACGGTCAGCGCGTCGTGCGCCTCGTCCAGGGTCAGCAGGACGACCCCGGCCAGCACGAAGACGTCCGCGGTCTCCGCCGGCCCGGCCAGGGCCAGCGCCCAGTCGACCGCCTCGCGGGCCTCGACCGGCCGCCGCTCCTGGGTCAGCACCCAGGCGCGCAGCAGATAGCCCGCGCTGCCGTTGCGCTCCACGAAGGCATCGCTGATCAGGGTGTGCGCCTCGGCGAACCGGCCCTGGCCGACCAGGACGTGCACCCGTTCACCGCTGCTGGCGTCGTCCTCGGGCGGCCCGCCGGGCAGATCCTCGTCGTCGGGCGGGCCGGCCGCGCCGAACACGCCGCCGTCAGCCGTTGCTGCCCTTTCCGGACTTGTCCTTGGCGCCGTCGCCGCCGCCGAACGACATGCCCTCGTAGATCTCCTTGCACATCGGGCAGACCGGATACTTCTTCGGGTCCCGCCCGGGGACCCAGACCTTGCCGCACAGCGCGACGACGGGCGTGCCTTCCAGCGCGCTCGCCATGATCTTGTCCTTCTGGACATAGTGCGCGTAGCGCTCGTGGTCGCCGTCACCATGGGAGAGCTGCGGAGTCGGCTCGACCAGAGTGCCGGTGCCCGTCCCGCGCTCGGGCTCAAGAGTGCTCATGGGAGTCAAGCCTAATTGAGACTCGGATCGTCGGGATACGTGGCCAGCATCGCCAGCTTTCCCAGTTGCCGGCGCAGCACCGAGCGCCACAGCCGCTCCGGGTCGGGGGCGGACAGGTCGCCCGGCTCGGAGTCCACCAGATACCAGGCGCCGGCCACCAGCTCCTGCTCCAGCTGGCCCGGCCCCCAGCCGGCGTAGCCGGCGAAGATCCGCAGCGATCCCAGCTCGGCGGCCAGCAGTTCCGGCGGCGCCTCCAGGTCGACCAGGCCGATGGCGCCGTGCACCCGCCGCCAGCCCAGCAGCCCGCTCTCGCCGTCCGCGGCCGGCTCGCCCGGCACGACGGCCAGGCCCAGCGCGGAGTCCAGCGAGACCGGACCGCCCTGGAAGACCACCCGCGGGGCGACGGCCAGCGGCGCCCACGGCTCCAGGACGTCACCGACCTCCACCCCGGTGGGGCGGTTCAGCACGACGCCGAGCGACCCCTTCCGGTCGTGGTCCAGCAGGAACACCACGGCCCGGTCGAAGTTGGGGTCGGCCAGCCTGGGGGTGGCGACGAGCAGCCGCCCGGTGAGCGAGGTCACCTCGGTCATGCTCCACATGATCCCGCACGGGAGCGGCGCGCGTAGGCTCATCCTGGGCGTGGGCCCGCCAAACACGGGCACACGTCCAGCGCATTACCATTTCTTCTTGCGTTCCCGCGCGGCGACCTCCGCCCCGGGCGTCCCGCTGCCCCCATGCCTGCCCCAAGGCCCGTTCCCAACTGTTCCCGACGGTCGCCCACGGCTTCCGAACCGTTGCGAACGATCCTTCCGACGATCGCGAGATCCATGACCGACATCGCCGACGTACTGCTTGTCCATGGCGGAACCCCTCTTGAAGGCGAGATCCGGCTCAGAGGCGCGAAGAACCTCGTACCGAAGGCCATGGTGGCCGCGCTGCTCGGCAGCGGGCCCAGCAGACTGCGCAACGTCCCCGAGATCCGTGACGTCAAGGTCGTACGCGGGCTGCTCCAGCTGCACGGCGTGACCGTGGAGAACGGCGACGAGCCCGGTGAGCTGGTGCTGGACCCGACGAAGGTGGAGAGCGCCAACGTCGCCGACATCGACGCGCACGCCGGCTCCTCCCGGATCCCGATCCTCTTCTGCGGCCCGCTGCTGCACCGGCTGGGCCACGCCTTCATCCCGGGGCTGGGCGGCTGCGACATCGGCGGCCGGCCGATCGACTTCCATTTCGACGTGCTCCGCCAGTTCGGCGCGACCATCGACAAGCGGGCCGACGGCCAGTATCTGGAGGCCCCGCAGCGGCTGCGCGGCTGCAAGATCCGGCTGCCGTACCCGTCGGTGGGCTCCACCGAGCAGGTGCTGCTGACCGCGGTGCTCGCCGAGGGCGTCACCGAGCTGGCCAACGCGGCGGTCGAGCCGGAGATCGAGGACCTGATCTGCGTACTGCAGAAAATGGGCGCGATGATCTCCATGGACACCGACCGCACCATCCGGATCACCGGCGTGGACCGCCTCGACGGCTACACCCACCGGGCCATCCCGGACCGCCTCGAAGCCGCGTCCTGGGCGAGCGCGGCGCTGGCCACCGAGGGCGACATCTACGTCCGCGGCGCCCAGCAGCGGTCGATGATGACCTTCCTCAACACCTTCCGCCGGGTGGGCGGCGCCTTCGAGATCGACGACGAGGGCATCCGCTTCTGGCACCCGGGCGGCCCGCTGAACGCCATCGCGCTGGAGACCGACGTCCACCCCGGCTTCCAGACCGACTGGCAGCAGCCGCTGGTGGTGGCACTCACCCAGGCCTCGGGGCTGTCGATCGTGCACGAGACGGTCTACGAGTCCCGGCTCGGCTTCACCTCGGCGCTCAACCAGATGGGCGCGCACATCCAGCTCTACCGGGAGTGCCTGGGCGGCAGCGCCTGCCGCTTCGGGCAGCGCAACTTCCTGCACTCGGCGGTGGTCTCCGGGCCGACCAAGCTCCAGGGCGCCGATCTGGTCATCCCCGACCTGCGCGGCGGATTCTCCTACCTGATCGCGGCGCTGGCCGCCCAGGGCATCTCCCGGGTGCACGGCATCAGCCTGATCAACCGCGGCTACGAGAACTTCCTGGCCAAGCTGCAGGGCCTCGGGGCGCACATCGAGCTGCCGGAGCGGGCGGCGGCGACAGCGGCGACCACAGCGGCCTGAGAAAGCGGGCCCTGGCCCGCTCCCGGCCCCCGCGAACGCCGAAGGGCGGCTGTCCCCCACCGGGACGGCCGCCCTTCGTGTGTCACGCCCTCGGCGGCTTACTTGCCCTTGGCGGATTCCTTCAGCTTGGAACCCGCGGAGACCTTGACGCTGTAGCCGGCCGGAATGTTGATCGGCTCGCCGGTCTGCGGGTTGCGGGCGGTGCGGGCGGCACGGTGAGTGCGCTCGAAGGTCAGGAAGCCGGGAATGGTGACCTTCTCGTCACCCTTGGCGACGATCTCACCGACGGTCTCAGCGAACGCGGCCAGGACGGCGTCCGCGTCCTTGCGGGTCACCTCGGCGCGGTCGGCCAGCGCGGCCACCAGCTCACTGCGGTTCATATCTGTACTCCCGTGTTCTTTCTAGCCATGGGGGCGCGAGCTCGAAGCTGTTGCTGTGTGCCTCACTGCCCAGGTGTGCATCCTGCCCCCACATATGGGGGGAAAGCCAATCGCCTGCCCGCGCGAGTCGTGGAAAAAGCGTGGCCGGGGGCTTGGGCATGACGGATTGTCGTCCCATGGTGCACACACGGATTCCGATCGGCCGGAATCCGGGCGTTGTCCGCGCCGATGTCCGCCCCGACGTCCGCGGCCGACCGCTAGGGCCGCCGTCGCGGTGCGGTGACCGTCACAGTGCCACGGCCGTACCGGTCGCCGCCCCGGACACCGACGGGCCCTGCGCCTTGGCCGCCTCCCGCACCGCGTCGGCGACCGCGCCGGCCACCTTGTCGTTGAAGACGCTGGGGACGATGTAGTTCGGGTTCAGCTCGCCGTCGCCGACCACGCTCGCCAGGGCCCGCGCGGCGGCCAGCATCATCTCGGTGTTGACCGTACGCGACTGGGCGTCGAGCAGGCCGCGGAAGACGCCGGGGAAGACCAGTACGTTGTTGATCTGGTTGGGGAAGTCGCTGCGCCCGGTGGCGACCACGGCGGCGGTCTCCCTGGCCTCGCCCGGGTCCACCTCGGGGTCGGGGTTGGCCAGCGCGAAGACGATCGCCTTGTCGGCCATCTTCGCGATGTCCGAGCCGTTCAGGACGTCCGGGGCGGACACGCCGATGAAGACGTCGGCGCCGACCACGGCCTCCTTCAGGGTGCCGGTGACCCCCTCCGGATTGGTGTTCTCGGCGACCCAGCGCAGCGGGGAGGCCGGGGCCGCGTCCTTCAGGTCGTCGCGCTCGGCGTGCACCACGCCGTGGATGTCGGCCACCACCGCGTGCTTGAGGCCGGCCGCCAGCAGCAGCTTCAAGATGGCCGTACCGGCCGCGCCCGCGCCGGACATGACGACCCGCAGGCTGCCGATCTCCTTGCCGACGCACCGCAGCGCGTTGGTCAGCGCGGCCAGCACCACGATCGCGGTGCCGTGCTGGTCGTCGTGGAAGACCGGGATGTCCAGCGCCTCGCGCAGCCGGGCCTCGATCTCGAAACAGCGCGGCGCGGAGATGTCCTCCAGGTTGATGCCGGCGAATCCGGGGGCGATGGCCTTGACGATGGTCACGATCTCGTCGGTGTCCTGGGTGTCCAGGCACAGCGGCCAGGCGTCGATGCCGGCGAACCGCTTGAACAGCGCCGCCTTGCCCTCCATCACCGGCAGCGCGGCCTTGGGGCCGATATTGCCCAGGCCCAGCACCGCGGAGCCGTCGGTGACCACGGCCACCGAGTTGCGCTTGATGGTCAGCCGGCGGGCGTCCTCGGGGTTGGCCGCGATGGCCATGCAGACCCGGGCGACTCCGGGGGTGTAGATCATCGACAGGTCGTCACGGTTGCGGATCGGGTGCTTGGACTGCATCTCGATCTTGCCGCCGAGGTGCATCAGGAACGTACGGTCGGAGACCTTGCCGATCACGACGCCTTCGATGCCGCGCAGCTTGCTGACGATCTGGTCGGCGTGCTCGGTGGAACTGGCCGCCACCGTGACGTCGATCCGCAGCCTCTCGTGGCCCGAGGCCGTGACGTCCAGGCCGGTGACCGATCCACCGGAGGACTCCACCGCGGCGGTCAGCTGGCTGACCGCGGTCCCGCTGGCGGGGACCTCCAGCCGTACCGTGATCGAGTACGAGACGCTTGGCGCCGTTGCCATGACGACCTTCTTCCGGTTCCTACGAGAGGGTTGTTCGGTTGTCCGTAATGCGGATCGATCGTCGCACCTACCGCCGGGTAGGTCTAAACCCGCGGCTGAGGACGGAAGACTACTTCCGCGATGCGGAGATCGGCCGAGCGGGTGGCGAGCGGCGGGGGAAGAACGCATGACCGAGGGGTGACCCATGAGGTTTTCCGCCCCACGGGAAGAGGTTCCGCGAAGGGTTTGTTAGATTGGACAAGGCACCGGCTCGATCCAAGCCCCCGGGCCCAACCTTAGGCGCTTCGAGCGCCCACTTGCCGCGAGGCGAGCATGGCGGGCCGGTGTCATGAACGTCCTTCGGGCGCCCCTCCTGCACGGAGGGGCGCCCGAAGTCGTCTCCGAGGGCCGGTGCCCGGCCCAGCCCCGGCCCAGCCCTCCGCTCAGTCCCTCCTGAGCAGGTCGGGGACACCGTCCGCGTTCGGCAGATCCCGCTCCCCGGCCAGCACGGTCAGCTGCTGGGTGGCCCGGGTCAGCGCCACGTACAGCACCCGCAGGCCGGCCGGCGACTCCTCGGCGATCTCCGCCGGACAGACCACGACCGTGGCGTCGTACTCCAGGCCCTTGGCCTCCAGACTGCCCAGCGCCACCACCCGGTCGCCCAGCCCGGCCAGCCAGCCCCGAGCCTGGGCCCGCCGGTTCATCGCCACGACCACACCGACCGTGCCGTCCACCTCGGCCAGCAGCACCTGCGCCGCGGCCCGCACATCGGCGCCCAGGTCGTCGCCGGCCACCTCGTAGCGCGGCCTGATGCCGGTGGAGCGGACGGCGCGCGGCGATTCGCTGCCCGGCATGGCCAGCGCCAGCACCGTGGCGGCGACCTCGGCGATCTCGGCCGGATTGCGGTAGTTGACGGTCAGGGTGAAGCGGCGGCGCGGCCGGGCGCCGAGGGCCTCGTCGCGCGCGCGGGCCGCCTCGTCCACGTCCAACCAGGAACTCTGCGCCGGGTCGCCGACGATCGTCCAGGTGGCGGTGCGGCCGCGGCGGCCCACCATCCGCCACTGCATCGGGGTGAGGTCCTGCGCCTCGTCCACGATGACGTGCGCGTACTCGGTGCGCTCCCAGGCCAGCCGCTCGGCCCGCTCCCGACCGCTCTCGCCGCGCTGCGGCATCAGCTCGTCCAGACCGGTGAGCTGGTCCATCGGGTCGATCTCACGCCGCTTGTCCCGGGGCGGCAGCCCCAGCAGCGTCTCCAGCTCGTCCAGCAGCGCCACGTCGTGCACCGTGGCGCCGGTGCGCCGCAGCGAGCGGGCCACCCGGCGGACCTCGGGCGGTGACAGCACCCGGCGCGCCCAGCGGCTCAGCCGCTTCTCGTCGGCCAGCGCCGCCAGCACGTCGGCCGGTCGCAGCACCGGCCACCAGCCGTCCAGGAAGTCGATGAAGTCCTGCTCGGTGCTGATGTCCTCGTCGAAGCCCTGGCGCTCCTCGGCGGCCAGCTGCTGGTCGTCGAAGCGGCGGCCGGACTTGCGCCACAGCGCGTCCAGCAGCAGCCGGCGGGCCCGCGGGCGCAGCAGATTGACCGGGGCGGTGCCGCCCAGCACCTGCTGGCGCACCGCGTCCAGCTCCTGCGGGTCCAGCTCGACCCGGCGGCCGAAGGCGACCACCCGCAGCACCGAGGGCTGCCGGTCGTCGCCGTCCAGGCAGCCCCGGGCGGCGTTGCGCAGCACCTTCGTCATCCGCAGCGACCCCTTGATCCGGGCCACCGCCGGATCGTCGTAGAGGTCCGCGGTCACCCCGTCCACCAGCGAGCCGACCGCGCGGATCGCGACCTGGCCCTCCTCGCCCAGCGACGGCAGGACGCCCTCGGTGTAGGCCACCAGCAGCGGTGTGGGGCTGACGCACAGGATTCCCCCGGCGTAGCGCCGCCGGTCCTGGTAGAGCAGGTACGCGGCCCGGTGCAGCGCCACCGCGGTCTTGCCGGTGCCGGGCCCGCCGGTCACCTCGGTGACGGACGCGGCGGGCGCGCGGATCACCAGGTCCTGCTCGGCCTGGATGCTGGAGACGATGTCCCGCATGGTGTGGGTACGGGCCTGGCCGAGCGCGGCCATCAGCGCGCCGTCCCCGATCACCGGCAGCCCCGTGGTCAGCTCCGGACGCAGCAGGTCGTCCTCGACGCCCAGCACCCGGCGCCCCTTGGAGCGGATCACCCGGCGGCGCACCACCCGGCCGGGCGCGACCGGCGTGGAGCGGTAGAAGGGCGCGGCCGCCGGGGCCCGCCAGTCGATCACCAGCGGCGCGTAGTCAGTGTCCAGCACCCCGATCCGGCCGATGTGCAGCGTCTCGGCGATGTCGGCGGTGGCGTCCTCACGGATCGCGTCGTCGGCCGGATCGACCGAGGTGAACGCGCCGTCGGCGCCCTTCTTGCCGTCCTTGCCGCGCAGCAGGTCGATCCGGCCGAAGAGGAAGTCCTCGAACTCGCTGTTCAGCCGGTTGAGGTGGATGCCGGCCCGGAAGACCTGCGCGTCCCTTTCGGCCAGCGCGCCGGGCGTGCCGACCTGGCCCCGCTGGGCGGCGTCGCTCATCAGGAACTCCGCCTCGTGGATCTTCTCCTCAAGGCGGTGGTACACCCGGTCCAGGTGCGCCTGCTCGGCGGCGATCTCCTGGTCCCTGACCCCCGGTGCTGCGGTCTGCGCGGCCACGCAGGACCCCCTTCTTCGTGCGGTGCCCCTCGCGCGACCGTGCGAGGGGCAGCCTGCAACCGTACGCGACCTGCGGCCTTCTGCCCACCCGGCCGCCGCCGCCCGGGCCCCGGCTTTCCCCCGGGTGGCCCGTCCGGCGCCCTCCCGGTCAGCCCTGCGCGGTCCTGAGCGTGCTGCGGCGGCGGTGGCGGGCCACCCGCTCGCGGTTCCCGCACACCTCGCTGCTGCACCAGCGGCGGCGCCGGCCGCGCGAGGTGTCCAGATAGACCAGCGTGCAGTTCTCCCCCGCGCAGCGCCTCAGCTGGGTCCGCGCCACCGGGTCGGTGAACAGCTCCACCGCGTCCCGCGCGACCGCGGCCAGCAGTTCCTCGCACCTCGGCTCCCCGGCCAGGCTCCGGCGCAGCGCCCCGCCCTCCCCCGCTACGGCGGCGGGCGCGGGCGTGGCGGGGCGTGCGGCGGCGTTCAGCGCGTCCACGTCGGCGGGCGCCTGCCGGTGCGCCGCCAGTTCCGCCTCCACCATCCGCCCGAGCCGGCCCCTCAGCTCGACGAAGGCGGCCAGCCACCAGTCCGCCACCCCCACCGACGTCCCTTCGGGCACCAGCCCGGCCCCGTACACCCACGCCCGTAAGCTCCCCACCGACGGCAGCCCCTCCTCCGCCCCCGTCGCGACCAGGTCCAGGCACACCCGCCCACCGTCAAAGCGCAGCGCCTCCATCGCGCCACCACCTTCCCCATCCGTCGCTCTCCCTTCAGGGTGCCCGCAGACGGCGCGGTGAGCTAGAAGAGCGTCAAGCCGTATCGAAAAAGGCGACGGACCGTCAGGAGCCGGGCGCGTACTTGGCGTCGGCGTGGGGGTCGACGGAGAGGCGGTAGCCCCGTTTGACGACGGTCTGGATCAGCTTCGGGGCTCCGAGGGCGACCCGCAGCCGGGCCATCGCGGTCTCGACCGCGTGCTCGTCGCGGCCCGCTCCGGGCAGCACCCGCAGCAGGTCGCCGCGGGAGACCACCCAGCCCGGCCGCCGGGCCAGTGCCCGCAGCAGCGACATCCCGGCCGGCGGTACGGCCCGCAGGCCACCGTCCACCACGGCTGCCTGCCCCCGTATCTCCAGCCGGTGGCCCGCTACCGGCAACGGCCGCACGCCCCCGGGCAGTTCACTGGCGATGAGCTGCACCAGCGGGCCCAGGCGGAAACGCTCCGGCTGCCGGGTCGGCACGTCGTGCGCCTGCAAGGGCAAGGCGGTCATCGGTCCGACGCACGCCGCCAGCACCTCACCGCGCCGGAAGGCCCGCAGCAGCTCCTCCAGACGCCCGCGCCGCCGGGCCCGGTCCAGCAGGGAGGCGGCGGCCGGCGCGCTGGTGAAGCTCACCGCGTCCAGCCCCCGGGCGCACACCGCGTCCAGCAGCCGGTCGACCGGCGCCAGGTCCTCCGGCGGCATCCAGCGGTAGACCTGCACCGCCACCACCAGCGCGCCCGCCTCGCGCAGCGCCTCGCTGAAGCCGGGCAGCGGCTCCCCGTGCACCAGTACGGCGATTTTGCGCCCCTCGACCCCCTGCTCCAGCAGCCGTTCCAGCACCTCGGCCATCGACTCCGAGGCCGGCGACCACGCCTCGGCCAGCCCGACCGCCCGCACCGCGCCGCGCACCTTCGGGCCGCGCGCCAGGATCTCGACCCCGCCGAGCCCGCGCAGCAACTCCTTGCCGAGGCCCCACCCTTCGGCCGCCTCGATCCAGCCGCGGAAGCCGATCGCGGTGCTGACCACCGCGATGTCGGGCACGTCGTCCAGCAACCGCCGGGTCACGGCCAGGAGTTCGGCGTCCCGCGACAGCGGCACGATCCGCAGTACGGGCGCCCGCAGCACGGCGGCGCCGCGCCGCTCCAGCAGCGCGGTCAGCTCATCGGCGCGGCGGGCCGCCGTCACCCCCACGGTGAAGCCCGCCAGCGGCGGCACCGCTCCCGGTTCACTGGTCTGTCCGGAATCCGTTCCCATCACCGCTCCGCCCGGCTCGTGCTGGAGATGCAGATCCCGCCGGGGCGCCCGCCGTCCCATCGGCGCCGCTCGTCCCGCCGGGATCTGCATCGTCGCAAGAGGGCATGACACACCGAGTTCACCGGCATTTCCCGGCTGTTACGGACCGGGGCACCCTTTTCCGCGTCCGCGGCACCGCCGACGAGGCGGGAGCCGCCCGTGCGGGCCGATGCCCGGGGCGGCGGGTCACCGGAGGTATACGGCCGGGGCGGGCAGGCGGGCGCGCTCAGTCGGTCAGCACGAGCCACTTCCTGCCGTCGATGAGTTCGCGAACCGCGTCCAGATGCCCGGCGTGGCACGCCGTCTCGGTGATCACATGCAGGAGCACGTCCCGCAGGGTGCCGGGCTGCCAGCCGCCCGAGGGGCCCTCGGGGCGCCAGGCCGGGGCGGCGTCCACAGCGGTGTCCAGGATGACGGCGTCGGCGAGCGCGGTCTCCCGGCGGTACAGATCGAGTACGGAATCGGCCGGCACCTCGGGGCCGACCCGCCAGGCGTTCTCAGGTCCCCGCGCCAGCCAGTCGAGGACCTCCGGCTCACCTGCGACGACGCCCCGGAACCAGAAGCGCTCCACATCCAGCGCGAGGTGCCGTACCAGCCCCAGGCACGTCCACCCCGACGGCAGCACCGCCCGGCGCAGCGCTTCCTCGTCCAGCCCGTCCACCATTTCCCGCACATGCCGCCGCTGCGCCTCCAGCGCCCCGACCAGCGCGCGGATCTCCGCCCCCGGTGCCATTTGGCTCCGCCTTTCCCCGGTCCGAATCCTCTGGGCCCCCACATAACCGCCCGGCGCGTCCCCCTCGCAACCCGCCCGGCCCCTGCCGGCGGCCCACCGGGCGTGGTTCGGCCGCCCCCCGGCTGTCGCTGCGTCCTGGCTGGTCGCGCAGTTCCCCGCGCCCCTGGCGGGGCCGTTCCCCCACCCCGAAACGCACCGGTCCCCCCGGCGGGGACACGCCTGACGGCAGGCGGTGACCAACAGGGGCGCGGGGAACTGCGCCACCAGCCCACGACGGGCCGCAGCCCGCAAACAACCACAACCCCCGGGGCGGATCCGGCCCGCGCCCCCGGCAGGCGGCGTGCCGCCAAACGACGAAGGCGAGGCGGCCCGCGCTTTCGCGCGGGCACACCTCGCCTGTCGTCATGGTGGAGATGGCGGGAATCGAACCCGCGTCCTGTGGTGCAAAATCAGGGCTTCTCCGAGCGCAGTCCGCTGTGCTTTTCTCGGCCCCGGCAGTCACGCGGACAAGCCGCCGACGGGCCCAGCCACTGTTTGATTTCCTTCCAGGACCCGTGACCGGTCCTAGAAGTTTAGTTCCCTAGCTGATGCCAGGATCCGGGTCGGGAACAGCCCCGGGCTGACACTTCGCAAGTCGCTACTTAGGCAGCGAGGGCGAAGGAATCGCGCTTGGTGTTGGCGATTATTGTTTCGGCATATGGTTTACGAGATCATTGCCGCTTTCTCGGCTCGCTTCCCCTGCTTCGACATCCCCAGTCGAAACCGATCATCCCCATGTTGTGTTTTCAAGGTGCCCGCGGAACTCACCATGGCCCCGCGGTCCTCACGCCATCGTAGTGGAAGAACGTCCGGCGGTGCCAGCGCATTCCCGCGCGCACACCCCCGGTCCACCGCGCCGTCACCCGCCCGACGTACCACCCGCCCCGGCGCGCCCGCCGACGGCGGCGGACCGCTCAGGCGCGCTGGCGCCGGCGGACCGCCGACATCGCGCGGTCCGACTCGCGCCGGTCCTGCTTCTCCCGCAGCGTCTGCCGCTTGTCGTACTCCTTCTTGCCCCTGGCCAGCGCGATCTCGACCTTCGCCCGGCCGTCCTTGAAGTACAGGGCGAGCGGCACGATGGTGTG
The DNA here is from genome assembly GCF_042650325.1 of Streptomyces polygonati. Lineage (NCBI taxonomy): Bacteria > Bacillati > Actinomycetota > Actinomycetes > Kitasatosporales > Streptomycetaceae > Streptomyces > Streptomyces polygonati. Next base: position 43,010 of record NZ_JBHSBB010000050.1, on the reverse strand, counting down.
CCCGCTCTCCTGGGACTTCTGCACGAGCTTGTCGATCTCGGCCTTGTGCAGCAGCATCTTGCGCTTCCTGCGGGCCGTGTGGTTGGTCCAGGTCCCCTGGGTGTACTCGGGGATGTGCACGTTGTGCAGCCACGCCTCACCGCCGTCGAGCTGCCCGAAGCCGTCGACCAGCGACGCGCGGCCCATGCGCAGGGACTTCACCTCGGTACCGGTCAGCACCAGACCGGCCTCGTAGGTGTCCAGGATGAGGTAATCGTGTCGCGCCTTCTTGTTCTGCGCGATCATCTTGCGACCCGTCTCTTTTGCCATAGCCGGACCATTGTCCCACTACGAGGGGGCTCCGAGGCCAGCGAATACCTCGCGGCTCTCGGCCACCGGGTCCTGCCCGGGCGGGACCTGCACATCGGGGGTGATGCCCCGGCCGTCCACGCCCCGGCCGGCGGGCAGGTCGTAGTGGCCCACGGTCAGCTCGGCCACCGAGCCGTCGGGCAGCGCGCTGGGCATCTGCACCGACCCCTTGCCGAAGGTCCGCGACCCCACCACGACCGCCCGGCCGCGGTCCTGGAGCGCGCCGGCCAGCATCTCGGCGGCGCTCATCGTGCCGCCGTCCACCAGCACCACCAGCGGGACGGCGGTGTCGCCGCCGGCCGCCGCGTACAGCGCCCGCTGCTGACCGCGCAGGTCGTAGGTGGCGACGAGGCCGCCGTCGAGGAAGACCGAGGCGACGGCCACCGCCTCGGTGACCAGGCCGCCGGAGTTGCCGCGCAGATCGAGCAGCACGCCGCGGGGGGCGTTCCGGGCCGCGGCGCGGACCTGCCGGCCGACACCGGCCGAGAACGCGTCGATCTTGATGTCGGTCGGCCCGCCCTTCGGACGGCTCACGGTGACGGCCTCGGTGGCCAGGCTGGCGCGCCGCAGCGTGACCTTCCAGCCGCGCCCGCCGCGCTCGACACCGAGGGTGACCCGGCTGCCGGGCACGCCGCCACCCGTGTCGCCGTCCCCGCCGTCTTCGTCGTCCCCGCGCAGATCGGCGACGACCTCGGTGACCGGGAGGCCGGCGCAGCCGATCCGGTCGATGGTGGTCAGCACGTCACCGACCCGGATACCGGCGTGCCCGGCCGGGCTGCCGCCCTGCACCCGGGCGACCTGGATCCGCCCGCCGTCGATCCGGCGCACCCACAGGCCGACCCCGACGTAGCGGCCGTCGAGTGCCTGCTGGAGGCCCGCGTACTCCTGGGCGGTGTAGAAGGAGGACCAGCGGTCGCCGCTGCGGCTGACCAGCTTCCGCGCGGTGGCCGGGCCGACCTCGCCGTCCTGGATCTCCTCGGCGATGCGGCCGGTGTCGAGCGGGGCGGGCGCGGCGCCCTGGATCTCGGCCGCCCGCGCCAGTCCGCTGTCGGCGATCCGCCGGACCGGAGAGGTGAGGCTGCCGGCCGCGGCCCCTGTCGCGAGCATCGTCCCGAACACCAACGTCAGGGTCGCCCCGCGGCGGATACGGCGGGGCGACCCGAACAATGACAGGCCGGACATGGCGGGAAGTCTAGGCCAGGAAGGGGCGGCGCACGGAAGGGCGCGGACGGACCGGCCCGACCGGTCCGAGCGGACGGACCGGCGGAGCGGCCCGAGTTGCCGGAGCGGCCGGAGCCGTCAGACCCGCAGATACCTGCGCAGCGCGACGAACGCGGCGAGGGCCGGCATGAACAACCCGATCAGCAGCACGAGCGGCAGCACGCCGAACACCGGACCCCAGCCGAGGAACGACACCGACGAGATCTTGTCCTGGAGCTTGAGCCCGGAATCGATCAGGAAGTACCTGCCGCCGAGCAGCATCACGCAGGCCAGCCCCGCGCCGACGAGTCCCGCGAAAGCGGCCTCCATGATGAACGGCATCTGGATGTAGAAGCTGGACGCGCCGACCAGCCGCATGATCCCGGTCTCGCGTCTGCGGCTGAACGCCGAGACACGGACGGTGTTCACGATCAGCAGCATGGCCACGGTGAGCATGAAGGCGAGGACCACGTACGCGACCCTGGTCATACCGTTCAGCAGACCGAACAGGCTCTGCAGCACCGCCCGCTGATCCTCGACGGACTGCACCCCCGGATGCCCGGTGAACGCGCTGGCGATGACCGCGAACTTGGTCGGGTCCTTCAGCTTGACCCGGTAGTTCTCCTCCATCTGGTCCGGCGTGACCGAGCTGTACAGCGGGGAGTTCTTGAACTGCTCCTGGGCGTTCTTGTACGCGCCCTCCGCCGACTCGTAGTAGACCTTCTCCACCACTTGGAGCTTGTTGAGGTCGGCGAGGATGCTCTTCTTCTGGTCGTCCGTGACGGCGCCCTTGGCGCAGTTGGGCGTCGTCACCGCGTCGCCCTTGTTGCACATGTAGATGGTGACTTCGACCTTGTTGTACCAGTAGCCCTTCATCGCGTTGACCTGCTTGTTGACCAGCAGGGCGCCACCGGTGAGAGCCAGCGAGAGGGCCACGGAGATGATGACGGCGAAGGTCATCGTGAGGTTGCGGCGAAGACCGACGCCGATCTCCGACAGGACGAACTGGACGCGCATGGTGCCAAGTTCCTTTCAGGGGCTGGTGGTTACGGCGCTCAGTCAGTGCTGGTAGCCGTAGACACCGCGCGACTGGTCGCGCACCAGCCGGCCCTTCTCAAGTTCGATGACGCGCTTGCGCATCTGGTCGACGATGTTCTGGTCGTGGGTGGCCATCACCACGGTGGTGCCGGTCCGGTTGATCCGGTCCAGCAGCCGCATGATGCCGACCGACGTCTGCGGGTCGAGGTTTCCGGTCGGCTCGTCGGCGATCAGCAGCATCGGCCGGTTGACGAAGGCCCGCGCGATCGCGACGCGCTGCTGCTCACCGCCCGACAGCTCGCCGGGCATCCGCTCCTCCTTGCCGGCCAGGCCGACCAGGTCCAGCACCTCGGGCACCGTCTTGCGGATGGTGCCGCGCGGCTTGCCGATCACTTCGAGGGCGAACGCCACGTTCTGCGCGACGGTCTTGTTGGGCAGCAGCCGGAAGTCCTGGAACACCGTGCCGAGCTGGCGCCGCATGTGCGGGACCTTCCAGTTCGACAGCCGGGCCAGATCCTTGCCGAGCACGTGCACCAGGCCGGTGTCCGTACGCTCCTCGCGCAGGATCAGCCGCAGGAAGGTGGACTTCCCGGAGCCCGACGAGCCGACCAGGAAGACGAACTCACCCTTCTCGATCTCCAGCGTGACATCCCGCAGGGCAGGACGGTTCTGCTTGGGGTAGGTCTTGGTGACGTTGTCGAATCGGATCACGTTCGCACCAGGTTTGCGGGGTGAGCGGACAGGGGATGTGGGGGCGACACTACGCGACCGCGCTCAGGCCGCGCAGTCGCCGTCCGAGGTTGGTGGCCTTGCCCACAGGGCATCCACGGACAAAACCGTCATTGTCGCGTCCGGTCTCCGCCGCCCGGCGCCGGTGCGGGGGCGCCGATTCGCGCGGAACCTGTCACAGTGGAAGGTGCGTGTACACGTAGTGGACCCGCGCATCCCCTACGCGCGGCGCATCCGCGGAGTAGGACCGCGTCGCCTCGGGAACGATTCCGGCACCGGGGGCGTTCATTGGGGCGGAGGAGGAGATCGCATGACATGCGACCGACTGGTGTGTGCGAACTGCGCCGGCCCGGTGAGCGAGGGCCGCTGCCCCGTCTGCCGCGCCAGCCGCGCCCGACTGGAACGGGAGAACCCGTTGTCGTCGATATCTCCCGCCGCGCTCATAGCTTTCCTCGTCGCGCTGCTGGCGCTGGTGCTGGTCGTGGAGCACGCCACAGCTTGACCGAGAGTAGTCATCGAATCCCCGCGGGGTGACCGGCGGGAGCTTCCGCGCGTGCGCTTCGCACGAATGCCGCGGACATCACCGCGGCCATGAGAAACGGGGCCCGGGACGCCTGACGCGCCCCGGGCCCCGTTCGCGTCACTGGTGTACGCCCGGGGCTGTAACTCAGCCGGCGTCGCGGCGGCCGGCCAGACGCGGGGTCAGGCGGAAGCCGACACCACCCGCGATCATGGTGGCCGCGCCCAGGATGAGGTACGTGGTGCCGTCCGAGCCGGTCTCGGCGAGCTGGCTGGTGGTGGCGCCCTGCGGGACCTGCTGGACGGTGTCCGCGCCGGGGTTGTTGTTGCCGCAGTCCACGCTCGCACCGGTCAGGGTGCAGGTGTTGCCGTTACCGCCGGACGCGGCCGAACCGCCGCTCGGGGTGCTTCCCGGGGCGGTGCTGGGGGTGTCGCCGCCGGAGACGCCCGCGATGGTGCCCGGCGCCGTCGTGGGAGGCGTGGCGGGCGTGCTCGGCGGAGTGCTCGGCGGCGTGGTGGGAGGCGTCGTCGGCGGGGTCGTGGGCGGAGTGGTCGGCGGCTCCGTGGTCGGCGACGTCGGCGGAGTGGTGGGGGGCGTCGTCGGCGGCTCCGTGGTCGGCGCGGTGGTCGGCGGCTCGGTCGTCGTGTCCGTCGGGTCGGCCGACGCGGTGTCCGTGGGCAGCACGTCCACCAGCGGCTTCGGCACGGCTGCGGCCTGGGCCACTCCCGCCACCGTCAAGGACGCACCGGCCGCCACGAGGACGGCCGCGGCGACGCGGGTCACGCGCAGCCGTGTGTTGCGGTTGCTCATGAGTCAAGTACCCCCAGTAGGTGTCTGCTTCAGGCGTGCGCGGCCATGGAGGGGCGCGGAGCCGCTGGGAGGACCGGTGCGTTCGTCCCCGTGCGCTGACGCCTCACATCGTGCGCATGCCGCGCAACACCCTGTCGGCTTTCACAGGTACCGTCAAGGTCATTAAGCACGCAATCGGCTGAATTGCCCAGGTGTGGCCGGGAGTTCGCTACCCCACTGTGACATCACACGGTGACAACACCTGGACGAAGAGCAGTCGGACCGCTCAGGCGACGGCCTTCTCGTGCGACTTGCGCCAGCGGATGCCCGCCTCGATGAAGCCGTCGATGTCGCCGTCGAGGACACCGTGCGGATTGCCGACCTCGTAGTCCGTGCGGAGGTCCTTGACCATCTGATACGGGTGCAGGACGTAGGAACGCATCTGATTCCCCCACGAGTTGCCGCCGTCGCTCTTGCCCAGGGAGTCCATCAGGGCCTGCTCCTCCTGCCGGCGCCGCTCCAGGAGTTTGGCCTGCAGTACGTTCATCGCGCTGGCCTTGTTCTGGATCTGCGAGCGCTCGTTCTGACAGGAGACGACGATGCCGGTGGGGAGGTGGGTGATGCGCACCGCGGAGTCGGTGGTGTTGACGCCCTGGCCACCGGGGCCCGACGCGCGGTAGACGTCGACCCGCAGTTCGGTCTCGTCGATCTCGACGTGGTCGGACTGCTCGACCACCGGGAGCACCTCGACGCCGGCGAACGACGTCTGGCGGCGGCCCTGGTTGTCGAAGGGCGAGATCCGCACCAGCCGGTGGGTGCCCTGCTCGACCGAGAGGGTGCCATACGCGTAGGGCGCCTTCACCACGAAGGTGGTGGACTTGATGCCGGCCTCTTCGGCGTACGAGGTCTCATAGACCTCGGTGGAGTAGCCGTGCCGCTCGGCCCAGCGCAGATACATCCGCTGGAGCTGCTCGGCGAAGTCGGCCGCGTCGACGCCGCCCGCCTCGGCGCGGATGTTGACCAGCGCCTCCCGGGCGTCGTACTCACCGGACAGCAGGGTGCGGACCTCCATCTCGTCCAGCGCCTTCTGCACGGTCACCAGCTCGGCCTCGGCCTCGGTACGGGTGTCCGCGTCGTCCTCCGCCTCGGCCAGCTCGAAGAGGACGGACAGGTCGTCGATCCGGCTGCGCAGCGCCTCGACCTTGCGCAGCTCGGCCTGGAGGTGGGAGAGACGGCTGGTGATCTTCTGCGCGCTCTCCGGGTCGTCCCACAGGGACGGGACCGCGGCCTGCTCCTCCAGCGCGGCGATGTCGGCCCGCATCTTCCCGAGGTCGAGGACGGCCTCGATCGATCCCATGGTCGAGGACAGGGACTTCAGTTCTTCGGATACATCGACGATCGCCACCCCTCCAGCCTACCGGCTGGGCGAAGACAGCAGAGTCCCTCGTCCACAGGCTTCCGCCCGGCGCCCCTGCTCACGCGCCCGCGCGGGTCCGGTCGGGCGCCGCGGCGGCCGACCCCGCGGCACCGCCGCGCCCCGCCCGCTCAGACCGAGGCGGTCGACCGGGTCAGCGTCCCCGACCCGGTCCTGGCGTACAGCTGGAGCGACCGCCCGGCGGCGGCCGCGGCCACCGGTCCCGTACCGCCGCCGCGCGGCAGGGCCGCCGAACTCGAGCCGGCCGATTGGTCACCGCCCGCGAAGACGTAGATCCTGCTCCCGACGGCCACCGCCTCCGGGCGGTGTCCGGCCGCGTCGAGGCCTCCCACCAGCGAGGACGGCCGCCAGGCGCCGCCGGAGTACGGCAACCGCAGCACCGCCCCGTCGGCCTTGCGGACGACGAAGGCGTCCAGGGTGCCGTCGGAGCGCGAGACCAGGGCGGGCGCCTCGGTGATCCGGCCGGCGGTGGGCACCAGCGCCCAGGCGTTCCAGCGGCCCTCGACCAGTGAGGCGGTCACCAGATCGCCGCCCACCCGGCCGACCAGATCGATCCGGCCGGGCTCGGAGGAGGCGGCGGCGGGCGCGGCGTCGAAACGGGTGCGCTCGTCCACCTGCGACCAGGCGTTCCAGTAGCCGCCGGACAGGGTACGGCGGTAGAGCAGACCGTCGGTGCCCAGGGAGAACAGATCGATCCGGCCCGCCTCGGCGGAGGCGACCGCGGGATCGTCGGTGGTGCTTATACCGGTGAGCCGGTGCCAGGGTCCGTAGCCGGTGCTGTCGTGCACGACGTACCAGACGTTCTTGTCCGCGCCCCGGGCGAAGACATAGGTGGCGCCGCCCATGACCAGCGCGCGCGGGCCGCCGGTGAGCCGGACGGACGGGGCCGGTACGTCGTCGAAGGCGGACCAGCGCGGCAGGGCAACGGGCGCGCCTGTGACGCCCTGCGGTGAGGGCGCGCCCGCGGTGGGCGCCGTCGGGGTGGCGGCCGGGGCGCTCGGAAGGCCGGTCGGAGAGCTGCTGGGAGAAGGGCCGGCCGGCGGCTGGTCGTCCCGGGAGGTGCCGGAGCCGGCCGGGCCGTTGGAGCCGGCCGCCGCGATGCCCCAGCCGCCGATTCCGGCCACCGCGAGGGCCGCGGCGGCGGCAGCGGCCACCTTGAGCCGGCGCTGCCGCAGGGCGTCCGACACCGCGCGGTGGCGGGGGCTGGCCGGGCGCTCGGCGGCGGAGGCGCGGTTGCCGGCGGCCTTGCTCCCGCCGCGCGGCGCGCCGCGCCCGGCCGCCGCCAGTTCGTCGGCGGTGGGCAGTTTGATGCTGGTGTGGGTGTCACGGCTGGAGTCGGGGGCGGCGCCCCGGACCAGTGGGACGGCGCCGCGCTTGCGGTCCGGGCCGGCGACCGCGCCGGTGCCGGGACCGTGACCGGGCGCGAAGGGCGACTCGGCGGGCGCTTCGTCGCCGTAGGGCGTCTCGGCGGCGCTGCCGTCGGCGCCGGGCGCTGCCACCTCCAGCGCGGGGGCCCCGGCCAGGCCCGGCAGCAGCTCGCGCAGCCGCGCGGCCAGCTCCCCCGCGGTGAGCCGGGAGGCCGGCGCCTTGGCGAGGCACTGGGCGAGCAGCAGCCACAGCTCGTCGGGCAGGCCCGGCAGCGGTTGTACGGCCTCGGTCACGTGCCGGCGCAGCACCGCGCCCGGGTGACCGCCGCCGAAGGGCGTGAAGCCGGCCAGCAGCTCGTAGAGCACGGTGGCGAGGGCGTAGATGTCGACCGAGGCGCGCGGCGGCAGGCCCTCGATGATCTCCGGGGCCAGATAGTCCGGGGTGCCGATGATCCGGGTGGCGCGGGTGCGGCGCGGGGAGTCGACCAGGCGGGCGATGCCGAAGTCGGTGAGCAGCGCGGGCGGGGCGCCGCCCGGGCCGGGCGGGGCCGCCGAGTCCAGCAGGACGTTCTCGGGTTTGACGTCGCGGTGCACGACGCCGGCCGCGTGCGCGGCGGCCAGTCCGTCGGCCACGTCGGCGGCGACGGACACCGCCGCCTGCGGGGTCAGCCGGCGCTCGCGCTCCAGCCGGGACCGCAGGTCGGTGCCGCGCACCAGATCCATGACCAGGGCCAGGTCGGTGCCGTCCACGACGAGATCGCGGATGCCGACGATGTGCGGGTCGTCGAGGGAGAGCAGCGCGGTGCGCTCCTGGACGAAACGTCCCACCAGATCCTGGTCGGAGGCCAGGTCTTCGCGCAGCAGCTTGATCGCGACCGGCCCCTCGGGGCCCTCGCCCAGCCACACCGTGCCCGCGGACCCCCGCCCGAGCACCTGGTGTGCGGTGTACCGGCTGCCGATCTTCCTGGCCAAGGCTGCTCCGACTCCTCCGAAGGTCCGTCGCGTTGGCGACAAAACTACGCGGGTCAGCGGCTGTTCGGGTACGGGCGGGCGGTCAGGAGGCGTATCGGTGGAGAAATCACCCTCCGGAAGTCGACATGTCGTCAACATCGGCTGCCGGTAAGGGGGTTGGCGGCGGCCGGCGGGGACGGCGGGTGGACCCGCCCGCCCCCGCCGCCCCCGCGCCCGAGCCCGCCGCACGCCGTTGTCCGACGCTCAGCCGTGGTCCGACGCTCAGCCGTTGTCCGAGCCCCCGGTGAGCGACGACACCTGGTCCCACACCGTCCTGACCCCGTTCGACCCGGCGTCCCACAGGTTGCGCGTGCTGTTCACCCAGTCGGGCAGCGGTGTGGTGTACCAGACCAGCACGAAGATCACCACGATGACGAGGATCACCATCAGGCAGCCCTTGAGGCAGCCGAGGCCGGGGATCTTCATCGGGTTGGCGCTCCGGCGGCCCGACCCGCGGGGCTCACGCGGTTCGCGGCCCCGGGGCGGCTCGGCGGCCGGCGGCCGGGGAGCGGCGGGCGGGCGCTCGTACGCCTGGGGCTCGTAGCGCTGCTCCGGGCGCGGCCGGCTCGGCGGGGGCGCGGCACGGCGCTGCTGCGGCTGCTGCGGGGCCTGGGGCTGCTGCGGCGAGTAGCCGTAACCCTGGGCCTGCTGGGCGCCCGGCTGGCCCGCTCCAGGCCCCCGGCCCTGCTCGGGGTACGGCGGCCGGCCGCCGTACTGCTGCTGCCCGTACGACTGCGGCGGCTGCGGCGGCTGGGCGGTGCCCGGCTGGCGGTGCGGGCGGCGGCGCAGCGGGTCCTGATCCGGCGGGAGGTGCTGCTGCACCTCCGTCTGCTCGTTGCGGTGCCGGGCCGCGCTCAGCTGGGACTCCCACGGATGCGGGCCCTGCGGCGGCTGCGGCGCGCTCCCGGGAGTCTGCGGCAGCAGCCGGGTCCCGTCCGGCGCCCGGGACTCGGAGGGGAGCACGGCGGTGGCCGCGTTCGGATCGAAGGCGTTGACGGCGGACCCGCCGCCGGAGGGCAGCACCTGGGTGGGATCGGCGTCGCCGACACCCGTGTCGGGGACCAGGGTCGGAGTCGGGTCCGGGGCGAGCAGCGCGCCGACGCCGTAGGCCGCCTCGACCTGGGCCGGACTCGCGTGCACCCCGACGCCCGCGGCGACCACCCGCAGCGCCCGGGCCAGATTCTCCGCGCTGGGCCGCTGGCCCGGCTCCTTGCGCAGACAGCGCTCGATGACCGTCCACAGCGGCTCCGGGACGTTGCCCGGCCGCTCGGGCGTGTCATTGAGATGGTGCTGCAGCACCTCGATCGCGCTGTCGCCGCGGAACGGCGGACGGCCGGTGACCAGCTCGTACAGCAGGATGCCGGCGCCGTAGACGTCCACCGCCGAGGTCTGCGGGCGGCCCTGCGCGGACTCGGGCGCCACATACGTCGGTGTGCCCACGAACTCATGGGTGCGGGTCAGGCCCGGCGAATCGGCCAGCCGCGCGATACCGAAGTCGGTGAGCATCGGGTGCATCCGCTCGGTGCCGTCCTCGCCGGTGACGGTGGCGAGCAGCACATTGGCCGGTTTCAGATCCCGGTGCACCACGCCGTCGGCGTGGCTGGCGGCCAGCGCGTCGGCGACAGCCGCGGTGAGCAGGGCGGCGCCGACCGGCGAGAAGTGGCCGTTGTCCCGCAGATAGCGGTGCAGGTCGGGGCCGTCGATGAGATCCATCACCAGGGCCAGCAGATCGCCCTCGACCACCAGGTCCCGGACCCGGACGATGTGCGGGTGGCGCAGCCTGACCAGCACGGAACGCTCCCGCAGGAAGCGCATCACCACGTCGGGGTCGCTCGCCAGCTCTTCCTTGAGCACCTTGACCGCGACCGCCTCGCCGGGCACCACGGCGCCGTCCGCACCGCGCACCCGGCCACGCCAGACGGTGCCGGTGGCGCCGCGTCCCAGCGGCTCCTCCAGGAGGTACTTGCTGCCTACCGGCCGCACGTCATGCGCTCCCTAGCTCCCTGTGGGCTCGTCCGCCCGCTTACCCCGTTTGACTGGCTGATCCCGGCAAGCGTAGTGCCGACCACCGACGAAGCGTCCGGACAGCACCGGGGAACCGCAGGTCGCCCACAGCGAAACCGGTGTGCGGACCCTCCTCGCGATCCCCCCGTGAACCCCTCGCGATCCCCTCGTGAATCCGCCGTCGTACCGTCGCGGGTCCTCCTGTTCGTTCCCTCCTAGGACGCCGCCGACTTCGGCTTGGTTGCCGCGCGGGCCCGGGCTCGGTCGCCCCGCGCCCCCCGGTCGTTTCCGGTACCGGAACGGTCATGGGATGATCGCCCACCGATCGGTCAAGATCACCGGGGACGGGACCGGGGACGGGCTGTCGGTGGCGGGTGGGAGGATGCATCCGTTGTACGTCGACGCGCCCGTGCACGGCCGGGAAGAGACATCCGCTTCCGGCCGGTGGCAGGGCCCGGGGAGAAGGGACCGCGGACGAGATGCAGATCCGGCTGACCGTCCTCGGGCCGCGCAGCGGCCGGGCCGTGCGAGGCTGCGACGTGCTCATCACGGCGCCCGGGGGCACCCCCCTGAGCGCGGTGGCGGGGGCACTCGCCTCGGCCGCCGGATCGGCGCAGTCCGGGGGCCGCTCCGCAGGTTCCTCGGTGGTGCTCTACGCGGGCAGCCAGCGGCTCGCCCCCACCGCTGTCCTCGGGGTGCCGCCGCTGGTGGACGGCGCGCTGGTCTCGCTGCACACCCCCGCCGAGCAGTACGGCGAGGGCGGCGGCCACGCCGACCAGGGCCAGTACGGCCGGTTCGGGCAGTACGGCCGCCCGCCGGCCGAACTCCCCCGGCTGCATGTGGTGGGCGGCCCGGATGCCGGCGGCGTCCATCTGCTGCCCGGCGGCCAGGCCAGGATCGGGCGCTCGGCGGACGCCGATGTGCCGCTGGACGACCCGGACGTCTCCCGGCTGCACTGCGAGATCGCGGTCGGCGCGGACGGCGCGGTCACGGTCGCGGACCTCGGCTCCACCAACGGCACGACGCTGTCCGGGAAGGCGGTCGGCGCGCAGCCGGTGCCCTTCCCGCCCGGAGCCCTGCTCGGCATCGGCGAATCGACCCTGCGGCTCGCCGCCGCGCACACCCCCGAGCCCGCGCCGCTGCCCTCGGCGCCCGACGAGGACGGCCATCTGCGGGTGTCACTGCGGCGCGCGGCCTGGCCGCCGTCGGAGTACGGAGGGCTCGGTAACGAGCCGGGTCCTGAGACGGGCGCGGCCTACCGGGACCCCGCCGACGCCCCCGACCCCCGGGAGGCCGTCACCTTCGGCCGGGGCATCCCCAGCCCGGCCGCCGACGATCCCGACGGACGGCGACGGGCCACCGGAGAGCGGGCCAGAGGCGCGCACGCGCCGGGCGGGGAAGCCGACCGGCCGCGCGTGGTGGACGCCATAGGCGCCTGGGCCAAGCGACGGCTCGGCGGCGGTGGCCGCGGGGCCGGAGCGGGGCCGGAGACGGTCGACGACACCGAGGCGGAGACCCTGCGGGGCCGCTGGCCGGACCCGGCCGCCGTCCTGCTCACCGCGCTCGGACCGGGCCGGCGGCTGTGGGAGCGGGGCCCCGGCCACCCGGACGCGCTCAACATACGGCTGGGGAGCGCGGATCTGGTGTCCGAGGACGGCGCGCGCCGGCTGCCCGGGGTGCCCTTCACGGTGGACCTCCGCTCGCCCCTGACCGCCGCGCTCGCCCTGAGCGGACCGCGCCCCCGGCTGGCCGGACTCGCCCGGGCCGTACTGGCCCAGCTGTGCGCCCTGCACTCCCCCGCCGCCCTGGAGATCGTGCTGATCAGCGCGGACCGGGCGCGCGGCTCCGACCAGCGGGCCGAGGAGTGGTCCTGGGTCAACTGGCTGCCGCATCTGCGCCCGGCCCACGGCCAGGACTGCCGCCTGCTGCTCGCCTTCGACCGCGACCAGGCCGAGTCCCGCACCGCCGAGCTGACCCGCCGCCTCGAATCCGGCGCGCTGGGCCCCCGCTGGGCGACCGCCTCCGCCGCCTCGGTGGCCGCCGCGACCGCCGCCTACGAAGGCCCGTACACCGTCCTGGTCATCGACGGCGACCCCGGCTCCGTCACCCTCCGCGAAACCGCCGCCCGCCTGGCCGCCTCCGGCCCCGCCTCGGGCATCCACGTCCTCAGCCTCACCGAGACCGGCGAGCACCCGGTCATCACCACGGGCCTGGTGGCCCACCTCTCGGGGGACGTGGCGACGACCCTCCACATCACGCCTGCCGCGGGCTCGGCCGCACCGGCCGCGGCCGGCCCGGCGGGCGACCCGGAGCACCCGCGGGACGCGGACCGCGCGCCGGACGGAGACGCCGGAGACGCCGGGGAGGCCCGCGCGTGGCCGGCCGGCGGCAGCAGCGACAGCCGCGGCCGTACGCGGACCGGCGGCGACGCCGGAAACGCAGCCGGGGGCCCGGCCGGTGGCGGCGGCCGCGGCGCCGACGACCGGGGCCGTACGCGGACCGGGGGCCCGGACGCCCGGCCCGCCGAACGTGACGACGGCCGGGGCGGCACCCAGGCCGTCGGACGTGACGGCGACCGGGACCATGGGCGGAGCGAAGGCTACGGCGGGACCGGGGGCGGCCCCGCCGCTTCCGGGGCGGCGGTGCTCGCCAGCGACGGGCGCGGTGCCGGAGGCGCGGGACGCGCCGGCGAGCCGGGCCGTCAGCAGGATCTGGGCCGGGGCCCGGCCGGCCCCGGGGAGCGGTCGGCGAGCGCGGGACGGCCGCAGGACGCAGAGCTCGGCCACCCCGGAGCGCGCCATACGCGCGCCGCGGGCCCCCTGCCGGTCAGCCCTCCGGAGGGCATCGTGGTGGACGCCGTGTCCGCCGCCTGGGCCGAGCACTTCGCGCGGGCGCTGGCGCCGCTGCGGGAGGCGGACGAGCAGGAAATGGGCGGGCGGTCACGGCACGCGCTGCCGGTGACCGTACGGCTGCTGGACGAACTGGACCTCGCGCTGGCGACACCCGCGAAGATCGCCGCGCGCTGGGCGGAGGCACCCGCGGGGGCCGCCGCCGCCCGGGCCGTGCTGGGAGCGGGCGGCGGCGGGCGCGTCGTGGTGGACCTGGTCGCGGAGGGCCCGCACACCGTGGTGGGCGGCGCCCCCGGCTCGGGCAAGACGGAGCTGCTGCGCTCGCTCGCGGCGGGGCTGGCCGCGGCCGAGCGCCCGGACCGGCTCGCCCTGGTGCTGGTCGACGGCGCCGGGCAGGAGCGCGGCGAGGGCCTGCTGGCGGTCGCCGACCTGCCCCACGTATCCACCCATCTGGTCGCCTCGGACCCGGTACGCATGCGGGAGTTCGCCCAGGCGCTGAGCGCCGAGCTGAAGCGGCGCGCGGAAGTGCTGGGCGAGCAGACCTTCGGTGCCTGGCACGCCGACCGGCTGGTCGCGGCGACCCTGCCGCACCAGAGCGGCACGGCCGACCGCAAGCCCACCGCGCCGGACGCCGCCCGCTGGCCGGATGCCGCCCCTCAGGAGCCGGCGCGGTCGCAGCCCCCGGGTCCTGTTCCCGTGCTCCCCCGCCTGCCCCGCCTCGTCGTGATCGTGGACGACTTCGACGCGCTGGTCGCGCCCGCCCTCGGCAGCCCGGGCCGCCCGACCGCGGGCAGCGTCGTCCGCGCGCTGGAAACGGTCGCGCGGGACGGCGAACGGCTCGGTGTGCACCTGGTGTTCGCGACCGGCCGACCGGAGCGGACGGCGGGTACGGACGCGGACGAGGCGGCACGGCTGCGGATCGCGCTGCGGATGCCGGACCCGGAATCGGCCACGCTGCTGGTGCATGTGGAGGACCCGGCGGGACTGGACGACGCGGTGCCCGGCCGGGGCTATCTGCGGCGGCCGGGCGGCGCCGTGACGGCCTTCCAGGCGGCCCGGGTCAGCGCCAGGATTCCGCGGACGGCGACACTGCGGCCGACCGTGGTGGCGCTGGAGTGGGAGCGGATGGGCGACCCGCCCGCCCGCCGCCAGGTGCGGGAGCTGGGCAACGGGCCGACCGATCTCGCGCTGCTGGCCAGCGCGCTGGAGCGGGCGGCGGAATCCTCGGCGTCCGGGGCGGCCGCGGTGTCCTCCCCGGCCTCGGCCGATTCGGCCACCCCGGCGTCCCGGGCGCCTTCATCGGCTCCCCCGGCTCCTCCGGCATCTTCGGGAGCGGAATCCGCCGGTCCCGCGGAAGAAGGCCCCCTCTCCGCCATTTCCCGGGCAACACCCCTCATCTGAGTGACTATCGGATAGGTAAACAGTCAATCAACCAGGGCCATGTTTACGCCAAGATCACGGCATGGTCACGATGGTTCACGCGCTCCCCCGCTCGCCCTTGCGGCCCTTGTCGACCCGGCGTAGGACAGACGGCACGGGACTGAGGGGATGACAAAATGGCCACGCCGTCAAAGGTGTTCACATCGTTCGAGCCGATCGCATCGTTAGGTGAAAGCGGCGGCACAAGCCCGGCGCAGCGCGGGCGCGTTACCCGCGCCACCCGGATAGCGCTCGCCGTGCTCGCCGCCTCCGCACTCGCCTTCACCGCGTCCGCCTGCGGCGGCGGCGACAAGACGGACGAGAGCAAGAGTTCGCCGACCGCCGCTCCGGTGTCCGCGTCCGACGCGGGACTGGGACTCCCCGATCTGCACGGCCAGAAGATCGAGGTCGCCGCCGTATGGACCGGCCCCGAGCAGCAGAACTTCCAGAAGGTGCTGGACGAGTTCGACAAGCTGACCGGCGCGAAGTCCACCTTCGTACCCACCGGCGACAGCCAGTCCACCTTCCTGGGCACGAAGATCGCCGGCGGCGCTCCGCCCGATGTCGCCTTCCTCGCCCAGAACGGTGTCCTGCACCAATTCGCCGACAAGGGCTGGCTGAAACCACTCGGTCCGGCGGCGCAGGCCCAACTCAGCGCGAACTTCTCGCCCGGCTGGCAGAAACTCGGCTCCTGGAAGGGCAAGCAGTACGGGGTGTACGCGAAGGTCTCCAACAAGTCGATGATCTGGTACAACACCGCGGCCTTCGAGAACGCGGGCGCGTCCGTGCCGACGACATGGGCGGACTTCCTGAAGACCGCGGAAACCGTCTTCGAGTCGGGCACCCCGCCGGTATCGATCGGCGGCGCCGACGGCTGGACGCTCACCGACTGGTTCGAGAACATCTATCTCTCGCAGGCCGGTCCGCAGAAATACGATCAGCTGGCCGCTCATCAGATCAAATGGACCGATCCGTCGGTGAAAACCGCGCTCACCACGCTGGCCCAGCTCTTCGGCAACAAGGACCTGATCGCCGGCGGTACGAGCGGCGCGCTCGGCGCGGACTTCCCGAAGTCGGTCACGACCGTCTTCACCGGTAATCCGCCCGGCGCCGCGATGGTCTACGAGGCGGACTTCGTATCGGCGTTCATCAGCGCCAACACCAAGGCGAAGGTGGGCACCGACGCCAAGGAGTTCCCCTTCCCGGCGGTCGGCACCGGCAAGGCGCCGGTGGTCAGCGGCGGCGACGTGGCGGTCGCGCTCAAGGACAGCAAGGGCGCGCAGGCGCTGCTGACCTTCATCGCCTCGACCGACGCCGCCAAGATCTGGGCCCAGGGCGGCGGTTACCTCTCGCCGAACAAGTCGCTCCCGCTGTCGGCGTATCCGGACGACGTACAGCGCGACATCGCCAAGTCGCTGATCGCGTCCGGTGACGACTTCCGGTTCGACATGTCCGACCAGGCGCCGGCGGCGTTCGGCGGCACCAAGGGCCAGGGCGAGTGGAAGGACCTCCAGGACTTCCTCAGCAAGCCGTCCGACGTGGCGGGCGCGCAGGCGAAGCTGGAAGCCGACGCCGTCAAGGCGTACGGGAACTGAGGGCCGGATGGCTGACGCCTCCGTTCCGGGAGCGGGGGGCGGCATCACCGGTGCCGCCCCGGCCGCGCCGGGCCCGGTCGAGGGCCCCGGCGCCGGCCGCCCCCCGGTGCGCCTCCGCCGCAGCGTCATGGGCACCCGGCCGTGGGTCGCCGCGCTGTTCCTGCTGCCCGCGCTGATCCTGCTGGGCGCGCTGGTGGCGTATCCGATCGGCTTCACCGTCTACCGCAGCCTGTACGACGCGGACGGCAGCGGCTTCGTCGGGCTGAAGAACTTCGGCACCGTCTTCAGCGACCACGGCATCCTCACCGCGGTCCGCAACAACGCGATCTGGGTGGTGGTGGCGCCGACGGTGGCGACCGCGCTGGGCCTGGTCTTCGCGGTGCTGACCGAACGGGTCAGCTGGGGAACGGCGTTCAAGCTGGTCGTCTTCATGCCGATGGCGATCTCGATGCTGGCGGCCGGCATCATCTTCCGGCTGGTCTACGAGCAGGACCCGTCGCGCGGGGTGGCCAACGCGGTGGTGGTGGCGGTGCACGACACCTTCACCGACAACGCGGCCTACCCCGGGGCCCGGCCGCGCCCCGGTGGCGATCTCGCGGCGACGGCCGGGGGGTCGTACACCACCAAGTCCGCCGCCGCCAGCGGCGCTCCGGCGGATCTGCCGCTGATCGGCATCCCGCGGAACAAGCTCCCGGCCGGCGCCCGGCAGGCTCGTCCGGCGACCGCGAAGCCGGGCGCGGTGACCGGCACCGTATGGCTGGACTTCCGGCCGGGCGGCACCGGCAAGGCCGGAGTGATCGATCCGGGGGAGAAGGCGCTGTCCGGGGTGAAGGTGCAGGCGGTCCGGGACGGCAAGGTCGTCGCCTCGGCCACCTCCGGCAAGGACGGCACCTACGCCCTTCCGGCCACGGCGGTCGGCGCCCAGCTGCGGCTGCCCGCCTCGAACTTCTCCGGCAAGTACGGCGGCATCAACTGGCTCGGCCCGAATCTGGTCACCCCCTCGATCATCGCGTCCTACGTCTGGATGTGGGCGGGCTTCGCGATGGTGCTGATCGCGGCGGGCCTGGCCGGCGTCCCGCGCGAACTGCTGGAGCAGGCACGGGTGGACGGCGCCAACGAGTGGCAGGTCTTCCGCCGGATCACCGTGCCGCTGCTCGCTCCGGTGCTGGTCGTGGTGATGGTCACCCTGATGATCAACGTACTGAAGGTCTTCGACCTCGTGTACATCATCGCGCCGGGCAACACCCAGTCCGACGCGAATGTGCTGGCCCTCCAGCTCTATCTGTCGTCCTTCGGCGGCGGTGACGACCAGGGCGTCGGCAGTGCGATCGGTGTGATCCTGCTGCTGCTCGTCCTGCCCGTCATGATCTTCAACATCCGGCGGCTGCGCAGGGAGGGACGGCGATGAGCGCGGACGCGAGCGCGGGTGCGGGGACTGGTGCGGGGCCCGGTGCGGGGGCCGGGGGGACGGCCGGCCGGCCGGCGGTCACGGCGCCGCCCGTCGTGGTGCGGCCCAGGTCGGCCGGCGGCGGGCGCGGGATCGCCTCCCGGCTGGCGGCCGTGGCAGGCGGCGGGGTGGTGCGGATCGTGCTGCTGGTGGTGGCGCTGTTCTGGCTGCTGCCGACCTTCGGCCTGCTGCTGTCCAGCCTGCGCAGCCCGACCGACATCTCGGCCAGCGGCTGGTGGAAGGTCTTCACCTCCCCCTCCCAGCTCACCGTCTCCAACTACCGCACCCTGCTGGACAATCACGCGATCACCGACTCGCTGGTCAACACCGCGCTGATCACCGTGCCGGCCACGTTGCTGGTGGTGGTGATCGGCTCGCTGGCCGGCTACGCCTTCGCGTGGATGGACTTCCCGGGCCGCGACTGGTGGTTCATAGCGGTGGTGGCGATGCTGGTGGTCCCCGTCCAGGTGGCCCTGATCCCGGTGGCCCGGCTGTTCGGCGACATCGGCATCTTCGGCGACATCATCGGCGTCGTCCTCTTCCACACCGCCTTCGGCCTGCCCTTCGCCATCTTCCTGCTCCGCAACTTCTTCGCCGAGATCCCGCGCGAACTCCTGGAGGCGGCCCGCCTCGACGGCGCCGGCGAACTCCGCCTCTTCACCCAGGTCGTCATGCCCCTGGGCGGCCCGGCCATCGCCTCCCTCGGCATCTTCCAGTTCCTCTGGGTCTGGAACGACATGCTGGTCGCCCTCATCTTCGCGAACAGCGACTCCCAGCCCATCACGGTGGCCCTCCAGGAACAGGTCCGCCAATTCGGCAACAACATCGACATCCTGGCCCCGGGCGCCTTCGTCTCGATGATCATCCCGCTGATCGTCTTCTTCGCCTTCCAACGCCAGTTCGTCTCGGGGGTGATGGCGGGGGCCGTGAAGTAGCCTCCGGCGGTTCCCCGGAGGGCCTGCGGCCCTTCGGGGCACGACCTCGCTGACCGGGGCCCGGACGGTGCCCTGCAAGAGCGCGGCCTTACTGCCGACGGTGCTTTACAGGGGCGCGGGGAACTGCGCGACCAGCCACGACGGCGGAGCGCCTGCCCCCGAACCGAACCACCCCCCGTCGATGTCCCGCTGAGGCAAGGCGCGGCTGGGCGATCCGCCACCTGGCCGTAGGGGCGGGGCCGTGCCCGCGTGGCGGGTGCGGGGAGGGGCGGGGGCTTGGGAGGCTCGGAAAGCGAGGTTGCCCGAGGCTGGAGTTGTCATGACATCGCATGAGCTGATCCCCGAGTCACGGCACCGTCAGCTCGACGAGGGCGCCGACCGGTCCTGGGCCGGGCGGCGCGGCGGCAGGCGGGCGCGGGAGGCCGCGATCGTGGGCGGGCCCGCCCTCGTCGCGATGTACATGGGCTACCGGCAGCGCTGGGTCGGCGACGACGGCCTGATCTACTCCCGGACCGTCCGCCAACTGCTGGCCGGCCACGGCCCCGTCTTCAACCTCGGCGAGCGCGCCGAGGCGTCCACCGGGACACTGTGGCAGTGGCTGATCGCGGGCGCCGCCTACCTCTGCGGCCGTGACCCGTCGGTGGTCGCCGTCACCCTCGGCATCCTGCTCACCGGTGCCGGCTACATCGCGGTCATGGCCGCGGCCCGCTCAGCGGTACGCCCGCTGAGCGCCGCCCCCCTGCTGCCGCTGGGCATACTGATCCTGCTCCCGGTCAAGGCCGACTGGGACTACGCCAGTTCCGGCCTGGAGAACGGTCTCTCCACCGGCTGGATCGGCTGCTCCTGGTGGCTGCTGGTCCGCGCCCGGCCCCCGGCGGCCGGCTCGGCCCGCTCCCGTCGACCCGGCGGTTACGCCGCCGCCTTCGTCATCGGGCTCGGACCGCTCGTGCGGCCCGACCTCGCACTGGTCGGCGCGGTGTTCCTGGGCGCCCTGTGGTGGCTGCTGCGCCCGCCTCCCGGGCGGACCCTGCTGATGCTCGGCGCGGCGGCCGGACTGCCCGCCGCCTACGAGGTCTTCCGGGCCGGCTACTACGGAGTCCTGGTCCCGCTCCCCGCGCTCACCAAGGAGGCCTCGCAGGCGGTGTGGTCGCGCGGCTTCGCGTACTTCGGCAATTTCGCCGGACCCTACTGGCTGTGGGTGCCCCTGACGCTGCTCGCGGCGCTGGCCGTCCTCGTACCGCGCCGGACGGCGCTGCGCCCGGAACTGCTGGCACCGCCGGTCGCGGGGCTGCTCTCCTGGCTCTATGTGTGCCGGGTCGGCGGCGATTTCATGCACGGCCGGCTGCTGGTGCCCGGCCTGCTGCTGCTGGTGATGCCGCTGTGCGCCGTACCGCTGTCCCGGCCGGTGATCGCCGTGGCCGGGGCGCTGGCGGCGTGGGCGGTGTGCTGCGCGCTGCTGTGGCGGCCGGTGGCGTCGAGCGGGAATCCGTATCTGATCCTCGACGAACAGCGCGACTACGTCGGCTACACCGGCGACCCGCACCCGATCACCGAGGCGACCCACGGCCGGCGGCGCAAACCGCTGCGTCCGGCCCTGCGGGCGGCCGAGGAGGCGGGCCGGCCGGTTCTGCTGATGCAGATCCCGGGCGGCAGGAACGGTTTCGCGTCCCTGCCGCTCGCCCACCGCTTCGGCGCCCGCACGGCGGCCTCCTACGACCTGCTCGGCTACAACGGCGTCGTGACGCCGCTGGCGGACGCCTCCGTGGACCCGCTGGGCCTGGCCTACCCGCTGGCCGCGCACCAGGCCCGCACCGCACGGCGGACCGCCGGCCGCTCCGGGCACGAGAAGCCGCTGGACCCGGCCTGGATCATCGCCGACTACACCGACCCCGGCGCCGCCCTGCCGCCCGGTCTCGACCCGGCCCGGGTACGAGCGGCCCGCCACGCGCTGACCTGCGGCCCGCTCGCCGAACTCCAGTCCTCCGTCCGCGCACCCCTCACGCCCTCCCGCTTCCTGCGCAACGCCCTGGGCGCCTGGACCCGCACCGTGTTCCGCTACCCCGACGACCCGGTCGAGGCGGAGCGCACCTTGTGCCGGAGGTGAGCGCGGGCCGGCTGGCTCCTAGCGGTGGGTGCGCAGCAGCGTCCGGAAGGTCCGCATCGCCACCGACAGGCTGGCCAGGTCGAACTCCTCCGCCCCCTGGATCTCCTCCAGTGTCGTGCGGGCCCGGCCGATCAGGCCGGAGTTCTGGTCCTCCCACGCCTTGTAGCGGTCCTCCGGTCGGGCCGAGTCCTGGCCCGCGGCCAGCACGTCCGCGGTGAGCGCCGCGTGCGCCGCGAACAGATCCTCGCGGATGGCCGCCCGCGCCATCGACTGCCAGCGGTCGGCCCTCGGCAGCAGGATGATCCGGTCCAGCAACTGGGTGATCCCCAGCCGGTCGGCGAGGTCGAAGTAGACCTCGGCCACCTCCAGCGGTTCCTTGCCGCTCCGGTCGGCGACCCCCACGATGTCCAGCGTGGGGAAGGCCGAGGAGAATCCGGCGACCTTGTCGGCCAGTTCCTCCGGCACCCCGGCGCCGGTCAGCTCGTCGTGCAGGGTCTGATACCAGTCCAGGTCGGCGCCCCGCAGCAGCTTCGGCAACTGCGCCCAGACGGTGTGCACCCTTTCGGTGAAGAACTCGATGGTCTCGGCGATCTGCAGCGGCTGGATCCGGTTGTTCAGCAGCCAGCGCGTGCCGCGTTCCACCAGCCGCCGCGAGTGCAGCCTGATCCGGGTCTGCACGGCCGCGGGCACCACATTGTCGAGCGACTCCACCTCGTCCCAGATCTGCCCGAGGCCGAAGATCGTGCGGGCCGCGACATGCGCCCTGACGATCTCGTCGGTCGTCGCGCCGATCTCCTCCCTGAAGCGGTGCAGGAAGGTGGTCCCGCCGGAGTTCACCGTGTCGTTGACCAGCACCGTGGTGACGATCTCGCGGTGCAGCGCGTGGCCGTCGATCTGCTGCTCGAACCGCTCCCGCAGCGGCACCGGGAAGTAGGCGTGCAGCAGGGACCGCAGATACGGGTCGTCCGGCAGATCGGTGTGGATCAGCTCGTCGGCAGCGGTGATCTTGGCGTAGGCGAGGATCACCGCCAGCTCCGGCTGGGTCAGCCCCTGGCCGGCCGCCAGCCGCTCGCGGATCTGCCGGTCGGTGGGCAGGAACTCCAGTGCCCGGTCCAGGTGCCCGTCGCGCACCAGCCGGCGGATGAACCGCTGATGGGCGTGGAGCAGGCTGCTGCTCTGCGCCATGCCGTTGGCCAGCGCGACATTCTGCGCGTAGTTGTTGCGCAGCACGAGATCGCCGACCTCATGGGTCATCTCGGCCAGCAGGTTGTTGCGCTGCTTGACGGTCAGATCGCCCTCGGCGACCACGCTGTTCAGCAGGATCTTGATGTTGACCTCGTGGTCGGAGGCGTCCACCCCGGCGCTGTTGTCGATCGCGTCGGTGATGATCCGGCCGCCCGAACCATCGGGGCCGCCCGAGCGGGCGAACTCGATCCGGCCGAGCTGGGTGAAGCCCAGGTTGCCGCCCTCGCCGACCGCCTTGACCCGCAGTTCGGAGCCGTCGATCCGGATCGCGTCGTTGGCCTTGTCGCCGACGTCGGCGTGCGTCTCGGTGGAGGCCTTGACGTAGGTGCCGATACCGCCGTTCCACAGCAGGTCCACCGGCGCCTGGAGGATCGCCCGCATCAGCTCGGCGGGGGTGATCTTCAGTGCGGACGTCTCCAGGCCGAGGGACTTGCGGACGTTCGCGCTCAGTGGGATCGCCTTGGCCGTCCGCGGGTACACGCCGCCGCCGGACGAGATCAGTGAGGTGTCGTAGTCGGCCCAGGAGGAGCGCGGCAGCTCGAACAACCGGCGCCGCTCGGCGTACGAGACGGCCGCGTCCGGGTTGGGGTCGAGGAAGATGTGGCGGTGGTCGAAGGCGGCGACCAGCCTGATGTGCTCGGACAGCAGCATGCCGTTGCCGAACACGTCCCCGGACATGTCGCCGATCCCGACGACGGTGAAGTCCTCTTCCTGGGTGTTGTGGCCCGTCTCTCTGAAGTGCCGTTTCACCGACTCCCAGGCACCGCTGGAGGTGATGGCCATCTTCTTGTGGTCGTAGCCGACCGAACCGCCCGACGCGAAGGCGTCACCGAGCCAGAAGCCGTAGCCGACCGCGACCTCGTTGGCGATGTCGGAGAAGGCCGCAGTGCCCTTGTCCGCGGCCACCACCAGATAGGTGTCGTCCCCGTCGTGCCGCACCACGTTCTGCGGCGGGACCACCTCGCCGGCCACCAGATTGTCGGTGATGTCGAGCAGACCGGAGATGAAGGTCTTGTACGAGGCGATGCCCTCGGCCATCCAGGCGTCGCGGTCGACGGCCGGGTCGGGTAGCCGCTTGCCGACGAAGCCGCCCTTGGCGCCGACCGGGACGATGACGGTGTTCTTCACCATCTGCGCCTTGACCAGGCCGAGCACTTCGGTGCGGAAGTCCTCGCGGCGGTCGGACCAGCGCAGCCCGCCCCGGGCGACCTTGCCGAAGCGCAGGTGGACGCCCTCCACCCGGGGTGAGTAGACCCAGATCTCGAACGCGGGCCGGGGCGCGGGCAGATCGGGGATGGCCCGCGGGTCGAACTTCATCGACAGATAGGCGTGCGGCCCGCCCTTGGAGTCCCGCTGGAAGAAGTTGGTGCGCAGCGTGGCCTTGATGAGGGTGAGGAAGGCCCGCAGGATGCGGTCCTCGTCCAGGCTGGCCACCTGGTCGAGGGCGAAGTCCAGCTCTTCCAGGATGCCTTCGGTCAGTTCGCTGCCGGCCCGCTGGTGGTCGGGCGACAGCCGGGCCTGGAAGAGGTTGGTCAGCAGCCGGGTGGTGTGGACGTTGTTGCGGAGGGTGTCCTCCATGTAGTCCTGGCTGAAGGTCGAACCCGCCTGCCGCAGATACTTGGCGTAGGCCCGCAGCACCAGGGCCTCCCGCCAGTCGAGGCCGGCCCGCAGCACCAGCGAGTTGAAGCCGTCGTTCTCCGCCCGGCCGGTCCAGGTGGCGGAGAACGCCTGCTGGAACCGCTCACGCGCGTCGTCCCCGAGGTCGCCCAGCGACGGGTCCAGGCGCAGGCCGAAGTCGTAGATCCAGGTGCGGGAGCTCTCGGCGCGGCGCAGCAGCTCGTAGGGCCGCTCGTCCACGACCTCGACGCCCAGCCGCTGGAGCACCGGCAGTACCGCGGACAGCGAGACGGGCGCACCGGTGCGGTAGATCTTGAAGCGCCGGTCCTCGGGAACGGCGCCCACCGGCTCGTACAGGCTCAGTGTGAAGTCGTCCTCGCCCAGGCTCTCGATGTGCTGGAGGTCGGCGACCGCGGCGCGCGGGGTGAAGTCGGCCCGGTAGCCGTCGGGGAACGCCTGTCCGTACCGGCGGAGCAGCTCGGCGGCCCGCTCCTCACCGCATTCGGCGGTGAGCGCCTCGGCGAAGCCGTCCGCCCACGAACGGGTGGCCTCCGACAGCCGGTTCTCGATCCGCTCCACGTCCGTGTCGCCCAGCTGCCGCAGCGGGGTGCCGGGGTCCACCCGGATCACGAAGTGCAGCCGGGACAGCACCGACTCGGTGTTCCAGGCGGTGAAGTCGGCGCTGCGCCCGCCCAGTTCCTCCTGGAGGATGTGGGTCAGCCGCAGCCGTACCGCCGTGGTGTAGCGGTCCCGGGGCAGATACACCAGCGCGGAGTAGTAGCGGCCGTACTCGTCCTGCCGCAGGAACAGGCGGAGTTTGCGGCGCTCCTGGAGGTACAGCACGCTGGTGACGATGGACCGCAGTTCGTCGGCGGGCGTCTGGAACAGCTCGTCGCGCGGGAAGGTCTCCAGGATCTGCAGCAGGTCGCGCCCGTCATGGCTGTCCGGGGTGAAGCCAGCGCCCTCCAGCACCTCGTCGACCTTGCGGCGGATCACCGGGACGCGGCGGATCGACTCGGTGTAGGCGGCCGAGGAGAACAGGCCGAGGAAGCGGCACTCCCCGGTCACATTGCCCTCGGCGTCGAACCGCTTGACGCCCACGTAGTCCAGGTACGACGGGCGGTGCACGGTCGAGCGGCTGTTGGCCTTGGTGAGGATCAGCAGCCGGGGCTCGCGGGCCTTGGCCCGCGCGTCGGCCGACAGCCGGTTGAAGGACGGCGAGTCGGGGTGGCCGGGGTGCCCGGGATGGGTGCTGTCCGCGTGCGGGTGCACCGGGTCGGAGCGCAGGATGCCCAGGCCGGTGCCGGGGATGGCGTGGAGCACGTCCCCGTCCTCGCCGTCCGGGCCCGGCTCGGTGGTCAGCGCGTACTCGCGGTAGCCGAGGAAGGTGAAGTGGTCCTCGCAGAGCCAGCGCATCAGCTCCACCGCCTCACCGGACTCCGGCTCGGGCAGCGGCGCGGGGGCGGTGGCGAGTTCGTCCGCGATGGTCTTCGCGGCCTGTCGCATCTTCGTCCAGTCCTCGACGGACTCGCGGACGTCGGAGAGCACTTGGCGGAGATCGGCGGCGATCTCCTTGAGGTCGGCCCGGTCGGTCTCGCGGTCGATCTCGACGTGGATCCAGGACTCCAGGAGCACGTCGTGCGCGGACAGCTCGTCCTCGGGGCCGCTGGGGGCGCCGATCACCTCCAGGAGCTTGCCGGTGATGTCCCGGCGGACCTGGAACTGCGGGTGGAACACGACGTGGATGGCCCGGTTGGCCTGGTTGAGCGCGCTGGTCACCGAGTCGACGAGGAAGGGCATGTCGTCGGTGACGACCTCGACCACGGTGTGGCTGCTCTGCCACCCGTTCTCCTCGACGGTGGGGGTGTGCACCCGGACGTTCGCGGTGCCCTGCGGGCGTACCTCCGCGAGGCGGTAGTGCGAGAGCGCGGCACCGAAGACATCGACCGGGTCGCGGTCCATCAGGTCTTCGGGAGCGCTGTGCAGGTAGTAGCGCTGGAGAAACGCGGTCAGCGTCTCTGCGTCGAGGCCCTGGCCGGATACCGCTCCCGCCGGGCTGTTGTCACCGACCCTGGCTGCCCGTTCCAGCAGCTCGGCCTTGGCTTCGTCCAGCTTGGTCTGCATGTTCTCTGACTCCTGTCGCGCGCCGTTGCGTGACGTCGGGTGATGGCACGCCGTCCCGCGACGCGGGGTTGCTGCTGCGGGACGACGTCATGCCGGAAAGGGGGTCGTCGTGCGCACAAGCACGGATCGGTCCCGGGTGCACGGATCAACGATGATCACGGCGCCAAGGCTATCGCTCCGGCTGGGGTGCCTGTATGCGCCGCCTTCGTACAAATGCATCGCACACCTTTGGCCGGATTGGCCACAATCCGCACTTCGCCCCAGGTCAGCGGGCTATCTCCTCGGCCAGCCCGACGGCTTCGGCCAAGGTGTCCACCACCGGCACCCCGGCCGACTCCAGGCTGCGGCGGCTGCCCGAGCCACCGGTGTAGAGGACCGCGTAGGCGCCGACGTGGGCGGCCGCCGCGGCGTCGTCCAGCGCGTCGCCGATCACCACCACCCGGCCGCCGTCCAGCCCGTCGAGCGAGGCGAGATGACGGGCCATCTGGGCGGCCTTGCCCTCGGTGGACGGACCGGTGCGGCCGTCCACCCGGAGGAAGTGCCCTTCGATGCCGTGCGATGTGACCAGCGGCAGCAGCCGGTCGTGCGGCGCGAGCGAGCACAGCGACTGGGTCAGACCGGCCGCCTGGCGGGCGGTGAGCAGTTCCAGGGCGCCGTCGGCCAGACCGCACGCCTGGGCCAGGGCCCAGTAGTGGCGGTGGAAGGTGGCGTCCATGACCTCCCACTCCGCACTGGTGGGCAGCCGGCCGATGAGCCGCTCGTAGAAGAGGGGCACCGGCACGCAGTACAACTCGCGATAGCGGTCGAGAGTGATCGGTGGCAGGCCGAGTTCGGCGAAGGAGGCGTTGGTGGCCCCGATCACCGCGTCCATGTCGTGGAACAGGGTGCCGTTCCAGTCCCACACGAGATGCGCGTTCACAGGGGAAAATCTACCCGCGCGCCGCGACAGCCCGTTTCATGCCTGTGGATAACTCACGTCGGCCGGGCGAACTCCGGCCGTGCGAAGACCCCGTGCGGATCGGGGCGGCGCGGCCGGGCCCGCTTCGCCTCAGCCGATCAGATGGGGGATCTCCTGCGTGGCGTACCAGAGCAGTTCGTGGTCCTCGGCCCCGTCGACCGTGAACCGCGCGTCGTCGTCCCCGGTGTCGGCGGCGCCGACCGCGTCCGCCGCCGCGCGGACGTCCCGCTCCGCCCCGGCCGCGTCCAGGTGCACCGCCGCGGCCTTCGTCAGCGGCACCGCCCGGGCCAGCCGCACCTCGCCGAGGGTGCCGGGGTCCAGGCCGCGGTCGGGGTCGTGGCGCACCTCGCCGTCGCCGACGTCCAGGGCCACCACCACCCGCTTGCGCGGCACGTCCGGATGCGCCGCCAGCAGCCGCAGCGACGCCTGGGCCGCCCGCGTCAACGCCGCGTACTCCAGTTCCTCGATGTCGTCCGAGACGTACCACTCGCGCAGGCCGGGTGTCACCGCGAAGGCGTCCAGCGGCGCGGGCCCGATCTCGCCCGCCTTGTATGCCTCGGCGAGCCCGGCGAGCGTGGTGGGGATGTAGACGCGCATGGCGTGAAGCATACGTGCGCCACCATCCGGATAGGTGAATCTCAGGCGGCCTCCCGGCGGCTCCCCGAGAGCTTGCCCGCGACTGCCGCGACCCCCTACAACCGGCCCTACCAACCGGTAACGATCTTGGGAGTCGTCGATGCGCAGCCCCGCCCCGCCCCCGTCCGTGCCGTCCCCGGCCCCCGCCGCCGCGCGCCGGGCGGGCAGCGCCGCCCCGCCCGGACGCCGCGACTCCCGCCGCCCCACGGGCCGCCCGAACGGCGCCGTACGCCCGGCCGCCGCTCCGGCCCAGGCCCCCGCCCTGCGTCCGCTGCCGCCCCACGTCTGGTTCGCCGGCCGCCTGCTGGACGTCCTGACCGGGCGCCAGCCGCTGACCTGTCTGGCCGGGCGGGTGCGCGACGAGGCGTACCAGCGGCTGTGGGAGCGGCACGCGGCCCGCGCCGACTGGCGCGGCCGCGCCCGGGGCCGTACCCCTTACGTGTACCGCTGCCGGATCTTCCGTACCACCGACGGAGCCCTCGAAGTGGCCGCGGTGGTCGCCCTGGACCAGGACGTCTTCCGCGCCCTGGCCTTCCGCCTCGAACCCGGCGACGACGAGTCGGGCCCCGGCTACGGACCCGCCCGCTGGCGCTGCACCGCGGTGGCCGCGCGGTGAGCCCGCGCCCGGCGAGCGGCCGCCGCGGCAGGACCGGAGACGTAGCCGGACCCGGAGACGGCTCGGGGCCGGACCTGATCGGTCCGGCCCCGAGCCGGTGGACTTCCCTGTACCGCGCCCTGCTCCGCGCGCCCTACTTCTTGCGGCGACGCCCGCCCTTGGCGGCCCGGCGGCGCTCCGCGCGCGTCGTACCGCTCTCCTCGTCATCGGCGGAGGCGCCGCCGTCCACCGCCGCGCCGGCGAAGTCGCCCTCGACGACGCCGCCCTCGCCGTCCACCGAAGGAGCGGAGAAGTGCAGCCGGTCGGCCCGCTTGGGAGCCTCCAGGCCCTTGGCACGGATCTCCGGACGGATCTCCTTGACCAGCGACGGCGCCGCGTCCTCGACCTCGGCGTCCGTCACCGGGACCTCCTCGACCTGCTGCTCGACCTGGACCTCCAGGTTGAACAGATAGCCGACGGACTCCTCCTTGATGCCGTCCATCATGGCGGTGAACATGTCGAAGCCCTCACGCTGGTACTCCACCAGCGGGTCGCGCTGCGCCATGGCGCGCAGACCGATGCCCTCCTGGAGGTAGTCCATCTCGTAGAGGTGCTCGCGCCACTTGCGGTCCAGCACCGAGAGCACCACGCGCCGCTCCAGCTCGCGCATGATCTCCTCGCCGAGCTGCTTCTCGCGCTCGGCGTACTGCTCGTGGATGTCGTCCTTGACCGACTCGGCGATGAACTCGGCGGTGATACCGGCCCGGTCGCCGGCCGCCTCCTCCAGCTCCTCGATGGTGGCCTTGGCCGGGTAGAGCTGCTTGAAGGCGCCCCACAGCCGGTCCAGGTCCCAGTCCTCGGCGAAGCCGTCGCGGGTCTCGGCGTCGATGTACGCGTCGATGGTGTCGTCCATGAAGTGCTGCACCTGCTCGTGCAGGTCCTCGCCCTCCAGGACGCGGCGGCGCTCGCCGTAGATGACCTCGCGCTGCCGGTTGAGCACCTCGTCGTACTTCAGGACGTTCTTGCGGATCTCGAAGTTCTGCTGCTCCACCTGCGACTGGGCGGAGGCGATGGCGCGGGTGACCATCTTGTTCTCGATCGGCACGTCGTCCGGCACGTTCGCCATGGACATCACGCGCTCGACCATCTGCGCCTTGAACAGCCGCATCAGGTCGTCGCCCAGCGAGAGGTAGAAGCGGGACTCGCCCGGGTCCCCCTGCCGGCCGCTGCGGCCGCGCAGCTGGTTGTCGATCCGGCGCGACTCGTGGCGCTCGGTGCCCAGCACATACAGGCCGCCGAGCTCCTTGACCTCTTCGAACTCGGCCTTGACGGCCGCCTCCGCGCGCTCCAGCGCGTCCGGCAGCGCCGAGGCCCACTCCTCGACATGCTCGACCGGGTCGAGGCCGCGCTGCCGCAGCTCCGCCTCGGCGAGGTCGTCGGGGTTGCCGCCGAGCTTGATGTCGGTACCGCGCCCGGCCATGTTGGTGGCGACGGTGACGGCGCCCTTGCGGCCCGCCTGAGCGACGATGGACGCCTCACGGTCGTGCTGCTTGGCGTTCAGCACCTCGTGCGGGACACCGCGCTTGGACAGCTGCGCCGAGAGGTATTCCGACTTCTCCACCGAGACGGTGCCGACCAGGACCGGCTGGCCCTTCTCGTGCTTCTCCACGATGTCCTCGACCACGGCCGCGAACTTCGCCTCTTCGGTGCGGTAGATCAGGTCCGGCTTGTCGAGGCGCTGCATCGGGCGGTTGGTGGGGATCGGTACCACGCCGAGCTTGTAGATCTGGTGGAATTCGGCGGCCTCGGTCATGGCCGTACCGGTCATACCGCACAGCTTGTCGTACAGACGGAAGAAGTTCTGCAGGGTGATGGTGGCAAGGGTCTGGTTCTCGTCCTTGATGTCCACCTCTTCCTTCGCCTCGATCGCCTGGTGCATGCCCTCGTTGTAGCGGCGGCCGGCCAGGATACGGCCGGTGTGCTCGTCGACGATCATGACTTCGCCGTCCATGACGACGTAGTCCTTGTCGTTCTTGTAGAGCTCCTTGGCCTTGATGGCGTTGTTCAGATAACCGACGAGCGGGGTGTTCACCGACTCGTAGAGGTTGTCGATGCCCAGCCAGTCCTCGACCTTGGCGACACCCGACTCGTGGATGGCGACGGTGCGCTTCTTCTCGTCCACGTCGTAGTCGCCGGTCTCCTCCTTGCCGAGGCTGCTCGCCTCGCCGCGGGTGAGCCGCTTCACCAGGCGGGCGAAGTCGCTGTACCACTTGGTGGCCTGGTCCGCCGGACCGGAGATGATCAGCGGGGTACGGGCCTCGTCCACCAGGATGGAGTCGACCTCGTCCACGATCGCGAAATTGTGACCGCGCTGGACCAGCTCCTCCTTCGACCACGCCATGTTGTCGCGCAGGTAGTCGAAGCCGAACTCGTTGTTGGTGCCGTAGGTGATGTCACAGGCGTACTGCTCACGGCGCTCGGCGGGCGTCATGTTCGCCAGGATGCAGCCGACCTCCAGGCCGAGGAATTTGTGCACCCGGCCCATCCACTCCGAGTCGCGCTCGGCGAGGTAGTCGTTGACGGTGATGAGGTGGACGCCCTTGTTGGAAATCGCGTTCAGATAAGCGGGCAGGGTCCCGACCAGGGTCTTTCCCTCGCCGGTGCGCATCTCGGCGACATAGCCGAGGTGCAGCGCCGCGCCGCCCATGATCTGCACGTCGTAGTGACGCTGTCCCAGCACGCGCTTGGCCGCCTCACGGACGGTGGCGAACGCCTCGGGGAGCAGGTCGTCGAGCGACTCGCCCCCTTCGTAGCGCTCTTTGTACTCGTCGGTGAGGGCCCTCAGCTCGGCATCGGAGAGGTTGATGAAGTCCTCTTCGATGGAATTGACCTGGTCCGCGATGCGGTGCAGCTTGCGCAGGATCTTGCCTTCACCTGCACGCATGATCTTGCTGATGACGGACACGTAGGCTGGCTCCTTGCCGGTCGGGCCTGGCGCGGCTCCCGCGCTGGCACAGCGGGGGGTTCTCGACTGTCTCGGACGGTGTTCGGACGGTCTCGGCCCAGCTGCAACGGCCATGGTAAGCGAGGAGACCAGGGGGCCGGGAGGCCCGGTAGAGGCAAAACGCTTTTCCAGCACCCTCGGGGCTCGGTGATACTCGGCCGCAGGTCCCTCGGCCTCTTACCGGAAGGTGCGATTCAGCATGGAACCGATCACCCTCACCACCGACCGTCTCCTGCTGCGCCCGCTGGAGCCCGCCGACGCCCAGGCCGTGTACGCGGCCTGCCAGGACCCGGAGATCCCGCGCTGGACGAGCGTCCCCTCACCGTACGCCCTGGCGAACGCGACCGACTTCATCGGCCGGATCTGCGTGGAAGGCTGGCGGGACGACACGCTCTTCAACTTCGGCGTCTTCACCCGGGCCACCGGGGACCTGGTGGGCTCGATGGGTCTGCTCCGGCTCGGGCGGCTGCCCGCCCCGGACCACCAGGCGGAACTGGGCTACTGGACGGCCGAGGAGCAGCGCGGCAAGGGGTACACCGTGGAGGCGGCGCGTGCCGCCTGCGACTGGGCCTTCGAAACGCTCGCCGTGGAGCGGATCGAGTGGTACGCCGAGGCCGGCAACGAAGGCTCGCGCGCGGTCGCGCTGAGGCTGGGCTTTGTGATGGAGGGCACCATCCGGGCAAAGATCATCAAAGAGGGCACCCGGCGGGACGCCTGGAGCGGGTCACTGCTGCCGTCGGACTGGGGCCGCCCGACCGCGTCGGCCTACCTGCCGTACGGGAGGTAGCCGGAGATGGGCGGGAAGTCCTCCTGCCGACGGACATCAGCGCAGGTCAGGGCGTTTGTCAGTGGCCGGCTCTAGGCTTCCGCCATGACGCTCCTCCCGCCGCCCCAGCTCACCTTGTCCGCCGACGAGGCCCGCAGGATCGCCCTGCGCGCCCAGGGCTTCCTCGGCGCCCCCGACCGGCGGGCCGGCACGCGGGGAGTCCTGCGGTCGCTGGGCGCGGTGCAGCTGGACACGATCTCGGTGCTGGCCAGGTCGCACGAGCTGATCCCGTACGCACGGCTCGGCGCGGTGGGCCGCGAGGCGGTGGAGCAGGCGTACTGGACGGACCATCACGCTTTCGAGTACTGGTCGCACGCCGCCTGCGTCCTGCCCATCGAGGAGTGGCCGCACTTCGCCTTCCGCCGCCGCGCCATGCGCGCCCGCGGGCACCGCTGGCACCTGCTGGCGGACGCCGAGCGCTCCCTCGCCGCCGTCCTGGACCAGCTGAAGGCCGAGGGCCCGCTGAACTCCACCCAGCTCGGCGGCGCCAAGAACGGCGGCCTGTGGTGGGACTGGTCCGAGACGAAGATCGCGGTGGAATGGCTGCTGGACACCGGCCAGGTGGTCTGCACCCAGCGGCGCGGCTGGAAGCGGATCTACGACCTGGCCGAGCGTGCCGTCCCCGGCGCGCTGCTGCACGACGACCTGGACGACACGGAGTGCGCGCGCCGACTGGTCACCCTGGCGGGAGCGGCGCTGGGCGTCGCCACCCGCTCCGACCTCGCGGACTACCACCGGCTCAAGGGTGAGCAGGTCACTGCGGTGATCGGGGACACCGGGCTGGTGCCGGTCGAGGTCGAGGGCTGGGGCAAGCCCGCCTGGGCCGATCCGGCGGCGCTGGCCGTCGAACCGCGCGGCCGGCACCGCACGACGCTGCTGTCCCCGTTCGACTCGCTGATCTGGGACCGGCCGCGCACCGAGCGGATCTTCGGTTTCACCCACCGGCTGGAGGCCTACACCCCCAAGCCCAGGCGGGTGCACGGCTATTTCGCGATGCCGCTGCTGGCGGGCGGAAAACTGGTGGGCCGGGTGGATCCGGCCCGTGAGGGCAAAACGCTGGTGGCCCGCCAGGTGTCCCTGAACGGCCCGAAGGCGGTGCAGCCCGCGGCCGACGCCATCGCGGAGGCGGCCGGCTGGGTCGGCTGCGTGGAGGCCCGGGTGGAAAGAGTGCTGCCGGAGACCCTCCGCGCCCCGCTGGTCGAGGCGGTCCGGGGCGCCCACGGCCCCCACTGACCGGCCCGGATCGGCCCGTCCGCCCCGGCGCCCGTCCGGCCCAGCAGGGTGGCTGGGCCCGGTCGGCTCTCCCGTCGGCGGTGCCCCGGCTAGCGGATCTCCAGGATCTTCTCCCGCATCGCGTAGACCACCGCTTCCATCCGGGAGTGCAGCTGCAACTTCTCCAGGATGTTGCGCACGTGGTTCTTCACGGTGTTCTCACTGATGAACAGCTGTTTGGCGATGTCCCGGTTGTTCAGCCCGGTCGCCACCAGCTTGAGCACTTCCAGCTCACGGTCGGTGAGCTTGGGTGCGGGCACCAGTCGTCGCTCGTCGGTGCGCTGGATCATCGACTTGAACTCGGTGAGCAGCTTCGACGCCATCGACGGGCTGATCTGCGACTGCCCGTCGGCGACGGCACGGATCGCGGTCGCCACCTCGTCGGTGGAGATCTCCTTGAGCAGATAGCCGGTCGCCCCGGCCTTGATCGCCTCGTAGAGGTCGGCTTCCTCGTCGCTTATGGTCAGCATGATGATCTTGGCGCTGGGCGCGACCTCCTTGATCGACGTGCACGCCTCGATGCCGCCGCGCCGCGGCATCCGCACATCCATCAGCACGATGTCCGGCAGCAGGTCGGCGGCCTTCTCCACGGCCTCCGCACCGTCCCCGGCCTCACCGATGACCTGGATGTCCTCCTCCTGCGCGAGGACGATCTCCAAGCCCCGCCGGAACAACGCGTGATCATCCACGACCAGCACCCGGATGGGTTCGGCGCGGGCCGGACTCACCGCCGGCGCTTCATAGGGGACCGGGCCGCGCGTACCGGGAGCCCCATGGTCGAAATCCGGCATCAGATCCTCCCCCTCAGACCAGAATTGGGCATTGGTCCAGCATTTCACGTCCCCCGCGCGGTGGTGCCCCCAGGACGAACCCGGGGGCACCCAACTGCCGCTTGTCTGCCGGTCTCAGGCCCCGTGACGCAGCATGGCGCCCGCGTCGGCCGGAACCCCTGCTCCTGCCTGATCCTCATTCAGATGGATGACGCCGTAGTCGTAGCCCTGCCGGCGGTAGACCACGCTCGGCTGCTTGGTCTCGCTGTCGACGAACAGATAGAAGTCGTGCCCGACCAATTCCATCTCGTACAGCGCCTGGTCCAACCCCATCGGTGTGGCGGGATGCGTCTTCTCCCGGACCACCAGCGGTCCCTCACCGCGCACTTCGAGCGAACCGAACCTGCTGGCCGGCACCCCGTCGGTGACGTGGTCGGCGGCGAACTCCCCGTCGCCGTTGATCGACGCCGTCCCCGGCACGATCGTGGCGACGTCCGAGGCCGGCGTCCGGCCGTTGCCCCGTCGGGTGTGGCGCTTGCTCGCGGCCTTGCGCAGCCGCGCCTCCAGCTTCGTGACGGCCGCGTCCAGAGCCGCGTACGGATCCGCCGCCGCTGCTTCGGCGCGGATCACGGGGCCACGCGTGTTGAGCGTGATCTCCACCCGGTCGGAATGCTCCGCCTGCCGGGGGTTGAGCTCCTTGGACACCTCGACGTCGAGGCTGATCACCTTGCCGTCGAGCTTCTGGATCTTGTCCAGTTTCTCGGCCACATGCCTCCGGAACCTTTCCGGCACCTCGGTCTTGTGGCCTTTGACGACGATGTCCACGCAGAACTCCGTTCCGGACCACCCACTGATCAGGGGCGATCCCTTTCCTGAGGCCGGAACGGATGCCAGACCCGTCCGGCGCTGCGTCGGCTGCTGCTCCGCCGCCCCGGACCCCGGGACGTGAAGCCGCGGCTTTCACCTCCTTCTGCCCCGAAGGGAAGATCGACACCAGAAATGGTCCACTTCCCTCTCCTTCGAACATAGACCCGAAGTACGCAACTCGGCATCCCCGGCGCCGCCGCTCCTCCATTCGAATGAATCCCGCCGCGCCAGGCCCTTACCCGCCGTCGAGACGCCCCTCCTGACGCCCCTCCGGATCGCGCGGCCCGGCCACCACCGCCGCGCCCACGACCCGGCCGCCGGCCGCCGCCACCGCCCCGGCCGCCAAGGTCAGGGAGGCTCCGGTGGTCATCAGGTCGTCCACCAGCACCACCGGCGCGACCCCCAGCAGCGGCAGCCTGCCACCGCCCGCGGCCACCGCGCCGGACAGGTTCGCCAGCCGCTCGGCCGCAGCCAGCCCGGACTGGTCGGCGACCGGCCGCAGCTGCCGCAGCACCGCCACCGCCCTGGCCGGCACCCCTTGCCCGCGCAGCGCCCGGGCCGCCGCCCGGGTCATCCGAGCGGTGGCGTCATGCCCGCGCTGAGCCACCGCCCGCCGCGCCGAAGGCACCGGCACCAGCAGCACCGGCCCGGCGGCGTACACCCGCCGTACCGCCCCGGCCAGCGCCCCACCCAGCGGCCCGGCCAGGCCCAGCGCACCCCGTTCCTTGTGCGCCAGGACCACCGCCCGCACCTCGTCACCGTAAAGGGCGGCGGCGTAGACCGGCGGCAGCCCGGGCGGCTCCGGGGACGGCCACACCCGCCGCGCCGAGGCCGCCCCGCCCAGCAGCCCCGTACACCGCCCGCACAACTCCGTCCGCGGCAGCCCGCACCCCGCGCAGTCCACCGGGAGTACCAGCCCGGTGATCTCCTGCCACCAGCCCCGCATGCCTCTACTGTGCGGGGCCGCCAGGTCCCGCCACCAGTCACTCTTTCGGGGGTTGTGGACAACGCGGACCGGTCGGGCGCCGGCTCCGGCTCACCCCGGGTAGACCGGCCCGGTCCCCGCCGGGGAGACCCGCTGCCAGTGGGCATCGGCGGGGAGCACGTAGACATCGGCGTTGTAGGACATCAGCAGCGGCTTGCTCTGGTCCTCGGACGCCGCCACCGATGTCGCCTCGTTTATCCCCTGGACGGTGGGCGCCGTCGAGCCGTCGGTGTTCAGATACTGGATCTGCTGCACCTCACCCGACTCCGTACCCAGCACCACCAGCTGGCTGCTTCCGGCCCACGACACCGAAGCGACGTTCTCGTCGGGAGGGCTGAGGGTCTGCAAGCCGGTCACCGAGAAGGCGTCCGGATGCTGTGCGGTGCCCCGCTGGATCCTGCCGAGCCGCAAGCTCACCGACGTGCCCTGCCGCACCACCAGAGCGATCCGCACTCCGTCCGAGGAGACCCGCAGCGATTCCACCCGCCCGTCCAGGCCCGGCACCGGCACCTCGATCGGCGGGCCGCTCCCGTCCCGCAGCATCAGCAGTCTGGGGGCCTTCGGATCACGGTCGGCCACCCACAGGTCCCCGAGCCCGTCCCAGCTCGGAGCGCTGAGTCCGTCCTTCTTGGGGTTCGCCGCGGTGCTTTTCAGCACCGGCTGGGCGAAGGGCCCATTGCCGAGCAGCGGGCCGACGACCAGGTCGCGGCCATTGGTACGCACCCCGGCCGCCTCCTCCTCGTCGAACCGCACCGCGACAGAGCCCAGATCGGCCTTCGCCGTCCCGAAGGGCCCGGAAACCGGCGTCGCCGCCGTGCTGTCCCGGCCCAGCGTCAGCAGACGATGGCCCTGTGTCCCGATGTAGTAGGGCTGCGAGGTCGTCCCGGCCAGACTCTCCGGACCGTAGGACAGCGCCTGCGTGCCCGGCACGCTGCACACCGCGGCGCCGTCCGCCCGGTCCACCTCGGCGGAGGCCAGCTTCGCCGTCGCCTGGGCCTGTGCGGTGGTGAAGAGCTGCGCGGCCAGCTGCACACAGCTGAGCGGGTTCAGCCGGTCCGCGCTGCGGTTGTCGAGCCGGACCCGCAAGTGCTGCGAGTCATCGAGATCGACGCCGCCGTCAGGGGCTTTGCCGTCGAGCCGGGTGCCGGCCGGGGCCGCGCTGTAGGCCACCGGTGACAGCCAGTCCGTCGGGCCGCTGAGCAGCGCCGAGACCGCCGACACCAGGGGATTGCTCTCCTGGCTGCGCAAGTACACCGGGTCGGCCACCAGCCGCTGCTTGCCGCCGTCACGCTGTGCGTCCGCCCCGAGCTTGGCGAAGTAGTACAGATCCGCGGACTGGTAGAGCTGCTGGAACTCCGTCTCGGAGAGGATCAGGCCGTCCTGGAGCCCGTCGATCCGCCATCCGTCCTTCTCTTTGACCAGGTGGAAGGGCACCTGAAAGTCACCCTGCTGCGGCTGGTAGGCGTGCTTGTCGTCCACCACGGCCGTCTTGACGGCGGACAGATTGACGGTCCGGGCGTTCTTGCCGCCCGTCCCGCCGTCCTCCGTCACCTGGAAATCGCTGGAGGAGTACACCGTGATCCCCGTCAGCGGCTTCCACTTCGCGGCCACGCTCTTGGTCAGGAACTTCTTGGCGGTCGCGAAGTCCGTCTCACTGCCGGTCGTGGCCTGCAGGAATCCGTTGACGATCTCCGCCGGGTTCTCGTCCGCGGTCGGGGCCAGCGGAAAGAACCGCACCTGCGGGTCGGCGTCCGCGCCCTGCCCGTCGTCGACCTTGCGCACCTCACCGCTGCTGGGCATCGAAGCGCATCCGGCCAGCAGCAGCAGCGACGCGCACAACGGCAGCGCACCCAACCGCAGCAGCCGCCCCCGGCTTCCCTTCGCACGCATCACGCGTCGCCTTCCCTGGCCGTATCCCTGCGCTCCACCACCCGCGCCCCGCTGCCCGGCAGCGCCGCCGGGTCGGCGGCCGGCGGCCTCGGCAGGGCGTTGGGCACCGGCGGCATCCCCGGTATCTGCGGCGGCTGCCCGGAATCGCGCCCCCACCCCCGGTCGGCCGTCGTACCCGTACGCGGCACCGGTACGGACGCGGGCGCGGCGGCCCGGGCCGGCAGGCCCGAGGAAAGCAGCCCGCGATTGCGCCGCGAGTCGTCCGGCTCCAGCGGCAGCGGCGAACCCCGCAGACTGTCGCCCGCGGTCCGGGGCAGCGTCACCCGGAACTGCGACCCGCCGCCCGGCTCGCCCCACGCCTGCAGCCACCCGCCGTGCAGCCGGGCGTCCTCCACGGCGATGGACAGGCCGAGGCCGGTACCACCGGTGGTGCGGGCCCGCGCCGGATCGGCCCGCCAGAACCGGTTGAACACCCGGGTCGCCTCGCCCGGCTTCAGCCCGACACCGTAATCCCGCACCGCGATCGCCACCGCGCCGTCCGCGGTCGCCAGCCGTACCAGCACGTCCTGGCCCTCGCCGTACTCGATGGCGTTGACCACCAGATTGCGCAGCACGCGCTCTATTCGGCGCGGGTCCGCCTCGGCTATCACCGGCTGCGCGTCACCCCGTATCACCACCCGGCTGCCCTTGCGCTCGGCGAGCGGCTCCGCCGCGTCCACCACCCGGCGGACCACCTCGCGCAGATCTATCGGCTCCGCGGACAGCTCGGCGGCGCCCGCGTCGAACCTGCTGATCTCCAGCAGGTCGGACAGCAGCGACTCGAAACGGTCCAGCTGGTTCTGCAGCAGTTCGGCGGACCTGG
This sequence comes from Streptomyces polygonati, assembly GCF_042650325.1. NCBI lineage: Bacteria > Bacillati > Actinomycetota > Actinomycetes > Kitasatosporales > Streptomycetaceae > Streptomyces > Streptomyces polygonati. The sequence goes on along the minus strand of NZ_JBHSBB010000050.1, from coordinate 4,569 downwards.
CCGTCGCCGGATCGAAGTCGGTGCGCGCGTCATGGATGACGTCCGCCGCCATCCGTACCGTCGTCAGCGGTGTCCTCAGCTCGTGCGAGACATCGGAGACGAAGCGGCGCTGCATGCGCGACAGGTCCTCCAGCTGCTGGATCTTGCTCTGCAGGGTCTGTGCCATCTTGTTGAAGGACTCACCGAGTCTGGCGATGTCGTCCTCGCCCGTGACCTGCATCCGCTCCTGCAATCGGCCGGCCGCCAGCCGTTCGGCGATCCCGGCCGCCATCCGCACCGGCGTCACCACCTGCCGCGTCACCAGCCAGGCGATCGCGCCGAGCAGCACGACCACGAAGATCCCCGCGGTGGCCAGCGTGCCCTTGACCAGGCCGAGGGTCTTCGCCTCCTGGTCGAACGGGAACAGGTAGTACAGCTCGTACGAATTCCCGTCGATGTCCGTCAGCCGCTTGCCGACGGCGAGGGCCGGCTGCGGCGGATTGCCGTCACTGGTTCTGGCCAGGGTGTACTGCTCGACGGCGCCCGAGTGCTTCTCCACCGCGGCGCGCAGCGAAGCGGGGATGCTCGCGTCGGGCAGGATGCTGCCGGAGCCGTGCGACCCGTGCGTATTGACACTGGCCTGGCCGAAGGACTCGTCACTGCCGGCACCGGGGCTCAGCGTGACGATCCAGTAGAGGCCCTTGCCGCCGCTGGCGAACTGCTGCACGAGATTGGTGAGCCAGTCCCCCGCGTGGACCGCGCCCTGGGTGGCGCCGGGGCCCGAGGTGCCCTGCGACCGGCTGCCCGTCGAGGCCATGTCCTGCGCGATGTGGAATCCGCCGGTGGCCTGATTCTCGGCGGCCTTCTCCTTGGCGTCGAGCAGTCCGTTCTTGACCTGCCCGATCACCACGAAGCCGAGCAGCAGCACCACGCCGACCGACATCAGCAGCGTGAAGGCGACCACCCGGAGCTGGATGTTGCGCCGCCACAGCCGCGCCACCGGCTGGAGCGGACGCCGTGCCCAGCGCACGAACGAACGGATCACCGGCAGCAGGCCCCGCAAGGGCTCGGCCAGCCGGTTCTCCAACCGCTCACGCTCGTGCGACACGCTCATCTCAGCCCGGTCCCGCCTTGTACCCGACACCGCGGACCGTCACAACGATCTCCGGACGCTCCGGGTCCTGCTCCACCTTCGAGCGCAGCCGCTGAACATGCACATTCACCAGCCGGGTGTCGGCGGCGTGCCGGTAACCCCAGACCTGCTCCAGCAACACCTCCCGGGTGAACACCTGCCACGGCTTGCGTGCCAGCGCCACCAGTAGGTCGAACTCCAAAGGCGTCAGCGCGATCGGCTGCCCGCCGCGCTTCACCGAGTGGCCGGCCACGTCGATCACCAGATCACCGATCGCCAGCTGCTCGGGCGTCGGCTCCTCCGCCCGGCGCAACCGCGCCCGGACCCGCGCGACCAGCTCCTTCGGCTTGAACGGCTTGATGACGTAGTCGTCCGCCCCCGATTCGAGGCCGACCACCACATCCACCGTGTCGCTCTTCGCCGTGAGCATCACAATCGGCACCCCGGACTCCGCCCGGATCTGCCGACACACATCAATGCCGTCCCGTCCCGGCAGCATCAGGTCCAGGAGCACCAGATCAGGCTTGGTCTCCCGGAAAGCAGCCAGCGCCTTGTCACCGTCGGCGCAGAACGACGGCTCAAAACCTTCTCCGCGCAGCACGATGCCAAGCATCTCTGACAGCGCGGTGTCGTCGTCGACGACCAGGACACGTCCCTTCATACCGACCATCATCCCATTTGCATATCGGTTAACGTGACCACCGGTGATGTAGGTCACGGGCCTGGGTCTATGTCCGTGGTTGTCCACGGTTGTCCAGCGGGATCTGCCGCCGTTGCTGTCAGGCGTGGATGTCACGCTTTCGGAGGGCTGCTACCGAGATCATGTGGCCAGTATGGACCGGGCCCGGTGAAGGCGCGGCCCGGACCGGACCACGGCCGTCAGCCGCAGACAGCCGCCAGCCCCCCGGCCGTGACCGGCGAGACCACCCCGTTCTCCGTCACGATCGCCGTGATCAGATCCGGCGGAGTCACATCGAAGGCCGGGTTGTACGCCTGCGTACCCAGCGGCGACGGTGCGAGGTCCGTCACCTCGCTGCCCGAACGCTGCTCCACCTCGATCGAAGCACCGTCCGGGGTTGTCAGGTCCACCGTAGTCGTCGGCGCCACCACGATGAACGGCACGTGGTGATGGCGGGCGAGCACCGCCAGCGGATAGGTGCCCACCTTGTTCGCCGTCGCGCCGTCCGCGGCGATCCGGTCCGCCCCCACCAGCACCGCGTCCACTTCGCCGGCGCTGAACAGCGACCCGGCCGCGTTGTCGGCGAGCAGCGTGTACGGCATCCCCGCCCGGGCCGCTTCGTACGCCGTCAGCCGGGCGCCCTGGAGCAGCGGCCTCGTCTCGTCCACCCACAGCCGCCGCAGCTCGCCGGACCGGTGCGCGGCCAGGACGACCGCGAACGCCGTCCCCTCGCCGCCCGACACCAGGGCGCCCGTGTTGCAATGCGTGAGGATCCGGTATCCACCGCCGGTCACCAGTTCCGCCAGCAGGTGACCGCCGTGTTCGGCCATCGCCCTGCTCGCCGCCGCGTCCTCGACATGGACCGCCCGCGCCTCCGTGAGCGCCGCGGACGCGGCCTGCTCCGGGGCCGCCTGACGGTAGGCCCTCAACGCGCGCCGAACTCCGTACTCCAAGTTGACGGCCGTCGGCCGGGCGTGCGCGAGCAGATCCGCGGCCTCCTCGACGTCATAGCCGCGCGCGGCCGCCAGCGCGATCCCGTAGGCCCCGGCCAGCCCGAGCAACGGCGCACCCCGCACCGCCAGCGACCGTATCGCCCCCACCAGCGCCTGTACGTCCGTACACACCAGCTCGACCTCCTCATGGGGAAGCCTGGTCTGGTCGAGAAGGACCAGCACCGGGCCCTCAGGAGGCTCCTCCCAACGCAGCGCCGGGATGATGCCGTGCTCAGGTCGCGTGAAGTGGTCACCCATTGTTCCAGTCTGCCCTGCGAACCGGCTTCGGCGGCAGCCCATGACACGATGGGCGGCCAGTAGAGCAGCGCGCACAACGAAGGGGCAGCCTCCGATGACCAACGCTCCGGGCTCCGAATCGCCCGGATCCTCCTCCGACTCCCCCGAGCCGGAAGACGGCCAGAGCCCCGCATCCGCCATCCCGGAGCCCGCCGGCCCACCGGCCGCGACCGCCGGTCCGCCCCGCTGGGCACCGCAGCAGCCACCGCCGGTGAGCGGTTGGGCCAACTGGACCCCGCCCCCCGGAGCGCAGCAGCCGCAGGACGGCCCACCGCGCTGGGGCCAGGGCTGGGGAGCGACGCCACCGGGAGGTGGCTGGCAGCAGGGCCCCTGGATCCCGGCCCAGGCGCCCAAGCCCGGTGTCATTCCGCTACGACCCCTCCGGATGGGGGACATGCTGGAGGGCGCCTTCACCACGCTGAAACTGCAGTGGCGGGCGGTCCTCACGGTCACCTTCGCGATTGCCCTGGTCACGGTGAGTGTCTCGGTCGTCGTCCAGGGACTGTTCGTCGGCGACACCCACCTCAAGAGCCTCCAGGACGACCCCGACCCGAGTGTGGGCGAGATCCTGCACAGCTTCAGCGGCACCTTCGTGAGCCTGGGCCTCATGTCCCTGGTCACCATCATCGGTACGGTCTTCGCCACCGGCCTGCTCGGGCTGGTGACCAGCCGCACCGTCCTGGGACGTGCCGTCAGGTCGAGGGACCTGTGGCGCGACGCCCGACCACGACTGGGCCAACTGCTGGGTCTGACCCTGCTGATCGCGGTGATGCTCTACGGAGTGATCCTCGTGGGCGTACTTCCGGGGGCACTCATCGCCCTGGCCGGCGGGGAGAACGGCGGAGCCGCCCTCGGGTCGCTCGGCTTCTTCGGCGGCTCGATCGTCGCCATCTGGCTCTGGGTCCAATGGAGCCTCGCGGGACCGGCCCTGACGCTGGAAAAGCAGGGCGCCATCGCAGCGCTGAGGCGTTCTTCGAAGCTCGTACGCGGGGAGTGGTGGCGGGTCCTCGGCGTCCAGTTCGTCGGCCTGCTCATCGCGGGCGTCATCAGCACGCTCATTGAAATCCCGTTCATCGCGATCGGTTCACTCGTGGCCGACGACGGTTCCAGTTCCCTGTTCGGCTCCGACAGCAATCTGAGCTGGACGTACCTCGTCATCAGCGGCGTCGGCCAGCTTCTCGCCTCCACTGTCACGCTGCCGATCAGCGCCGGGGTGACGACGCTCCTGTACATGGACCAGCGCATTCGCCGTGAATCCCTGGACATCGAGCTGGTACGGGCAGCCGCGGCGCCGGCGAGCGCGGACAACAAGGTGTGAGCGGGACGCGGTAAGGGCGGTAAGGCAAGAGCGGGACAGGCCAGAGAGCGCAGGGCAGGGAGCGGGTGAACGCAGAAAAGCCCCTGCCCCGAGTCGGAGACTCGGGGCAGGGGCTGAATAATTGTTCGGCGGTGTCCTACTCTCCCACAGGGTCCCCCCTGCAGTACCATCG
>NZ_JBHSBB010000049.1:0-9345 GCF_042650325.1 Streptomyces polygonati | reverse complement strand
CCCGCGGAGCGGGTACCACATCGCTGCGCGATGTGCAAGCGAGACGCAGCGCTTCGCTCTGCGTGACCACGCTTCGCGTGGTCTGCCCGGCATAGCCGGGCCAACCCCTCCGCTTCGCTCCAGGGTTGACGGACCGCCATGCGGCGGGCTCCGCCCGCCTCCTGGCGGTCCGTGGCCCCTCGCTCTGCTCGGGTCCTGACGGTGCGCGCTGCGCCCCGCAACCGGTGCGGGAAAGCCGTACGGCGCGGCCTGTACAGGGCGGGCAAAAGCGAGCTGGCTAGGAGGGTGGGGGCGGGGCCGGTTGGCCGACCCCGGGGTGGGATGCGGGTTGGGGTGTGGGGGTGATCGGGTGTGTACGAAGTGGGGGTCAGTTCCGGTCGTGGGGGCCGATCGGTGGTGCGTCAGTTCTGCAAGTGCGCTAGCCTCTGGACTCAGACACCACCCCCGGAGCACACCGCCCGGGGACCCTCTGCGGAAGGTGCTCCCCATGGGGATTCAAAATGAAAACCCCCTACCGTTTCACTCACTGACGTTTTGCAGCGCATCGGGAATCACCAGACGACTGCGGTGAACTCCCGGGCCCGTCTCTTTTCAATTCTTGCCGCGGTCGGAGTGAGCGCGGATGAGGCTGATGAGATGGTGTGCGCGATTGAAGCCGGTGCGGTGGCCGGTGTCTATTCCGCCGTCGCGGATATGGGGGCGGACGCGCCGGACGGGCGGGGCGAGGTGTACGGGCAGGGCTGGTTCGACGGTGTCCGGAGGGTCACCGATGAACTGGCAGGCGAAGCGGATCGGTTGTACGGCCAGCGGGGGCGGGCCGCGCGGTTCGGTCTGCGGGTCCCGGTGCCCGCCACGCTCGAGCGGGCGCCTGATCTCAGCGGACCGGCGGAGGTGACGCCGGAGTTCGTGCAGCAGGTCCTGGAGATCGCTGAGCGGCACTACGCTGAGCTGAGCGGGCGTTCGAGCCTGAGCCCGGAGGATTCCAAGGACACGCTGGCGGTGGTCCTGCCCACGGTCCGGGTCTCGGGAGTGGCCGGGTATCCGCAGCGTCTGGAGGAGTTCGCGCAGGCCAACCGGGTGCGCTTGGAGCGGCTGTTCCGCGTCTACGGGCCGGGGGGTCTGTATCCAGACGGGGTGTACGGCTTGGTGGAGTGGCCGGAGAGCATCGTGCTGTGCGAGCGGATCGAGGCTGACTGGCTGTGGCTGGAGAGTGAGTGGGCTGATGCCGACTACTCGGAGCTGCAGTTGGACCGGCTGCGCGAGGCGTGGCTGTACGGCACGAAGAGGGAGCGGTGATGGTGGCCGTCGTGACGGGTGCGGAGCTCGTGGAAGAGACCGTGGCGATGACGCCTCTGCCGCACCAGATCGAGGCCTCGGATGCGGCGGTGCGCGCACTCGAACTCCAGCCGGGCCAGCAGATGCCCGCGCAGGGGCTGCGGACCCAGGTCATCGCCGCGACCGGGTCCGGCAAGACCTTCATGGCTGTACTGACCGCGCACAAGCTCCGCGCCGGCCGCGTCCTGGTCCTCGTTCCCACCCTGGACCTGCTGACGCAGATGGCGGCCGCGTGGCGGGCCGGCGGACGTACGGGCCCGTTCTACGGGATCTGCTCGCTTCGGGCGGAGGAGTCCGGTGGGCTGGCGTGCACGACGGACGTGGACGAGCTGGTGGAGTGGACCGCCGGCCTGGAGCAGGTGACGGTGTTCGCCACGTACGCCAGCGTGGGTCTGGGCACGCTCCAGCGGGCCCACCAGGCGGGCCTTTCGCCGTGGTCGCTGGTGGTGGTGGACGAGGCGCACCGTACGAGCGGCCGGGGCAGCAAGCCGTGGGCGGCGATTCACGACAACGTCAAGGTGCCTGCCGACCGCAGGCTCTACATGACGGCGACTCCGCGGGTGTGGGAGGCGCCGGAGGCTGAGGAGGGGTGGCGTTCGGCTCCGGTGCTGGTCGCGAGCATGCAAGACGACCCAGCCGGCTTGTTCGGCAGGGTGGCATACAAGCTGACGCTCTCGCAGGCCCGCAACCTTGGGCTGGTAGCGGCCTACCAGGTGGTGTGCGTGGATGTGACCGACCCCGAACTCCAGGCGGCCGCGCTGCTGGGGATCGAGGCCAGGTCGGACAGCGTGCGCGGTTCCCGGCTCGCGACCTTGCAGACCGCCGCGGTGAAGGCCTCCGCCGACAAGGGCCTGCGCAGGATGCTGACGTTCCACTACCGGACCAGCGAGGCCGAGGCGATGGCGACCGGGGTGCCGGCGGTGGCGCGGCGCCTGTGGGAGGACAATCCGGAGACGTACCCGGAGCCGGAGCGGGTGTGGGCGGACTGGCTGTGCGGGGAGCACAAGCCGGGGCACCGCAAGGCGACGCTGGCCACCTTCGCGGACCCGGTCGGGACCCGCGTCGACGGCAACCGTGTGCCGATGCGGCTGCGGCTGCTCAGCTCCGTTCGGATTCTCGGAGAAGGGGTCGACACCCCGGGATGTGACAGCGTGTTCTTCGGCGACGTGCGCGGCTCCGCCGTCGACATCCTCCAGATCGTCGGCCGCGCCCTGCGCATGAAACCGGGAGAAGGCAAGGTCGCCAGCTTGGTTGTGCCCGTTTTCCTGGGCAAGGACGAAGACCCGGATGCCATGCTGACATCCAAGGGGTACGAGTCGTTGGCCCGGATTCTGGCTGCGCTGCGTAGTCACGACACGGACACCATCGAAGCCTTGGCGGAGCAGCAGTCGACCAGCCGGTACCGCAAGCGGTCAGCGGCGGAGATCATCGCAGCGGGCCGGGGCGAAGACGGCGGCACATCAGCTCCCGCACAGAGCCTCTTGTCGTTCTCCACCCCTCGCGATCCGGCGATCCTTGCGCAGTTCATGAGGCTGAGGATTCGCAATCCCGAAAACACGTACTGGCGGCAGGGCATCCAGGCAGCGACCCGGTACGTGAAAGACAACGGGGATCTGAAAGTTCCGTACAGCTTTGTCACGCCGGAGGACTGGCACCCCGCTGACTTTCCGCTGGGGACGTGGATCGCGGACCAGCGGCGGTTTTGCAACGCGGGTCAGATGAAGCCCGCGCGTGCCAAGGAACTCGAAGAACTGGGCATGCTGTGGTCGCATTGGGACGTCGCTTTTGCCGAGGGGCTGTCAGCGGCGCAGGGGTGGGCGGCCGAACACGGGCACTTCCTCCCGCCCACCACGGCGGTCTTCAACGGGCACCCGGTGGGGGTGTGGGCCAAGAATTTGAGGACGGCGGGGCGGAAGCTGGCGCAGCTCGAGGCGCGGCGCGAACAGGGGCTGCCGCTCGGCTCCACCACGGGTGCGCTGACCGAAGAGCGCCGCGACGCACTGGAGGCCATCGACCCGTCGTGGTGCCCGGCCTGGCCGGTCGCCTGGCAGCGCTGCTACAAGCTGTGCAGGGGTCTCATCGAGGCCGGCGCCCCGCTGCCCGCTCCGGGCGAGACCACGGTGCAGGGCGAAGACCTCGGCGCGTGGGTCGCCGCGCAGCGCCTGGACTGGGACGCCCTGCTGCCCGCGCAGGCATGGATGCTGGAGAACATGCTCCACCTCACCCCGGCAGAGCCTGACGAGCGGCCCCCGGCGCCCCGCACACAAGCCGACAAATGGGCGCTGAACATCCGGGCCGCCAAGGCGTTCCACGACCTCGAGGGCCACCTGCAGCCGTCCAGGAAGGCCGTCGTCCACCTCACCGAGCCGGACGGATCGCAGACCACCGTGAAGCTGGGACTGTTCGTCGACAACTGCAGGCGCCGCGCCGACAAGCTCAGCGCCGGCCGACGCGCTGAACTCGACGCCCTGGGGATGCGCTGGTAGTAGCACGCAGCGAAGGGCCGAGCCACCGCTTTGGGTCTCAGCGGCGGGTTGTGTAGAGGTGCAGGATGTCGCCCATGGGCTCCTCCGTGCCGTCCGGGTTCTTCTGGATACCGGGGGCCGTATTGAAGCGCAGTGTGGGCCCTCGTCTGCTCAGCTGGACTCTGTCGAGCGCGACGTGCCGGACCGGGTGCCCGATAACGACCTGCTCGCAACTGTCCGCGAGATCCTGGTTGCAGCTGATCACTCGGCTGAGCTTGACCTCGTCCACGGATGTTCCTTGGCCGGGGATGAGCACGAGCTGAGCCGTCGGGCTGACTGGGAACCTGATCTCGTGAGCACCCTCCAGGCCGAACCCTTGGTAGGCGTCACTCGGGCTTTCCGGGCGCCAGAGGACGAGGGGTGCGTCGGAGGTGAGGAAGATCGGCTTGCGGCTGGTCTCGAGTCGCCAGTGCCGGGCACGGTACTGCGGGATGCAGGCCTGGACGGAGCTGAGCGGCACAGCGACCGCTTCGTTGTGGGTGGGGTCGCTGCCGCCGTTCATCACTCGCGTGCCGTGGTAGTAATCCCATGCTCCCTGGGCTTCGGCTGCCCGCGGCGGGTGACCGAGATGCTTGTGCGTGAGGTACTCGGTCATCAGCGCGTGGTCGACTTCTCGGCCGTCCGCGTAGGCGGTGACATCGCGTCCGAAGCGCAACATCGTGCGCTTCCGTGGTGTCCTTGCCATCTGCACAGCTAGGTAGAGGCAGAGCAGCTCGCGGTCGTCGGTACCGACAGCCGGCGGCATCCCCGTCTCGTCTATTCGGCGCAGAGCGGCCAGTCCCTGCCCCTCCAGGCCACTGAGTTCCTGCTCGACGGCCGTGGAAGGCACGCCGTTCTCGTCCGTGATCGTGTAGAAGCCGGTCTCGGCTGCGATGTTCTTGACGTTGGCGAGGTGTGTCTTCGGCGGGCACCGACGCCTCACCCGCACCATGCCCTCTCGCCCGAATCGTGCGAGGTAGCTCTGCGGTACATAGTGGTGAAGTTTCGGTGCAGACACATCACCCAGCGTAAGAGGCCCGGCGGCGAGCGATCCACGGAGTTTTCCCGCTCAGCCTTACCTCGGCGTCCAGCAGCGGGGCGGGTCACCCCGCCCCGCTGCCGTACCGTCGCGCCCAATCAGGCTGGGGCTGCGTTGTCGGGAGTGGTGCGGATGCGGTCGATGAGCGCCTCCATGCCGCTCAGCCCAGCGTCCAAGCCGAGCTGGCACATCCAGTTGTCGACCTGTTCGCGACGCTCGGATTCCACCCGCAGGTCCAGGGCTGGGTTCGCAAGGAATCCGGCTCCGGCACCCGGTGGCGCTCGACGGTCTCCCCCGAGCAGCGCGGGCAGATCAGCCGCCTGATCGACGCCGCGCAGGAGCAGCTGGTGCAGCTTCGTGGGGCGCAGAGCGGCACCAGCGCCGATGTCGCGCGGCATCTGCTGGGCAACCTCGCCCACAGCGCCGGCCTGCTCGAGCGGGCCCTGCAGCAGACCGCGGCCGCGGCCGTGAACGCTGGCCTGCCGCCGCAGGACGTGGAGCAGTGGGCCGGGCTGTCTGCCGGCGGCCTGGCGGACCTGCTCACCGCGTACAGGGAAGAACAGCAGGAAGAAGACGAGGAATGGTGATCACCCGTGGCCGCAGAAGGCACACGCAGCTGGGAGCGGGCCAGGTGACCGGGACGGGTACGCCGGCCGGTCCCGCAGGCAGGCAGGGGCGGCCGGATGTGGATACCGGCGCCGGGTTCGAGGCGGTGTTCCTCGATCCGCTGGGACAGGTAGTCCAGCAGCGGTGGCCCGACGCCGCTTTGGCGGTGGCGTTCGAGGACCTTCAGCCGGTCTCAGCGTTCCCGGTCGTGCCCGGGCGGCGGTGGGGGCCGGGCCTGTGGTGGTCGTCCACCACCGGGGGGCATGTGTCCGCCGGATCCAGTGCGATGCGCGCGCAGCTGATGGTGCTGGACCGTGATTCGCGCGTGACCGGCCTGGCCGGGCGACCGGTACGGCTGGCGTGGCGCGAGCGCCCGGGCCGGGTGCGTAGTTGGACGCCGCAGTTGTTCGCCCGCTACATCGACGGCACCGCGCTGCTCGCCGACTGTCCCAGCCACCCGGAAGCCGGCGGGCAGCGGGCGCTGACCGCTGCAGCCGCGCTGGAGGCTGCGTGCGCGGACGTCGGCTGGACCTACCAGCGGCTCCGGCCGCTCGATGAGGCGTCGGCGGCGAACCTGAAATGGCTGGCCGGCTACCGCCACCCGCGCAACGCCGGCCGCCCCGGCCTGATGGCCGCGGTGCTTCAGGCGTTCACCGCGCCGCGGCCGCTCATCGACGGCGCCGAAGCCGCCGGTGACCCGATCGAGGTCCTGCCCGTCGTCTTCCACGCGCTGTGGAACCGGTCCCTGGACGTACCGCTGGAGGCGCCGCTGCACGAACGCGTCCTGGTCAGCCCCGGGGCACCGCCCGACGCCGGCCATGACGGCGCAGACCACCGCGCCGGAGCCCCGGGCGGTACAGACGACCGCGGGGCGGCCGGCACAGACGGCAGCACACCCGGGCCGTCCGGCAAGGACCCCGACTGCCCGGACGACGGTGCGGCGCGCGGGCAGGCCGGCCACCGGCCGCAGGAGGCACGGTGAACGCGGCCCGGCCAACTGGGCGCCCTTCGGTGGCTGTCGGCGCGCACGTCCGCTTCCGCGGATCCCGGTGGCAGGTCGTCGCGCTGGCCGGCCAGTCCTTCCATCTCATAGGCGAGGGCGGTGACGGCGGTGACGGCGGTGATGAGGTGGTGCTGGCCGGGTATCTGTTCGCCGACCCCGGCTTCGCGGTCCTGGGCGCGGACGCAGCCCCGGCCCAGGCCGTTCCGCGGTGGGGGCTGTTCGAGACCGCCCCGACCGCCGCCCGGCACAGAGCGGTTGCCTGGCTCGGCCACATCCGCGAAGTGGAATGCGGCCTGCCCGAAGGACCCGGCAGTATCGGGGCGGTGCGCGAGCAGTACGACCCGGACCGGTGGACTCTCGCGCAGCGGGAACACGCCAAGGCCGCCGAGCTGACCGCGCTCGGGTTCGGGAAGGTGTCGCGGACCACGGTGCAGCGGATGCGCCTGGCCTACCGCAAGCAGGGCCTGTGGGGGCTGGTCGACCACCGCACCACTCGCACACCCAGCCCCGCCGGCCGCACAGACGAACGCGTCGCCGCCGCGGTCAAGGACGTGCTGCGCAGCCGCCGCGGCCGCTCCAAGGGCACCATCAGCGCCCTGATGCCGCTGGTCGCGCAGGTGCTGAAGGACCGGCACGACGCGGTGGCGATGCCGGCCCCGGCGACGTTCTACCGGCTCGTCCACCAGCTCGCGCACCCCTCCGACCACCCCGCCCGCCACATCAGCTCCCCGCCCATCACCGAGGACGGCCGCAGGCACACCCCCACCATCGCGCTGCGGCCCGGCGAGCAGATGCAGATCGACACCACCCGCCTGGACGTCCTGGCCATGTTCGACGACGGCACCACCGGCCGCCCCGAACTCACGATCGCCGTCGACGTGGCCACCCGCGCCATCCCCGCCGCCGTCCTGACCCCCGGAACCGCCCAGGCCGTCGACGCGGCGCTGCTGCTCGCCGAGATGGCCGTCCCCCACCCTGCACGGCCGACCTGGCCCGATGCCCTGCGCTTCGCCCACACCCAACTGCCCGCCCACCAGCGGCTGCTCACCCTGGACGAACGGCTCGCCGGCGCGGCCGCCCGTCCCGTCGTCATCCCCGAGACGGTCGTCGTGGACCGCGGGAAGATCTACCTGTCGACGGCGTTCACCGCCGCGTGCCAGACCCTGGGGATCAGCGTGCAGCCCGCCCCTCCCCACGCCCCCACCGCCAAGGGCATCGTCGAGCGCACCTTCGGCTCCATCAACACCCTGTTCTGCCAGCACCTGCCCGGCTACACCGGCTCCGACGTCACCCGCTGCGGCCGCGACATCGAACAAGACGCCTGCCACACCGTCCCGGCGCTCCAGGACCTCCTGGACGAGTGGCTCGTCCACTGGCACATGCGCCCCCACGAAGGGCTGCGCCACCCTGTCCTGCCCCGGGCCGCCCTGACCCCCAACCAGATGTGGGCCGCGCTGGTCTGCGTCGCCGGCCACGTCCCCGTCCCCCTGACCGGTCACGACTACCTCGAACTGCTCCCGTTGCGCTGGCAGGCCGTCACCGAGCGCGGTATCCGCATCCACCACCGCACCTACGACCACGACCTCCTGGCCCCCCACCGCGGTCAGCCCTCCCCCGTCGCCGCCCGCGGCGGGAAATGGGAGGTCCACATCAACCCCCACGACCTCCGCCAGATCTGGATCCGCCTCCCCGACGGGCAGCTCGCCGAGATCCCCTGGATCCACCGCGACCACACCCACCATCCGTTCAACGAACACACCTGGAACCACGTCCGCACCACGATCACCCATTACACCGGCCGCGATTCCGACTCCCGCGAAGCCGACCTCGCCGACGCCCTCGACCAGCTCATGCGCCGCGCCCGCAACCAGACCGCGACCGCGCAAGAACAGCGTCTGCTCACCCGGGCCACCACCGCCCCGGTTCCCGTACCGACGCAGCCCGGCGAGCGCGACCAACTCGAACAAGACCTCGGCACACACAGGGCCGGCCGCCCAGCGCAAGACGACAGCCTGGACGACTTCGACGACACCCCCGACGAGGACACCATCAACGACGACAGCCCTACCGGCCCTGCCACGCACACCGGCTACGGGCTCTACGACGCGGCCGCGGAGGCCCTGACATGGTGAACCGCGCCCCGGTGCCGGCCGCCGGTTTCCGCACAGACAACAGCGGCACGAACAGCGCGGGGCAGGATGCCGTCGAGGACCCGGCCGGCCAGCCGTGGCCGGTGACCACCTGGCAGGGCTGGCAGCACTTCGCCACCACCCCTCCCCCAGCCCCGCCGCAGTCCGGCGACCCGCCCAGCAGCCCCGAGCAGCGCCTGGCCTACCACTCCGCGTTCGTCACCCTGCGCACCCCAGCCATCGACACCCTGGCCACCCAGGTGCGCACCCTGATGGTCCTGGGCCGCTACCAGCAGCACGCCGCCCGCCCCTCCCTGATCGTCACCGGCCCCCCGGCGGCCGGGAAGACCACCGCTCTCCTCCACGTCGGCCGCGCCTGCCACCTCGCCCACACCCACCGCAACCCCTCCCCGCCAGGACTCGGGCATACGCAGGTCCCCGTCGCGTACGTCCTGGTCCCACCCGGCGCCAGCGCCAAAAACCTCACCGCAGAGTTCGCCCGCTACCTCGGCATCCCCACCACCACCCACATGACCACCACCCAGATCACCGACGCCGTCTGCCACACCTACAACCAGGCCGGCGTCCGTCTGGTCCTCATCGACGAGATCCACCGCCTCAACCCCCGCACCACCAACGGCGCCGAAGCCGCTGATCTCCTCAAAGACCTCACCGAACGCATCCGGGCGACCTTCGTCTACGCCGGCATCGACGTCACCACCACACCCC